>NZ_AP025477.1:1298642-1947964 GCF_024347415.1 Vibrio crassostreae
GGTACGGTGAACCAGTTGAGTTTCAGCCGAAACACCGTGATTTGATGTTGGTTGTCGACCTCTCCTACTCCATGAGCCAAGAAGACATGCAATTCAATGGCGAATACATCGATCGCTTATCTGCGGTAAAACATGTATTGAGTGACTTTATTGAACGACGTAAAGGCGACCGAGTCGGATTGGTACTATTTGCTGATCACGCCTACTTACAGACGCCACTTACGCTAGATAGAGACACGCTTTCACAACAGCTCAATCAAGCGGTGTTAAAGCTGATTGGTACTCAAACCGCGATTGGTGATGGTATTGGCCTTGCCACCAAAACCTTTGTCGATAGCGATGCGCCCCAACGTGTAATGATTCTACTCAGCGACGGCAGTAATACCGCAGGGGTATTAGATCCGCTAGAAGCAGCGGATATTGCAAAGAAATATGACGCGACGATTTACACCGTGGGTGTTGGCGCAGGCGAAATGATGGTTAAAGAGTTCTTCATGACTCGCAAAGTGAACACTGCTCAAGACCTCGATGAACGCACGCTAATGGAAATCGCCAAACGCACTGGCGGCCAGTATTTCAGAGCGCGTGACAGTAAAGAGCTGGCGACCATTTACGACACCATCAACCAGTTAGAACCCGTGACGAACGCTACTAAGATCTGGCGACCACAACAAGAGTGGTTTGTCTGGCCACTGTCGGCGGCAATGTTCTTCGCATTTATGCTGTTAGCCATTAGGAGAAACAATGTCTAACTTTACTTTTATCTACCCATATTGGTTCTTGGCGCTTGCCGTGCTGCCCGCTATTTGGTGGCTGAGCAAGGCACAGTCCAAACAAGGATTACTCGCGTCACACATCGCCCGTTATCTAGCTCCAGAATCGAGTAAGCCATCGAAAAATCGCAGTACTTACTTCGGTATTTGGTGGCTGATCGGCGTTATTGCATTAGCTGGACCAAGCTTCGAGAAAAACGAACAACCAAGCTTTGAAAAAACGCAGGCACGAGTTGTGATGATGGACATGTCGATGTCTCTATACGCTACCGACATAAAACCAAATCGCCTAACTCAAGCGCGATACAAAGCTCTGGATCTGCTTTCGTTGTGGAAAGAAGGTCTAACCGGAATGGTCGCGTACGCTGGCGATGCTTACACCATTAGCCCGCTAACGTCAGACATCAACACCATTAAGAACCTAGTGCCTAACCTTTCCCCGGATATCATGCCTTACCAAGGCAGTAATGCACCTGCTGCGGTAAAGCTTGCGATTGAGACGATGACTCGCGCGAAGATCTACCAAGGTGACTTGGTATTGATTGCGGATGATATCGATGACCAAGAAAAGCGAGAAATAGACGCCCTACTCTCTGGCAGCAATTGGACATTGTCGATTTTAGCAGTAGGGACAGAAAGTGGTGCGCCAATCTCGTTACCTACTGGCTCGATGCTGCAAACCGCCTCAGGACAAACCGTGGTGGCAAGAACCCACTTAGAGAACATGCGCGACCTGACTCGCAGTTATGGTGGCACGTTCACTGAGGTTCAATTTGATAACTCAGATGTTGAACACATCGCGAACTATCTCGACCGCATTGCAACAACGACAGAAGTGACCAAAACCAATAACTCACTCAACACCAGAATTAACAATGGCTTCTGGCTTCTGCCATTCCTATTACTGCCCGCACTTGGACTGTTTCGAAAGGGTGTTATTTGGTGCGGATTAGCTGTGGTTTTGTCGTTCAGCCAACCGAATACTGCGTTTGCGAATCCTTGGAAAACCGACGACCAGCTGGGTTATCAGCTTTATCAAGATGAAGACTTCCAACAGGCAGCTGAACAGTTCCAACAACAAGAGTGGAAAGGCATCGCACAATACAGAGCGGGTGACTTCGAAGCTGCAGAGCAGACACTACAAGGTTTAAATGGTGAAGATGCTCGCTACAACCTTGCAAATGCACAAGCGCAGCAAGGCAAGTACGATCAAGCGATAGAAGAGTATCAACACATTCTAGAAAACAACCCTGAGCACACCTATGCGAAGAAGAATCTAGAGATCGTCAAACAAGCCCAACAGCAACAGCAACAGCAACAGCAACAGCAACAGCAACAGCAACAGCAACAGCAACAGCAACAGCAACAGCAACAGCAACAGCAACAGCAACAGCAACAGCAACAGCAACAGCAAGATGATTCTGAATCCAGAGATCAAAAAGACCAGCAGAATCAGCAAGGTCAGCAAGGTCAGCAAGGTCAGCAAGGTCAGCAAGGTCAGCAAGGTCAGCAAAATGATTCTTCGCAAGACTCGTCGGATCAACAGCAAAGCTCTGCAAGCGGTGAAAAATCACAGAACCTAACAGACGACCAAGCTGAAAGTGCAAACCAAGGGCAAGCCAAAGACCAACCGGATGCAAATGCAGGCGAGCAAACAGCTCAGTCTAAGCAACCAAATAAAGCCGAGCAGTCAGAAGATCAAGATGAATCAACACCTCAAAGTGCAAGCGCACAGCAAGCTTCAAGCGAAAAAGGTGAAGGCGATGCTCGACAGGCGGTAGCACAAACCTCAGAGCAACCGCTATCGAGTGACCCAGAGATGCGAAAGCTTGAGCAAGTAGAAAGCGCCCGAGACCCGAGTCAGCTGCTTAAAGCGCAAATGATTTTACAAGCACGACAAAAAAGTGCTCCTAACAACCAGAACAAAAAGTGGTAACCATGCGATTTCTAAACAAGCCATTTTTATCCGTACTCCTAACATTGTTGTTGGGAGCTTTCTCGTCCTTCTCAGCATTGGCTGCAAACGCTGTGGCGAGTGTTTCACATAACAGTGTCACCAAAGATGAAGTATTCCTACTTAGAGTCGCGACCGATGAAAAGGTCTCTTCTGATGCTTTAGATCTAACGGCGCTCCAACAAGACTTCTATGTCGGTACACCAAGCTTTGGCTCGTCGATGCGAATCGTCAATGGCAGCCGCTCGGTGTCAAGTGAATGGAACATCAGCCTTGCTCCGCTGCGTTTAGGCAAGGTTCAGATCCCTAGCTTTGATATTGAAGGGGCGAAAACCAAGCCAATTACCATCAATGTTGCCGTTAATAAAGCTGCACCCACTCAACATGATATGGCTGAGTTCCAGCTTAATCTGAGTAAAGACTCGCTGTACCCGCAAGAAGTCGCTGAACTTGATGTAAAGCTGATAATTAAAGCTGATCCAAGAAGGCTGCAAGATCCCAAGATAGCACCACCGAGCTCGCCGGGCTTAGATGTGGAACCTATTGGTGAATCAAAGCAATTTCAAGATGTCCTCAATGGGCAAGAGGTGACGGTTGTTCAACAGTCTTTCCGCATCTCGTCACAAAAAGCGGGACAATTTAAACTGAACGGGCCGAAGCTGACAGGAGCCGTTGTTTACTCAACCAACAACTCCAGTACAACTCGTCTGTTCCAACTCGATACTCCCGTTGAAACCCTAAATGTAACCGTCAAAGAGGTACCAAAAGGCTACCAAGGTGAGTGGTTACCAACATCAAACTTCAAACTGATTCAAAAATGGTCAGATAGCCAAGGTAACGAGCTAACCAGTAACAATGGTTTAGAAGGCGGCAAGCAAGCCATCGAAATGGAAGCGGGTGATTCGTTAACTCGAACCATCACCATGACAGCCAGAAATTTAACCCAGCACCAACTACCAAAACTGAATGTCACCTACCCTAAATCGGTTCGTGTTTATGAAGAGAAGCCGCAATTTGGCACAACACAGTCCGGTGATGCGGTGGTGGTTTACAAGCAGGTATTGATCCCGAAAGAAGCTGGAAATATCCCACTTCCGCAGGTCTCTCAATCTTGGTTCAACACCGATTCACAATCAGAACAAACCAGTAAAGCGCTTGGACTAGAGTTAGCGGTAAAGGCAAGTGAGCGCGCGACGTCTAGCACACCACCAGTTACCGCACCACCAACCCAACAAGTCAGCCCAACGGTTGTGACTGTTGATAGCCCGGGGTTCTGGCCTTATCTCACCGCTCTGTTTGCTGTTTTATGGTTAATCAGCTCAGCGATGGCTTTCTATTTCTGGTCACGCCGTGGGGTAACGACAAAACCAACACACACTGTTGAACGTCAATCAGATACAGCAAAAGCGCTTATTGAAGCTCTAAAAAAGAAAGATGGCGTGATGACGAGAACCTTGTTTGAACAATGGAAATCTGAAAATGCAGATCTAAGCGATGAGACGTTAGAAGCCGTTGAAGCAGAGCTAACCAAGCTAAACCAAAGCCTTTATGGTGAAGCTAGCTCGACAAACCCATCATGGGACCCTTCTGAGGTAATCAAAGCGGTTAAGAAACCAAAGCGAGTCTCTAGCAAAACGAGTCAAAGCTCACTAGAAAGTCTTTAATTAACCAGAAACACTTTGATTTAGAAGAAAAAATGAAGCCGTGATGACCACCTCGTGAGCATCACGGCTTTATTCGTTTTCACGCTAGGAAGAAGCAGATACCAGACTAAGAGATTGAAACCGCGACCTTTTTTCGCTTCAAGGCTGAGACGATTCTATTTCGTCCCAAGTCCTTGGCTTGATACAAAGCTTTATCGGCCTTGCCGTAAAGCAGGTCAAAATCAAATTGGTGCTGGTCAGAAGTTATCGAGGCATACCCGACTGATGCGGTTAAATATGGGCTAGTGCTACTTTCGCTGTGAAGGATTTTCGCCTCTTCAATGCACTTTCTAATCGACTCTGCACGCTGTTTAGTTTCAGAGTGATGAGTGCCGATCATCAACAACATGAACTCTTCTCCGCCAATCCGACAGAAGGTTTCCTTGTCACTATGAACATGAGCATTAAGTATCTTGCCGATGGTTCGAAGAGCAGAATCACCCTCCGTATGACCATAAACACTGTTGTACAAGCCAAAATGATCTAAATCGACAAGGATAAGCCCAAATGTAATTTCATGTTGTGTGGCAAAAGCACCTTGATCGTCGCAGTTCAAATCTTCTAAGACCTGCGACAGCATGCGGCGATTTCCAAGACGTGTCAGAGGGTCTAGCTTGGAAATGATATCCAATTGCTCATTCGCCAACTCTAGCTCTTGGGTGCGCTTACTGACTTCTTGCTCCAGAGTTTCATTGAGCTTTTTGAGCTCCTCTTGCGCCATAGTTCTTTGCAGCACCTCAGCAAGGCTTGAAGCAAAGATACGTATAACTTCGCGCAATTGTGAGGTCAATGGGCTACGAGTTAACAGGTTATCGGCTGCGATAAACGCAATCGGCTCACCCGTGTTTGTGGTGAGCATGGTCATTGCCGTCCAACCGACACCAACAATATTAAAGTCGTGATAAATTGGGACAGACTCTTCAAACGCCACTTGGTTAGGGCAAGCACGAGCTGCGGCTACGATGTCTCGCTCTACCAGCTCAGAGCGATAATAGGACTCATCGACAATATCGCCTTTTATGTCCGTGCCCCACGTGCCTTGCATGTAACTGCAATTTTTATCGGTGAGAAAAACCGCCAGTCGATCGATGCCTAAATGCTGAATCGCAAAGCTCACCGCCGATTTACACACTTCACTGACAGTATCGCAGCGAGATAGCTCCACCATACTTGAGTGCAACATGCGTATATTTTGTTCTTGGCGTTTGCGAATGTAGATCTGAGAAAGCAGAGAGCCAAAGGATTCAAGCATCTGCTTTTGATAATTGGTGATGGGTGAACGGTGAATGTAGTTATCCATCGCAATCCATCCGACGGGTTTATCACCTTCACGTAAGATGAGCATTCCATTCCACCCCTGCCCGACCACTTTTCCTTCCGTGTAGAGCGGGGCTTGCTCGATAACAATGAGGTTGGTGTGATTGTCAGACAAAGCTTCAATATATTCAGCTTCAAGCTGGTGTAAATCATATTGAGTATGGTGCTCACTGTTTGTCTTACCGGACTCATCAGTGCCGTATGTCCCGCTAAAACAGCGCTTTTTCATATCCAATAGCATGAAGATCGCACGATCAAATCCTAACCGATCACGAACCGCCTCAACCGAGGCTTTATACAAGGCATCCAAAGAGTCAGGATTAGAAAGCTCTAATGCCACCTGATGAACCAGTTTCATATTCTCCACAAACAGTTCACGAAGCTTTATTTCATCAAGGTACTGCGCTTCACGCGTGTCGCGGTGTTTGATCTCCAGCGCAGCGTTCTTTTCTGCACGAATGCATTGCCAGCGGGCTGCTGCAAGTTGAAGAACATCAAGATCTTGGTCGAAGGTTTGGTTGATATGCTGAGCATTGCAATTTTGAACAATTAAATAAGTTCTACAGGCAGGCGCGTTGTCGAGCATCATGATGAATGACTCTCCACCTAACACTTTCATGTGTTCCCACTTACAAGTGTTGATAGACATTGGGAGCACGCCATCTGCGGTATCGAATTGAGAAACCCAAGGCCAAAACGTAGCAGGATAATTAGCCAGAGACGTTAGCTCTCCATAAGAAAACAAGGGGAACGAATCGACTTCTGGTATCGGTTCTGCAAATATCCCAATCCCTTTTGGAGCAAGCATCTTAGTCAAGTAGTCAAAAAGAGACTCTGCCAATAAACGGTGATCACGCGTAGCAGATATTTGTTTTGCAAAGGCTTTTACAGGCACAGCTTCCGTCCATTGGCTATTGAGAATACAGCAAAAATACAGAAGCCTTGATATGCAATCAATGTAACTAAAAATGAGATGTTAAGCGGGTCGCAATTTCACTTTTTACATTATCACAAGCATGAGAAGGACTACAAAAATGGGATTTCCTGCCCAAAATTTCATCGACATTGGGACTTTTTTAAAGGTATAAAAAAGCCCCACCTAAAGTGGGGCAAAACTTCCATCGCTTATAGTTATAGTGATAATTCTGTCGATCTATTCGATTATCTAACCTGCGTATCAGTTAGCGTGCTGATTTCGCTAAAAGGCCAAACACAGCACTTGAATAATCAATTAACCAAAGTCACCGTTTACGTAACCTTTAGTACGATCATCTTTTGGCTCGCTAAAGATAACACTCGTTTCGTTGTGCTCTACAAGCTCTCCCATTAGGAAGAAAGCAGTACGGTCTGAAATACGACGCGCTTGCTGCATTGAGTGCGTTACGATAACGATAGTGAAGTCTTTCTTCAGATCTTCCATCAATTCTTCAATCTTATGCGTCGCGATTGGGTCTAGAGCCGATGTTGGTTCATCCATTAGGATTACATCCGGTTCCATTGCAATGGTACGAGCGATACATAGACGCTGTTGCTGACCACCAGACAAGCCAAATGCGTGTGCTTTAAGACGGTCTTTTACTTCGTCCCAAAGTGCCGCACTGCGCAGTGAGCTTTCTACTACTTCGTCAATGTGCTTTTTGTCTTTGATACCTTGAGCACGTAGCCCGTAAGCCACGTTCTCGTAGATGCTCATTGGGAATGGGTTTGGTTTTTGGAATACCATGCCGACGCGGATACGTAGGTCAGCCACATCAATATTGCCGTAGATGTTTGTGCCATCCATATCCAGCTTACCTTTGATAGTAACGCCTTCAATTAGGTCATTCATGCGGTTCAAGCAACGTAGTAGCGTTGACTTACCACAACCAGATGGGCCAATCAGTGCCGTAACCTGACGAGTTGGAATTGGCAGGTTGATAGATTTAAGCGCTTGGTTGTCGCCGTAAAACAGATCTAGGTTCTCAATATCAAATTTGTTCATTGTCGTAATCTCTAAATTCTTAAATTCGTGTCTAGCTTGATGCTTTCTTTATCACGGAGGCTCTCTTTATTGTTGAGCCTGCTAATCAGCTTAGTAAGTTGCCGTGTTGAAGCGTCTTGCAATCAGTTTTGTAACCATGTTGATCAAGAGAACCAATACGATTAGGACTGTCGCCGTGCCGTAGGCTTGGTTCCACTCATCGATAGTAAATAGCTCTGTTGTCAGCTTATATAGGTGAACCGTTAGTGTACGGCCAGAATCGAATACCGACTCAGGAACACGTGCCACCATACCTGCTGTTAAAAATACAGGTGCTGATTCGCCAATTACACGACCAATACTAAGAATGACCGAAGTTAAGATACCTGGCATTGCGCTTGGTAAGATCAAACGCCAGATAGTGTAGATTTTTGAAGCGCCAAGGCCGTATGAGCCTTCACGGTAAGTTTGTGGTACTGCCATCAATGCTTCTTCTGTAGTACGAATGATTACAGGAAGAATCAAGATACTTAGCGTTAATGCACCCGATAGAATCGAGAAGCCAAGGCCAAGGATCGAAACAAAGAAGGTCATACCGAACAGACCGAAGATAATCGATGGAATACCAGCGAGCGACTCAGTACAGAATCGAATCACTTTCACCAAACGGCTACCTACTTTCGCATATTCTGTTAGGTAGATTGCCGTCATGATGCCCAGTGGTGCTGCGACTGCAATCGATGCAATTACCATGTAGATCGTGGCGATGATCATTGGGAAAATACCACGCTCTTCACCAGTACGAGTGTAATCGTCAGTGATGAAGTTCCAATCTACGTATTGCAGACCGTTCGATAGGATGTACCAAATAATCCAGAATAAGAAACCAACGGTTACAGCCGCAGCTGCCCAGATAAAACCTTTTAAGATGTTATCTTTGATTTGACGTGCTTGCTTTAATTTTACGCGATCCATATTACTTATCCTCGCCTACTTCGCTTTTTCACGGTTAAGATAAAGTAGAGCACCATTTAACATCATGATGAACACTAGAAGTACAACACCTGTTGCGTACAGTGCGTTAGCGTGAACGCCACTTGCGTAAGACATTTCAATTGCAATGTTTGCTGTTAGCGTACGAGCCGAATCCAAAATACCTTCTGGCATTGCTGGCGCGTTACCCATAACCATGATGATTGCCATCGTTTCGCCAAGTGCGCGACCGATACCCAAAATCACACCAGTCATAATGCCTGAACGTGCAGCAGGAACGAGTAGCTTAAAAATTGTGTAGATTTTCGAAGCGCCCAGTGCAAGTGAACCTTCTTTGTATGTACGAGGTACAGCACGAATCGAAGTTTCAGAAACCGTGATAACGGTAGGAAGAATCATGATACCCAGAACAATGATACCTGCCAGGATAGTATTACCGGCTGGTACTTGGAAAATGTTCTGAATCATTGGAACGATAATTACCAGACCGAAGAAGCCGTAAACTACCGACGGGATACCAGCTAGAAGCTCAACTGCTGGTCGAATAATATCTGCCAGACGCTTTGGAGCAATCTCAGCAATAAAAATAGCGGTTAATACACCAACCGGCACACCAACAACTACAGCTCCAAGTGTCGAAACGATCGAGGCAACGATCATGGTTGCAACACCGAATAGAGCTGGAGGTAACCAGTCAACACCCAGAACGATGCCAGAAACACCCGCCTCTTGGAATGCAGGGATACTCTCTGCAACGATAAAGTAAGCGATAACGGCTAGTGATACGATGCCGATTACAGCACTCGATAAGAACAAGCCGTGGAAGATTCTTTCTCTCCAGTCGATGCGCTTCTTAGCACGTAGACTTGGCTTGTTGATTTGAGTCGCTTCAGTATTCATAAGCTTTTCACTATTTGCGATGGTCATATATAAAATCTCAAACTTTGTGGCTCAACAAGAGCTCGAAATAGACAAAGTTGAAAGAAAAGGCTCAGCCTAAGTTAGGCTGAGCAATAATTAAGTGTTGGTCAGTTAAGATTAGTTAACTGTGATGTAGCCTTTTTTGTCAGCGATAGCTTGAGCTTCATCTGCAACCATCCAGTCTAGGAATTGTTGAGTTTCAGCTGTTGGAGCGCCTGCTTTGTAAAGAACTAGGAAAGGACGAGCAACTTTGTAAGAGCCGTTCTTAACGTTATCAACTGATGCTTCTGCGCCGTCGATAGTTAGAGCTTGAACTGTGTTGTCTACAGTACCAAGAGAGATAAAGCCGATAGCGTATGGGTTGCTAGCTACAGAAACTTTAAGTGCGCCGTTACCGTTTGCAACTTGTGCACGTTGAGAGATAGCCGATACTTTCTTGTCGCCAATCTTCTTCTTAAGTTTCATGATGTCTTCGAATGCACCACGTGTACCAGATGCAGTATCACGAGTGATTGCTACGATTGGCTTGTCTGCACCACCAACATCTTTCCAGTTAGTGATGTCGCCTTTGTAGATTGAAGTGATTTGCTCAGCTGTAAGAGCAGATACTTCGTTATTTGGGTTAACAACAACTGCGATACCGTCACGAGCGATAACGAGCTCTTTCAGGTCAGCTGTTTTCTCTTCTTCTTTTAGGTCACGAGAAGAGATACCAAGGTCAGCACTTCCATTTTTTGCTGCTTTGATGCCTGCAGAAGAACCCGGTGCTTGAATTTCGATGAACACTGGTTCGCCTTTATTCATGTAGGTTTCTGCAAAAACTTCAACCAGTGGAGAAGCACTGTTAGAGCCAACTACAGAGATAGTTTCTTTAGCTGAAGCTGTATTCACTGTTAGAGCGCCTAGTAGTGCAATTGCACCGATAACTGTCTTTTTCATCACAAATTTCCTTTAGTGGCGTTATTGCCGTAATGTTGTTTTGCTTGAACGGTGCCCACTTTAGAATCTGAATGTGACAGTTGTGTTTCACTTAATTGAAGCCTATATGACAACTACAATTTATTTTCTTGTTTTCCCCCTACCAAATAACCTTGAAGTAATAAATTAGCCTCACTTATAGGCACTGAATATTCATTCCAACCTATTTAAGCCAAACCGCTCAATATCTCGCCATCCCTTTCATTACCTAATACCACACAGGGTTCTGTGTTAAATAACCCTATCTTAAAAATGGCTAAAGCCTTGTTTGTACGATAAATAATCAGAATTTATGAAATACCTATCGCATATATCAAAATCGAATCTATTACTGATTGAATTGTCATTCTCAGAAGTTAGAATCACTGACTAATAACAATAATAACAATTGCTTCTGCTCATTTAATTATTCAAAGAGGGACATTACATGCGCCAACTTCTCAGTGGCTTATCGATAAAAATACAAATTCTCATTCCAGTACTCTTTTCTGTCGTATTACTTTTGACGGGTGTCATCATCGGTGGTGACAAACTGGAAAACGCTTTTAAAGATGTATCAACAGCAACCGATCAACTCATCCTACATAAAGAAGAACTCAGTGAAATCGTCGACAACAGCTATGGCATGCGCATCAAAGCGATCTACAGCCTATTCAATGCTGATGACGTAAAAACACTGGTTGAAACACTAAACCAAAAACGCGACCAAAATACTCGCCTACTGAACTCATTAGACACAGTGCCAGGCATGCAAGATGAAGTAGCCGCAATGAGCAAAGCGATGAATCACTATGTCGATTTTTCTCGCACCACTATGCTTCCTCTACTAAGAGCAAAACATGGCAGCGCAGCGCTACCTTCTGACTTTGATAACCGCTATCAGATCGCAATCGACCAATATCGTCACGCGGGTAACGAAATGGTGCAAGCTATCAACCTCCTCTCAAAGCAACTGAACCGTATTGCCACTCAAGAAGTGGACATCAATGGCCAGCAACACACCAGCACACTCAATACCGCAACCATCGCACTGTTAGTGATTCTTTCAATCGCATTAGTCATCAGCTGGACGCTAGCTGGCATCATTGTTAAGCCGCTTAGCAATATCCAAGAAACCATGCGCGAAGTAGCAAAAGGTAACCTGCTAGTAAAAGCGGAAGAGCATGGCGACAACGAAATATCTCGCCTTGCCCAAGACGTAAACCAATCGGTAGACCAACTGCGTGATACGGTAAGCTCGCTGTCTCGAATCAGTATCGAAGTGGCTTCTGCGTCGACAGAGCTAGCGGCTGTAATGACACAATCCAGCGTTAACTCAGACCAAGAGAAGCAAGAAGTGGAGCAAGTCGCTTCTGCTGTAAACCAACTAGAAAGCACCGCGTCGCACGTTAATGAGAACGCAGTCCAAGCTGACTCAGCGTCTAAGCAAGCCGACGAAATGGCAACACACAGCATGAGCTTGTTTAATGAAAGCAACAAAGCTAACGAACAGATGGCGATTCAGCTAAGCGAAGCTGCAAATGTTGTGGGCACGCTAAAAGAGCACTCTGAACAGATTGGCAAAGTGATTGAGGTGATTCAAAGCATCTCTGAACAGACCAACCTGCTTGCGCTTAACGCAGCAATTGAAGCGGCGCGTGCGGGTGAAAGTGGTCGTGGTTTCGCGGTTGTGGCAGATGAAGTGCGAATGCTGGCAGCACGTACTCAAGACTCAACCAAAGAGATCCAAACCATTATTGAAGGTTTGCAGGTTCAATCTGGCAACGCTAACGAGAGCATGAGCAGCTCACTAGCAATGCTAGAGCACAACCAAACACTGGCAGCGGAAGTAAGCACGGCCCTTTCAGGCATTGCTAACTCAGTAACGGACATGACGGAAATTAACACGCAGGTAGCTTCAGCCGCAGAAGAGCAAAGCCAAGTGACGTCAGACATCAACCGTAATATCTCAAACATCTACAGTTTGGTAAGCCAAAACGTAACCGGTATCACTCAAGCCGCAGCAGCAAGCCACGAGCTATCTAACCTAGCTGAGCAACAAAAGCAGCAGTTAGACTATTTTAAGGTGTAGGCTTTAAGTTAATACCTGTTTACCAAAACCTAAAAGGCCGTGGAAAACCACGGCCTTTTTATTTACGTCTTAAGAACTAATTCATTCTGCAACTAATAAAACACTAAACTTGTATTGCGCAGCGTTGTACTGATAAACCTCACCATTAATGGAATCAAACGTCATCACGCTCTGTCCATCACTTGCAGGAGTCGAACTCCATATAAATGAAGCCAAGTTTCCTGCTTCAACATTAAACGTATCACCGAACACCTTGTGACTTATTGCTGGAGAGTGGCATGCCACTTCTTTTAATGACACTAACTCTTTGATGTTTGGCATACGCCATTCTTTTACACCTGAGAACTGATGCAACGCATGACTACCACTCTGGTCATTAATTGATTCAACCATAGCAAGTGCACTCTGCCAGTGGTAGGTTTCAGCTGGTCCACTACAAGCTAACGTCTTTGCATCCCAAGTTTTCCCCAGCTGGCAACGCATCCAAGTCAGCCCTGTGAGTTCATCACTAAACGTCCCATTATCGTTCGCCACATAGCGTGTGCTTGGAGCCGATTTTTCCATATCTAGGCTGCATTCTTGTGCCATTGCACCCGCAGAAAATAGGCCAATTAAAGTTATTGAGAGTAAATTTTTCATATCTATTGACCTTGTAGTGAAACTAAACGAACTGGGAATTGGTACGAATCATAATTATCTGAAGAATCAACATCACCTGAATAGATCTCTATGGAACCAACAACCCCTCTATCTGCTCCCTGAGTTCCAATCTCGTTATAATAGAAGCCACCCGTGACAGCGCCATTTGTGTATTGACTATAAGTAATGGATTGAGTCCATACCGAACCAGTGTAAGTCGTATAGTCAATACCAAGGGTTTGATGTGGGAAGTACTTGTAAGTTAAACCATAAACTTCACCATCTGAGTTAGTTTCAGTTTCACCGAAGTCGAGCAAGTTGTAGAACTCATGGAACGTTGGCAAACGCCAATCTGACTTACCGCATAAATTCATTGCGTTGATATGCTCAACGTAATCTTGAGTGGTACATATCGCATCACCTTTCGTTTTACACGTCGCTAGATCAACATCCTGATCGTAAGGCGTTACTAATCCAGGTAACTCTAGCGCTAAAATGCGATCTTTATATTGAACAGAGTTTTCATCATCCGTTTTCGACTCCCAAATCAAGCCACTGCGTTGATCGAGGATACAAGACCACTGTGCAGCATCATCAGCAAGCACCTGACCACTTGAATCTAACTTTGCAAACTGGAAACCATTGCCAGTATTGCTATTCAGCTCTGTTTTATCGAAGCCGTATTCTGCATCTTGACCTGGGAATGAACTCTGTGGCTCAGCGACATTTTGTGTATCATCGATATCTGAGAAATAGCGTAGAACACCAGTATCATTCAATGCTGTGGCAGCTTTCAATTCACCTTCTAAGAAATTAGCAAAAGCGGTAACTTCATCATTTGTGAGCACGCCATTTACATAATCAGCCGCACTCTTATCAAATTTCGCACTTAACTGAGCGAGCATGAATGCACGATTCGAGTGCTTAAAAGCCTTGATTGTTGATACGATATTTTGTTCCAAACTCGCGAGCTCAGACGCAGATAAATCGTCTTGTATGTCACCAGAAATAGAGATACCACTTTTCGCGAGCTGCGCTTTTAATTTGCTGTTGGCCTCAGCAACCGTCAGTCCATCCGCAACATAACCCGCCAAAAGTGAACTAATACCATTAATCTCATTCCCCGTGTTTTTTTGAAGACCGGGAGCTGCGATATAAGCGTAAGAAGACGCAGAACCGCTCGTGCTATTGGCTGCTATCCCCGTATCCACTTGAGCTAATAAAGGAACCGATAAAATTGACTTCTTAGTACTGGTAATACTAAATTCGCCATTCGCGTTAGCCGTCGAGCTTGGCTCTCCGCTATCACACATATAGTTTTGATTGATGTCTGCGCAGACCTTACTTTGTAAATCTACATTTTGTGCTGTCACTGTACCTGAAACAGTGTAGGTTGGTGCTGCCGATGCAGAGGTATCGGAACCGCCCGAACCACCACAGCCAGCTAGGGCCAAAGAGATGGCCAAAATAGTCAATTGAGGTTTCATAGAGTTATCTTCTTGTTTTGTTTTTAAAGAGCCTTGCCATTTGAGGCAAGTAACGTGTAGCAAATGACCTGCCTAACGAAAGCAAAGATATAAATAGAATCAAGATAGGTGAAGCTGAGCCACCAGAAGAGCTATTGGTAGCTATTGGTTCTTTAGGTGAAGTCGTCGTTTCTCCACATTCATATTTCGAAATAGTGCCGAGCCCCCAACGCTTTAAGCTCCCTGTTTCACCATTTACATAATCGGCAATTTCCAAACGCCAAGACCCATTAATAGGCTCACCCTTAAACGAATCAAGAGCCGAGTCATGCTTGAGTGTGAAGTAGCCATCAAAGCCAGAAAAGCGTGTCGACTTATGGTTAAGTAAATCAACTCGAGTTCCCTTCGGTGAAATCAGAGTTACCACTAAGTCGCTTAAACGAGGATGCTCGATTTCTAAATACATACCGAAATTTTCGTCTGCGATCTGATCCGTTCCACTTAGTGTGAAATTGAATGTTTTAAAGCCAACGATCGGCTGATTAGTCGAGCTAAATCGGCTATCGGGAAGATAGCTATCCAACTCTTTGATATCGGATTCGAGTACAGGTAAGCCATATACCAGGGGCAAATCATGCTGCCACTTTTGTGATTTGAGGGTGTCGCTGTATCGATAGTCGACATTCGTATTCATGGTGACTGAAGAACCACACACCTCACCTGTAGGAAGTGTCGCTTCGATCGTTAGTTGGTTAACCGGAGGACTAACAAACGACTTCACCAATTCTGAAATATTGATTTCGCCATCGACTTGAGCCTGTCTTAACGTCGGGTACAACTCAATGGTCAGCGGCTTCTTTGGATCAACATAATGATCAGGAACCTCTACTTTAAATGGCTCGATGATCAGTCCATGCACATCAAACTTTTGCTTCAATATTTCGGCATAATCTCGATTCGGATAGAGCTGTTGAGCCACAAACAGCGTGCTCTCAGCTAGATCATGCATTTTCACCCCACGTCCGAGCCCGTACATAGACTCAAGTATGATTGAATCGAACTCTTTAAAAGCGAGCTCACCATACTGTTCAACCGCGGCTTTCAGAGCTTGGAACAACGGTGTTGACCAAAGTTCATCACCTAGCTCCCCCGCAACGCTTTCATGGGGGCGATATTCCGCTTGTCTAAAGTAACGTGCTCTTTGGTTCCAAAGGCTGCGAGTGGTATTTCTTACGCCAAAGTAGCCATCCCAGTTAAAGACGGTATCAATCTCGAACTCTTGTCCACGAGTTTGGGCATTTTCATATTGAGTACGAAAGCTAAAGCTACCAGCCCAGTAATCACCAAAACCTTCACCGATTGCACCGGTATGACCATAAGCCCAATCTTTTACTATGTGATAATGAATCCCATGCCCAAGCTCATGCAAAATGACGTCGCCATCTAATGCATCTGGAGAACCTCCACCGACACCAAACAGAGTTGCTTTAGGACCGTAGTAGTAAGTCGAGTTATCTGCAGATAGTCCTCTACCGTCGAATTCAAGAGGTGCATCAAACACATCAAAGCCCAAGCTACTGATATAACGCAAAGACTGATCAAGGTGAGCAAAAACCATCAACTGTGGGAATCGCGTGTCTTGCCAATCCACATTTTGTAAATCAGCCAGGTCAGTAAACTTAGTAACACCCTCAGCTGCAAGGAAATTTGAAGCATCACGGTTCGTTACAGCACCCGAGTCAGGGTCAATCGAGTATAAGGCTGTTGCATCAACCTGAGACACACGATCGTTGGTAAGGTAGATTCCATTACTATGGTTCAACACTTCCACATCCGTTTGGACATAGCTCGGAGAGTTCGGATACTGACTCACATCCGTTAATAGCGTTTCTGGTGGCGCAGACCTGTCCATAGTTCTCAAGTCTGGACTGAACACGTTCACATGAGTCGCAACAACTTGCCCACTGCTTAAGCTCGGCGGACGTTCTGCTTCTAATAAACGAGGAGCTTCTAACTCAGCAGCCGTTGTCGGATTTCCGTTGAGTAACACGGTATTTTCTAAGCTTCTGAAAACACGTAACACCTGTTGGTCAGTATTCGTGGAAAGAACCATAGACTTCTGTTGTTGATACTCACCTTCGATCAATACATCGAAATTGTAGTGGTTCCCCAATTTAGACTGTGTTTCATAGCGAAACCTTAGCGTACCAACCTCAGGATAAGCATTTTCCAAATAAGCCTTAGCTTCTTGTTGCGTTGTCACAACGGTGCTGCCAATTGGGTAATCCCATTCAGCGGCACTGCTTGTTGCAGAAGCTAAGCACAAAGCAAGGTAAAGAGAACTCTTCTTCATATGTCCTCCTTAAAACTCATACTTGGCGTTAACAGTGAAGTAACGACCAGGTTCTGTAGAGTAAAGTTTATTGCTGTCCGCAATACCCGCAACATCTTGGTATCGGATGTATTCTTTATCAAATAGGTTGATCACATTGGCGCTAACATCCAAGCCAAAGTTCCAAGAGTAACTCAAACCTAAATCGACACTCGCCCAGCCAGCGGTCGTCGCACAATCGGTAACGATACCTAAATCATCTTCACATTGAGGTACGTTATCCATAGCTTGTGCCCAATTGACCTGCGCGTAAGCAGAGATAGCGTTGTCGTCATAAGCTATCTCAGCATTACCTTCCCAAGGTGTGAGTGTACGAACTTTTTCTCCATCTTCGTCTTCTCCATCAACGTAACCAACCTTGGTACTCACACTCCAAAACTCGCTTAAACGATGAGCAATTGAAGCTTCAATGCCATACGTCTCGACTCCATTTACATTTTGATACTGCTTGTAGTAGTTACCTGTATTTGAGTCCGGCACAAACGTGATCTGTTTAACGTCGATAAAATTATCGAACTTTTGATAGAAAACGGCCGCGTAAAGCTGCGTTTGTCCATTATCAAACTTACTGCCTAATTCGAACGAATCACTGGTTTCGGCCTCTAGATCCATATTCGGCACAATGACAAATGGGGTGATTGGGACAAAATCATGGTTCTGGTAACCATAAATTTTGTCATAACCCGGAGCTCTAAAGCCGTGATTGTAAGAAAGGTATGTATTAAACGAGTCCGTCAACTGATAACTCACCGATAAGCTAGGAGAAAACTCACTCGAATTTTGCTCCTTCACTTCATAGCCATTGATCGTGTTCTGTGACTCAGGTTTCAACTGGTGTAAATCAAAACGAGCACCTGCCGTCACAGTCCAATCGTCAATTTCAATCGCGTCACGAATAAAGGCGGCAAAGTTGTACGAGCGAGCGGGAGCAAAAGGCACATCCGTGTTAAGTGACACTCCGTTCCAATCTAAAACAGAAGATTGACTTGGACGCTCATGGAGGTTGGTTTCCATATTCACGCCATAAGATAAGGTATGACTCATGTTGCGATGTTGGAATGCACTAATAAAATCGGCGTTTACACCAAGAAGCTGATCGGTAAAACCACGAACATCAATCGTTCTGCGTAACTCAGAAACGTTGTTGTTGGTTCGAGACATCAAACGATTGGTGGTATCTTCATTAGTCATATCACGCCAATAGATCTTGGCATCCAATTCCTCGAACCAAGTATTGGAAGGAAGGTACTCAAAGCCCGCATACGCAGAAAAAGTCTCGGTATAGGATTGTTGATCAAAATCTTCAGTATCCCACTTGCCATCTTTTTGGATCTTAGAGGTGCCCTCTTTTCTATTTAGATTCTCTTTATAGTACTCAACATTCCCTTTAAGCATTAATGCATCACTTGACCAGTAATTGAGCGTATAACCACCACCGACACCGTCTATGTCTCGGTTATATAAGTCTTCGTCAAAATTACGAGTTTCTTCACCTTCCCAATAAGAAAGGTTTATCAAGCTTTCAAACTTTCCCGAACGAAAAGCAAGGTTTGTCGCGCCTTTGTATTTATTACTGATACCGGTATAGGTTGCTGAGACATCACTATAAAAGTCTTCGTTGTCGAGATAATCCCCCGGCTTTTTAGTCCGAACCACTACCACACCACCAATAGCACCCGAACCAAATACAGACGAACTCGCCCCTTTTATAACCTCAATACTTTCGAGGTTAGACATATCAAACGAGTTACGCCCAATTTTGTCATTGAGGTCATTGGCTCCAAAGCCGTCAGCAGACTTTATTCCGTCTTTAACAATCAAGATACGGTTACCAGTCATTCCGCGGATAGTGATATTTTGAGGTCGCCCCGCTCCCCCAGAAACACTGACTCCCGGTTCGCTCTTTATTGCATCATAAAGCTCAGTTGCGCCCTTTTTTTCGAGTTCTTCACCAGTAATCACGGCAACTGAACCTGCAACTTCAGATAGTGGCTGTTCAATTTTATTCGCTGTTACGATCACTTCTTCAAAGTGATAAACCTCGGATTCGGCATGCACGAGGTTGGCAGCAAGTACGCTCAGTACTGCCGCTGATAGGGGGGAAAGCTTCATTTACTGCTCCGCTTTAATGTCTTTCAGGGTAAGTGATAAAAGAAATGCGTACTCAAACGCTTGTTGTGACTGGGAGCGCCGCCTGTCGGTCGAGTGCCCCTGAGTAAAGTTTGTCGCTAACAGATAGGGCCCGCTTCCGGTCGTAAGCTCGTTAAGTTTCGCGTAATACTTAGCCCCTTCCCAATAAGGAACACGGCGGTCATTGAGGCCAACTTGAATTAAAATCGGAGGGTAATTTTGTTCTCTAAGATTCAAATAAGGGTCGTATTCTTCCATTGCCTTTAATTCATCGGCGACACTAGGGTTACCCCATTCCCCGTACTGTTGAGCGGTTAACGGTAGAGATGAGTCAGACATGCTGTTTACTACATCGACGAACGGCACTTTGAGGACTGCACCATTAAATAATTCAGGAGCCTGATTTAGAGCCGCCGCAACAAGAGTTCCACCAGCACTGCCACCCATCGCATAAATAGAACGCTTACCTAGATTGTATGTAGTCAAATCACGAGCAACGGCGATGAAATCCAAGATGGCATTTTCTTTTTTTATCCCCTTGCCTGCTTGATACCAAGAGTCACCATAGAAACCACCACCGCGAACATGCGCAATCGCATAAATAACACCTTCATCAAGGAGGCTGATAATTTGAGGCATAAAGTAGGGCTTCATCGTCACGCCATACGCCCCGTATCCGTACAAAAATACAGGAGTATCCTGAGTGAGTTTATCTTTACGATAAGCCAGAGTAACGGGGATCGATACCTCGCCAGACTTCACCATAACTTGTGCAGTTTGATACGCTGATTGTTGGTATTGAGGGTAATGATCTTGAGAGAGTAATTCTCGTTTTAGAGAACCCGTATTTAAGCTTTCCCACTTTGCAGGTTGGGTAAGAGACATACTTCTAATATGCAGTTTATTACTCGTGTAGTCGCCAACTTGACTCACCCAAGCAACCTGGTCCACCTCGGTTATTGGTTGGCTTAAACGATATTTGTTGCTGCTATCAAAGAAATGTAAAGACTGAATTGCCCCACTCTGACTAATAACCACAGGACCAGATTCAAACAAATAAAAGTTGTTGATTCTGGATTCATCTGCCGGCTCAAAGACGGTGGTCCATTGCTCTACTTGTGAAGCTTGGTGCAGCGGTACAGAGTAAAATGCAAAATGACTGCGTGTATGGTTACTGTTGACGAATAAACGAGAGCCAGAAACATCAAGGTAGTATTCCACGCCAACTTTACGTGGCAAAACGGGTTGAGATATTTCCCCAGAATCAAGGTTTAATAAGCGCTGCTCACTTGAACTACCACTGTTTGCCTGTACCACAGCAAATTGAGTATCACTTGATAGGTAATACGACAGTAACCAAGCAGAATCTGACTCTTCTAGTAGCTGAATGGGATCTGACTGATCTAAGAAGTATTTCGCTAATGCATAAGGTTTTGAGGTCTGTTTTTCCAGTTGAATCAAATACAGAGACAATCCATCTTTAGACCATGCCAATGAACTATCTACATTTTGGGCTACAGAGATAACTTGATGAGTTTGAAGATCAACAACACTTACTCGATATTGTTCTGCCCCTGTAACATCTTCAGCGATCGCAAGTTTTGTTCTGGTTGAGTCTAGTGTCCAAGCGCCTAATTGGTAATAGTCAAATTCAGCAGATCGAGCATCAATGTTAAGTAATTCAGTAAAATCTTCACTCCCAACTAACCGTGATAGCAAGGATCTCTTACCATCGCGCTCCAGGATCGCATATTCATATCCACCAATTTCTTGCCATGGTTTGTCAGCTCGATTAGGGCGGTTGTCATACCAATTTTTTTGTAGGGATTCACTCAAAGATTGAATACGTTCTTGATACTGGTGAGTTTTGTTATTTTGTTGTTCAAGATACTTGAGCACATTGCTCCCGCTACGAGAATCATCTCTGGGCCAGGAGAATTGATCAGAAGCACTAACTTCTCCTGTCAACAAGAGAGCAAAAGCTAACAACACAAACGCTTTCATAAATACAACAAATCCATACGCTAATTTGATAAATTTCGCTTATACTGCACATAAACGATAATGAGATCAATTATCATTTGCATAAATATGTGACTTGAATCACGAGGAATGCATCAATTAATGATGGCTTGCTATTGCAACCATAGGGAAAATTTAAATTCAAATAAGAGTGATAAGTTAGTCAATAATGTTTATTGGTGGCAAATTTATGGGCAATTATAGAATAAGCAATCGTTTACTTAATTTTAGGCAACGACTTAGTTCAACAGGCTCTATCTATAAGTTCAACTAACACGTTGGCTCAGCAAACCTACTCACCAAGATCTTTGTCCCAAATCCTTTCTATCGCTTCTACTCTTCGAATCTGCTTTGAAGGAAAATGTACGACCCTAAGATCAGCGATCGTTTCTTGTTGTTCTAACTGCGAAAGCGCAGCATCGTTGAGAATGTCATTTCGTTCTACTTGGTAAACTTCCAAGGCATCTTCAAATTCAGCTCTTTGTTGGTCGAGCGCTTCAAGCCTTTGCGCAGCTTCTTCGCCGACAAGTTCATTTCGCTTTAAGTATTTATCTTGTTGATCAAGCCCCTCAGAGCTTGATAGTTGTTGCAGCAAGACCTGATTCTGATGGCTCGTTTGAACGTAATCAGGCTGTTCTGACATCAAAGCATCCATCCTTTGTTGATAGTCTTGCTCACCTAAGCCCTCTTGTTTCAGAAGTAACTTTTCTAAAGCGATTTCTCTCATGCGATTGTCATGAGTAAACAGAATACTTATCTCGCTCTGGCTAAAGAATTGATCCTGGAGATCGAGTAACGCTTGATTAAGTGCTTGTAAGTCTTCGGCTGAAATTGATGTAGTGTCGAACCGAACATCCAACGAGGTCAGTGCCGATTTATACTCAAGGTATTTGGCAAACAATGCTTCATCGACAACGGCACTTTGTGATTGATTGTGATGTTTTGCCACGTTGTCACGAATATCTTCGAGGGTTAGTTCGTTATTGCCTGAGACAAAATATTCCATCATGTCTTTAGCTGATGCATTATCGATTTCGGTATCTTGTTGAGAGGTGGCCTTCAAAGAGGAGGCGTTTTGTTCTATTTTTTTGTTTGAATTTAGCTCGTCTGTCTTTACCGGTAAAAAGGTTGGATACAAAAAGACCGCCGCTGTACTCATCAGGGCTATCGTAGTTATCGACAAAATGGCGGTCTTTTTCATCATACTTTCCTTGTTTCTAATTTAAACGGTTGTGCAGACTACAAACCAGCCAACTTTAATCGATTGGCATGCTGGCGATAGAGCGTCACAGGATCGGTCTCAAAGAGATGGTGAATTCCCAATAACCCATTTATCTCATCTAGGTGGTTCATTTTGTAATCGTCACCAATCACTTTGCCTAAATGCGCGCTGCACGCCCCCACTAGCCCGTCATTCGGTTCAGTGAAGGCTAGGCCAAGGATTGTCATTGCTCCGTCGGTAGGATCAAGAAGGTTGGTAAAAGTGGATGACCCTGTCCAGGAGTAGTAATAAACACCGTTACTTGCTTGCCACTCACCATCACCACATTCAGACGTAGGAACGCCTTCTGGGTAAAACTGATTGAATGCAAGCGAACCTTCTGTCGTTAAAGCTTCAAGAGAAGCGAGTCCGTCTTGGTCTAGATCCGTTCCACCAGATAAAAGGTTAATCAGTGTCGTTAATCCATCAGCAAGTTTAACCGCAATACCTTCTGTAGCTGAGCCTTCAGGTACGGTGCCGCGAACTAAATCGGCCACCTTAGAGCCTTTGTGAACGCCACCAATACTGGTCACTGATGCAACCAGATCTGGGCGAACTGATGCCACATAGCGTGCAGTCGGTCCACCATGACTGTGTCCAACCAAGTTCACCTTACTCGCTCCGGTTGCCGCTATAAGTGTTTCAACTTGAGCCAGCAACTGCTCGCCACGAACTTCAGAGCTGTTGGTCGCAGAAACCTGAGCGACGTATACACTCGCGCCATCTTTTGTCAGAGATTCCGGTACGCCATAGAAATAGTCGACGCCCGCCAATGTATCGAAGCCAAACAAGCCATGTACCAACACAATGGGATATTTCGTTTCAGTGTATCCGCTGACTTCTAATGCCGATGCGCTCGTTCCTGCATAGGCACCAAAACTGGATAGACAAGCTATCGTCCAAATTAATATCTTTTTCAATGCTCTTTCCTTAAACAGATTAGACCTCTGATGAGTAAAAGAACCGTAGTTGATGATTTTATAAAACAGAAAAAAGTGACTCGATATTTGTGAGATTGAACTGGAATTAAACAGTAGTGATTAACATCAACACAAACAGATTAAGACCTAAAGCTAAGGTGTTAACTAATTGATTTAATTAATATTTAATGCAATAGCATGAACTCGCACTTTCAATAAACTAACCAAAATATCAACCTAACATTCGTAAAGATCAAAAGCGCGATGGCAAACGTTCAAGCTTTTAAACCGTTATTTATCAACCATAAACCCGTTGGAAATTTGATATTTATACCAGTAATGACACTCCAATAGTTTGAATGTATTGACGTAAATTATTAATTTTATGTATAGGTCGTACCAGTCATTTAGTTATTCACTTATCAACAAGCAACAACGTTTCCATTGGCTCACCTCAAAATAAAAAAAGAGAACACAGTGATGAAAAATACGGCTTTAATACTCGCGTTAACCATGCCTTTCGGTGCTTATGCCGCTGAAGATCCAACACCAACACCAACACCAGAATCTATAACATCCGCTCAAGTGCTTAGCACGCAAGGCTCCGAAACTTACTCTTATGTTCGATGTTGGTATCGAACCGATGCATCGCATGACTCTGCCGCTACCGATTGGAAATGGGCTAAAAAAGAAAACGGGGACTATTACACGATCAACGGTTATTGGTGGTCTTCTGTTTCATTCAAAAACATGTTCTACAGTGATACTCATCAATCTGAAATCAGGCAGCGTTGTGAAGAGACGCTCGACATCCAACATGACGTCGCAGACATCACCTATTTTGCCGCAGACAATCGTTTCTCTTACAACCACTCCATCTGGACCAACGATAACGTAGTTCAAGCCAATACAATTAATCGCATTGTTACTTTTGGTGATAGCCTTTCTGATACCGGGAATCTATTTAATGGTTCTCAATGGGTTTTCCCCAATGCGAATTCATGGTTTCTTGGGCACTTCTCAAACGGTTTGGTTTGGACGGAATATTTAGCCAAAGCCAAAGATGTTCCTCTGTATAACTGGGCCGTCGGCGGCGCAGCCGGTACCAACCAATATGTCGCGTTGACTGGTGTTTATGATCAAGTCACCTCTTATCTGACCTACATGAAAGTCGCTAAGAACTACCGCCCTGAAAACTCCCTATTTACGATCGAGTTTGGCCTTAACGATTTTATGAATTACGACCGAGAAGTCGCCGATGTAAAAGCCGATTTTAGTAGCGCACTTATCCGGCTAACAGAGTCTGGTGCGAACAATATCTTACTGTTCACATTGCCCGATGCGACCAAAGCACCGCAATTCAAATATTCAACCGAGCAAGAGATTATCAAAGTTCGAGGAAAGATCTTAGAGTTCAATCAGTTCATTAAAGCACAGGCTGAGTATTACCAAAGCATGGGGAAAAATCTGGTGTTGTTCGATGCGAGTGCGTTGTTCGCCAGCATTACTGATAACCCTGAGCAGCATGGCTTTAGAAATGCGAGTGACGCTTGTCTTGATCTCAATAGAAGCTCAGCCGCTGACTACTTACGAAGCCACAGCTTAACTAATGATTGTGCAACTTACGGTTCAGACAATTATGTCTTTTGGGGCGTGACACACCCAACTACAGCTACTCATAAATACATTGCAGACCACATCTTGGCGTATTCGCTCTCGACGTTCGATTTCTAGCTAAATACCGGAAGCTAATGCTTAGACAAAGTAGAGAAACAAAAAAACCGCCTAATATTGGCGGTTTTTATTTACGTTAGCTTTTGGCTCACGCGAGTTGGTTACTCATCGTCAGTTTTTGGCGCAACTTTCTTCTTAGGGATAAACACTGTGTCACCCACTGCCACATTTTGGTGGAAGCTCTTATCACGTTTAACTGGCTTCTTCGCTGTCTTCTTCGCTTGAGGTTTGCCCGCTTTCTTAGCTGGGCCGCCCTTCTTAAAGGCTGGTTTACGAGGCTTGATACCTTTGAACTTACCTTTTAGGCCTTCAAGCACAGAGAAAGTAAGATCTTGTTGAAGGTAAAGCTCAACACGCTTGAAGCTGTCCCAGTCTTTTGGACCAACCAAAGAGATTGCATCGCCTTTGTTACCTGCCCGGCCAGTACGACCAACACGGTGAACATACTCTTCGGTGTGCTTCGGCATATCAAAGTTAATAACGTGGCTCACGTTTGGAATATCGATACCACGAGAAGCAACATCGGTTGTTACCAAGATTTTGTAAACCGCACGCTCAAACTGGCTCATAATAGCATTACGTTGCGTTTGGTTTAGGTTACCACTCAGTGCAACCGCTTTAAGCTTCTTCTCGTTCAACTTATCTGTTAGACGATCGGTATCAGCACGAGTTGCAGTGAAGATCATTACCTGACGGTATTCAGCTTCTTCTAGTACACGGTCTAGAATCGCTTCTTTGTGATCGAGGTGATCACATAGGTAGAATTTCTGAGTGATATCTAAATGCTGCTCGTTAGAAACACCAACAGAGATACGCTTAGGCGCATCTAGCATTTCATTGGCAATGCCGTTTACTTCAGCGTGATCTAACGTTGCAGAGAACATTAGTGTCTGACGACGACGGTGTTTAGCAGCATTAGCAATGCGACGAAGTTCTGGAGCGAAACCCAAGTCAAGCATACGGTCTGCTTCATCAAGGATTAGCGTTTCAACACCATCTAGGAACAATGAACGATGTTCTAAGTGGTCAGCAAGACGACCTGGAGTTGCAACGATAAAACGAGGGTACTTACGCAGTGCTTTAACTTGGTCGTTAAAGTTTTCGCCACCCAAGATAAGCGCCGCTTCGTAAGATAAACCACCAAGCATGCTACGCAGTTCACCGTAAACTTGCTTAGCCAGCTCACGAGTAGGAGCCAAAATTACACCACGAGGATCTTTAGCAGAAAACGCTTTTGTTTTTAAAGCCTTATGTATCATTGGCAACACAAACGCCAATGTTTTTCCTGATCCCGTTTTTGATGAAGCCAATAGATCCTTACCAGCAATAGCAACAGGGATCGCTTTTGATTGGATCTCTGTCGCCTTCTTGAAGTCGTAATGTTTTAAGTTCTTCAGTAAGCGGTTATCTAAGCCTAAATCTTTAAAGTGCAAAGGACTCTCCAGTCATGATGGTATTGAATAAAATTAATTTAACGTGACATGATACCGCGAAAGTACTTTATAAGGATAGAGATCACAGTAAATTTATCCCTTAATCTATCTCTAGCTAGAACATTGTATGCATTGCTAGCAAAGAGATGGCTCTCCAAGAACACATTACAGTCTCCTCTAAACCCTTCATCTCATAAGTGAGACAGAACGTGATGCTCAGCTAATTACCTCAAAAATTTAGCAATTTCTTTATTTATTGTTTTTGCAGTTAAAAAATTAGTCGCTACAATCATTAATGAAGCGACTATATGATAGAGAATGTATAGCGCATCTTTTGATGATAAATAAGCAAGGAGTTCTTATGAATAAGACGTTAATCGCAGCTGCAGCCTCAGTTTTCATTTTAGCCGGTTGTTCTTCAGAGCCAGAAGAAGCTGCAGTGTCAGAAATGGATCAACTAACTAACCAAGTTGCTCAACTTACTAGCGAAGTTGAAGCACTTAAAAGTGACAAAGCAGCCGCAGAAATGAAGGCACAAGAAGCAGAAGCAGCCGCTATGGCAGCAAAAGAAGAAGCGGATCGTGCTAACGAACGTATCGACAACATCGCAGAGTCGTACACTAAGTAGTTTGAGATCTAAGTGCGATTAAGCTGTAGTTTAAATAAGTCGCAAAAGCAGTATATGGACAGCACCACCTCTTAACGGATGTGGTGCTTTTTTTTTGGGCGATACTAACTCGAGTAGAAGGGACTAATTCGAGTAGAGAAAGGGAAACCGCCCCTTGTTACAGAAGAGGCAATCGAATTAAAACTCAATCACAGGTGGTGCTATCTCTACAGGCACGCCGTTTTGAGCAAAGATAACCGCCTTCGCTTTTGAATTAGGCAGTTCTGCGTCTTCAAGCCACCATTTTAATTCCACAGGGATCTGTAATGATTTCTTTGAACCATCACTTCGAGTTAATGGTTCGTGCGCTTCGACAAACACACTTCTATCTGGCTCTAGTGACACTTTGATTGGCTCATTGATAATGGTGACCTGTTCGCCACGGTTCACTTGCTCAAACAGCCATTCAATATCCTTAGGTTCCATTCGGATACAACCAGAGCTAACTCGTAAACCTATTCCGAAGTCTTTATTAGTACCATGGATCAAGTAGTCACCAGCGCCATAAGAAAGCCTCAAAGCGTACTCACCCAATGGGTTTTCCGGTCCGGCAGGAACCACTCTCGGTAATTCAATGCCCTTTTCAAGATACTCTTTGCGGATTGAATTTGGTGGCGTCCATGTTGGATTCGGTCTTTTTTGACTTATCTTGGTGATCATCTCGGGGGTATCGCGTCCCACTCGACCGATGCCGACAGGAAAAACATGTACTTGATTTTTATCGGGCTCAAAGTAGTACAACCTCAACTCAGCAAGGTTGATAACAATCCCCTTTCTTGGGGTATCAGGCAGAATCAGACGACTTGGAATGCTCAACACATAACCTTCCGCGGGAAGAAAAGGATCCACTCCTTTGTTGGCTGCCATTAAAGAGAGGAAACCAATATCGTATTGCTTGGCAATGATGGCCAAGGTTTCGCCCGCCACCACTTCATGCTGCTGTATTCTGCCAACAATACGGCTTTCTGTTGGTGGCAATTCAAAGGTTGCAGCAGACACCCACGATGAAGCTATTCCACTGGCAAGCAAAGTAGTTCTTACAACAAGCGATGCTGCCCTGTGTAGTCGGGTTTTCATTGACTGCAAAGGCGTCGAGTTAGCGCAATACGACATACAAATCCTTGGTTTGTCTTTTATCAAAGTTTAGATTATCGCTGATCAAACGTCTCTACAACGTATTGTTGTCTCGAAACTGATAGGCAACAAGTTTATATGTGGGCCTTTTCCTCTCATTGGCTTGCAATTTACCCATACAAAATCGATTGCCTTTACGCTTTCAACATATTTGGTTATCAATATTAATAAAACTATAATGACAGACCTATTTTGTGACTAAAGTCTCATGGAGCCACGTTCTAACTCGCTAATATTGCCTCAACAAAACGAATTCAATTCAACAGAATCGGTAATTGATTAAATCCTGTTCCTATAATTACCGTTTAAACTTTGGAGAACGACCATGGCTACACCTCATATTAATGCTCAAGCTGGTGATTTCGCAGAAACAGTACTTATGCCGGGCGACCCGCTTCGCGCAAAATACATTGCAGAAACATTCCTTGATGACGTGAAGCAAGTTTGTGACGTTCGCAACATGTTTGGCTACACAGGCACTTACAAAGGTAAGAAAGTTTCTGTAATGGGCCACGGTATGGGTATCCCATCATGCTGCATCTACGTACACGAGCTTATCGCTGAGTACGGTGTGAAAAATGTTATTCGTGTAGGTAGCTGTGGCGCAGTACGTGACGACGTTAAACTAATGGACGTTGTTATCGGTATGGGTGCTTCTACTGACTCAAAAGTAAACCGTATTCGTTTCAACAACCACGACTTCGCGGCTATCGCTGATTTCGGCCTTCTAGAAGAAGCAGTAAACCAAGCACGTGCACAAGAAGTTCCAGTTAAAGTTGGTAACGTATTCTCTGCTGACCTTTTCTACACTCCAGAAGCTGACCTTTTCGAAAAAATGGAAAAACTAGGCATCCTAGGTGTTGATATGGAAGCAGCTGGTATCTACGGTGTTGCTGCAGACCTTGGTGCTAAAGCATTGACTATCCTAACAGTATCTGACCACATCATCCGTGGCGAGAAACTAAGCTCTGAAGAGCGTCAAAAGTCTTTCAACGACATGATGAAAGTTGCTCTAGAGACAGCAATCAACATCTAACGACTTGATAAAAGATACATTGAAAAGCGTTACCCCGCAGCCAAGCTCGCTTGGCTGCTCAAATAATCCCGAGGGGGAGATCGTGTCTAACGACAAGCTGCCAAAAGATGCGGATGGTTTGCAACTCAACTTTTGTAAAACATTGGCGTGTGACAACTTTGGCTTGAGCGATGCAAAACGGTATGTTTTGCAACACGCTAACCCTAAGCGTCCAGCGATGGTTTGTCGTGAATGTGGAGCTTTCCCCCCCTTACTTAACAATCGTGAAGTGTTAAGCGAACTTCATCGCCTAAGACAACTTCACAGCGATGGGCTCCCTGCTTGTCGTAATGATGATTGCGATAACTTCGGCTTATCGGTTCATACCCACAAACATCTTTATCATGCCTTCGGCTATAGTGGCGACAGGCAGCGTTATCGATGCAAAGACTGCCAATCAACCTTCGTTGATAAATGGTCTGGATCCAATAAAAAACTTCAATTTCAAGAAAACCTCATGGGCTTACTGTTCATGGGCTATTCCGTACGTGAAATCTGTAGAAAATTAGAGATCAATCCAAAGACTTTCTATGATCATGTTGACCATATCGCGAGCCGTTGTCGTCGTAAATTAGCGATGATCGATGCACGATGGGTTAACCATGCGAAAGATTACGAGTTCGCATCTCACTACCAGCGTCTACAGCCACAAAGTAACAACGGTGTGGTTTGGATAGCGACTGGCGAGGCGCATTCTGGCTACATCCTTTGCCAACACGTTAACTACTCTCAAAATGAAGAGCCATCAGGGAATGTCGACCACAACCCTTATGATGATGTTGCACGCTTTGTATCCAAAGAGCACTCTTCAGAAGCGAATCTCGAACTACCTCAGCCCTCTGACAAACTAAAAGAGCGCATTGAACAGCAGTACCAAGTGATTCTTGCGAGAGGTAACGTTGAGGACCCTATGGGTAACCTCACCACATTTAGCTACCCTTCAAAAGGCGCACTAATTCGACCGCCTTATACCTCTTATGCTCACTTCCTACATGTGTTGGATATGTGTAATGAAGACAAACATGTCGCCATCTATATGCCACAAGATCCATTACTAAGATCTGCCGCTTTAAGCGTATGTTTGCCGCGCATTCAGAGTCAAAATATTGACCTTATGTATGTAGAGGAAGATTCAGGCTGGCAAGACGATCAAAGTTTTGAAAAGATCGACATCGTTCATATGAGTTGGTGGCGAGATCGTTGGGCTATTGCGAATCAAGGTGATAATCAGAAAGGCATCTGCTACCTAACAGGTAACAATCCAGAACCAAAACAGTGGTTTAACACGGCCTCAATTCAACAAACTAAGTTCTATCAACAGCGCTTTCAGCTGTTATTTGATAGCTTCATCAATGAGCCCAGACGTAAACTTCGTCCTGGGGGCATTCTTCCATTGCTCGACATATTTAGAGCTTGGCACAATCTGTGCTACCAAGATAAGCAAGGGCTCACGGCAGCGCAACGCTTGGGCGTAGCAGAGCAGCCATTAACTCTAAAGCAACTACTTTCATAGCAACAAAGCCTCTAGATAATTATTCGGGAACTCATTGATTTTAAAGCAACAACATGAGGTAACACCCATAATTAGAAAAGATCGATGTTCCTTTGACGCTCTAAGAAAGATAATTGGTGCTTATCTCAAATTACACTCTTATAATGATTGTGTTATCAATATGTTCGATAATCATGGATCTAAGTCTTGGACAAAAATCAGTACCTTCTTGAAACAGAATTAGAAAAACTCAAAACTCGTGTTGACTCTGAGCCATCGGTGATCCTAGAGATCGCTCAACAGTGCCTAGTCAGATCAGAGCAAGTTCTGTTTGAAGAGGGTGCCATCCAGTCATTGATGTTAATGGCAAGGTGTAGCTGGAACCTGATGGATTACCAGAAAGGTTTAAAGCACATCAAGGAAGCCTATAAGCGCCAAAGCCGATTAGATACCGACCTTTTTCTCCCTGAAATCCTCCATTTACACGCTCTCCAGTTCTGGGGGCAAGCCAAATATTATTCCGCCCAACAGTTTTGGATCAATGCTTTAGAGCAATCTGCGTTGGTTGATGAAGTCGAAATTCAAATTGAATGCCTCATTGGTCTCGGCAATATTTGGCGAATGACCCACGAATATAAACTTGCACGTTCTACTCACCAACTTGCCGTTAAAGTGGCTAACAACAGCCGCATTGGTTGGTTAGAGGGCAAAGCCAGAATACTGCTCGCGTGGGATTACTATCTGCTCAACAACTATGTTGAAATGCTATCGGTACTAGACGGTGCAGAAGAAGCATTAAAAGACCATAAAGATAACACTTGGCATGCAGAAGTATGGGACTTCCGAGGCCTTGCTCTACTTGGTCTTGAACGCTTAGATGACGCAGAGCGCGCCACTGCCAAAGCGCACAGTCTGGCAGTCGAACACAACCTAGTTTGGATGAAGGCGCATTCATACATCAGTCGAGCTCGATTGGATCTCCTGAGAAAAAGGCCAGAACAAGCGGCAGAATTACTGAGACTCGCTGAACAATCCGCCAATGAATTTGATAATGGTGAATTGCTTAGCCAAATTTGTTACCAACAGTCCTTGGTTGCAGAAGAAAACCAGGATTTCAAAGCAGCATTAGTCGCCTTTAAAAAGTACCGTCAATATTCTATCGGCATGCTTAAAGAGCAAACTAATCGTGTCGGTTTGGACAAAGCACGCAGTTCAAAACGCCAGCTTGAACAGAGGGCACGAAAACTGATTAATCGTATTCGTGGCCAACACGAATACGATCCTGAAAAGCACCTATCTTACGTTGTCTCTGAAACCTTTTGGTGGGAAAAACTGGTCCTCTTTAAGACAGAGCTTAAGCGTTCAAACCACAGCATCATTATGTTCCATCATGTCGATACTGATTACTTAGATGTCTGTACCGAGATTGCTCATGCTTTATGTAACCAGAATGACTTCATTGCAAGGCTAAGTTCTGAACGTGTGGCTCTTATGCTTTCCGAAAAAGGCGAAGCCGCAGAGCAAACCTTCCAAACTCTCAGCACCATGCTTGATATTTATCCTTGGCATAGAAAAGGATTAAAAGGTTCAAGACCGACCGTCAGCCTCAATGATATTTTGACGTTCCCGTTTACGCTTGAACAATTAGAAGAAGACGATGCTGAGGTAATAGAATAATGGAAACGCTATTAAGCAAGATCACAGACGCCGGTTTAGACCCTTCATCGGTATCAGGTGAAGAAGCGATCATCTTCTGGAACCACATTCGCCAGCACGTTTCGACAACGCAAACAGAGCAAGCGCACTGCTATATCATCAGCTCTGAATACCGTGCCGAGTTACAACAAAATCAAACCAGTATCGAAGAGTTGAGACGAGCACTCGATCTGCTCCACCTTCCTGCCGATATTGAAGACATTCTGACAGTCAAGACCAGCCTAAGTGACCGCTTAGTTGAAATTGGTGATTACACGTCAGCACTCAATGAATTCGTCAGTTCATCGACAATCGCGGTTGAACACGGCCATATCGATGAGTATGTACTAGCAATTTTAGGCATGGGGAACCTGTGTGATTCCTATGGCGATCACAACAGAGCCCTTCGTTATTACCAAAAAATCAGCAGCATAGACCATGCGATAAGCAGTCGCTCACTTCGCCTCAAATTCAAGCTGCATATGGTGGCGAGCTTGCTTCTGCTCAACCGTATTACTGCAGCCAGCGATTTACTGAATGAGTGCGAAGAACTGAGTATTTTGGTGAGTGACAAGTTGCTCACAGCTCAAATATTGCTTTACCAAGCAAAGGTGCTGCGCGTTAAGAAAAAATATCATGAAGCGCTACGCTGTCTGTCCAAGGTTCAATACCCAGCCAACAGCACTCAAGCAAGCTGGCTTTCGACTATGACTCGTCTAGAGCTAGCACATTGTCTAAGTGCAACCGGCAAGCAAGACTACGCGAGCATGATTTTGTCGAGCACAGACAAACGAGTGAAAGCCTACTCGTCGCCAGTGCTTGCGAAGCGATTCTACGATTCGCTGAGTGACGTGTGCATGAATCAAGGACGTTTTCAAGATGCGCTAAGCTATGAGAAAAAAGGCTACCGAATTGAAACCGATCTGATGAAGCAGATCCCGATAAGTGAACTCGGCGCAAGCCAGCTACGCCGCTTGTCTCGTTTTGAGTTACAACTCAAACTCATTCTCTCTGAACAAGAAAACAAAGAGCTGAAAGAGACGACTGAGCAACACAAGAATGCGGTTGCTCAACTTCAACAAGACGTATTCACCGATCCATTGACAGGATTACACAACCGTCGTTGGTTAGATGTGAAACTGAAAGACATGCTGCTGCACGACACCTCTTTCGCATTGATGGTTATCGATATTGACCACTTTAAGTCTATCAATGATGAACTAAGCCACTTAGTGGGTGATAAAGCGATCGTCAGCGTCTCGCAAGAGCTTAGATCGTACTTCAAGTTTAGAGGTGCATCCTGTGTCCGATTTGGCGGAGAAGAGTTTTTGGTCATCCTAGAGAACAGCGATCTCGCTAAGGCAGAAATGCACTCTGAAAATTATCGAGAACGTATCTTCCAATTCGGATGGCATGAAATACTTGGGGAGCGCGGTTTGACCGTAAGTATCGGTATCACTTTGCATCGTGACGGAGAGAATACTCAACGCACCTTCTACCGTGCCGATAAAGCGCTATACCGAGCTAAAGCCAACGGCCGCAATCAAGTCTGTACAGAGTAGAGCCATGACACTCTTTAGCTCTGTAATTCTGTAGTTCTGTAGTTCTGTAACTAAAAGCCTGCCCCTTATTGATAAAAGAACAGAGAAATTCCCGCAAGGGCGACAAGTGTGCCGATGACACTTTGCTTTGACACCTTTTCCCCTTTCAGCGCATAAATCACCAAAATAAAGACAGGGCTGGTCGCTATCAATGTTTGTGCAACCGCAGGGTTAGCATTTTTCAGCGCCACTTGCTGGAGCCAAAGGGCGAGAAACGTCCCAACAAAGATCGCCCCTAATAACCAAAGTTTGTCGAGCTTGGTCATTTCCCATAAATCTCTTTCTATCGATGAATAAGGCTTCTTTTCAACGAAAGGGATAATCAGCATTACGACAGACACGCCAATCGTCAGGCGAATCAAAGCACCTAACAATGGTGGAATGTCACCCGCCACTAACGCGTAATGAGAAATAACCACACCAGATGCCTGACAAACACTCGCCACAAGCCCATAACCAATGCCACCCCACTCCGCTTTGTCATTCGAATCACCGCTCGCCGATTTTGATGGCTGGAAGACGACGAAGGTCACCGCTAGTGTTGTAATCACGACACCGAGCCAGCTTTGCAATGTCAATACAGCGCCAAGGAACATCAACGCTAATACACCAGAAAGAGGCGGTGCCAAAGATTCCAATAGTAGAGTCTTATTGGCGCCGATTCTTTTCAATGCCGCAAAATAGGCGCTATCTCCGATCGCTATTCCAATTACACCTGAAATTGCCAATATCAGAAAATGGTTGGTACTAAGCTCAAAATCCGGCATTGGGATAAGAGGCATTACCAGCAACATCATCCCAGATGCCACTACACCCTTAACAATATTCAGTTGCATTGCAGAGAAGCGATGTCCAAATTGTCCATAAATCCATGTCGCACACGCCCACACAATCGCAGCACCAATGGCCGCCAATTCACCTACATACATCCGTGTTTGTCCTTTATTTTTTGTTGTTATGACTATGGCTATGGCTATGCGCATCGTTTGAATCGGAACTGTCATCATGTCAGCTTGAATACCAACAAAGAAGCCGAAATAACCTCTTCAAATACGATTGAATTTTATAAGATCCATCCATGCTTTGAGTCACATAAGAAGCGACAACATATTATTTCAAATTGGTAAATCATTTTTATAACAATTACTTGGATGATAGCGTAGTATATTTATAACTTAACATCTAACATTACAAGGATCTGTTATGTTTTTAGACTACTTTGCACTCGGTCTACTGATTTTCGTAGCATTAGTCATCTTTTACGGCATCATCGTTATTCACGATATTCCCTATGAAATTGCGAAAGAACGCAACCACCCTCATCAAGATGCCATTCACGTCTCAGGCTGGGTTAGCCTATTCACTTTACACACTATTTGGCCGTTCCTTTGGATTTGGGCTACGTTGTGGCGCAAAGATCGTGGCTGGGGCTTTGCTAAATTAGAAGAAGAACAACACGATATTCATCATCGTGTCGACTCTCTAATCGACCAAGTGAGCACACTTCAGGACGAAATTGCCCAACTCAAACAAGCGGCTACTGTGCAAAACAGCACAGAGAAAGAGACCACCAACGTTCAAGATCAGGAGGCTAAGTAATGGATTTACTGCTGATAATGACCTACGCGGCACTTTGTATTACGATTTTCAAAGTATTCAATATCCCTCTAAACAAGTGGACGGTTCCAACTGCGGTACTTGGTGGGGTCGTACTCATAGGTACTTTGATTCTATTGATGAACTACAACCATCCGTTCACGCAAATCGGTAACCAAGTTTACTCAACAACACCGATTGTTTCTGGTGTTCGAGGCAAAGTAATCGAAGTGCCTGTGGAAGCGAATAAACCTCTAAAAAAAGGCGATATTCTTTTCAAAATCGATCCTATTCCGTTCGAGGCTGAGGTCGCAAGATTAGAGGCGAAAGTAAAAGAAGCTAGCCAGGGTGCGCTAGGAATGGAATCTGATGTTGCTGAAGCAGAAGCAGCGAGAATCAAAGCGATTGCTGAGAGAGATAAAGCCCAACGTGAATTCTCACGTTACAAACGCGGCTACGACAGCGGCGCCTTTACTGAGCAACAACTGGATACTCGCAGACAAGCTTATAAAGCATCAGAAGCTGCCGTTAAAGTGGCAGATGCGACCTTAGAAAGAACAAAAATTGCTTTGGATTCTGAGATAGGTGGTGAGAACACTGCGGTGTTAAGCCTCTTAGCGGAATTGCGTAAAGCTCAGTTTGACTTAGAACAGACTGTGGTTCGCGCGCCAACAGACGGTTACGTGACGCAACTGGCTCTTCGACCGGGTGTCATGGCAGTACCACTTCCACTGGCGCCTGTGATGACGTTTGTTCACACCGAAGCTCAGTTCTACACCGCTGCCTTTAGACAAAACTCATTGCAGCGTCTGCAACCAGGGTTCGAGGCTGAGTTCTTATTCAGAGCTCTGCCTGGCAAAGTATTTAAAGGCCGTATTGATGAAGTATTGCCTGCGATTGGTGAGAGCCAATTCCAAGCTCGAGGTGCTTTACTAGGTACTGATGCTCTGCGCACCAGTGGTCGCGTGTTTGTTAAGTTAACCATCACAGATGACCTATCTGAATACCATCTACCTATGGGTACTGCAGTTGAGGTTTCCGTTTATTCAGACAGCTTCACTCACGTATCTATCATGCGTAAGGTGCTTATTCGTATGAAGAGCTGGCAGAACTATCTATACCTAGATCACTAAGTAAGTGTCATCTAGACCAAGAAATTAACGATACTTAGCCCTTCAATGGAACTAACACATTGTTAATATGAATGAAAAAGCCAGACCCGCTCTGGCTTTTTTGTTGTTTGATTAACCGTAAATTTGCGTATTTTTCATCATATCTAGGTGTTCAGATGGAATTTTAGACATCTAGACACTTACCTTCCCTTATGGAAGGGTTCTACTGTATAATGCGCGCCTTATTTTTTATATTTGCCCAAAAAACGTTCTCATTGAGACGCATAGTAATAATGGCGAATATTCGTTCTTTATCATGTTTTATCTTTCAGTATTCGAGGTTATCTATGAACTTTTCAGCTAAAACAGTCGTCGTTATCGCCATTGGCGCGGCACTGTACGGCATTGGTGGTTTACCTATGTTTGGTGTCCCAGTGTTTGCGAACACGACATTGAAACCAGCAATGGCAGTTCTAGCACTGTTTTCTGTTTTGTTCGGCCCAATTGTAGGCTTCTTGGTCGGCTTCATTGGCCACTGGGTAACAGACTTATTCGCAGGCTGGGGCGTATGGCTAACTTGGGTATTGGGCTCAGGTATCGTGGGCATGGTTATTGGTCTATTTCCTATGATGACTAAAAACCGTCTTCAACAAGGCGAACTGCCAATGAAAGATTTTGCGCTATTTGTCGTACTGGCTCTCGCAGGTAATGTTGTCGGCTACGGCTGTTCTGCATTCCTAGATACCATCTTATACGCAGAACCGTTTACTAAAGTCTTCACTCAACTGTCTATCATCGCAGCGGGTAATACCGTTCTGATCGCTGTTGTTGGCTTCCTGATCCTAAAATCAGTCGCTAAGCGTAACAAACAAAGCCGCAACCTGACTGAGGCATAAGCGATAATGACTATAGCATTTTCGAACTTCTCTTTTAGATATGAGTCGCTGGATAAACCGACGCTAAAAAATATCAATCTAAGGATAGAGAAAGGAGAGAAAATCGTCATTATTGGACCAAGTGGTAGTGGTAAATCTACCCTAGGTCAGTGTCTTAACGGTCTAATCCCTCACGCGATTAAGGGTGAGGTCACCGGCTCTTTAGAGATCAACGGCAAGAACATCTCTGAGTTTTCAATGCACGACTATACCGAGCAAGTCGGCACGGTATTGCAAGATACTGACAGCCAATTTGTCGGCTTAAGTATCGGCGAAGATATCGCATTCGCATTGGAAAACCAGTTAATGTCGAACATTGACATGTACCCGTTAGTTAAGTCGACTGCAAAAATGGTCGACCTAGCGGGCATGCTTGAGCGTTCACCTCATGACCTTTCTGGTGGTCAAAAGCAGCGAGTATCATTAGCGGGCATCTTAGTTGACGACGTTGATATCTTGTTGTTTGATGAGCCTCTAGCAAGCCTTGACCCTAAAACGGGTAAGGCAACGATTGAGATCATCGACCAGCTGCATAAAGAAACCAACAAGACCATCGTGATTATCGAACACCGCCTTGAGGATGTTCTACATCGCGATATCGACCGTGTGATCTTAATGGAACGTGGTGAAATCGTTGCTGACACGACACCCGATGAAATCTTGGCTTCTGAATTACTTGATACACACGGTATTCGTGAACCGCTTTACTTGTCGGCGCTTAAGGCGGCGAAAGCCCCACTAACCAGCGAAGACAAGCTGTCAAACCTCAAGGCTTTAGATTACAAAAGGTTCCGTCCTGCCGTTCAAGCATGGTTTGCTGAGCGCCCTGCCCCGGTAGCAGAGAAGCAGTATCAACCTTTACTCGAAGTTCATGGTCTGACTTATTCTTACGACGGCGAGAAAAACGCACTCGAAGATGTGAGCTTCAAGATTGGCAAAGGTGAGTTTGTTTCGATTCTGGGCAAAAACGGTTCAGGTAAATCTACCATCACTAAACTCATCATGGGTGTAATCGATGCCGATTCAGGCTCTTCATATCTGAATGGTGAAGACCTATCTGAACTTTCTATCTTTGAAAGAAGTCAGAAAGTCGGTGTCGTGATGCAGAACCCCAATCATATGATCTCGCATCATATGATTTTTGATGAGATTGCTTTTGGTCTTCGTAACCGCAACATTGCAGAAGAGCTAATCACAGAAAAAGTAGAGCATGTTCTTGAGCTATGTGGTCTGAGTAAGTTCCGCCACTGGCCGATCGAAGCACTGAGCTACGGTCAGAAAAAACGTGTAACCATCGCTTCTATCCTAGTACTGGAGCCTGAGCTTCTTATCTTGGATGAACCGACTGCAGGTCAAGACTACCGTAACTACACATCGATGCTGGCATTCATCCAAAAGCTTAATCGTGATTTGGGTATTACTGTTGTAATCATCTCACACGACATGCACCTCGTTCTAGAGTACACCACACGTTCAATCGTGATTGCAGACAGCAAGCTGATTGCCAATACCGCGATGACAGAAGTATTCAGTCAGCCTTCGCTGTTAGAACGCGCAAATCTTTGTACCACCAGCATTTATGAACTCGCGACCATGATGAAAATCGACGACACCAATGCATTTATGCAGTACTTCATCGACTACGAGAGAAGTGCTCAATGAATGCATCAAAAGTAAAATTCGGCATCAATTACATTGATACCAAATCACCGCTACACGCTCTCAATGGCATCACCAAGTTTGCACTGTTTTTAGCTTGGGTAACCGTTGTTCTTACAACGTTCGATCTTAGACTCATCGTTGTTTTGATCCTGACTGGCTTATATCTATTAAAGCTGACTCAAGTTCCTGTTCGTGTTTACAAGCCGCTATTGATTGGTACTGCAAGTGTTCTGAGCCTAAATGCTTTGTTCATGTATCTATTGGCTCCACAGCAAGGTACAGAGCTCATCGGCAGTGAAACATTATTATTGACGCTTCCTGGCAATTACTCATTGAGCCAAGAGACTCTGTTTTACTTAGTCACTGTCACGCTCAAGTACATGAGCATGTTCCCGATAGCGTTGATTTTTGTCTTCACAACGCATCCAACTGAGTTTGCAGCGAGTCTCAACCGTATCGGAGTTCCTTACAAAATTGCTTATGCGGTGAGTTTAACCCTGCGTTACTTGCCTGAGGTTAAGAAGGACTTCATCAATATCATGCACGCTCAACAAGCTCGTGGAGTAGAACTTTCCAAGAAAGCACCATTCATTACTCGCATCAAAAATGTTGCTAAAGTGTTAGGGCCATTGATTTTTTCAAGCTTGGATAGAGCAGATGAGATCTCAAATGCGATGACACTGCGCGGTTTCGGACGACATAAATCTCGCACTTGGTATAGCTATGCACCTTTGAAACGTATCGACTTTGTTTGTTTGAGTATCATCGCTTTTATCGTGGTGTTAGCCATTGCGAAACGCATTCTAGAGCCGCAGTTATTTTGGTATCCGTTCTAGCTTTCTGAATTAGCAATATAAACAAAGACTTTAGATAACACACCGCTCAATAGAGCGGTGTTTTTATATGGACTTAGAGCTGGTTGAAATTCAAGCGAACGATCTATATCTATCGAATTTTGACGATAAACTGACGTTTTTATTACCTCTAGGCTTTGAGATCTCTATAAGAAACTATTAATATATGTGTTTACAGAATGTTACACTCAATAGAGATTTGTAATGGCTCGAATTACCCAAGCTCAGAAAATAGAAAATCAAAAAAACTACGATGAAATCGTATTAAATCTTTTTCTAGCAGAAGGACATGAAGCGCTAACTTATGCAAGGATTGCTCAAGAAATCGGCATTAGTTTAACTACGTTGCAAGGGTACTATCCTTCAACACGTGCAGTAAGAACTGTCTTACATGAACACGTATTAGCTATTATGATGAAGTCATTAGACTTTTCAGATCAGGAGACGTTTTATCGCTCTTGGCAAAGCGCACTTACTGAAAAACCTTTTAGACACTCTATCAAACTAATGTTTTTCCATGCATCGCAAAACTGTGTTCCAGAAGAGTTCAACTTACAAGTTGATGGTGAATTTCGCCAAAAGATGACTGAAAGGTTCGGGGCTGATGCAAGGGCGATCATTGAAGTGGTCATTGGACGCTCACTACTACAACTCACCAATTTTAGTAGAACTCCAGCGTAAAACAGCAACTGACAACAAAAAAATGGGAGCCTTTCGGCTCCCGTCTTATTTTAAGCTAGCGCTTATTTCAACTTATAGAATATTGTTGAAAGTGGCGGTAAACGCAGCTCAATCGAAGTGTCTAGACCTTCGCTTTCTACCGATTCAATCTCAGCTGTCTGCTTCACTTCAAAACCACTGCCCGCATAATCAGTTGAGTCTGTATTCAACAGTAGTGAGTACTCACCTTTTGCAGGAACACCTAAGCGGAAATGCTCGTGAGGAACTGGTGTAAAGTTAGAGACAACTAATACACGCTCACCAGATTCACTGATGCGCTCATGTGCAAGAATGCTCGCTTCAGCAGAGTCCTGTAGACGCCACTCAAAGCCTTTCGGGTCAAAATCAAGATCGTGCATTGCAGCTTCAGAGCGGTACAGATTATTCAGGTCTTTCGTTAAACGCTGAACACCTTGATGACGATCATAATCTAACAAGAACCATTGCAATTGGTCATCATGGTTCCATTCGGCCGTCTGACCAAATTCTGCACCCATGAAATTCAGCTTCTTACCCGGCTGAGCATACATGTAACCCATATAAGCACGAAGGTTTGCCGTTTGCTGCCATTCATCACCAGGCATCTTGTTGTGGATAGAGCCCTTACCGTAAACCACCTCATCGTGAGACAGAGACAATACGTAGTTCTCACTGTGAGCGTAAACTAACGGGAAGGTAATCGTATCGTGGTGATATTTACGGTTGATTGGATCTTCTTGGATGTAAGACAAGCTATCGTGCATCCAACCCATGTTCCACTTAAAGCCGAAACCTAAGCCGCCCATAAAGGTCGGTGCTGAAACACCCGGGAAAGCAGTAGACTCTTCAGCAATTGTCATCGCATTCGGGAAGTGCTTGTATACTTCTTCGTTCATCCACTTAAGCGTAGCGATAGCATCGTAGTTTTCGTTGCCGCCGTCTGCGTTCGGAATCCATTGATCATGGCTGCGCGAGTAATCGAGGTAAAGCATCGAAGCGACTGCATCAACACGAATGCCATCAATGTGGAATTGCTCGAACCAGTACAATGCGTTAGAAACTAAGAAGCGACGTACATGCTCTTTGCCTAAATCGTAAATGTACGAGTTCCAATCTTGGTGCCAACCACGACGTGGATCTGGATCATGGAACAATGGCGTACCGTCGAAGTTTGCTAGGCCGTGATCATCACTTGGGAAGTGAGCAGGAACCCAATCCAGAACAACACCAAGACCCGCTTGGTGACATTGATCGACGAAGTATTTGAAATCATCTGGAGAACCAAAACGGCTAGTCGGTGCAAATAGACCTACTGGCTGATAGCCCCAAGAACCGTAGAATGGGTGCTCTGAAACTGGCATTAGCTCAACGTGCGTGTAGCCAAGATCTGTTAGGTATGGGATCAGCTCTGCCGCAAGCTCGCGATAATTTAAGAACTCACCTTCAGCGTTACGCTTCCAAGAACCCGCGTGCAGTTCATAGAACGAAAGCGCTTCTTTACGCTTTTGCGTCACTGGACGATTCTGCCACTTAGTATCTTGCCACTCGTAACGAGCGTGATCGTAAGTCACAGAAGAAAATGATGGGTATTGCTCTGAGTAAAAACCCCATGGGTCGGCTTTATGCGGTAAGCCTTCGCCATTTGGTCCTTTTAATTCAAACTTGTATTGAGCGCCCTCTTCCAGTTCAGGAATGAATAGGCCCCACATACCGTAATCTAAGCGTTGCATTGGGTGGCGGCGACCATCCCAAGCGTTGAAGTTACCTATCAAGCTTGCCGCTGTTGCGTGCGGTGCATACACCAAGAAACGAGTACCTGCAATCGTCTGTCCATCACGCTCTAGCGTAATAAACTGAGCCCCCATGTGATGGTACATATCTTTCGGTGTGTGAAGATCTTCGTAGCTCGCGTACAGATCGTGGTACTGGTACGGATCATCGATGATCTGTTCTACACCAGCCCAATCAACCGCAAGCTTATAGTGAGTGAAACGCAAATCTCTCTCTTGCTTAAGAATGAAACCACTTTCACCCTCTCGCGATAACTCAATACGAGGTTCCTTTCCAACAATCAACTCGACTTTATCTGCTCCAGGAATCCATACACGTAATGCACCTTGATCAGAAGGTAAGTATGGACCTAAAAACGCAAATGGGTCTGTGAAGCAAGCCTGTGATAGTTGGGTATATATTTGTTTTTGCTTTGAAATCGAACTTAGTTCCAAAACGTTTCTCCCTAACCAAACATCCAAAAAATATAATACAAAAATGCCCGCTATTAGTGCGGGCAATATAACGACGGTTTATTCTACCAGATGAGCATTCATTATTGAGTGACCGAGGTTGTAGTTTCGTACGGCGTAAGCAAAAAACCACCTAATTTCAAGTCACTCAACGTCATTACTTACCTGCTTTTTCTCGAACGTCAGTTAGCTTAGAAGCGATACGATTAACGCCTTCATGAGCAAAGATTTCGTCCAAGTTCATTGATAGTTTACGACGCCAGTTAGGATACTCATCGACCGTGCCAGGAATGTTTACCGGCTTATCCATCTCTAACCAATCTTCCAGCTGAACACTCAATAGTGTTGAACCACCAGCTGCTACGTGCAGTTGAAGAGCTTCAGCAAGGTAAGAATCCATCGGTACTTTGCTTGCATCGCGACCCACACCTTCAGGTAGGAAACCATGCCATGCCACTGAGTCTAAGATACCTTGTTTGCACTCAAGACGGTCATCGAACAGAGTTTCTAGCTGTGCTGCATCTGGGTATAAACCAATCTCTTGGCCCATCTTCAAGTCATCACAGTGCCAGAAGCCACGTAATGTTGGCATATCGTGCGTACACAGTGCCGCCATTGATTGTGATGCATAGTGTTTCGGTGAGATGAAACCACCGTCTTCTTCTGATGTTTCAAAGAAGAACACTTTGTAAGAGTGCACGCCAGCATCTGCTAGGATGTCTACAATCTCATCAGGCACCGTGCCTAAATCTTCACCGATAACGCTACATTGGTAACGGTGAGATTCGAGCGCAAGAATCGACAGCATGTCTTGTACTGGGTAGTAGATGTAAGCGCCTTTGGTTGCGTTTTCACCCTTTGGAATCCACCACAAACGCAGTAGACCTAAAACGTGGTCAATACGCAGTGCACCACAATGTTTCATGTTCGCACGAAGTAGCTTGATGTAAGCATCGTAGCTTGTTTCTTGAAGCACTTCTGGGTTCAGTGGTGGTAAGCCCCAGTTTTGGCCTAGAGGACCAAGAATATCAGGTGGAGCACCAATGCTCGCATCCATCACTAAGTTGCCTTCATCAGCCCAAGTTTCGCTGCCCGAATCTGCAACACCTACCGCTAAGTCACGGTACAGGCCAACAGCCATGCCTTTCTCTTCAGCAAGAGACTGTGCATCGTTGATCTGGCAATCTGCTAGCCATTGTAGGTACATGTACAGATGAACGTTTTCTAGGTTCTCTTTGATGTACTTCTGTGTCGCTGGGCTGTCGAATGTACGGTACTTCTCAGGGAATACCGGCCACCCCCACATGCCAGAATCTTCAGCGTGTAGTTCACCATGTAGAGCATCAAACGCGGCTTGATGCATTAGGCTGTCGCCCCCCTCTTCTACGAAGGCTAAGAACGCTTGTGCACGGTCGCTGTTCTTGTCTAAATGACGAGTCTTAAACTCTGCAAATAGCAAAGGCAAGATGCTCATCTTCAGCTCAGACACTTCAGTGTAGTTTACCCAGTGTGCTTCACGCGCTTTTTGTAGACGCAGCTGGAACTCTGCGCTGCCTACGGTTTGTTGTGCTTCTGCACTTAGTGCGAATTCAGGTACTGAACTCACATCAATGTATAGGATGTTCAACCAGCGACGAGAAGACGGGCTGTATGGGCTCGCGCCTTCAGGGTTCGCAGGGAACAATGAGTGGATTGGGTTTAGACCAACGAAATCACCGCCGCGAGAAGCGATATCAGCAACAAGCTGTTTTAGGTCACCGAAATCACCAATACCCCAGTTGTGCTGAGTTCTTAGTGTGTAAAGTTGAACACTTGGTCCCCACAGCTTTTTGCCTTGCTCGATTGGTGACTGCTTGAAACACGCTTTTGGCGTAATAATCAGTGTCATCTCGTAAGGCTTCTTACGGCGCTTACGGCTCACAATTAGCTTGTGATAACCCCATGCCAAATCACTTGGCAATGCAAACACTAAAGGGCCACCCTCAGCACGCTCATCACGAACGACTTGAGATTGAAGATAGCCTTCAAGTACCTCTCCTTGCTCGGTTTCTAAGCGCCAGCTGAACTCACTTTCACGAGCACTTACACCTAGATTAAGCGCCACTTCTACTGGCTCACCATCACGCAAGACAAGAACTGGGTCTAGTACATCTTTTTTGTGTTTTCTTTCTGCTGACTTAAGCAGTGCATCATCGCTGCTTGTATCGTAGCCCAACGAAGCCAATAGAGACGTAATCGTCTCGTCTGATACTTGTGCTTCATCGCCCCACGCACTAACGTAACTGTCGGCAATGTTTGCCATTTCTGCGACTTGTTTTAATACGGTCTGTTCTTTCATCGCTCTCTCCGAAAACGTTCTGACGCTTTCTATTTTGTAGGGTTGTTAATTTAATTTTTTACTAATCAATTAGCTTGTGGCAATCAGTTTGTAAGCATTGCTATCGGATAAGCCATCTGTTTGCTCACAAGCTAATTGAGCCAAGGCAGAAACTGCCTTGGCTACTTTGGAAGTATTAACGGTTAACCGCTTCAAGTTTCCAGATGTTGTTCACGTAGTCGCGGATAGAGCGGTCTGATGTGAACTTACCAACCAATGCGGTGTTAAGAATCGCTTTCTTAGCCCAACCTGCTTGGTCTTTGTATTGCGTACCCATGTCTTCGTGCGCTTTGACGTAAGATGCGAAGTCAGCAAGACATAGGTAAGGGTCACCACCGTCTAGCAGGCTATCAAACGTTGCACGTAGAAGACCTGGTTGACCTGGAGTGAACTCATCACCAGTCAGTAGATCTAGAGATGCTTTCAGTAGTGGGTCAGCATTGTAGTAGTCGTATGGGTTGTAGCCCTGAGCTTTCAGTGCTTGAACACCATCAACATCTAGGCCGAAGATGTAGATGTTTTCATCACCAACTTCTTCACGAATCTCAACGTTCGCGCCATCCATCGTACCGATAGTTAGCGCGCCGTTTAGAGCCATCTTCATGTTGCCCGTACCAGATGCTTCTTTACCAGCCAGTGAGATTTGCTGAGAAACGTCTGCTGCAGGGATGATGATTTCAGCCATGCTTACACGGTAGTCAGGGATGAATACCACTTTAAGCTTGTTGCCGATGCGAGGATCGTTGTTGATCTTATCTGCGATTTTGTTAACCGCGAAGATGATCTCTTTCGCTAGGTGGTAACCCGGAGCTGCTTTCGCTGCGAAGAAACATACGCGTGGCTCACACTCGAAACCAGGTTCGTTTAGAATACGGTGGTACAGAGACAGAATATGTAGCAAGTCTAGGTGCTGACGCTTGTATTCGTGTAGACGCTTGATCTGCACATCGAAGATAGCGTTAGTATCTAGTTCGATACCCATGTTCTCTTGAACCCAATCAGCAAGACGCTGTTTGTTTTCTTTCTTAACAGCCATGAATTCTTTTTGGAATTTCGCGTCTGTTGCAAACTTAGCGATACCTTCTAACTGCTCAAGTTTTGCAGGCCACTCAGTACCGATCTTGCCAGTAATTAGCGTAGATAGACCTGGATTACAGAACTTCAACCAACGACGTGGCGTAATGCCGTTCGTTACGTTAGTCAGTTTACCTGGGAAGATTTCGTTGAACTCTGGGAACAAGTCTTTCTTAACCAGTTGAGAGTGAAGCGCAGCTACACCGTTTACTTTGTAAGAGCCAATCACACATAGGTTTGCCATGCGAACCATACGGTGGAAACCTTCTTGAATGATAGAAAGCTTCGCTTGCTTCTCACCGTCACCAGGCCACATCTTGCGAACTTCTTGCATGAAGCGGTGGTTGATTTCAAAAATGATTTCCATGTGACGTGGAAGAAGACGGTTGATCAGTGATTCAGACCAAGTCTCTAGTGCTTCAGGAAGTAGTGTGTGGTTCGTGTATGCGAACGTATGAGCACTGATTTCCCATGCTTGATCCCAAGATAGACCTTTCTCGTCAATCAAGATGCGCATTAGCTCAGGAATCGCAATTGTTGGGTGCGTATCGTTAAGCTGAATCGTTTCTTGCTTAGGCAGATCTTCTAGAGAAAAACCTGCTGCTTCGTGACGACGTAGAATATCGCGAACAGACGCTGCTGAGTGGAAGTACTGCTGCATTAGACGCAGAGTCTTACCTTTCTCGTGGTTGTCGTTCGGGTAAAGTACTTTAGTGATGTTACCTGCATCGATTAACGAGTGTTGTGCTTCGAAGTAATCACCGTTATTAAAACTTGCTAGTGAGAATGGTGCGATTGCCTGACATTCCCAAAGACGTAGCGGGTAAACCGTGTTTGACTCGTAACCTACGATAGGTAGATCCCAAGGCATTGCTTTTACTTCCATACCTGGAACCCAAGTACGTACTTCTTTACCGTCGATGAATTCAACTTCTACATGACCGTAAAAACCAATGTGTTGTGCTAGTTCTGGACGAGCGACTTCCCACGGGTAACCTTCAACACCGCGCCATGCGTCAGGTGCTTCTTGTTGGCGGCCGTCTTGGAAAGATTGTTTGAATAGACCATACTCGTAGTGAAGACCGTAGCCTACTGTTGGGTATTCTTGAGCAGCACAAGAATCCATGAAACAAGCAGCTAGACGACCAAGACCACCATTACCTAGTGATGGGTCGCGTTCTTCTTCTAGAAGGTCAGTTAGGTTTTGACCTAGCTCTTCCATTGCATGAGTGATCTGTTCGTATAGACCCATGCTGATCAGGTTGTTACCTGTCAGACGGCCAATCAAAAACTCTAATGAAAGGTAGTTAACGCTTTTCGCGTTCTTAATTTTTTCATCGTTTTCAGTTTCTAGCAGGTCGAATGTTGTGAGTTCTGCTAATGCGCGACCCATTGCTAGGTACCATGCGCGGCTATCCGCGTTTTCAATAGTTGTTGCGTAGGTTGCAGATAAATGCTTCTTAACGCTTTCTTGGAACGACACTTTATCGAAAGTTTTTTGCTGAGTTGGTTTCATTTCAGAAATCTCGCTTTTAATAGTTCTAATTCATCTGTGACATATCGTGCATGGTCACCATAAACTAAACATCCTCCCGCTAACGCGACTGACTAGGAGTAGATAGGAGGGCGTAGGGGGCGTACCGACTTAGGGTTAGTGATCTGACTCTCATGTTCTGACTTCGAACAAAAAGTTGGAGTGACTAAGATCACAAGCTCCCGTTCGATAACTTAACTTCAATTGATGTGACTTTTATTTAACCAGATTACAGTCATTATCAAATCTGAGTTTCAGATCACGAAAATAATTTCTCGCTCTCATCCTTTGCATAGATTCCCGTGTAGGGAAGAACAAAGTCACATTCACGAACCAACCAACAACGTGATCAAAGTCTCAAATAAAGGGCGTAGACACCCAAAAACATGCAGAAGCGCAAGGTTTCTGAGGAGGATCATAGTCGGTGCCGTTTTGCTTCACGTAATATGAGTGAAGACTTAAGTAATTAGGCTAATGTCATTGGATTGCACTCAACGATAGATTGGGATAATTCTGAACATAGCCACGGAATAGGTGAAAAACTTCGACATGTGGATCCCATCGAAACTAACTCGTCCCGGCCGCTTACATAATGCAATCCTACGACCTAGGGTTCTCGATCTGCTTCAGAACGCAGATTGCTATAAGCTTGTGTTGTTCCGCTCTCCAGCGGGCTACGGCAAAACCACCATGGCTGCACAATGGTTGGTAGATAAACCCAATGTGGGTTGGTACAGCATTGATGATAGTGACAACGATGCCTTCCGCTTTATCAACTACCTACTTCAATCACTTAATAAAGCGACTCAAAATGCCTGTCCGAATGCCCAAAAATTAGCAGAAAAACGACAATTTTCATCGCTGCATTCTTTATTGAGTGAAGTGTTCGCCGAAATGTCTGAATTCCATCACGAATGTTTTCTAGTGTTGGATGACTATCATTTGGTCAACAATGACGACATCCACGAAGCAATGCGCTTCTTTCTTAAACACATGCCCGACAACCTAACGCTAGTTGTAACCAGTCGTGGTACACCACCACTTGGTACAGCAAACCTGCGCGTTCGTGATTTAATGATCGAATTGGGTAATGACTCGTTGGCGTTTGATACCGAAGAAACCACACGTTTTTTCAACCAACGTGTTGCTGATGGCATTGATGACATCACCGCAGACAGTATCTGTAACTATGTAGAGGGTTGGCCTTCTGCTCTGCAACTTATCGCGCTGCAAGCACAGCACCAAAAACGCACCCTTGCACAGTCCGCAGAGTCGTTTTCTCACTTTAACCACGCCCATCTTTGGGACTACTTGGTTGAAGAAGTATTCGACCTGCTAGACAAAGAAACCCGACAGTTCTTGATGCAATGTTCTGTGCTTGATCACTTCAACGATGAGCTTGTGTGTGCACTTACACAGCGCGAAGATGCGTTAGGTATGATCGAATCACTCAACCGTTTTGGTTTGTTCATCTACCCACTTGAGGGCGAAAAGAACTGGTATCGCTTCCATAACTTATTTGGTGAATTCCTCGCACATGAGCGTCAAGCTCGAATCCCTCAACAGGAAGCAGAACTGCATCGAAGTGCGGCAAAAGCGTGGATCAAGCAAAACACACCACACCAAGCACTACGCCACGCACAGCGCGCTGAAGATCCAGAACTGATCATTCAAATCCTGACTGAACACGGTTGGCCGATGTTCAACCAAGGTGAGCTTTCATCTTTAGAGATGGCGATCAAGCAACTGACCACGGATCAACTTTACAGTGAGCCTAAACTGTCCATGTTGCGCGCGTGGCTTGCACAAAGTCAGCACCGTTATGACCAAGTGGGTACTTTGCTGGAAGAGGCAGAGACTCAATATCAAGCTCGAAACATTGAACTCGATACTCAGCAGCAAGGTCAATACAACGCCTTGCGCGCCCAAGTTGCCATCAACAGCAATGAACCTGAAAAAGCGTTAGAACTGGCTGAGCTTTCGTTGAGCCAACTGAACACCACTGTTTATCGTAGCCGTATTGTTGCAACCTCGGTTGTTGGCGAAGTGAATCACGTAATGGGTAACCTCAGTCGTGCACTACCGATGATGCAACAAACAGAAAAACTGGCACGTCAGTATCAGGTTTACCATCAGGCTCTGTGGGCGATTCTGCAACAAAGCGAAATCTTGATTGCTCAAGGTTATGTTCAAGCTGCATTTGAGCTACAAGACAGTGCATTCAAATTGATTGAAGAGCACCAGCTTCAATACGTGCCTTTGCATGAGTTCTTGCTGCGTGTTCGCGCCCAGATCTTCTGGTGTTGGAACCGACTAGATGAAGCGGAAGAGTGTTGCTACAAAGGGTTAGATATCCTTGGTCACCACTCGCCGAGTAAACACCTGCACAGCTACTCTATGTTGGCTCGTATTTCATTGAGCCGCGGCGAGATAGATAAAGCGTCGAAATTTATCGACCAAATTCAGCACTTGTTACGTCAATCAACTTACCACGTAGATTGGACTGCGAATGCCTCGTTGTCTCTGATCTTATTCTGGCAAGTGAAAGGCGACAAAGACGCAATCCGTGACTGGTTGAGCGTTGCTGTTCGCCCTGAATCAGCAAGCAACCACTTCTGTCAGCTTCAATGGCGTAACATCGTGCGTGCTCACATCATCCTTGAGCAATACGAAGAAGCAGAAGAAGCTTTGGCGTTCTTAAAGAGTGAAGCTCAGCGTTCGCATCTGATTACTGATACCAACAGAAACTTGATCGTTGAAGCGGTATTACGCACCCAGATCAACGATGAAGACAGTGCGCGTGTATTATTAGAAGAAGCCCTACACATGACCAACCAAACCGGTATGGTCGGTAATTTCTTGGTCGACGGTGGGACTATCGGACATATCTTGGATAAGTTGAGCAACAAGCCTGGTTTAGGTGATTTAGAACGCCATCGCGCGCAACAAATCATGAAAGATATCTCGACAACTCAACGCAGTCGCTCGGTTCACTTCGATGAAGACTTTGTAGAGAATCTGGTTAATCACCCGAACATTCCTGAGCTGGTGCGTACCAGCCCACTCACCCAGCGTGAATGGCAAGTACTTGGCTTGATCTATTCCGGGTTCAGTAACGAGCAAATCGCTCAAGAGCTTGATGTAGCAGGCACCACTATCAAGACTCACATCCGTAATCTGTACCAAAAGCTCAACATTGCTAACCGTAAAGAAGCGATAAGCACAGCAGAGAACTTGCTGCAGTTGATGGGGTACTAAAATGGGTTCGAGATTGATTCGAGATTGATTCGAAATTGATTCGAAATTGATTCGAGAAAAACATAAGCTAGTCACCGATGGTGGCTGGCTTTTTTTTCGCTTGGAGAATGGGAAGTAACCGATAAAAACTAGAGATCGCCAAACGACAGGCAAAAAAATAGCCAACCGCAATAATCGCGATTGGCTCTATATATTTGTGAACAAATCATAAGTTCACTAACAACGTCAGTTGGCTAGGTGACCCTCGGCTTAAGAAGGGTCAAATAATACAATGCAGTTAGCGTGCCAACTTTAATTTAGCGTTTTATAAGCCCTGCATCGCATAAAAACCGCGATTTTCACATGCGAATTGCAAAGTGCATTTGCATAATGCAACCAAGATGCAATATCGATAAGAGATCAGTTTCATCGATACTCTTAATGACAAATCACTAAGTGGTTGTATTTTAAATATTAGACCAAAGTTCACTTCAACTTATTGCCTTACAATTAAAGAGGTAATAAAAGCATCGACCCAGTAGCATATTCATACTTTTTTTACACTAAAGTTTGTATACTGCACAAAATCATCCTCAACTCTATGAAGCAATGAACTACTTAAGTACTTTTTTCAAAGGCATGGCAATGGGCGCTGCCGATGTTGTCCCTGGCGTGTCGGGCGGAACCATCGCATTCATCACCGGTATCTACGATACGCTGCTAGAAAGCATTCGCAGAATTAACCCTAGTGTACTTGGCTTATGGAAACGCGAAGGCTTCAAAGCTGCGTTTAACCACATCAACGGTTTCTTCCTGATTTCACTGTTCGCGGGCGTGTTCACCAGCATTGCAACATTCGCCAAACTGATTTCTTGGTTATTGGTCATGCACCCTGTTCCACTGTGGTCTTTCTTCTTTGGTCTGATCTTGGTGTCAGTTTTCCATATTCTTAAGCAAGTAGAAAAGCGCGATATGATTCGATTCGTCTTTTTACTGCTTGGTGTTGCCTTCGCTTATAGCATTACCGTGCTTAAGCCATTGCAGATGGAACCAACCAGCATCAACATCTTGATTGCGGGTGCGATTGCGATCTGCGCGATGATTTTACCGGGTATTTCAGGCAGCTTTATTCTGCTACTGATTGGCATGTATGGTCCGGTACTTGGCGCTGTTAAATCGTTTCAAATCGATGTACTTGCCCTATTCCTAGGTGGCTGTGTGATTGGTCTACTGACTTTCTCACACGTACTCTCTTGGCTACTGCGCTCATTCCGCGATTTCACATTAGTATTCTTAACAGGCTTGATGATCGGTACGCTGCCTAAAATCTGGCCGTGGAAAGAGACCATCAGCTGGCGCATCAACTCGAAAGGTGAGCAAGTACCGCTGATTCAAGAGAACCTATCTCCGTTCAATTTCGAAGCGGTAACTTCTCAACCTTCTCAACTCACTTTATCGGTGATCATGATGTTGGTGGCCATCGCGCTAGTGCTGGGGTTAGAAAAGTTTGCTGAGCGCAATGCTGACTAATCTCTAACAATCGTGCACAAGTTAGCATGTAGGGTGCCGAGCTTAGATAGCGATGCACCTTGTAAGTTGAATCAAAGCGAAGCTACCGGCTTCGCTTTTTTATATCTACCTACGCACAAAATTGCTTTTTGATACAAGCACGTATTGAGTGGTGTGATACCATCGCCGTTCTTATAAAATCAAATGAGAACACGACATGCATCCAGCATTAAAGGTTGCTGCGCTTGGTATTGCTCTGGTCGCTGGCTTTTATGGACCACAGGCAGTTGAGCAATTTAAAACGGTAGTAGAGAGCCACTCTCCTGACGTCAACTTAGATGACTACTGCATGCTTTCAACAACATCGTGTGAGCAAGACACCGTTGCTATGACGCTTGAACATGAGACGGCACAGCCTCTGGTTCCGACTAAAATCAAAGTCGTTTGGGAAGGCGCAGCATCTGAAACATTAATGCTGTCACTCACTGGCTTAGAAATGGAAATGGGCTCAGCACGTTTTCAATTAAAGAATATTGGTAACAATACCTATGAAGGTGATGTAATTTTACCTGTGTGTACCATGGATAAAATGACTTGGCTTGGCGAACTCACCGATGGTGTTGAAACCGTAAACCCTGCAATAAGGATGGCAAGATGAGTAAGAATTGGTCGTTAGCATTAGTGGTAGCGTTTGTACTTGGCTTTGGTGTCAAAAGCTACCTTGATGGGCAAAACGAAGCTCAAGAACAGCACGCTGCAAAGCAAGAATTCTCGGCAACAACGCTTTTTGGAAAAGACAACCAACCAATAAAACTCTTTGACGAAACCGACGACAGAATTCGTATCGTTTACTTTGGCTTCACACGCTGTCCTGACGTTTGCCCAACGTCATTAGCGATGCTAGCTGGAGCACTTAACCAAGTGCCAGATGAAGCAAAAGCGAAGATTCGCCCAATGTTTGTCTCTCTTGACCCTGAGCGCGATGCCGCGGAAGCTTCATACGAATACGCGCAGTACTTCAACCCAATGATTGAAGGTATGAGTGGTCCACTGGATGTAACCACTAATTTGGCACATAAATACGGTGTTATTTTCAGAAAGACACAGCTTGAAGGTTCAGAGCTGGAGTACACACTTGACCACAGCTCATATTTCTACTTTTTAAAGCCCAACGGTACCTTAATTACTAAAGTACCGCACACGTTGACGCCTGCGCCAATTGTTGAAGCTATCAACAAGCTGACGCAGTAAAACGTAAAAACAAAGAACTTAACGAATAAAGTTCAAACATAAAGTCAGGTCCCAGACCAAAACATAAAACAATAAGGACAACAACATGAAGTTAAAAGCACTTGCTCTAGCAGGCTTATTGCTCACTCCTCTTGCTCATGCAAAAAGCGACATCATGGTTCATGACGCGTACGCTCGTGCGACACCACCTTCAGCAGTGAACAGCGCAGTATTCACGACCCTGATGAACCACAGCGATAAAGATCGCGCTATTGTTTCTGCAACTACACCCGCAGCAGGCAAGGTAGAGCTTCATGATGTTATCGTTGATGGCGACGTAATGAAGATGCGCCAAGTTCAACAGATCACAATCCCTGCGAATGGTGAAGCGGTACTTAAGCCTGGCAGCCTGCACATTATGTTATTCGACCTAAAAGATGGTCTAAAAGAAGGTGAGCAAATCGAGATGACTCTGACTTTCGCTAACGGTGAAACGCAAACCTTTGAAGCGCCAGTTAAGAAAGTAATGAGCGGCATGAAAAAGATGAATCACGATCATCACTAATCGGATTCACAATCAATGAACTAAATTAAGCCACGATGACTTCTCGCCATCGTGGCTTTTTGCTAAACTGAACTCGCTTTTTATTCAAAGCCTGAACACATTAGTAACCAAGGAGAATAGAAGATGATTGTAATGAAAACACTAAAACTGGCAGTAAAAGTAACGCGTTAATTTGTTTGGTTAAGCAAACTTTTATCTAGAACGACCAACATCAAGCCATCTACTGGCTACCGCACACTTTTACCCGGTTTACTATTGATCTATAAGTGATCGATACCTGCATGCTCAATAACGCATGACTAAATCCGGGGTCCTATCTATTTGAATTCGACCCAAGCTCAAAACATTTTTGACGTCTCGACGCTTTTGAACTCATCAACGCTTTTTGGTTTCATCAACACTTTTTGATCTCGTCAATAACCTGAGATCTCACAAGATGTTAATGCTCTCATAAGACTTTAATGCACTGATAAGACTTTAATACTGTCACAAGAAAAGAAAGCTCGCACGTCTGGGTAAATAAACATGAATTCACAACACGCATTTTCTCACCCAATGTCACTTCAACAACTTGGATGGCAACCTGTATTTCAACAACAACTGACACTCGAAGACTATGACCAATCCGTCATTGCTCGTATTACCGCGCACCATCGCAGCGGCTATACACTGGCGTCGGAACAAGGCGAAATCGTTCTACCTATTAATCAAAACCAACCCGCAATGACGGTTGGCGACTGGGTAATCTTGAACTCTGAACTGCAATTCGACCGCTTGCTAGAACGTCAATCACTCTTCAGCCGCAAAGCAGCGGGCAGTCGCGTCGCAGAACAATATATCTCGGCCAACATCGACACGGTTTTTATCGTGGTTTCGTTAAATAACGACTTTAACCTAAGCCGTATCGAACGCTACCTAGCGCTCGCTAATGAAGCACAGGTTGAATCGGTTATCGTACTCACCAAGAAAGACTTGTGTGACGACTACCAAGACAAAGTACAACAAGTGCAAAGCTTAGATTCGATGTTGATGATCGAAGCGGTGAACAGCTTAGACCAAGAATCAACTCAAGTATTGTTACCTTGGTGTAAAACAGGCAAAACCGTCGCTTTGATGGGTTCATCCGGTGTGGGCAAATCTACGCTAGTAAACTCATTGCTCGGTGAAACTCAACAAGCTACGGGTGTCATTCGTGAAGACGACAGTAAAGGCCGTCACACAACCACATCACGGTCGCTCCACTTGCTAACATCGGGTGGTTTACTACTCGATACTCCAGGAATGCGAGAGCTACAACTTGCAGACTGCGCTGAAGGCGTGAGTGAAACCTTTTCTGATGTCGAAGAGTTAGCCATGCATTGTCGCTTCTCTGATTGTCATCATGAATCCGAGCCGGGATGCAAGATACGCAAAGCCATTGAGGATGGTGATTTGTCTGAAAGACGATTTACTAACTATCAAAAGTTATTGAGAGAGCAAGCCAGAAATGGCGCCTCATTGGCAGAGCAACGCGCGAACAGCAAACAGCTTTCCAAGATGTACAAAACCGTACAGTCAGAAAGCCGAAACATTAAAAAAGCGACTGACTAAACCAATCAGGTGAATCAAAATACGCTTTATTTAAATGATTAAGCCCCACGGTGTTAAACACGTGGGGCTTTTGTTTCAATTTAGTAGTAAATCGACTATTTATGCACACAATGTTCTTATCTATAAGTATTTACATTTCCAAATTTACAGTATATTAGGTCTAATAAATGCAGTTCTGCAGATTTATAGCTCAATCGAAATACAATTATTTAACATTTAGCTCTAAAAACACCACGTAGTGCAAACAATCACCCTAAAAGTAAACTATTCCTAGACACCCGCTAAGATCCCGCTAATATGACCGCCCATTCCACTAGTGTATAGTCGGATTTGGTACAACTTTATAAAAAGATACATCACTATAATAAATTAACAATTGCAGGTATTTTATGCAAAATCACAACATGCTCGCCCGCATCGCTCGTGGAAATCTCGTTCTACAGATCCTTGCTGGTATTGTTTTCGGTGTCGTTCTCGCCATGGTTTCTCCTTCAGCAGCTCAAGATGCAGGCCTACTAGGTAGTCTGTTTGTTGGTGCTCTGAAAGCTGTTGCCCCAATTTTAGTATTCATTCTTGTTGCAGCTTCTATCGCAAACCAAAAGAAAGGTCAGCATACCCATATGCGTCCAATCATTGTGCTTTACCTGATTGGTACGTTCTCAGCGGCACTTACTGCTGTAGTACTGAGCTTCATGTTCCCAACCACTTTGACACTGGTTGCTGGCGCTGAAGGTGCTAACCCTCCTCAAGGTATTGCTGAGGTTCTTCATACTCTTCTATTCAAGCTTGTAGATAACCCAGTTAGCGCGCTAATGAACGCGAACTACATCGGTATTCTTGCTTGGGCAATCGGCCTAGGTCTTGCACTGCACCACGCATCTGCAACAACCAAAGCGGTTTTCGAAGACCTTAGCCACAGTGTTTCACACATTGTTCGCTTCATTATTCGTCTTGCGCCATTCGGTATCTTCGGTCTTGTTTCGACAACATTTGCAACAACGGGCTTCGATGCACTAGCAAGTTACGGTCAATTACTAGCGGTTCTACTAAGCTCAATGCTGATCATTGCTCTTGTGGTTAACCCATTGCTTGTATTTGCAAAGACAAAACAGAACCCATACCCACTAGTACTGCAATGTATTCGTGAATCTGGTGTAACGGCATTCTTCACTCGTTCAAGTGCTGCAAACATCCCAGTGAACATGAACCTTTGTAAGAAACTAAACCTAGACGAAGATACTTACTCTGTATCTATCCCACTAGGCGCAACGATCAACATGGCGGGTGCTGCAATCACCATCACTGTGTTAACGCTTGCAGCTGTACATACAATGGGTATTGAGATTGATATCTTCACTGCTATCCTACTAAGCCTTGTTGCTGCAGTATCTGCATGTGGCGCTTCAGGCGTTGCCGGTGGTTCACTACTACTGATTCCTCTAGCTTGTGGCCTATTCGGTATCTCAAACGATGTAGCAATGCAGGTTGTAGCGGTTGGTTTCATCATTGGTGTGATTCAAGATTCAGCTGAAACAGCGCTTAACAGCTCAACTGACGTAGTCTTCACTGCGGCTGTATGTAAAGCTGAACAAAACAAAGCTTAATCGGCTCCTAGCTATTCGGCTTCAGCTCTAAGCTCTAAAAGCAAATAGCACATAAAAAAAGGGAAGCATCAGCTTCCCTTTTTATTGTCTTGAGTTTCTCGATTAGAGCTAAAACTATTGTCGACTAATCGCAAGTTGCTCCATCGATAATCGAACACAGCTAATGAGCGCTACTTACTGATTTCGATTCCAGTTAGACTCAACAGCAGACTGACTGAAGTCTAAAGAGCCACTATTCTGACTCGCTGGTTTATCTGTTACAGCCTGCTCGGTGTTTACCTGTTGGCTGTAATCAACATTAGCCTCTTGAGCACCCGGCACTTGAGTCTCTATGTGACTCGCCTCTACATTCAACTCATTACCTTCTTCATCGAGCACTTCTTTCACTTTCTTCGGAACAGGTACATTGCGTTTGTAGAGCTTGTTAAGCGCCTTAATAATCGAATGCTTAGTGATTGCTTCTTGGGTCAGCTTGGTCATTATCGGCTTAGTCAGAGCCTGTAAGCCCACAACTGCATCCACACCAAGCTCCCCGCCTACTTTATCCCGCAAATGCTTCGCTTCTGAGTAACCAAAATGGGCCGATAGAAATAGCCAGATATACGCGATAGCGTTGCCGTGTTCACCATGGTCGATCCAAGCTTCGCCCGCTCTAAACATCGCTTCTGCACTGTTCTTTTCTGCGGCCGTTTCAAACCAGTAAACAGCCTCACCATGGTTAGGCTCAACACCCACACCGTTCAAATAACTCATACCAAGTTTGATCTTACCGTCTAGGTTATTTTTTTCAGCGGCCTTTTGGTACCACTCGACCGAACTTTCGGCAGAGTAGTCCGGATTTTCTTTATCTAGACACCAGTCACCGATAAACAGCATCGCTTCGGTATTACCACCAGCCGCAGACTCTTCGATATAGGTGTAGCCTTTAGGGATGTTCTTATCGGTTCCACGACCAAAGACGAGCGCTTTACCCATCTCGAATTTCGCCGATACGTCATTGTCTAAAGCAGAGATTGCTAGCTGCCAAAAGTTGGCTTTCTCTCTTAAAATCAGGTCTTCTTTGCGCTTCATGCTTAGGCGTACAATGCCGTACATGCCATTGATATTATCGAGTTGCGCCGCTTTGTCGTACCAATACAGAGCTTCCTTAATATTGTTACGTTCAGCTTCTTTCGCCAAATACAGAATCGACGGTACATGCCCGGTTTCGGCTTTGAAGTGACGCTCTTTTTGCTCTTGGATACGCGCTTTTTCAATCGCTTTGCGGTAAGCGACAGCACGAGCCTTACGTTCTTGTTCCAAGCGCTGCTTTCTTAGCGATAAAGAGATCAGCCACACGGCGACAAGTATTAACGAAAGAGCCGTCGCACCAATTGCGATTCCCATTGTACTCATAAAATATTTTAACCTAACTCGGCTGATATCAGCCTCGGTGTCGAGGAGTTATCAACCTATAGTGAATGTTTCGAATTACAGGGAAACGCGCCGTTATTAAAACGTTCCGCCCTAAAATGAACTTAGTTCAGTATCTCAGGAATACATAGCGATAAAAAGTCTCCTAAGACCCATCTTTATGTACTCCATAAATGGTGTGATCTTGCTTCAATATCGATTATTTATGAAGACCACCTGTCATCAGAAAATCAGTGGTAAAAGTAATGATTCCCCATCCCTAATACCTTACATCTATGGTTAGGTGAGCTGCCCATAAATGTATGCTAACTCAGCAACTGTTTTCGCAGAAAACTTCTTCATCAAACTCGCTCGGTGTACTTCCACAGTTCTCATTGCAATGCACAATTCATCGGCAATTTTCTGGTTACGCTTACCGTCGATAATTTGTTTGAGGATGTCTATCTCACGCTCGGTTAACGACGCGTACGCTTGGCGATACACGTTCAGGTGTAAGTGTTTTTCAGAAGCGTCCAAACCTTGTTTGATTGCCTCAGCCAACTCACTGCCTTTAACTGGCTTTTGGAAAAAATTCACCGCACCGGCTTGCAGAGCTTCCACGGCCATTGGCACATCGCCATGCCCTGTGAGATAGATAACCGATAACGGGCTCTGCGCTTTCACCATCAGATCATGAACTTGCTGCCCTCTCATCTCTGGCATTCGGCTGTCTAATACCACGCAACCCGGCGCACTCAAATCCACTGAATTCAAAAAGCTTGGTCCATCTTCATAAGCTGATACGGTAAAATCATGCTCTTCCAGTAAGAACACCAATGAATCACGCATTGACTCATCGTCATCAACCACATAGACCGGCAACGTTTGATGAAGTTCAGACATAACAAGATTCCTCATGAATCATTTGAAAGAGAGAAAGGTAAAGTCACCGCGACATGACAACCATGTGGAGTGAGAGACGTAATGCTCATTTGACCACTGTGGTCTTCAATCACGTCTTGGCATATCGCAAGCCCTAGACCCAAGCCGTTTTCTTTGCTGCTCACAAAAGCTTGAGTCACTTGATGCTCGGTAAAATCTAATCCCGTGCCATTATCGATAACTGACAACATCATTTTATCGGGTTGATACTCGGTAATCACTTTAATTGTCGCTGGCTCGTAGTTTTTGTTAGCAATATCAGACATCGCGCGCTGCTGTTGGGCGTTACACGCATCGGTCGCATTGTTGATCAGGTTTACAATCACTTGTTGTAGCCCCACCGAATCAACATGCATCTCCATGGGCTTACCTACGACGTAACGCTCAACGGTAATCTGGTGCTGTTGTAAACGGAACTGTAGCAATTCAATAGTGTCTGATAGTAACTGCTCGATGTCAGTCTGCGACTTCTCTGATGAACGTTTCTTTATCATGTTTCTTAGGCGCCGAATGATCGCGTCTGCTCGATCCACTTGCGATTGGATCTTCTCAAACACAGGTTCAATATCGGTGAGTGGCTTGTTCTTCGAAATCCGTAATAAACCGCCTTCGCTGTAGTTACGAATCGCCGCCAAAGGTTGATTGATCTCATGCGCTAGACTGCTCCCCAACTCACCCACGACGGCGATGCGTTGAGAATGCTCTAGCTGTTCACTCTTACTCTTTAGCTTGTTAAGTGTCGCTTCTAACTGCTTTTTGCTGCGACTGAACTTGTACTCAAGCCAAAAGTGGTAAGCATTCAAGAACACGACTAACAAGAAAAACGCCCATGCCCATTGCTGATTGTACTTCAGCCAGATTAACGCTTCTTTCCACCAAGGTTGTTGTAGTGGGTGCATATCGAGTTGCTGATAAAGCTTGTCGATCGGCAATAAGCTTGTGGGTGATGTCCAGCCGGAAGCATTCGCCGCAATCGCTGGCCCACTGTTTTTTGGCATCGCAAATAGTACCTGACTCATTTGCTTAGCCAGTGCTGAAGAGGCTCGCTCTGTTTTGGCAAATGACCAGTTGGAATACAGAGGTGTAGACACTTGGCATCGGAACCCTTCCGGTGCTTGGTTGCCAATAACACGATATTGTTCAGCCACCAGCAAGCCTTCACTGATCATGTTTTCAACCAAACAGGCTGGGACGACTGCCGCTTCAATGTGACCATCTCGCAGCTGATACAGACTCGCATCAATCGGGAAGCCCAAGAAATGAGTATTAGAGAAAAATTGGTTGGGGTTCAGCCCTTCCTGCATCACTTGATAGCGCATGGTGAGGTACCCGCCAAACGCATTTTCAGAAACCGCAGCAATTGGTTTTCCGCTGAGCTGTTCAAACGAGATATAGGGGGACATTCTTCTGACCACCAATGCCGATCCGATACTGCGCGTGCTACTCACACCTTGATCGTCATAATTGTGACTGGTCATGGTCGCCATCCAAGAGAGCGCGTATTGACGTCCTAAACGAACTGCTTGACCGGGGTTGGTGACAACAAAATCGACCGTGACATCTTTTACTGCTTCCGCCATCTCTTCCAAATTAAAAGGCTTGAGAACAAAGTGCTTACCCGGAATGCGTTCAGACAACCAATCCATTGTTGGCTGCCAGCGTTGTTGCGCTGCAAGTTTCCCCCTGATGGCTAAAACACCCACTTCAATCGTCTGATCTGATTCAATCGTACTTGTCGCTACTGAAAGAGGTTCCGTTTGAGCAGCGAAACAAATACCTGCACTCAAGCTCAGCCAGCACGTACTGATGAATGTGATGAAGTTGCGAACAGTCACGGACATCTCTTTATTCAATCGGATTACCTATTCAATGAGTTCTCAATGCGTTAAAACGCTTTTAAATAAAGCATAACAGCTAGATAGCGAAAACCACATTTGTTCTAGATCAACTTTGCTCTGGGTATGTGGAAATCCACAATACCCCGTGAACAGCCAAAATCTGACAATGAGCCTAACAGAACCAATACCCATTTATAGGTACTAATATGGACTCATTGAAAAGACGGTTTCTCAGCCAATTTGGTAAAGTTTCCGCCGGCGCTGCGCTCATTCCCATTACCGGAATCAACACCGCAGTCGCGAGCACAGCCATTCGCAATAACAACCAACCAGACCGTAAAGGTGAATTAGGCAAACGCTACGCCATGGCGATTGATTTGCGTAAATGCGTGGGCTGTCAGGCATGTACTGTTGGCTGTAGCGTTGAAAACCAAGCACCGATTGGCCAGTTCAGAACCACCGTAAAACAATATGAAGTCTCCCTTGATGATGGTTCAACGGCTCAACAAGAGGTGAAATCATTCATGCTGCCTCGCCTGTGTAACCACTGCGACAACGCGCCTTGCATCAAAGTTTGCCCTGTTCAAGCGACCTTCCAACGTGAAGACGGCATTGTAATGGTCGATAACGAACGCTGCGTAGCCTGTGCTTACTGTGTACAAGCCTGCCCTTATGACGCTCGTTTTATTAATGACGACACACTAACCGCCGACAAATGCACCTTCTGTGCACATCGCCTTGAAGACGGCTTACTGCCCGCTTGTGTCGAAACCTGTGTCGGTGGCGCGCGCGTAATCGGTGACCTAAAAGATCCAAACAGCGAGATCAACCGCCTGCTCAATGAGAACCGAGATGATATCAAGGTGCTCAAGCCAGAGCAGAATACCAACCCACATGTTTTCTATATCGGCATGAACGAGCGTTTCGTTAGCCATATCGAAGGTCAGCCTGCGATTTATGATCCAGCCACCATTGATAACTCATCCTCTAGCAAACAAGAATTGGCAATCGCAACACTAGGAAAACAAGGAGAGACAGCATGAATATCACCGAGGTGTTAGTTCCCGATCAAGAGATTGCTTGGCTACCGTGGGCGGTTCAATATTTCTTCTACATTGGTTCTGCCTACGCGGCGGCTATTCTGTTTTTGATTGCACTGATCTTCAAAAACTCAACCAGCCACCAATTCCGCTCAGCCCTTGTGCTTGTAATGGCCATTGGCGCGATTGTTGGACCATTAGCCCTTACTGGTGACTTGCACCAACCAGGACGCGCGTGGCATTTCTACGCACACATCACGCCTTGGTCATGGATGTCATTGGGTTCTCTGTTTCTTCCTCTGTTTTCTGGTCTGGCTGTCGCGACGGCTTGGGTTTACTTGCGTGATGACATCGCACGACTTAAAGAGAGTGAAAACCCGCTTCTAAAACGCTTGTCTTGGCTAACCCTAGGCCAATGGCAGGTTTCAACAAAATTGATGATTGCACTCGCTGCTGCGACGGCAGTTTCGGGCTTAAGCATCGCGCTTTACACAGGTGCCGAGATTGCAATTTTGGCGAGCCGCCCGCTTTGGCATCAACCGGCCTCTCCGCTGCTTTGGTTTACGACCGCATTCTTTGCTGCAACGGGCTTAACACTGTTGATTTGGGCTCTGCTACCTTCAAGCAAGCCAAGCTTGAGACCAACAGACCTCGCTCTGGTACAAAGAACCATTACTTTAACGGGTGGCCTTGCCATCATTCTTACGTCAATTTGGGCATCTAACCATGGTCACTTCAACCTCTATGAAAACGACACTTGGGGCATTAATTTAGGCATCATGACCACCAGTATTTTACTGTGCATGATCTTGGTTCTGCCGCTGCAACGTCTATCGCAAAGCAAGCTTGGCGTCATCCTTGTTGCACTTGCGACCATAGTTTCAGCATGGGCGGTACGTTGGGTCACCATGATGGAAGTTCAAACCATTCCACGTTTCGATGTGGGTGCATTCCCTTATGAATTGCCAATGGGTAGCGCAGGTTTACTTGGCATTGTTGGTATGTGTGGCCTTTGGTTAGCACTTGCCTTGTTCGCCTCTGAAATCGTGTCTACCGGTTCTGGAACAAAAACAACATCAACTAAATCAGCTCCAAAAACATCATCACCACTTAACCGTTCACATAGCTTGTAGTCTGAGGAATCATCATGGATAACAAACGTCGTCAATTTTTGAAAACAGGTCTTGCTGCCGGTGGTGTTGGAGCTTTTGCTGCAGGTTATGCGACAACCACAAAACACATGGTTCACGGTGCTATCGATGGCACTGCTGGTAAGAAAACCAACCACATCCATCACGGTAACTCATTAGAGACGGAATACAGCGTGGATGAGCAAGGTAAGATTTCGCCGAATCCAAACCAACGCGTTGCACCATCAATGTGTTTTGGTTGCTGGACATTGTGTGGCTTGCGTGTACGTATCGATAATCGCAATGACGAGATCTTGCGTATCTCGGGCAACCCGTATCACCCGCTATCAAGTGACCAACAGATCCCATTCAAAACGCCTGTAAAAGACGCCTACATTGGCTTGTCTGGTGAATCAGGCATCAATAACCGTTCGACAGCCTGCGCCCGTGGTAATGGCATGTTAGAGATTCAAAACAGCCCATACCGAATCACTCAACCGTTAAAACGTGTTGGTAAACGTGGTGAAGGTAAGTGGGAACCGATCAGCTACGAGCAACTTATCTCTGAGATCACCGAAGGTGGTGACTTGTTCGGAGAAGGCGAAGTTGAAGGCTTGCGATCGATTCGCGACATCGAAACACCACTTGATCCGAACAACCCTGAATACGGTCCAAAAGCCAACCAATTGTTGGTGACTAATGCGGGTAATGAAGGCCGTGATGACATCTTGAAACGCTTTGCATTCAACAGTTACGGCACTCGCAACTTCGGCCACCACGGCTCTTACTGTGGCTACGCATTCCGTGCAGGTTCTGGCGCGATCATGAATGACTTAGACAAGTTCTCACACTTAAAACCCGACTTTAATAACGCTGAGTTCATTCTGTTCATCGGTATGTCTCCAGCTCAAGCGGGTAACCCGTTTAAGCGCCAAGCACGACAACTTGCTGAAGCTCGTACTAACGGAAAACTGAGCTACACCATAGTAACGCCAAGCCTTCCTGCTGGCTCTTCAAGCCTTGCAGCTGGCGATCGTAACAACTGGCTTCCGATCAAACCGGGCACCGATTCAGCATTAATTCTGGGCATGATCCAATGGATCATCGAGAACCAACGCTACAATCACGACTTCTTGTCTCGCCCAAGCGCACAAGCGATGAAGAAAGCAGGCACCACACACTGGTGTAATGCATCTCACCTCGTGATCAGTGACGAAACACACCCACAAAACGGGCGCATGCTTCGTGCATCGGATATCGGATTGATAGAAACAGGCGAACCAATGTCTGACGATGATGGATTTATCGCACTAGACGTGACAGCGTCACTATTATCATCGCATATACAGGTGAATGAAGCGGCTCTGTTCGTCGATCAAGACGTAGAAATCGATGGTCAGACCGTTCGTGTGAAGTCTTCTCTACAAAGATTAAAAGAAGAAGCCTTCAAATATGACCTTGCTTACTACAGCGAGCAGTGTGAAATCCCACAAGATCAGATTATTGCACTGGCGAAACGCTTCACCAGTTACGGGACAAAAGCCGTCGTCGATACTCATGGTGGCAATATGCACACTAATGGCTTCTACAACTCGTTCTCTATTCTGATGCTGAACGCGCTGATCGGTAACATCAACGCGAAAGGCGGTGCGATGGCGAAAGCGGGCGGCTACCCAACTTCTGTTGCAGGCCCTCGTTACGACTTTACCAAGTTCAAGGGTAAGACGAAGCCGCAAGGTATATTCTTGTCTCGCAGCAAATTCCCGTATCACAAAACCAGTGAATACAAACGCCGTGTTGCTGCAGGTGAATCACCTTACCCGACACGCGCGCCGTGGTACCCAATCTCAGCTCCGCTTTTAACCGAGCATTTATCAGCTGCGATTGATGGCTATCCTTACCGTGCAAAAGCGTGGATCAACCATATGGCGAACCCACTTTATGGCGTTCCAGGCTTAGATAACTTACTAGGCGAAAAGCTTAAGGATCCAAAACAGCTTGGCTTGATCGTCTCTATCGATGCCTTCATCAATGAAACCACAGCACTCTCCGATTACCTAGTCCCAGACACGGTTACCTACGAAAGCTGGGGCATGGCAACACCATGGCATGGCGTTGCAACTAAAGCGATCACCGCTCGTTGGCCGATAGTTGAGCCTAAAACCTCACGCACTCAAGATGGGCGCGCGATCAACCTAGAGAACTTCTTTATTGATCTGGCGAAAACACTTGGCTTGGGTGGCTTTGGCGATAACGTAATTAAAGACAGTCAAGGTAACTGGCACGGCATCCATAGTGCGGAAGATTTCTACCTTCGCTCTGCGGCTAATCTAGCGTTCGTTAAAGGCGGAGTGCCTAATGTAGATGCAGAAGATATCGTTTGGTCTGGTCTAGAGCGCCTAGTACCTGTAATGAACAAAACGCTTAAGCCAGAAGAGATACTCAAAGTGGCGTATATCTTTGCGCGTGGCGGTCGTTTCGAAGACGCAACCAATGCCTACACCAATGAAACCATGAAATACAAATGGACCAAACCTTTGGCTATCTGGAATGAAAAGCTGGGGACCTCTCGCAACACCATCAGTGGCGAACAGTACATGGGTTGCCCGACATGGTATCCACAGAAGCTGGCAGACGGCACACCTTTGGCAGAGCAATTCCCGACCAAAGAGTGGCCATTTACTCTGACCAACTTTAAATCCAACATTCACAGTGCAGTATCTAACTTGTCACCACGTTTGGAGTCGATCAAAGGCGTGAACCCAGTTTACATTCACCCGCAAGACGCCTCTTCTGCTGGCATCAAAACAGGCGACTTATTTGCCATTGAAACACCGAGTTCAACTACACACGCGTTGGCGATGGTGATTGATGGTATCAAACAAGGCACATTAGGCTTTGAACACGGCTTTGGACACAAAGAGCTCGGTGAACGTGCACACTGGATTGGTGACACACAACAACCATTGAAGATGAAGTCGAACGATGGCGTTAACATCAATGATATAGGCTTGATTGACCCGACAAGAGAAGGCAAAGGCGTGATGTTAGATTGGGTTGTGGGAGCAGCAGCAAGACAAGCGCTTCCGGCTAAGATCTACAAAGTCTAATCAGTGCTCCAACATATATCCCTAGTCATTCCGGAATAGGGACACAACAGAGCAACTTCGCCATTCGAGGTTGCTCTGCTTTTTTAGCAGTCAATACATCGACAGCATTCAATTCACAACAACCAAACACTCTTCACTTCTCTTTTCTTCTCTTCATCACAACTTTTTAAGCCCGGATCTATAAAGCAGCTATGCTTATACGATCGGTGCCATAAAAGAGCCTTAACAAGCAGTTACACCGAGGCGAACATGGCAGTTCCCTTGCATTTCGTAAACAGCGATTGGATTGGCCTAACGGAATTCACATCAATACCATTATAGTGGTTGAGGTTATTAATGTGAGACCCACCTCAAATTCAAAGTGAATTAATGTGGAAATCCACAATAGCGCGAACAATCAATTATGTCGAAAATGCGTGCACTACAACCAATAGTGACGCCTCATGACTAAGCTGAAAATTAAAACTCAAACACTAACGCTTTGTATCGCAGCTCTGGGAAGCCTTTCTTTATCTGGTTTTGCACAAGCAGCGCCTAATCCAATGCCAGAAGCCGCAGAAACCTGTAGCGGATGCCACCAAGTTGACGGTAAAGGCATGCCCAACATTGCCCCTATGCTAGCAGGGCTCAATGCTGACTACCTTGAACACCAACTGGTTCTATTCTCTAGTGGTGAGCGTCAAAGCGCGATCATGAAGGGCATGGCGGATGGTGTGTCTGATCCTACCGTTCGTCGTGAAGTAGCAGAGTACTTTGCATCATTACCGTCATACGAATTCAGCGATTTAGAACAGCGCGGCTCACAGGCTGATATTGATAATCCTTATCGTAAGCTTGTATTCCAAGGCGATTGGGATAGAAACATTCCAGCTTGTGCAACCTGTCATGGGCCAAGTGGTATGGGTGTAGACAAATTTCCACGCCTAGCGAGCCAGCACGCCGACTACATTCAAAATCAGCTCAACGCTTGGAAAAACGGCACTCGTAAGGGTGATGATTTGAACATGATGGGCAACATCGCAGGCAAGTTAACCGACGATGAAATCAAAAACCTGTCTTACTACTTCGCATCTTTCCGATACTAAAGGGCTCGCATGAAAACATTACTTTTAATTACCGCAACCCTTGCCTCTGGAATCGCTTACGCCGAAGGTGAGTTGCCCGATCGCCAAACCGAACTGCCCGCTGTCGAGAAGCCTCAAGATAACAAGTATCTGGTGCCACGCGACTTGGTTGATATTCCTGCTGGAGAATTTGGTGACAAGGTCAAACTGGGCTACTCGCTGTTTGTCGATTCTCAGCAGATGCGTGGGACGTTCGTAGGCAATGAACAAAACTGTGTAAACTGCCACATGCAAGCGGGCATGAAGGCAAATGCAGCGCCTCTATGGGGAGCTTACATGGCCTACCCAGCTTACCGTAAGAAAAACGACAAGGTAAACAGCTACGCAGAGCGTATCCAAGGTTGTTTCACTTACTCAATGAATGGCTTGCCACCAGCAGTTGGCTCAAAAGAGATGGTCGCGCTAACGGCTTATTCATATTGGTTGGCGATGGGTGGCATCTTAGATAAAAACGGCATGCAAGACACTCCAGTTCCTGAGATCAGCGATGCAGATTTGCAAGTCGGTGGTAAAGCGGAAAGCTTCCCTCTTCCTGAAGAGCTGTTAAGCAAATACCCAATTGATGACCGCAGCAAGCTGGCAGGTCGTGGCTACCCTAAGATTGCCAACCCAGAACAAGAGCCGTCGATAGCGCGTGGTGAAAAGGTTTACCAAACCAGCTGCCAAACTTGTCATGGTCAAAATGGTGAAGGAATTAAAGGAGCTGATGGTCGCTCATACCTACCGCCACTTTGGGGAGAGAATTCGTTCAACTGGGGCGCAGGTATGCACCGCGTGAACACCGCTGCCTACTTCATCTATGAAAACATGCCGCTTGGAAAGAGCCAACAGCTTTCGATTCAAGATGCTTGGGATGTGGCCGCGTTTGTGAATAGCCATGAGCGCCCACAAGACCCGAGATACAAGGGCGATGTGGCTGCTAATGCAGAACGCTATCACAACCATCAGGGCTACTACGGTAAAGAAGTGGATGGCCACGTATTGGGTACAAAAGCTTATCCAAGTGGCAAAGAAGTGATTCACAATCACTAGCTTCACTTAAAGAGGGACTCTTTTCGAGAAAAGAGCCGTTCACACCAGCTATAGCTACGCTTTACATTGTAAATCAGTTATAGCCTGAGAGTAAAAAGGAGCCAGTTCGTATGAAGTTCTGGCTCCTTTTTTTTATTTGATATGGCATAGAAGCAGCTAACCTTGCTGCATCTTCTCCCAAATGGTTGGAGAGCCAATATAGTCTTGAACCGTAGTGATGAACTCTTTCACCAGCTTGGTCTGTTTGCGGTGTGGATAGACAGCATAAATCGCGGTATCGATTGTAGAAATCGGATAATCCGGTAGCAAGGTGACTAAGCCAAGCTCTTTCATTGAGGCATACAGGTTTGATTGATCAAGGAAGCCATAACCCAAGCCATCTTTCACGCAAGACACCATGGTACGAACATCACTCACCTTATAGTTGCCACGAATCGTCAGGCTTTGGAAAGTATTGCCATGCGGCTCTTCACTGATACGCAGATGATCAACCGTCATATCGCCATTGGTATAAATCACCGCAGGCAAAGCTAGCAAATCTTGTGGTGTCTTAGGTTCACCGTGCTGCTTAACAAAATCATTCGACGCGACCAACATGAAGTTACTGTCAGCAATCTTCTTCGCAATCAAATTCGATTCAACAAGCTTGCTGAAGCGAAAGGCGATATCGAATTGGCCTGCGATGATGTTGGCGATCTTATCGTCCAGTGAAAGGACAATCTGAACATCCGGGTACTTTCTCATAAACTGAGTGATGATAGGTTGCAGGTATTGCTGACCAAAATAGATCGGAGATGTAATTCGTAACACACCTTTGGGTTCAGACTGGTATGAATCAGCAATGCCTTGGATCTGATTAATGGTATCTTTCAGCACATAGGTTTGCGCTAAAATATCTTCCCCTGCCGACGTCAATGAGAACGAACGCGTAGAACGGTTGAGCAACTGAACACCTAAATCTTGCTCGAGTTTTTTTATCTGTTTAGAGAGTGATGAGTTGTCCATATCATGCAAGGTTGCCGCTTTGGTAAACGACCCTTGTTGAACCACATCTAAGAACAATAACAACTGATTAGTATTGGGCACTGCGCCTCTCCTGCAATAAAACTCGATTAGCGTTCGTCTTTAGGGGTATCCATCACAACCATAGTCGTTATGGATTGAACCTGAGCACATTCTCCAAGCACATCGGCATGAAACTTCTTGTAGCCCGGCAGATCTTTGGTTTCGACTCTCAGCAAATACTCGTTAGCACCGGTAATGTTGTGGCACTCGACCACCTCTTTTTCCATGCTGACGTGTTGTTCAAATTCCAACTGAGCCGCTTTGCTGTGGCTCGATAAGCCAATCGAAACATAGGCAATAAAGCCCACGCCCATCAAGCCATTATCTAAAACCGCGCGGTAACCTTGGATGATGCCTTTACGCTCAAGATCTTGTACTCGTCTTAACGTCGCTGAAGCCGACAAACCAATTCGTTCTGAAAGCTCAATGTTGGAGATTCTGCCGTCCAATTTAAGCTCTTGCAATATCCTTTCGTCAAATCTATCCATAGGTACTTATTATTGTGCATTTAATGATAATAGAGGAAATAAAAGCACATAATTGCCTCACTTTCCACCTACTATGTTTCTCAACACGTGAAAGTCATGACCGGTCAGTCACTTCGTTCCTTTTATTGCTGGAGAACCATTATGCCTTTAGAACAACTTAGCGCACTTGCCTTATTTGCGTTTGTCTCGACCTTCACGCCGGGTCCAAATAACATCATGCTCATGACATCAGGTGCGAATGTTGGCTTTGCCCGTACCATTCCACACATGCTTGGTATTGCTCTAGGGTTTGCAGCCATGTTGCTGTTGGTTGGTTTCGGCTTAATGGGGATTTTCAACGCGTACCCAGTGACGCACCAAGTCTTGAAATACCTGAGCCTTGCTTACCTCGTCTACCTTGCGATTAAGATAGCATTGAGCGGTAAAGCCAAAAGTACCGAAGCGTATAAGCCGATGACCTTTCTCGGTGCGGCAAGTTTTCAATGGGTAAATCCGAAAGGTTGGTCGATGGCACTGACGGCGATATCCGTTTATAGCAGCGGCAGCTCATGGTGGGAACTTGCGATCATCGCAGCCATTTTCACGCTAGCTAACTTGCCATCAGTAACCTTCTGGACGGCAGCGGGCAAGCAACTGCAACACTGGTTAACAACGCCAGTACGCATCAAAAGCTTCAACTACGGCATGGCGGGGTTGCTGTTAGCATCAACGATTCCAATGCTCTAATCGACTCACTATAGCTATTGATGGTTAGTACACAGTTACTAGCCATCATTATCGTTAAAGAAGCCCAATAATTTCACCAACCCAACGACCAAATATCGCCTGCCCGCTTGGTGTTAACGTCCACACAAACGCCGCTACATTGATTACCACTGTTAGCCAATAAATCGCTCTAAACGGCTGCTTTTGCGTTTTATGACGCAGCTTGTCTTGTGCGATCAAAGCCCCCAGCCAACCACCAGCAAAAGACAAAATGTGCAAGGTTTTCTCAGGCACACGCCAATTGCCATTGATCGCCGCTCGCTTGTCTTTCGCGTACACAAAAAACGCCACCAATCCGATAGCCAAATACCACACCAACAGCGCTTTAGAACTTTCTGCAAACAACACAGATATCGCAACCAACATCAGATAGGTGATAGCAATTTTAATAGATGAAGACAACATCAACTCCTTTTGGGTAACAGCTCACATATTGTGGCAATTACGCCCTGTAGATTTTGATAGAAAGAGCTCAGTAGCACGGAGCTAGTCTACTAAGAAACCTCTTCCTAAACACACGTTGGATCTATCGTGATCGAAAGGATCTGAAAATAGAAATGACAGTATTTTCACACTTATGTGAATCCATTTTTAGTGTCAAAATATTTGTGGTTACTCCACACTAATTAATAGGGTTATTATTATCTATAGTAGCAATAAAAACGGTAATAAATAAAACTTTATTGCCATTAAAAAATAAGAACCAAAAAAAGTGGTATTCGTCTCACATTAATAAGGATGAGTTCTCATCCTTATTATCTACTCCTATCCTCTACGCCTTAGGTTATTGATTCCGAACATATGAGTCATTGATCCAATTAATCCAGCACTAACCAAATACAAAGCGTGATATTGACACTAGGTTTCTTATAATTACGAATTAAAAATAACTTTATACATTGCCATCACAAATAGTTGACCTTGGTTAAAGCTAGGATATTTATCTTCATAAAAAGTGAAATATGGATATCAAAACGTGAACAACATAAATATTAATAAAATTATCTCTCTACGAAACACCTTCAATATGACCAAAAAGAGAAGCTTCAAGCGCTCGACTTTGGCCAAAGCGATTTTACCTCTATTCACCGCTACTTTGATCGCAGGTTGTGGCAGTGATAGCGACAATGACACAGACGCTGGCAACGATGGCTTATACAAAGCAGGCGAAAACGAAGTCGTTGTGTATTACAAACGTGATATTGCAGCCGCGAGCACTTCGGGCTCTACTTACGACGGTTGGGGGCTTCACCTATGGAATGGCGAAGGTTGTACTAGCACAGACTTAGTCGGCATGGGGTTGAGTGAAACCGGAACCGATTGGAACAGCCCTTACGAATACGATGGTATCAGCGATACTTACGGTGCTTACTATGTATTGAAAGTGGATCCTGATGCTTCTGACCCACATAAATGCATGAATTTCATCTTACACAATGGAGACGAAAAAGCGTTTGGTAGTGCCAATTCAAAAATCGAGTTAACCAAACTTGGTGATTCGCAAGGTGTATTCGGGTTCCATGGCAGCAGCGAGCTGTACTACGACCCAATTTCAGAGCGCCCAGTAAATATTGATGGCCAAAAAGCGCATTGGTTAGACGCAGACACTATCGCTTGGGAAGCCGCTGGTAACGCCGATTCTGTCAAGCTGTTCTACGCACTCGATAACAGCATCACGATGAACGACGACAAAGAGATCGTGGGCGGCACTGCAATTGAACTAAGCAAAGATGGGGAATTGTCTTCTGAATTGAAAGAGCGTTTCCGCCACCTTGCAAGCTTACCTGCCCTTGCTATCGACGTTGACGACAACACATTACGCACCATCTTAAAATCTCAGATAATTTTTGTTGCCTATAATGCCAATGGCGATGTTATCTCTTCAACTGAGGTTCAAAAGCCAGGTGTGCTTGATGCGGTATTTGCTAGCGAAGATGCTGGTAACGCAATGGCTGAAGAACTAGGCGCGATTGTTGAAGGCAGTGCAGCGACCTTCAAGCTTTGGGCACCAACCGCGCAAGATGTAGAACTCGTCTTGTACAGCGAAGATCTGCAAAGTTCACAAGTGTTCCCAATGACGGAAAGCACTGAGACGGGTATTTGGGCGACTGACGCGGTACCTAACGCTGTCAACAGTTACTATCGCTACCAAGTGAAGGTTTACCATCCAACCACAGGTAACATTGAAACTCGCCTAGTAACCGACCCTTACTCACTCAGTTTGTCGAAAAACTCAGCATACTCTCAAGTGATCGATCTTGATGATTCAGCATTAATGCCTGAAGGTTGGGTTGGATATGAGCGTCCAACGGTAGAGAAAGATGAAGATCATGTACTTTACGAATCACACCTTCGTGACTTCAGCTTCAGCGATAAGTTCGGCACACCTAGCCTAAATGGAAAATACCTCGCTCTCACAGAAGCAGATCGCGAGTCGGTCAAGCACCTACAAGCTTTGAAAGATGCAGGTTTAACCACGCTGCATATCTTACCAGCATTTGATATCGCTACCGTTGATGAAGATGAAGCAAGCCGCGTCGATATCACCGACACCGTTGGCAAACTGTGTGATGTAAAACCGACTGCTGCCTTATGTGGAAACGAAGACGAAAATAAAGTCATCGAAGATGTACTCGATGGTTATGACCCTTCAACAGGCGATGCGCAAGCATTAATGAACGACCTGCGCATGCTGGACAGCTTCAACTGGGGCTACGACCCATTCCACTACACTGTGCCAGAGGGCAGCTACGCGACCGATCCTAATGGTTCTCAACGTATTCTAGAATTCCGTCAAATGGTGAAAGCCACGCACGACATGGATCTCAAGCTGATCATGGACGTGGTATACAACCACACCAATGCGTCTGGTGTGAACGATAAGTCGGTACTGGATAAGATTGTCCCTGGGTACTACCACCGTCTTAATGTGAACACAGGTGGCGTGGAAAACTCGACCTGTTGTGACAACACTGCGACCGAAAACCTAATGATGGGTAAGTTAATGGTCGACTCACTTAAGGTGTGGGCTGACGACTACAAGGTGGATGGTTTCCGTTTTGACTTAATGGGTCACCAACCAAAAGACGTAATGGTAGAAGCTCTTGCTGAAGTTCGTAAAATCGACGAGAACACACTGTTCTACGGTGAAGGGTGGGACTTTGGTGAAGTAGCTAACAATGCACGCTTCGACCAAGCGAACCAAATCAATATGGCAGGCACAGAGATAGGTACATTCTCTGATCGATTACGTGACGCTGTTCGTGGCGGTAGCCCGTTTGATGGTGGCGTCGATTCAGAAGGCAACCACCCACTTCGCTTTAACCAAGGCTTTGGTAACGCAGCGATTGCCAACGAAGAAACCAAAGTTGATCAAGATTCGATTAATGGTCGTTTGCATAACCAAGACCTTGTTCGTTTAGGTATGGCAGGTAACCTCGCAGAATACGTACTGATTGATTACAAAGGTGATACCAAACTGGGTAAAAATGTTGATTACAACGGTGCGCCCGCTGGTTACACCAAGATGCCTTCAGAGAACATCTCTTACGTTTCAAAACACGATAACCAAACGCTTTGGGATAACAACGCTTACAAGATCGCCACTGGTACTAGCTCTGCAGAGCGTGCGCGTATGCAGTCTGTATCGCTCTCTACCGTGATGCTAGGCCAAGGCATACCATTCATCCATATGGGTTCTGAACTGCTACGATCTAAGTCTATGCAGCGCGATTCTTACGATTCTGGTGACTGGTACAACCGCGTAATGTTTGATGGTACTGATAACAACTGGAACGTCGGCTTACCTCGTGAAGACAAAGATGGTGCGAACTGGGATCTGATCAAAACAATCATTGCTGACCCAACGGCTAAACCAGACGAAGAAGACATTAATCTGACTAAGCAGCAATTCCTAGAGCTATTAAAAATCCGTAGCTCAAGCGAACTGTTCCGCTTAGACACAGCAGACGAAGTCATGAAGCGTGTCGACTTCCGCAATGTTGGTGAAGATCAAATCGAAGGCCTGATTGTCATGTCTATCGATGATGGTGTGTCTGCGGGCGACGATCTTGACCCTGCAAATGATGCGATTGTGGCAATTGTAAACTCAACTAATGAATCTCAATCGTTCAAAATCACGGGAGCAACCGGCTTTACACTTCACACCGTTCAACAAAACTCAACTGACGACACAGTGAAAAACGCAACCTTTGCTGCTGAAACCTTCACAGTACCAGCACTAACCACCGCTGTGTTCGTGCAAGCTCAAGACGGTGCCCAAGGTGCTGGTCTGCCAGTTGATAATTCAGACAAGGATGTGTCTAGTATTCCGCCATACGGCCAAACAACAGTTTACGTTCGTGGTGACATGAATGGATGGAATCATGTTGATGATTGGGCGATGAGCTTTGTTGCTAATGGGGTTTATTCTGTAACAGGCAACTTGGAAGCGGGTGACTATGGCTTCAAGTTTGCAGATGCTGACTGGAAAACACCTAACTTTGGTTGTGACTCCGTTGAACTTGCTAATGGGTCAATCAACCTAGGTAGTGATGGTAACTGCCAACTAAGCGTAGCAGAAGCTGGCACCTACACCTTCACTCTGAATGCGATTAATGAGCTGGATGACAATGTAGAAAAAGCGGTCGTTTCAGTAACCAAGAATTAAGCCTTAAAGCTTACGATTCTAATAAACAGATAATAAAACCAGCGCAAGCTAGCCTTTTGGGAGACCTCAGTCTCCCTTTTTTTGTGCTCAACAAACACCAATCCCAACACGTCCCCCCCTTCCCTGACCTTGATTAACATAAATGTTAAGAGATAAACAAACCGCCTAAGTTCTTGGTTCTTGGTTCTTGGTTCTTGGTTCTTGGTTCTTGGTTCTTGGTTCTTGGTTCTTGGTAGAAAGTATAACGATGTCGTGTGAACGTATAATTCCAGTGTACGTAAAGTTTAGGAGGCCGACTTTAGGTCACTAGATGAAATAGCGATTCGTCAATAGAGCTCGTATTCAGCTATTTGACAAGAGTAAAATAGACGAGAGTGTTTTTTAGTAGTTAGTAAATCAAAACTATAAACAACGAATTACGCCCATTTATATTAGCTATTGGTTATTGGTTATTGGTTATTGGTTATTGGTTATTGGTTATTATGTGTAAGCCTGAGATTATTTACATTCAAATATTCTGGTTAACATGAGTATTACTTTTAATTTATTACAATCAATAAAAAAGGCTCCCTACTAGGAGCCCTTCTCTTTATATCAATCAGTATTTACAAACTATTCGACTACTTTTTATTGACGGCTTTTACAAATACTTCTTGCGCGCCTTCAATACCTAGTGCTTTTGCTTCATCTAATAAGCTCAGAGCTTTAGGAATATTGTCTTCAGTTACAGCCGTTTGAATCGCATTGTGATAGTAGGTTTGCGTTTCAGGTTGAATGGTATCGATCTTAGTCGCAGCGGCTGGTTTAGCGTTAGATTCGCTGCTCGATGAACCAATAGAAAAGAAGCTCGCTTTATCGATTGTTACTTCTATCTTACCAACGTTAGCATTTGGAATCGGGATATCTTTCACTTCAGGTAAATAGTTACCACGACCTTCCGCATCTAAACGAGCAGGATGGATCACATCAGTAAAATCACCAATATCAGCTTGATCTGTATAAATAACTAAATAAACTGATTTTGCTGTTGTCGGTGGGTAAAAATCGTTCTCAGCAACGAGACGGTTCCCCAAGTGTAGTCTTGGTTTAGCGTACTCGAAACTCTCTTTACCGTAACGCTCTAGCTCACTACCGTTTTCGTCATAGATAACCGCATTAGGAACAAACGCTGTATCGCCGATAATGCTCGTGATATTAATCGAGTACTCACCGCGATCTGCAGGCAGTTCAATCGCTACTACAGGGCTGTTTATTCCTTGATAGTTTAATACTTGGCTATTTGGTGTCACATCAAAAATTGCCGAGCTTGGAAGCTTCATCGGGGCAAATTGAAGACCAGTAATCGAGTTAACTTGTTCAGCCTGTGCCACTTGCACTTGCTCGACTACTTGTGCAGATTGGCAACCGGCCAATGCAACACAGCCACTCAACATCAGAGCTTTAAAATACATAACCCTTCCTTTTTTATTTTTTTAAGAAATTTACTAACTTTAATTACCACAAAGAGAACTATTCACCTAGGGAACGATCAACTTAATCGTACATTCCTTAAAAAAATAGCCGACGCAAGCCGGCTATGAATTAGGACAGTTTAGGATTTTAAGCTAAGTGGCTTACCACCAAGCTTCAACTTGGATACCAACAACGAAGTCGTTGTCTGCGCCTTGACCAGTAACAACACCGTTTTCATCTTTCACTTCACCGAATGAATCGTTTTCTAGATCCATCAAGTAGCTACCGTATACGCGGATTTCAGGACGAGCCCAGAAGCTGTCACCCATTGCCCATGCTTGAGCAACAGTAAATTTAGCGCCACCGAAGTCAACGTTGTCTACTTCACCAGCGTTATAGCCTGCTTCGAAGATAGTACGCATTGTGTCGTTCCACTTATACATTGGACGAGCCACAATAGAGTATTGGCTTGAATCATGTTTATCAACACCTAGATCTGAACCTGCTAGGTATGCAAGTTGGTGACCCATTTCCCAAGATTCGCCTAGGTTCATTACACCCCAGTTAAGAATACGGTAACCAAAACCATCATCTTGAGCACCAGAGCGATCATAGTAAGCACCAGAACCCCAGAAGTTAGCCATTTGAACGCCGTAACCAGCAGTACCTAGCTGAACAACTGTTTGGTTAAAACCATTGCTCATGTTTTGGTGGATAATACCTGTAGCAAGTAGACCATCATCACCATCGTATTTGCCATTCTTGTTTTCAGTACCGAAGTTGTAAACAACGCCAAGCTCTAAACTAGCATCTTCCCATAGACCGATATTCGCTAGGCGAGCATCAGCCATGTAACCAGCACCGTTCTCATCTTCGCCATCTTGAATAATTGCTAAAGAAAGTTTTTGGTTACCAACTGAAATGTTTTCGATACCACCACCAGTACCCGATGTATTTAGGAAGTAGAAATCAGTAATGTGGATGTCTTTACGTTGGTAGTATGTTTTACCAGCCCAAAGAGTCGCTTCTTCATCGAAAGATAGAACGCCTTTTGCTTTAACCGCAAACTGAGCAACGTTAAAGTCACCGTCTTCCCAACCATTTGCGCCATCAGCACCAGAAGCAATCATTGACTCTAAACGCCAAGTTTGCTCACCAGTTTTTAGTTCTTCAGCCAAGCCAAACTCAGAGTAGTTGTCGTTTTCATTACCTAGACGGCCAATACCATTCTTCATGAATGAAACGTCACCACCATCATTTCCGCTAATACCAGTACCAGCACGCATGTAGCCATTAAAATCTACAGCGAACGCAGAGCCAGCAGCTAATGTAGTTGCCACTGCAGCAGCAATCAAACTTACTTTTTTCATTCTTAACTCCATTAAGGACGATTTATTTTAGGTTTTTATATTTTTGCTCTCTTGCGGCAACCAAAGGCAGTAATGGTAGTCGTAAGATAGAGAGGTTTAGGGTTTCCCCTGATTCGTTTCAACGGGGTCAATATTAAGAGGGGATGACAAGTTTGACTTCCTCCACCCCTAAGTTAATTAAGGGGGACTAGAGGGGAGTAGAAAATATACAGAACGGTGTTTTAAAGAGGTAGATCACTTAATCTAGGAGGAGTAGACAGCACACAGATCTAATTATTCACCTTAAGTGAGATCTACTTCAAATATATAATTTGAACCTAATCGGTAAATTATTTTTTTAACAATAATTATTCTGTGAAGTTGCTTGACCTTACTGTGACAAAGCTTTTTACTTATAGTTCACTGATGTTGATAAACGAACAAGAAATCAAGCAATGACTAGAACGCTCGCTCGCCCTTATCCGCTAGGCGCAACGCTAGGTAACACTGGCTGCAACTTCTCAATTTATTCTCCTGACTGTAAATCTCTCTCTCTCGCTCTTTTTGATGAGAACGATGAATTCACTACTTATAAATTGGAAAATGAATACGCTGATATCAGATATGTATTTATTGACGGTATTAAAGCAGGACAAAAATACGGTTTCATTGCTGAAACAGACAATGGTCCTATCCTACTTTCAGACCCGTACGCCAAAGCAATAAGCGAACCGCTCGATTACGTCACGCCCTATAGCAATGAGAAAAGCTTTGCGATGGCGAAATGTGTCGTTGTCGATGACACCTTCGATTGGCAAGACGTGGAAAAACCGCGAATTAGCCGCGAAGAGACCGTTCTATTTGAAACCCATGTAAAAGGCTTATCTCAACTTCATCCAGAAGTAGAGACCAACACTAAAGGTCGTTACTTGGGATTAGTCAGCCCTGAAATGCTTGCGTTCTACAAACAGCAAAACATCAACTCTCTACAACTTTTACCTATTGCTGCATGTATGCACGAACCTCACCTATTGGATATGGGGAAAGTGAACTACTGGGGTTACAACCCATATTTGTTCATGGTGCCTGACCCTCGCTATGCAGAGAAAGACGCGGTTACTGAGCTTAAGACTGCGATTCGTGAGTTGCACCGCAATGGTATCGAGGTCATTCTCGACGTTGTCTACAACCACACTGCTGAAGGTGGTGAAGGCGGTACAACCTTTAACCTAAAAGCGCTAGATAGCCGCTATTACATCAAACATGGTTGTCATTACGCGAACTTCACAGGCTGCGGTAATACGGTCGATCTAACCCATCAACCTGCACTCAACTTAGTCATGGATACGCTTCGTTACTGGGTAAATGAGTTCCAAGTCGATGGCTTCCGTTTTGATTTAGCAGCAACACTGGGGCGCGAAGGTGACAACTACAACCCTGAGGCTGCTTTCTTTAAAGCCGTTGCTCAAGATCCTGTACTGAAAGAAACCAAGCTAATCGCAGAACCATGGGATATTGGACCTAATGGTTATCAAGTAGGTAATTTCCCGCTAGGTTGGAATGAATGTAATGACAAGCTTAGAGACATCACTCGTAGCTTCTGGCGTGGCGATCAAGGCTACCTGAAAGAGTTTGCAACTCGCTTGATGGGTTCACGTGACATCTATAGCGCTGCGCACTGGCCGTACAAATTAACCGTCAACTACATCACTTATCACGATGGCTTCACCATGCAAGATCTTGTTTCTTACAAGCATAAGCACAACGAAGAGAATGGTGAGAACAACCGCGATGGACACGGTGACAACCGCTCTGAAAACTACGGTGTTGAAGGTGAAACCGAAAACCTGTTAGTGATCGCGACACGTGAAAAGCAGAAACGCAACTTCATGGCGAGCTTGCTGTTTGCTTTTGGTATTCCGCATATTTTGACGGCCGATGTGTTATCTCATACTCAAAAAGGTAACAACAACGCTTACTGCCAAGATGGCGTAACCAGCTGGCTAAACTGGGAAGACTCTGAGCGCAAGACATACTTCAAGACTTGGCTATCGGAAATGATTTCTGCTCGTCAGCAATACATGGTGCCATTTATTAAGGCATTCAGTGGCGAAAAACGTAATTCTAACCGCATCTTCTGGAGCCGTGTCGATGGCACTCTGATGGAGCATGATGATTGGAACCGTTTAAGCTCAGTTGCGCTGCATTTAGGCATTGGTAAAAATGGTGACGAGTTGATTTATCTGATCAACCAAACCAACGCACCAGCACGTTTTTCTTTACCTAGTGATCGTGATCAAAACTGGGTGAAGATCTGCGATACTAACCTACGAAATGTAAAACCAGGTCATGCTGAAGGTGAAATGTTATTGTCGCCAACTTCGATGGCGATTTTGCATTATTCGCCAGGAAAGACTGAGTTAAGTTAAAAGTTAAGCCAACGTAATAAAACACCGAAAACCATAGAAGCCAGTTATATTTATGACTGGCTTTTTTGTTAGCCTAATATCACAAAACTCATTCATTTATATGGAATCATTTGCATTGATGTGATTACGAAAACTGTTTAGTATGGCCGTACTATAAAAATGAATCTATAACGTCTTTGGATATCATGGCTTTACCTAAAACATTAATTCGGCTTTTTAAACCATACATTATTTTATTAACTGGAGGGATGCTCTATCTAGCTGTGGCTCAGCTTGAAAAAGTAGAAACAGCAGCAACTGAACAATCATCGTCAAACATTCGTATCGCAAGCTCCACTATTCGTTCCAACATCGAAGCGACATTCGGCAAGCTCTATTTTTTAGAAACCAGTCTAGGCTTACCTAAAACGGCTCCAATCGGTGATAAAAAATTCAGAGAATTGAGCGATAATATTCTAAAAAGAACGCCAAACTTCTCCGATATCGTTCGGTACCAACCTCAAACCCAACAATATATATCAAGTCGTGGCTTACCTCTTTCCAACGAACAAGTTGGCTCCATCAAATGGAATCCAATAGACAGTGTTGTGGAAGATTTTTATATCTCTTCTATTTATCAAAAGCCCGATGGTCGTTGGGTGTTCGCGGTGAAACATACAGCGGAAAGATTGAACGAAGAGATATGGATTGAGTTTGATTTATTGCACACAACCCAAGGGTTAAGAGACTTAAAAACGCTTAACCACGGCTATGTGTTTGTGGTTGATCGAGCAACAGAACGACTTGTCTTTCACCCTAATCCGAAACGTATCGGCTCTAAATCTATCAGTTATCACGCAGGTATCAGCCATCAACTCTCACAAGGTGAAACCGTCGGTAAGCACGAATACTACTATCAAGATAACTTCAAAATATCGGTATTTGACGCTGACAACAGCTTGAATTGGGTATTTATCGCTGGCACTGATCGCCACGATATCTTAACCAGCTCACACCAGTTTACGTTAACGGGCTTGGTACTTGGTTCACTGCTTCTATTGTGGATTGGCGCAAACTATTTGGCTTATCGTTTGAACGTGTCCTTGTCACAACTGAATAAAGTCGATGACCTTGTAAGCTTTAAGCGAGAGTTAAAATCCATACTTGATAGCTTCACCTACCAAAAAGGCATTCAATTCTGTCTCTATCAGCCTGAGAACCACTCATTCAGTACCATCGACTATCACGGAAATAAATCAACGGTACATTGTGACAAAGCCCTTGCAGAGCGATTTACACCGGACACTATGGCTTACCGAAGTGGTAAGTACGCCGATCCACTGGCGTGTAAACTCAAAATACACCAACGTCATTACTGTATTCCTTTGCACTCTCGTCAGCAGTTGATCGCAGTGTTGTACGTAAACGCAAACTTACCGATCAGCCAGAGTATTCTGCGAATGATCCGTGATTACACTGAAGTCTCTTTGTCTAACTTACTGCTTCAACATCAATTGAGCAGCAAAGATCTGATGACACAGTTAGACAATAAGAGCAGTTTCAGTAGCGCCATCGAAAACTACGCGAGCGAGCCCGATACCTATGTCGCTTTGCTAGATATCGATAACTTCGACCACGTAAACCGAGCCTACGGTGAAGCGGTGGGTGACAAGATGATCAAACTGACTGCAGAATCGATACGCTATTACTTCCCGAAGCCGAAAGGACTTTGCTTGGCGCGTATAGGAGGAAAGGAGTTCGCTGTATTGTTCAAAGCCAATGATGTGAAAGATGCCAAATTCCAACTAGACCAGTGCAGAGTCGGAATCGCGGAGAAAACCATCGTCACTCCAGATATCACCTTATCACTAGGGGTTAGCGTGGGGTTCTCGCAAATAGAAGGCGAACGCGATTCAGCTTTAGCGCTAGCGGAACAGGCAAAGCTTATCGCACAACAGCTTGGTAAGAACCGAGTGGAAGGCCATATCAGAGCCGTTGCCAAAGCATCTTAAACGTATTCCAACAAGCCTGTAGACTATCTCACACGACAAAGCACCTAGGGTTCACATCCAAGGTGCTTTTGTTTTTCTAGAAAGTCATTACAATGCGCCTTCGATAAGACAATATCCCCTTTTCTAACGACACGAACCTTATGAAGCTAAGTAACCGACTGCAAACTCTCCATTCCCTTGTCAGCAACGACTACCAGCATATTTGGGACTGTTGCTGTGATCATGGCTTTTTGGGTGTTCAACTGTTGTCGGATAACAAAGCCTCTCAGATTCACTTTGTCGATATAGTCCCGTCTCTGATGAATGAACTGGAAGGCAAGCTAGCGCGCTACTTTCCACAAGATAACAGAGCTGAAAAAACGGTTACCAGTCAATGGCAAGTCTACTGCATGGATGTCGCCGCTATTCCGCTTGAGAAACATACTGGCAAACACCTGGTTATTATTGCAGGCGTCGGTGGCGATCTGACTCAGAAATTAGTCGATGATATTCACCGTCAACACCCAGACAAAGCGATCGATTTCTTGCTTTGCCCGGTGCATCAGCAATTCGAGTTGAGAAGCCATTTAAAGGCGCTCAATTTTGGTCTTATTGATGAAATTTTGATCGAAGAGAACCGTCGTTACTACGAGGTTTTATTGGTGAGTAATAACCAAGGTGATTCAGATAATAGCCAAAACGTTCGCGAGATATCGAACGTCGGTGACAAGATCTGGGCACCAAATTGTGACGAACAAATGAAGGTATCACAGCAATACAAAGCCAAAACATTGCAGCACTACTTACGTATCCATCAAGGACAGGAGAAGCAAGGAAAACCGAGTCAAGTGAAGCATATTATTGATGCCTACCAGTCGGTTAAACCATAGTAAGTACTAACTTTATTGCTGAATATTAAGAATATTCAAATCAATAAAAAGCCGATAGTTCAATGAACTATCGGCTTTTTCAATACTATCAGTTTGGTTTGAGCTTACTGCTCTTGTTTCTTATGAACCGCATCTGTCTCATCAATCGATTCAGCCTCAGAGGGTGTATCAACCCCATAAACCGTATCAAGATAAGCATCTTTCTCTTTCCACGTGTTGTTCAACCAACTGTGGAAGCGACGTTTAAACGCTTTATCTTCAAAGTAATTACCGTTTACGTTCTCGTCCATCGGGTGCAATTTAATACGTACCACAACCTTGGTCATTTTGCCTTTCAACATATCTTCAAACGGAGAGACTTGGTTTTCAGGGTAAGCCAAAGTGACATCCACGATCCCATCTAAGATTGGCCCCATTGCAGATAGAGCAAACGCCACACCGCCGGTTTTTGGTTTCAATAGGTGTCGGTATGGAGTTTTCGCTGTCGCCAGTTTGTCGTGGTTGGCACGCGTTCCTTCCACAAAGTTAACCAATGTTGTCGGCGCTAGCTTGAACTTAGTACACGCTTTGTTGATTGCATTGAAGTCATCATTACGACGCTCTGGGTTACGTAGCAAAAACTCGCGTGAGTGTCGTCGCATGAACGGCATATCCAAGCCCCAGCAGGCCAAGCCAACAAAAGGCACGTACAGCAGTTCGTGCTTAAGGAAGAACTTCGTCATCGGCATCTTGTCTTTCAAGATAGAAGACAAAATCACAATATCCGCCCAGCTCAGGTGGTTCGACATCATCAAATACCACTGCTTAGTCGAGATATCTTCCCCGCCTTCCACTTGCCACTCGATGTCATTATTCACGTTCAACATCCAAAGATTGAGCGAAGCCCAACACCAGAATGTGAAGTTAGCTAAACGAGTACACGACTTTTGCACAACAGAGATTGGCAGAATCAGTTTGATGAGGCCAAAGAAACTCACGGTAAACGCAGTCATTGCGGTATTGAGGGTCACGAACAACACGTTCAAGGCCATACGAAGATTATCAAGCATAAAACACGGCTATATTGAGATCGAAAGCCGCCATTATACGCATCTATAAATTATTCTCTTTAGTTATTAGTGCAATACTTCAGGGGTCAAACCACTCTTCGGACTTTGCGAAAGCTCGGCTCTAAATCCCCCAAAACAACGCACCACGCACACAACAAACACACATATGAGTCATTTAGACCAATTTACAAAAGGGTCTTTTTGACACAAAAACAGTTAATTCCAGCTATCAAGTCAGTATTGATAAGCATTCTCATTATTGGCATGGTACATGCAACTCCAAAATGTAAATAGTTGAGTATCCTTAATGAGATAACTTCTCTTCTTAAAGGTGATGATATGACAGATATTCCTCATGGTTTGGTAACCGGAAAAGTCCTACACAAGACAGAGTGGACAGAACAATTGTTCTCACTCCAAGTCAGTGCTCCTGTCTCCCCTTATCAGGCAGGTCAGTTTACTAAGCTCGGTTTGCTAAATAGTGAAGATGAGTTCGTGAGACGTGCTTATTCAATGGTAAACGCACCAGAGCACGAAAAAGGTCATCAACATCTCGAGTTTTTAATTATTAAGGATCAGAACGGTCAGCTCTCTCCTCAGCTTCATGAATTGAAAGCAGGCGATGACATCTTTGTCGGCAAAGACCCAAGCGGCTTTATGACATTGGATGAGCTCCCAGAGAACGTCGACGATCTGTGGATGCTTTCAACCGGAACCGCGGTTGGCCCATTCATCTCAATGCTCGAAAGCATGCAGATTCAACAACAGAATGGATTGGCTACAGAAAAAGCCGCGTCATTCAACAACCTTGTATTGGTTCATGCCGTAAGAACAGAACAAGACTTGACTTATCGAGACCGTATCACTCAACTCGTCGATCACTTTCAAGGAAAACTTAAATATGTGCCAATTATTTCTAGAGAATCAGTTACCGGAACTTTGCGCGGACGAATCCCAAGTTTGTTACTTGGAGGCGATCTCGAGCAAGCCGCGTCTGTCGCTTTCAATCAAACCCGCAGTTTCTTCTACCTTTGCGGCAATCCGCAAATGGTTCGTGACACAAGTGACGCACTAACAAGTTTAGGTTTCGAAAAGCATCTACGGAGAAAGCCTGGTCAATTCAGCAGTGAAAATTACTGGTAAAGATAGGCCACCTAAAACACCGAAGTATCTATTTCAAAGAACAGTCAGATAAGAGGTTTTATATGAGTCATTTACGTATTCCGTCACACTGGAAAATCCAACGTTCAACACCGTTTTTCACTAAAGACAACATCCCAGCAGCACTGCTCAACCATCACAACACCGCGGAAGGCGTGTTTGGTCAGATCTGCGTCATGGAAGGCACTGTCACCTTCTATGGTTTTGCTGATGCAGAAGCAACAGAACCAGAAAATGTTATCACGATTGAAGCCGGGCAATTTGCCACCAGTCCACCTCAATATTGGCATCGAGTGGAACTGAGTGACGACGCGCAATTCAACATTAACTTCTGGTCAGAAAAAGAGACCAAGAAGATGTTCAACACTCGAAAATAAGATCCATTCGATATTGATGAACTTATAAGCAAGCTACTTCGTAGTGTGATTTTTAGTGTTCAATAAGTAAAGATAAAAAACCAAATAACCATAGTAATTACAATGACTAATGGTGATAGACAAGAGAAAAAAACTCTAGCACACTGAACAGAGTTGTTAATTTTAACCCCTTATCAAATAAACATAATTGGGGTATTCATTTTTTAGGTAAGAGAGGAAGCCATGCTCAACATTGCTTTTTTTAGCTCAAAATCATACGACGAAAAATCATTCAACCTAGCGAAAGGCAAACTCAACGCTGAGTTTCATTTCCATGATTTTCGCCTCACTACAACCACAGCGAAAATGGCGCACGACAATGAAGTGGTGTGTGCATTTGTAAATGACGACTTATCACGAGACGTGTTAGAGATTCTTGCACAAGGCGGCACTAAGCTGATTGCGATGCGTTGTGCAGGCTTTGATAAAGTCGACCTAGACGCAGCCAAAGAGTTTGGCCTGCAAGTGGTTCGCGTTCCTGCTTATTCACCAGAATCGGTAGCTGAACACACAGTCGGCATGATGATGTGTTTGAACCGTAAGCTGCACAAGGCATACCAACGCACTCGTGATGCGAACTTCTCCCTTGAAGGCTTGGTAGGCTTTAACTTCCACGGTAAAACCGTTGGTGTAATCGGTTCAGGTAAGATTGGCTTAGCAACCATGCGTATTCTGAAAGGTTTGGGCATGAACATCCTATGTTACGACCCGTATCCAAATCCATTAGCCGTTGAACTAGGTGCTAAATACGTTGAACTGGATGAGCTTTATCAAGAGTCTGACGTGATTTCTTTGCACTGCCCTATGAGTAAAGAAAACTACCATCTATTAGATGCGACTGCATTTGAGAAAATGAAAAATGGCGTGATGATCGTCAACACTAGCCGCGGTGAACTGCTAGATTCAACTGCAGCTATTGAAGCGCTTAAGCAGAGTAAGATTGGCGCGCTTGGCCTTGATGTTTACGACAACGAGAAAGAGCTGTTCTTCCAAGACAAGTCTAACGATGTGATTGTCGATGACGTATTCCGTCGCCTATCTGCTTGTCACAACGTACTGTTTACAGGTCACCAAGCTTTCTTGACCAAAGATGCTCTGTTCAACATTGCCAATACAACCCTAACCAGCGTTGATGCTTTCTTTGCAGGCAACACCAGCGGCAACGAACTCGTTTAATAACAGACTGAGTTAATTACAAACTAGATCTGCCAATACAAAGCCACTCTATCCTTAAATGAACAGCGTGGCTTTTTGGTTTATGCCTGTATCGAAAGCAGGGCTAGATGCAGAAGTGACAATCCTCTATATCTAACCCGTATGTACCTTTTCGAATCGCCAGATGCTCTTCCCCTGCCTTCACGCCCATCTCATAACCTGCATCCAAGATGCTTTGATCCATAGTGAGTCGCTTAACTGCAAACGTTTCCGGTGGCGCAATCACCTTGATGGTCGCATCTTTTGGAGGGTTACGAATGAACTCCAAAGATTGGTTGTAGTTTTCAGCACGCACCGCCATCGACTCTGCAATGTTAGGGAATTTCTTTAGTAGTTTTTTCAGCATCCACTGATACTTCTGCGGTTTCATTCGGTAACTCAGAGGGTGAGAAAGAATAACGGTAATATCGCGAGCACCACGGCGATAGGCTTCACGAACCGGAATCGAATCGGCGACACCGCCATCGGTATAACAGCCGCCAGAGAAGCACGGAGTTTCGCGGTAAGCGATAGGTAAAGCCGTTGTTGCTTCAACCACATTAGAAAGGTTTTCAGGCTTAATATGATAGTAATCGGCACTGCCTGTATCCACATTAGTCACAGCGGCAATCAGTGGGATACTTGAAAACATCTCACCACAATCAAGCGGGTAGCGTTGGTTTGATTCGTTCCATAGCCACTTCACGTCTACCAAGTTACCACCCTTAGCAAAACGAGCTGGGTTGAAGAAGGTTTTGTCGGTCGCCATCGTAGTGATCACGTTATAGCTGCGTTTTGGCGCTTGAGATAAATAACCAACTAGGTTGGACACACCCGCAGATACGCCAATAGCAAAATCATAAGGACGGAAATCGTCTTGCATAAAGGCGTCTAACACTCCGGCAGCGAAGATGCCTCTCATTGCTCCACCTTCAACGATTAATGCGCTGTTACTCATCTCAAACTCTTCTACTTTATAAACTGATAGTCGTAGAATAATTCGATCACTCTTACAAAGATAATGGGCTGAGTTTATTAATTTGATAGGCAAAAGCTATCATTAAATATCAACTAAGATTCAATAGCTTATTAAGCCATAGGATCAAAAAAGGCCGTGAGTGCATCACTCAACGGCCTATTGATTAACCAATTACATTATCGATTACGAATTAAACTCGCTTACATCGATTTCAAGCAGTTTACCAATGCCTTCGCCGTATGCCGGGTCGGCTTTGTAACAGTGTCTTAGGTGACGCAGTTGAATCTCTTTAGGCACGCCGCCTAGGTTACGAGCTGTGTTATCAAACAGAATCGCTTGTTTTTCTGGTGTCATCAGACGGAATAGGTCTCCCGGTTGTGAGAAGTAATCTTCATCTTCGCGGTGATCCCAGTGCGCTGCAGCACCATCCAAGTTCAATGCTGGCTCTGCAAAGTCTGGTTGCTCTGCCCATTGGCCTTCATTGTTTGGCTCATAGCCAAGTGTACTGCCAAAGTTACCATCAACACGCATTGCACCATCACGGTGGTAGCTGTGTACAGGACAACGAGGTGCGTTCACAGGGATATGCTGATGGTTAACACCTAAACGGTAGCGCTGTGCATCACCGTAAGCAAACAGGCGACCTTGCAGCATCTTGTCTGGTGAGAAGCTGATACCCGGAACCACGTTTGCAGGGTTGAATGCAGACTGCTCAACTTCAGCGAAGAAGTTTTGCGGGTTACGGTTCAATTCAAACTCACCCACCTCAATCAATGGGTAATCTGCGTGTGGCCAAATCTTAGTGAGGTCGAACGGGTTATATGGCACTTTCGCCGCATCCGCTTCAGGCATCACTTGCACTTTCAGCGTCCATTTCGGGAAGTCTTGGTTATCGATGCTGTCTAGTAAATCACGCTGGTGACTTTCACGGTCATCGCCGATCACTTGTGCCGCTTCTGCATCAGACAAGTTCTTAATACCTTGCTGAGATTTGAAGTGGAATTTAACCCAGAAGCGTTCATTATCAGAGTTGATAAAGCTGAATGTATGACTACCAAAACCGTGCATATGACGGTAAGTCGCAGGGATACCACGATCACTCATCACAATCGTGATTTGGTGAAGCGCTTCAGGTAGAGAGGTCCAGAAATCCCAGTTGTTCTTCGCGCTGCGCATGTTGGTGCGTGGGTCACGTTTCACCGCGTGGTTTAGATCTGGGAACTTAAGAGGATCACGAAGGAAGAATACTGGCGTGTTGTTACCTACCATATCCCAGTTACCTTCTTCAGTATAAAACTTCAATGCAAAGCCGCGAATATCACGCTCAGCATCGGCCGCGCCACGCTCGCCGGCGACTGTCGTAAAACGGGCAAACAAGTCGGTCTTTTTACCTACTTCAGAAAACAGCTTTGCCTTAGTATATTTGGTGATGTCATGCGTAACAGTAAATGTCCCGTAGGCACCAGAACCTTTCGCGTGCATACGACGCTCTGGAATCACTTCACGATCAAAGTGCGCCAATTTCTCTAAAAACCAAACATCTTGCAGCAGTTGAGGGCCACGTTTGCCCGCCGTTTGAACATTCTGGTTATGAGCGACAGGACAACCCGCAGCTGTGGTCAGTTTTTTACTCATGGTCTATTCCTTAAGGTTAAAGATATCGCATCGTTGCCACATCTTAGATTTAAGTGGATTCAATACTTTAAAAACCACTAAAACAATATGGATAAAGAATAGACCTGAGTTGGCAGAAAATATAATCGTTTATATTTATCGTTGTTATCTATAAAACCTATTGAACTTCATTGCGAATAAGCCTATGTATAACTTCGCTTTAGTTAAAAATGGCATGGCCTAACCTCAGAGTTGATGCAATGTTCCTCGCCGTTCTGGTTAGGTTCAATTCAGCTTCTCGTAGTACTTGCTCGAGTGACTGAGGAGATCGCACTGTTCCGAACAAGCTGCTCATTTCACCATATAAGGCTTCGACTTCAGTGCCCAAAGATCCTGCAATCCCTATCGTCGGAATGCCTTGCAAGCTCGCACGTTTAGCAATGCCATAAGGCGTTTTTCCTTGAAGGGTTTGATTGTCCATCTGACCTTCGCCGGTAATCACAAGGTCTGCGCCTTTCAATACTTCATCGGCTTGTAAAACATCGAGTACCATCTCAATGCCCTGTTTAATCTGCATATTGAATAGCAAACCAAGTCCCATCGGCGTACCACCAGCCGCGCCATAACCAATGCGCTTGTGAACAGGTTCATCGCCACTAGCACAACCCTGCATCTCAGCAACTTGAGCAAAGTTCGCAAGCGCAGTATCAAGCATCACAACTTGGTCAGGTGTCGCTCCTTTTTGTGGGCCGAAGATATGGCTGGCACCATTATCACCACACAGTGGATTATCGACATCGCACGCCACAATCAATTCGATATCAGCACAGCGTGAATCTAGGTCGGTAAGATCGATAGATGCTAAATCCGCTAGCGCAGCGCCACCTCGGCTGAGTTCTTGCCCTGCACGATCAAGCAATCTACCACCTAACGCTTGTACAATTCCTGCACCACCATCATTGGTCGCACTGCCACCCAAGCCAAGAATGATCGTTTGAGCGCCCTGCTGCATCGCTTCTAAAATGAGCTGACCTGTACCAAATGAAGAGGCTACCAATGGATCACGCTGCTCTGGTGTTAACAAATCCAAGCCTGATGCGGCAGCAATCTCAATCAGTGCAGTTTTTTTCTGATTGCTTGCGGATGGCTCAAGTATCGCCCACTCCGCGTTTACAAGTTCACCCAACGGCCCTTCTACTTGGTAGGTTCGCTTCTGTCCTGCTAAACCTTGCAACAACACATCTACCGTACCCTCACCACCATCAGCCAGAGGTAAAGTCACATAGTCAGCGTCAGGAAAGATTTCACGAAAACCCTTTTCAATACACGCCGCCACCGATACCGCCGATAAAGATTCTTTAAACGAGTCTGGTGCAATAACAATTTTCATACTGATAAATCCAAGGAAATAATAATTTTGATAGGCTGTCGATCCAAAAATGCCCCTATGTCAGATTAGCAAGCCAATCAAGCAATAGGGGCAGTATATAAAGGAACTAATAAATACATCACGTTGCAGAGATTGAACCACCCAATTTGTGAGAGAGATCGACTACTTACATATTGGAATCATAGTTTGAGAACATCGACCGAAACTTTAGAGTTGGTAGAGTAGAGTTAAATAAATCGATGATGATATAGTCCACCAAAATCAAATACCTTGGACATGACCATGCATTCTAGCGACATCATCAAATTGGCAAATTTAGGCGTTAATATCGAAATTTCAAAAGACTCTTCGTTGCATCCTTCTGATGCGTTAGAAGTGGTAAAGATTGTTGCTGAAATCGGTAGCCAAATCGTTATCAAGAAGAAGTACCACACGGACTACCTCATTCAAATGGCTGAAGTGGGTCGTGATCATGTGACGATCGCTGTTTAAGAACAGCCACTATTTGAAAATTGACAGAACCTCAGCTTCAAAAGTTTAGAGCGACATGTTGATATAAAAATGCAGCATATTGGGGGCAATATGCTGCATTTTCTCTTTTCGTTAGGAGCATGGAGAACGCAAAGAGAAACTCGTTAAGCATTCTAAATAGAGCTAGTGGTCAAACAACATCGGAACACCCGTTTGAACACACACTTCATTCAAGCGTTTTTGTGCCATGAGTATATTCTCTTTCCAGCGTTCATCTTGAGCCCACATCTCGATCACGAGTGGTACCACGCACTCAGTCTCTTTCAACGTTTCAAAAATGGCATTGAAGTCAACTTCACCATCACCAATCACTAAGTCTCGGAATTGCCCTTTGTACTCGTCAGTCACTTTATATGTGTCTTTGAGATGGATCTGAGTGATATGAGGCTTACTCAACTTCAGTTCCGTTACTATGTCGTAATTCCAACCGGAGATATTACCCACATCTGGATACGCCGTGAAATACGGTGAATTGACTTCACGACTCAATACTTCAAATTTGCTCAAAGAGTTCAAGTAATCGGTATCCATGATCTCCACAGCTAGCATAACGCCCGACCTTTCAGCCAACTGCGCCGAAAGCTTCATGCCTTCAATGAACCTCTGGTGAGTCACTTTATCAGCAGGCTCGTAGTAAACGTCATAACCAGCGAGTTGGATGGTGCGAATACCCAATTTGTAAGCCAACGAGATAGCCTTCTCCATATGGATAACCGCTTGCTCACGAATCACCGGATCTGCGGAACCAAATGGGAACTTGCGATGCGCGCTTAAACACATAGATTGCAGTGGTACACCATGCTTTTCACACAGACGACGTAGGGCATACACTTCCTCGTCATTCCAATCCAAACGGCTACGGCGCTCGTCTGATTCATCGACCGATATCTCAAGAAAATCAAAGCCGAGTTCTTTGGTTGTTACCAACTTGTCTTCCCAGCTGAGTTCGTTAGGTAGGGCCTTCTCATAAAGCCCTACACGGTGGCGTAACAAGTTTTGATACATAACGCCTCCTAGTTCCAGTAGCGATCGATCTGAGCTTTTAGTGCTTCTGCTGTTTCTTTACCTTTGTCACCCGCAAGTGCGCGACCTGCGATAAAGGTTTTCGCTTTAATGCCTTCAAATAGGTATAGGTCTTCAGGCACGATGCCACCTGTGATAGAAAGCTCGATGCCCATTTCAGACAATGCACGCATCTTCACAAGATCTTCTTCTGTCCAACCCACACCGGCTAATTCAGCGTCACGAGAACGGTGGTAAATCGCTTGTGAAATACCTAAGTCGACCCAAGATTGAGCGTCATCCATTGTCCAATTGCCGTAAATTTCGATTTGGATTTCACCGTTAAATTCGTCAGCGACTTTCTTACATGCACCAATGGTTGCGATGTGTGCAGCTGCAGAAACGGTTATCCAATCAGCACCGGCTTCGAATGCCATGCGCGCTAGAATCGCGCCACCATCTGTTGTTTTCATATCGCACACAAGGATATGGTCTGGGTGATTCTTACGAAGCGTAGAAACCGCCGTCATTCCTTCTGCAAACGCCAAAATAGTGCCTACTTCAATCACATCAACGAAGCTTTCAACGTTACTTGCCACTTCAATAGCAGCAGGAAGGTTTGCTTGGTCTAGGGCGATCTGAATCATTGGTTTAGTCATGTTGTTATCCTTTAATTTGTTCACGTATTAGACGGGCTAAGCCATCATGGTTGTTATCTGTTGAGCACACGCATTGAACGTGTGACTTGACGATGTCATCAGCATTGAGCATCGCTACGCCTAATCCGGCGTACTTAAGCATGGAAATGTCATTGTGGTTATCGCCGACGGCAATCACGTCAGTCGGTTGGTAACCTAGGTCTGCGATGTATTCAGCAAGGCGTAGGCCCTTACTGTTACCTTTCGCAGCAAAATCAATTCGGTTTGACCAAGAACGTTCACCGTTGAAGTTCTCTTCTATCCATGGGTGTTGCATTAAACGGTCTACTGAGTCTTGGCTGCCTTCCACCACAAACTTCCAAACATGTTCGGCTTTCTGAGCCGCTTCAATGAATGATTCCACTTGGTATATTTGAGGTCTATATTGCTCCGGTGCGGTTTCCGCCCAGCTTTCCAACGCCAGCATGTAAGCAAATGGGTTGTACTGTGAGTACGTCATCGCATGTGTGATGTACATGACCATTTTGAGCTGAAACTCGTCAGCCATATCGATGAAGGTTAGCGCCTTATCTTTCTCTATGGCGCTTTGAGTCAGTACCGTTTCCGTCTGATAGTCATAAACATAAGTGCCGTTACAGCAGATGATTGGCGTATCTAACCCCAATTCGTAGTAATAAGGTCGCGCAGCTGTGTGATGTCGACCTGTAACAATCACGACATGACAACTTTGTTTCGCTTCTTGAATCGCCTTTTTTACCTCTGGATGAATAGTGTGCTCATCCTTTAACACGGTTCCATCGAGATCTAACGCCAGCACTTTATACATAGAGTCCTCTCACTTATTCCCTGAAATCAGGCCTAATCAACATTGAAACTACTTAGAATCGAAACTCGTTAAGCGGCAGACTTAAACGACTTGTTTAAACGAAAGCCGATCTACTGTTGGCCGTAATAAGCATTTTCACCGTGCTTACGTAAGTAGTGTTTGTCGGATAGTTCTGGCTGAATTTTGATGCCGCTATTCAATGTGCGCGTTGCTAACGCCATTGCCGAAACTTCTTCTAATACCACCGCGTTATGAACGGCATCGTTGGCATCTTTGCCCCAAGAGAACGGCGCATGTCCTGCAACAATCACACTTGGAACGGCCATTGGATCGATTCGACGTTGCTTGAACTCTTCAATGATCACCAAGCCAGTGTTTTTCTCGTACTCTTCAGAAATCTCAGAGTGAGACAATCGACGTGTACATGGGATGTCACCGTAGAAATAATCAGCGTGAGTGGTCCCTAAGGCTGGAATGTCGATACCGGCTTGTGCCCAAATTGTGGCACTGCGTGAATGCGTGTGAACAATGCCACTCACTTCAGGGAAAGCTTTATAGAGCTCTAAGTGCGTTGCGGTATCGCTTGAAGGATTGAGTTTCCCTTCAACAACCTTGCCTTCGAGATCGACGACCACCATGTCTTGAGCCGTCATATCACTGTATTCGACACCTGATGGTTTAATCGCTATCACTCCGTTAACACGGTCAAACTCAGAGACATTACCCCAAGTGAATGTCACCAAACCGTATTTAGGAAGCTGCAAATTGGCTTCTAAGACACGTTGTTTCAATTGGCTATATTTAGACATATCGACTCCTTAAGCCGCTTCCGCTTGCAACAAAGCAGCATCAATTAAACGCGCGACTTCTTCTGGGCTTTTGCAGGCACGAAGTTTTGAGAAGTCTTCGTCAAATTCAATCAAGTTCGCGACTTGCATCGTCCCTTCGATGTGCTCTTCTGAGTCCTTACCCGCTAGTGTGATCAGCACATCAACAGGCTCATCAACACCTTCAAACGTAATTGGCGTTTCAAGCACAGTTAATGCAAATCCTGTGCGAATAACACCATCTTCAGGGCGGCAATGAGGTAGAGCGAACGCATCGTGGATACAGATATAAGGGCCTTCTTCGCCAATCGCTTTGGTAATCGCGTCGTAGTAACACTCTTCCGCGATACCAGCTTTCACCAATGCATCAGTACCAAGCTTGATCGCCGCTTTCCAGTCTGCTGCTTTAGCGTTGAGTAGGATAGAGTTGTTCTGGATAAGAGATTCTTTTAAGTTCATGTTATTGCTCACTTATATAATTGTTTTTATTGGCTCAGTAGCGCTATGCCGCTGAGCCATTTCATTATTTGTGGAAGTTATTCTCGATGATGGAAACAAGCTCGTCGCCGAAGGTTTTCACCATAATCATGTTCTTCACCGCTAACTGCTGTTTGCCTTCAGGAAGCCCTGTGATCTTCGCTGCAAGAGCAATCGAAGTAACGATGATGTCGAATGAGCCAAGGTGCGATTTGTAATCCGTGATAGCGCTGTTGAACGTCGTGCTTGGGATGCCTTTCTTGTCCAAGTACTCTTTGATTTTCTTAGAACACATCATTGAAGAACCTTGCCCAGAACCACAGCACACTAAGACACGAACCGGTTTCTGGTCAGCGGCTGGTGAGATTCGAGTCTCTGATGTTGTAGAAGCTGCCGTTGTTGAAGCAGATGGTGCTTCAGCGGTTGCTGTCGATTGTTGTGGGACCGCGACTTCAACCTCAATACCTTCAGGCGTTACTGCAGTCATTGTTTCAGCAGCAGCTTCTGCGTCTTCTTCAGCTCGTAGTTGCTTAGAAGCGAAGTACATGTAGATGCCAGCCAAAGCCAAAATCACAAAGAAGAACATGCTAGAGCTTGAGATACCTTGCATGATTGGCGGGAACACAAGTGCCCAGTCAGCCATACCCATCCAGCCGTTAAACTCAGTACCAGATTGAGCAAAGATATGAATTGCCCAAGCCGAACCAACTACTTCGATGATGCCCATCACGAAACAGATCTTCATCACCGCTTTCCAACCACCAAAGTGGTTAGCAAACACGCCGATAGTTGCGTTCGAGAAGAACATCGGGATAAAGCCAGGAATGATCATGATTGGTGCGTCGAACGCAAGCATTGCAAGAACAGCGGTGAATTGACCCACTGCGCCCCACATGAAACCAAATACCATTGCGTTCGGAGAGTAGGCGTAAATAGCCGCACAATCGATTGCTAAAACGGCGTTAGGAATAAGGCGTTGAGAAATACCGTTAAATGCCTCGGACAGTTCCGCAACGAACATACGAACACCAGTAACGATGACTTGAATGGCAACAGCGAATTTCAAACCAGTTTCAAAAATGTAGATGAACCAGTGCGTTTTACCTGACATGTCTTGAAGGTTATCAAGACCAAATGAAAGAAGGATAATGCCAAAGAACGCAGTCATTACAAGTGTGGTCGCTGCAATGCTGTCGTGGAAAATGTGTAGCCATTTAGGCAGTTTGATGTGGTCAACACTGTCATTCTTGTCGCCAAGTTTCGGTGCAACTTTGGTCGCAACCCATGACGCAAACTGTTGCTGGTGACCAATTGAGAAACCCGCACCGCCAGTCACTTCTTGAGTCGGCTTGAACATGATGTTTGAGGAGATACCCCAGTACAACGCCATCAATATTGCTGAATAAATAATGGTTTCCCACATACCTGCACCAAGCACGAAGTAGAAAACAGCGATGAGGCCAGCTTGCTGGAACATGATATGCCCAGTCAGCATGATGGTTCTGATACCCGTAATACGTCGGAAGGCAACAAGTAGAATGTTTAGCCCAAGAGCCAGCAGTACTGCATACCCAACCCAAGAGTAATTGTCGCCCATGGTTTCCATGGTAGACATCATGGAGGTGTACGGGTCAATCACCGACCCCGTCAATCCATGTATTTCACTCATTTTTTCGATAACTGGTTTGAAACCCGCTACCAATGTTCCCGCACCTACCTGCACTATCATGAAACCAACGATGGTTTTTATAGAGCCGGAGATAACAGTTGTTGCGTCACGTTTTAAAAGGATGTAGCCGAGACAAGTAACAAGACCGAGTAGCAACGGTGCTTTGGTCATTACCTGACTGTAAAAAATATAGAAAATATCGTATAAGAATTCCATATCTTTACCCCTGATTGATTTTTAATTTTAATGATTTGTAGGATGTGATGATTCTAGTTTTGCTCACGAACTAGACTTTACCAATCAAAAGTAATCATTCAATGCTCACTTGTGATTACTTTGATTTATATCAATTAACCACATTCAGAATGTGCCTAATTGAGCTTTAGATCACACACGAAAACAAAAATCCAAATAAAATCAATTACTTATAAAACATTGCGATTAAGATCTGGTTTTTATAGCGATGTGGTTTGACAATCACGATGGTGATTATTAGAATCAAAACAAATCAAAAGTAATCATTAAATTGTCACAACGACAAAAAGAGTGATAAATATGAATGAAGTACAAAGACATAACGGCATCGTGTCGCTGTTAGAAGATATGCAGACAATCAACGTCTCTCATATTATTGATAAATTTAGCGTTTCTCCTGCTACTGCTAGGCGCGATATCGCTAAGTTAGATGAGGTTGGCCGACTTAGAAAAATTAGAAATGGTGCGGAACGAGTAGAAACTCAGAAGAGAAAGTGGTCACCACTGAATATCAACAGCACTGAGTTCTATGAAGAGAAATCAGAGATTGCTCAAGCAGCTGCAGGACTATGTCAGGCTGGCGATACAGTCGTGATCAACTGTGGTTCGACGGCTTTTCTACTCGGTCAGCAATTATGTGGCGATGACGTTCAAATCGTAACGAACTACTTTCCACTCGCAAGCTACTTGATCAACGAAGATCATGACGATGTCATCATCATTGGTGGTCAATACAACAAAGCGCAGAACATCTTTCTAAACCCTGCCCCTAATTCATTAGGCGGCTATGCGGGAAACTGGATGTTCACCTCAGGTAAAGGCTTAACGGATGCCGGGCTGTACAAGGCCGACATGTTAACGGCCGTAGCCGAACAACAAATGCTCGAACAGGTCGATAAGCTTGTCGTCGTGGTCGATAGTTCAAAAGTTGGACAACGTACCGGAATGCTCTTTTGCAGCACCAAGCAAATAGACATCGTCATCACCGGTAAAGACGCCAATCCCGAAGTCGTAAAACTGATTGAATCTCAAGGGACACAAGTCATCCTAGTTTAAATCGCAGGGCTAACTAGCCCACCAATAATAATAAATTTAGCTCAGTGCCTTAATCCAAATTAAGGCGCTCGGCTCCCTACATCCAAAATTAATCAAATTGTTGAAATAAAAGGTATTATCATGAGCAATGTAAACGAAATCACTCGCGAGTCTTGGATCCTAAATACATTCCCTGAGTGGGGCACATGGTTAAATGAAGAGATAGAGCAAACTGTTGTTCAACCAGGTACATTTTCTATGTGGTGGCTTGGCTGTACAGGTATTTGGCTAAAATCAGAAGAGGGTGCAAACCTATCAATGGACTTCTGGTGTGGTACTGGTAAAAAAACACAAGCTGTTCAAAAAATGAAAAACCAGCACCAAATGATGCGTATGGGTGGTGTTGAAGCACTTCAACCAAACCTACGTACTGCAATCTTCCCATTGGACCCTTTCGCTATCAAAGAGATCGATGCAGTGATGGCATCTCACGATCACGGCGACCATATTGATATCAACGTTGCAGCAGCGGTTCTTCAAAACTGTGGTGAGCACGTTAAATTCATCGGTCCTAAAGCGTGTGTTGATTTATGGATGAAATGGGGTGTACCAGAAGATCGTTGTGTTATCGCGAAAGTTGGCGACGAGATTAAGATCAAAGACGTCAATATTAAGGTTCTTGATGCATTCGACCGTACTGCTCTAGTGACACTTCCTGAAGGAACATCTTCCCTAGACAAAGAAATTCTAGACGGAATGGACGACCGTGCAGTGAACTACCTAGTAGAAACAACAGGTGGTTCAGTTTACCACTCTGGTGATTCTCACTACTCAAACTACTACGCTAAACACGGTAATGACCACAAGATAGACGTTGCACTGCTTTCTTACGGTGAGAATCCACGTGGCGTAACAGACAAAATGACATCTTCAGACATTCTTCGTGCTGCTGAGTCTTTGAACTGTGAGGTGGTTGTTCCATTCCACCACGACATTTGGGCTAACTTCCAAAATGACCCGCGTGAAATCGAAATGCTGTGGAACATGAAGAAAGAACGTCTTCAATACGGCTTCGCACCTTTCTTCTGGCAAGTTGGTGGTAAATACACATACCCAACAGATAAAGGCCGCATGCACTACCAGCACTTCCGTGGCTTTGCAGACATCTTCACAAATGACCCAGAACTGCCATACCGCGCATTCTTGTAATCATTAATAGCCACTTTAACTAGGGAGCAATGCGCTCCCTTTTTTTATCATCGAATAAGGATATTGATATGGTATTACGTGAGTTCAAAAAACATTTCAGTCGTGGCGATCTGAAAGCAGCAATTGGTGTTGTATCGCCCGGCGCCAATGGTTATTACTTAATGGTGAAAAGTCATAAGTGGGGAGTAAACAGTTTTCTTGAATCTGATAGAAAGATGCAACCCCGAGTATTTAAGACTCAACAGGCGCTGTTGAATGCAGCAAAATCGATCGGTTTTCCTTACCACTCAATTGATATCCAACATTTATAATCACGACGGTCAGGCATTTTGTTTGATTAGATAAGTGGTGTGCCTTCCTAAAACAACTAAACATTCAGAGCCTGAATGCCAAAACTCCAAAACCATCTATTTATCCACTCGATAAAAATAATTCTTACAATTAAGTTTCTATATTCATTAATAATATTATCAGCGGACGGCATAATGGGCACAAATCCCTTCAGCGAGTTTGGTTATGTTCAACAAGCGCCTTTTGGTATTAGCTTTACCGCTTACTTTTGTGTTTCCCACCCATGCTGAAACGTTTGGTGAGCGAATGACGCGTATCGAACAAGAGAATGTACTGGCGAAAACCATGAGTGAAGAACAAGTCGAATTGATACAAAAAGTCGTACAGACCAACCACTGCGCTAAAGTGGCGTTAACCCACCATCAACGCATTTTAGGCCAATATAAGGTTGAAACGTCCTCTTCAGAGTTATTTGTAAAATGGCGTCAACTCGGTAAGCAGTTAGACGCTCAATACGAAACGGATTACCCCGGCTACCCTAAGCACGTTTTTCAGGAGTACCTTGCGGCTTCAAGCAAAGTCGATGGTTACCTTTTTGCTTTAATCGACAATGGATTAAACGAGCAATTGTGGATCGCCAAAGAGTTTAAGCAGTGTAAAAAGAATAAGCTGATATCCCGAACCTAAGCTCTAGTCTGCTCTGGTTCGAGAGTGCTCATTCGCATTGGTTTTAATAAAGTAAGAACAGTCCTTCATAACCGCCAATTTCTATTTCACTCACATACTCACCAACGTTACCGTTAGCATCAACAGATTTCATTGGAACATCCAGCGCGATGGTGAGTTTTTCCGCGTCATAAAAACTCGGATTCTTACCGTGGAAATCCGTGCGATACAACACACGACCATTACTAAACTCTCTCGCTAACACCATGTCCTCAGGGCCACCAGCAACCACCTGATTATCAGATTGATATATAAAGTACGTGAACGTCGGTAGAACGTGAGTCATGCCATTGGGTAGATCAGCATGCACCATTTCGTTCATCGAGGAGTCGCCAACGATGGTGTAGTCAGCGGGTTGAGGTGTCATTGTCGATAGCATCAAAGGAATCGGCTCAAAGCCTTGTGGGATATGATGACTCGGCTCTCCCAAATCAACAGCCAATAACGAACTTGGTTGATAGGCGATGTTTTTAGGGACACCACTTTGCCAGAAAGTATCTGCAGTCGTGTTACCACTTCCATAAACGTAACCATTGTTCCACTGATTAAAGTAGCTATGTTGAGCGTGTCGATTGAGGTGATAAATCGCTAGGGTCGAGTATTGGTCTTGCTTCCAGTTATCTTCACTATTTCCAAGATATTGAACTCGTCCATAACGCGTTGTCGCCTGAAAGATAACACTTTGCCCATTATAGGCGAGCGCAGAATTATCCCAGAATTTAGAGATCCCCGAGTAACCACTAAACCCAGTAGACGGAAAAATGTAGTGCTCTCGTAAATACAGAGATCCCGCCTCGCTAAGATGAGACTGTCCATTTCGACCCAGCAAGTTCGCGGTTCCGATGTTCAACCCAATCGACGCATCACTTTCTAAAGCAGATAGATTTTTCAGAAACGCTGAAAATTGTTGTTTGTAGAGATCGTCTGCTTGATTCGAACCCGCAACTGCTCCTAACTCTTGAACATGCCCGCCAGAATGAACATAGAACTGGTTCGAACCAATGAGTTTATTTGTGTCGTCGTTGTACGCACCATTCAAACCTTGGCTTGTCCAGCTTTGCTTGTAGTAGCGATGAATGGCAGATAGATAATCCGTGTTTGCGACGTTCGTTAACGACCAAGATGAATTAGCGCTCCACATTCGACCAAATGGCACCACTCTTGATTCCCAACGAAAACGCGCTGTCGCGTTCTTATTGGTTCGATTTCGATACTCGCTCGGCGACAAGTAGTTATCGCCATCTAGGTCTGCAGACACATCAAAACCGCGGATTTTGCGCCATTGGCTGATAGCATCGCCATCCGGTGTTGTGCTCGGGGCATCGGTTAATTTGACGGTTGGAAAACTGTTTTTGAGTTCTACTTCTTTTAAACGCGGCCTGTCGTCAGCGTTCTCACTTTGCCAACGAACTCTCACAACGTATAAGCGCCCACCATCTCTCAAAAAGGTTGAACCAAAATACTGGCCGCCACCATAACTCGCACCGCTCCCATCATGAGTTGTCGCTCTCACCCAATCATTAGGTAGGTTCCAAATCACAGACTGGTTTTTGGTCATATTGAGGGTTCTGTCTTTCTTAATATCAAGCCTTTCCCACCGAGACACCATTCCGCGAGAATCAATAACCGTTGGGTATTCAATCCAGAGTTCTCCGCTGCCAGCAAACTGTGAGAAATTGAAGGTCAGCCGTTCGAACTGCTCGGCATGATAGACGTACAAAGCCCCGCCCTGTTCAAAATTCTCAAACACATCGGCATCCCATGGAGGCTCTTGATACAGCCAAAATCCAGCATGATCTTCACCTGAGGTATAACCGACGATCATGGGCTTGCGATTTAGTAGAGTGTTTTCACCGTGAGTATTATCAACTTCGGCAATGACAGTATCTTCAGAAAAGTGTAGGAAATAATCTTCGAAATTGAGGCCTTCTACCTCAGCTTGGTTACGGAGATCGTTCTCCAACCAACCCGAGTTCATCGCCATGACTTGGTTGTACATATAACCAATTGTCGTAGCCCGCTCATTGTCGGCTTTGTCGGCATAGGCACCGAAAACAATATCACTGTTGGTAATTTCCCAATCAATGACAGCATTCGCAGATAGTGGGGAGCCCGAAAGATCAACACCAGCTTCATGTTGCCCTGGCAGCACAACTGCTGTACCAACAGCAAAAGCGTAGCCAGCGATTAAACATGACGGTATGAGTGCGAGCAGCCCAGAAGTGTAGGTTTTCATGAATCATATTTCCTAATCGATACTGTCATGCCTTAAATCACAAGACGAAAAGTCAGCCAACTTACGTGTCAATTTAGGAATCAAAATACGAAAAAAGTATCGACTACATGGCTGAATTGTTCAAGTGCTCGTCTGTCTTGTTTCATCGGTGGTAAGGAAAACGAGAAAATGTCGATTAAAAATCAAGATATTAAGGAAAAGATAAATTTTTGTGATATTAATTTTATTTGGAAACCAAGTATCTCCGGCTAACGAAAAATCAGCTCAGATTTTCTCAAAATGAGAATAAAGCAGTTTGGAAGACAGAAGATTATCAGAACTTAAAGCTCAGAACGGGCTGAGATTTGCTGCATCGAATCTCAGTTTCAACGCCACACTGTTGAAACTCAATTTGGATAGGCTAGTCTCGGTCATCTAAACAAGAACGATGACAACAGAGAGTGGTAAATAAAGAGATGTACGTTGACTATCATAAGCGGCTTGTTCCCGTTATACGCTATTTAGAGAAGCACTTTAACGATCCGCTCAACCTGATCGAAGTCGCGGCATTAGCCAACTTTTCACCCTACCATTTTCATCGTACTTTTAAGGCCGTTCAAGGCGAGACGCTTGCTGATTTCACCAGACGGCTGAGACTTGAAGCGGCAGCCAACGATCTCTTCAAATCCAAACAACCTATTATTAATATTGCATTGGATTATGGATTCTCATCGTCTCAAAGCTTTGCCAAAGCCTTCAAGCAACACTTTGGTGTGACGCCTAGTGCCTTTCGTGATTGTGAAGACTACCAAGCTTTCGGTGAGTTAACTCGAAATAGCAAGATTGGACACACGTTGCGCAAGAATGGAACCGATGCAGTCGTCGGCAATTCATATACTGACTCCGAACTTTCAACATGGAGCATGACAATGAAAACACAACAATTCGAACCATCAAAACTGGCGTATGTGCGAGTAACAGGTCCCTATGGACAAGGGTATGAAGAGCCAAGCGGTCGTCTTTATCAATGGGCAGAAATTAAAGGGTTATCAGGCAATACCTGCATGTTCATTTATCATGACAATCCAGAAATTACACCGACAGATAAGTGCCGAACAGACATTTGTTTAATGGTCCCTGAAGATGTGGAAGTACCCAGCGGTATCGAACTGAAGGACTTTCCCGGCGGGCAATATGCGGTGATGAGACAAACGATTACCGAAATCGGCCAATATGCCAAAGCGTGGGATGATTTAATGAGTAACGTCATTGAGTCCGGTATTGAAACAGACGATCGACCTTGTTTTGAGCTTTACCACAGCTACGACCCGCAAACTCAACATTCAGATGTCAGCTTCTGTACTGCAATCAAGTAACGACAATGAAAGCCTACCTCGCGTAGGCTTTCATTTCTCTGGATCGCTTACCAAATAGCACGACCAATAAAGCGCCTTAAAGCCTCTTGTTCCACTTCCCTTGATGGTCGCGGTCGCAATTTTCTTGTGTATCGTAACTGATGTGTTTATCGATATTCTTTAATGTAATTCCGACCTGACTGAACGCCTTTTGAATGTTCGTTGAGACTTCCTTCTGACCTTTTCCTGCTAAGAAATTCGCTCTATCTTGATTGGTGTCGAATACACAAACAATTTTCAAGCTTTGCGGAAAAGAAGAGAAATTGACCGTATGAGTCACCCAAAGAAAACCATCGTAGCTTTTCAACGTATCTTCACACACGTCCGTTAACACGTCTCTGATTTGATTTTCGATCTTCTTATCTGATTTTCGCATGCGGTAAAGGTCCTCTTTAACACCTTAAAAAATAAGGTTTTTTTGTCAATGTAGTCTTAACCGACATTGGACACTGTGGCGGTTTCAAATGCAAAGTATTTATTGAAGAGAATGGGCGAGAGGGATTAGAGAGACACCTCATGCTCGATAACTTACGAGGCATCAAACATGAGGCAGATACAGAATTTAGTTAAGAAATTAGCTCGCCGCTTGTTCCCAATCAGTCAGTAACTTCATGATTACGCGAGAGTCTTGATGAATTGCCATTGGCGCAGCAAGTTGTGTGTCACCTCGCTCAACCGCTTGGCGAACATTACGCACTTGATAATGGAAACCATCGCCTTGCGCTTCGACTTTCACTTCACGTTTCGATGTTTCGTAGATCTCAACCGTGAATGTGTTGTCTTCGGTCGGCAGCCATGGATTGGTGTCGAGCGTGATGCAACCTTTGCTACCTAGAATCGTGAAGCCATGCTTTAAGCCGTGGTCTTCCGCGGTGTGGATTTGCGCGGTAAAACGCTCGTTGAAACGCATCATTGCCGATGATTCACAAATATTGCCATCTTGGCCTCGTCGACCTATTGCTGAAATCTGCACATCATTGAACACGCTCTCGCCAAATTGCTGCTGCGCAACAGAATGAATCAGCGACATTGGGTAACAACCTAAGTTGTACAACGCGCCTTTGCTCGCAGGGTTAACGAACTGGTCAATCGCAGCAACGTATGAACCCTGAATTGAGCGCACTTCGCCAATCTCACCGGTTGCCAACTCTTGATGAAGCTTAGCGATAAGCGGGTGATTTAGATACATCAAACCTTCTGCGAAGAACACGCCAGATGCTTTTACCGCTCGCAGAGCTTGCTCGGTTTTTTCCATATCAACCGATAACGATTTTTCACACAGGATCGCTTTGCCTTTTTGAGCCGCTTTAATCACGTATTCGTGGTGAACGTGATTTGGTAGAGCGATGTAGATAATGTCGACTGACTCATCTTCAATCAGAGCTTCATAGCTGTTGAAGGTTCGTGTTGGTTGGTATTGGGCTGCAAACTCGTTAAGTGTTTTTTCAGTACGACCAGCGACAGCATATAGCTCGCTTTGAGCATCGCCTTTAATCGCATCCGCCATTACGCCTGAGATAAAGCTGGTTCCTAGGATTCCCCATTTCATGGCTTAGATCTCCTTCTTATGAGTTTCAAATGCTTGTACTAATTCCGTTATATCACGCTCAATAAACGCTTGAGTATGAGGCATTCCAAAGTGCTGATTGATCGCTTCACGGTTAACGTATTGCTCTAGCAAGATCACACGATCGCTTTGGTCTTGATCATAGGTTGCTATCGCTTGTAGGCAGCCCGGCTCACTCTGCATGTCTAAACAAAACTGTTCGATAGCTTCAACTGCAGCCTCACGTTCAATGTTGGTTTTGATCTTAAGTTCGGCAGTGACAAAGATGATTTCATTCGATTGAGGCATTTCACGCTCTTATTTTAGTTAATTATCAGTTTGCCATTAATATAATTAACCCCTAATAATTGATAAACTTACCTTTTGTTTACTGTTTATCAACCAAGAGTGTTTAATGGATAAGTTAACCAGCATGAAGGTCTTCGTTTACGTGGTCGAGCAAGGCAGCTTTCGTAGCGCCGCAAATCACTTCAACCTGTCAGCGACCATGATAAGTAAACATGTCCATTCCTTAGAAACCGGTTTGAATTCTCAACTGATCCACCGCACCACGCGCAAGCAATCATTAACCGATTCAGGGCAGCTTTACTATCGAGAATGTAAGCGAATTCTCGAAGATATCAGCAATGCCGAAAACCTCATTCAAACCTTAGAAAATCAACCTCAAGGCACAGTAAAAATTAACTGCCCAGTCACTTATGGGAACAAGGTGATTGCCCCTATTGTGGCTAAGTTCCTCGCACATCACCCAACCATAAACGTCGAGCTGATGTTGAATAATGACCTTGTTGATCCTTACTCATCCGACATTGATTTGATGGTGCGAATTGGTGACCTATCCGATTCAAGTTTGGTCGCAAGATATTTAGGGGACTATGAGATGTGTTATTGCGCCGCTCCCGATTACCTTAACCAACATGCTGAAATCAAAGTATTAGAAGACTTGGCACAGCACCCATCGCTTGGGTTCGGTTACAGCAGCCAAGCCCCTCACGCCACATCGAATAAAGAACGTGTTCGCTTGATGTCGAATAATGGTAATGTGTTGCGATATGCCGCCCTACAAGGCGTGGGCGTGTTGTTGCAGCCGACTATCTTAGTCTCAGAAGAGATTGAGCGTGGTGCTCTGTTGGAAATTTTAGCTGGCATGGCACCATTACCAAAGCCGATTCACCTACTCTACAAAACCAAGCAGCTGTCGTTGAAGAACAGAACCTTTGTTGAGTTCTTGCTAGCCGAGCTTTCCAAATAACTAGGGTGATCTGAGTAACTAAGGTGGTCTGCGTTACTAATGGCTTTAAAACAACGATGAAGGTTAATGCCCTTGCCAATGGCTCACCAAGCGTTTACCAAGATCAGAAGGTGTAGTGTAATGGACGATCATCTCATCACATTGGTTGAACACCATGAAGTGTTTAAGCTCATCGCATAAAGCGTGAACCAATGACTCATAGTTTCTAATTCGCTCTTCAACAACCAAGTTGCGAATATTGAGTAAACGGGTCTTCCTGTCGACCTTACAATCCATTCGCGCCACCAGCTTACCTTGCCACAGAATCGGCAAACTAAAGTAACCAAACTGGCGCTTGGCTTCTGGAACATAGCACTCAAGAAGGTAATCAAAGTTGAACAATGATTGCATTCGCTTACGTTGAATCAGCAGATTATCAAATGGCGAGAGTATCTTAAGCTTAGTCCTGGAAAGAGGCTGATTCAACAGTTCAAAAGCATCCGGCAGCACATAATAATCAGAGCCTTGAACACTCACTTTCATCACTCGTTTGTCTTCAAGCATCTCCTGGAGTGTTTTCTGAATCAGAGGTTTGGTGTTCTTGAGGAGATAGCTCATCTCCGACGCTATTCCCATACCATTGGCTTCTAAATAACGCGTGATCAGATGCTCAATGTACTCTTGTTCCGTTGGTTCAGAGGTATCAATGCCGCTCGGCAAAACTCGCTCGGTTAAGTCATACACCTTATGAAAGTTTACTCGGCTCGGCACCATTAAGTCACCTTGCATAAACAAGGTCTCTAGCGCCTGTTTGGCCGGTTTACCGCCCCACCCACCGGGGTTTGGTCTATCCCCTTCAAAGTCTTTCGCCATTAATGGCCCTTCGCTCTCAATACGTTTGAGAACATGTGCCATCAGTGCGTCGTCTTTTTTATACCAATGCTTAAGCTTACCGCTCGTAAATCCATTCTTTCGATGCAAGCTGAAACGATAATCTCGCATGGGTAAATACGCGGCGGCGTGCGACCAATACTCAAACACTTCACGACGCTCTAACAACTTATCAAGGTGATTCAGTTGGTAGTCTTGATTGCGATTCCACAACGTATGGTGGTGGGCTCGCTGAATCACAGAGATGGTATCAATTTGCACATAGCCAAGGTTTTCAAGCGCAGACAGCGTGTTCGCCAAAGCGCCCCCATTACGTTGCTTTTTAGGTGGCAGCTTTTGCGAAAGCAGTACAATTTTTTGTGCTTGAGCGAGTGACAATGATTCCATGAAATTCAGACTCTAATTGATACCAATAATCGGCTTATGATTCAGCAATCAGCTCTTGAAGAATTTGCTTGTACGTTTCGACCGTCTGCGCACCAGTCACGGCACTCTTGCGGTTGAATACCACAGTAGGAACCGCAGAAATGCCCATGCGTTGCCATTCAAACTCTTGCGCTTCAATTTGCTTTAAGTTGTCGATGTTCTTCAAGCGTTTCAGTGCCTTCGTTGAGTCTAAGCCAACCGCTTCAAGTTCTTGTGCAATCACTTCAAGATCAGACAGATCTTTCTGCTCTGAAAAGTGCGCAGTAAAGAAGCGTAGCTTTAACTCAGTCTGTTTACCGTGCGCTAGAGCAAAATCAAGCAGCACATGTAGGTGACGTGAATTCACCATTCTCATGCTGTCATAGAAATTGAAATCGAACCCTACCGCTTTGCCACGAGCAGCCAGTTGCTCACGTGAATTTTGGCTCTCTTCCGCACTAGAGCCGTATTTTCTCATGATGTGGTCGCGCAGGTTTTCACCTTCTTGCGGCATATCTGGATTCAACTCAAACGGCTGCCATTCAAGTTCAATTTGCTCCGCTAAACCAAGTTCCGTAATGGCTTGCTCTAAGTTTTTGTAGCCGACCACGCACCATGGGCACATTACGTCAGAAATAATATCGAGTTGAAGTTTCTTGCTCATCGTCATTCCAAATGTCGTTGATAAGGCGCATCCAATACAACTGAATACCCATCTTTCTAATCAGACTACAACAAACTGAACACTCGTTCAAATTTAACTCAATGCACCAGTAGCCAACAAAAAAGCCAACTCATCTTCACGAGTTGGCTTTGATAAAAATAGGATTGAGCTTAACCGCGTTACGCTAGCAGTTTCTCAAGTACTTGGAATACACCGGCATCGACGTTACTTGGCGCGCTAAAACGTGCGATCTCTTTTAACTTTGGATGCGCGTTTTCCATCGCGTAAGAGTGATAGCTCTCTTTAAGCATTTCCAAGTCATTTAGGTAATCACCAAAGCTCATGGTCTGCTCGTAAGTGAAACCTAATGTGTTTTGCAGATGCTTGAGCGCCGCACCTTTTGACGCTTCAGCGTTCATCACATCCAACCAAATTTTTGCGCTCACAACCACTTGGTAATTCTCACCAAACTTAGCGTCGATGCTTGGGTTTACTTTCTCTTGTGAACCATCAAAGTGGCAAATAGCAACCTTGATGAAATCGTCTTCTACCGCCAGCAAGTCTTCTACTTGCTCACGGCGATGGTAGTACTTAGAGATCTCAGCTAAAGCACGCTCGTCTTTGGTTTCGATGTATGCCGACTTCTTACCACACAACACAACATGAGCGCCTTCGATAGCACGCGCTTCTTTGATGATGTCTTTGATGGCATCAGTATCAAGCAAGCAACTGTAAAGCTCTTGGCCTTTGTGCATCACTAATGTGCCGTTTTCAGCAACAAACATCATGCGGTCTTTAATTGGAGCAAAAGTTTCCATTAAGCTGTAATACTGGCGACCCGATGCCGCCGCAAAAATGATGTCTTGAGCTTCTAGTCGCTCATAAAGATTGAAGAATTCTGGGTCTAACTTTCCGTGTTCATTAAGCAGAGTGCCGTCCATATCAGCAGCGATAAATTTGATGTTCTGTTGTGGCATTTCAGATACTTACCTTAAAATTGTAATAAGTCCACAATGTCGTGGGCAAGTCGTTGATTATATCTCAATCTAACCTAATTGCTCCCCTCTAACATGATTAAATAACTAACATAAAAATCAATAAAAAGTGAAAAAACTGGGACTCATCATTAACTTATTGTTCCATTTATAAATACGCCATACTTTTGTGATATTACTCCCATAAAAACACCCCTAGCAGTGTTATTTTGCACAACTTTGCAACGAGTTGTTCACCTACATATTGCTTATTTATAATTTATGGTTGTTGATTAATGTTTTTTAGCTTCGAAATATTCCTTAAAGCCCTAATCACAACGAGCCTGATATTAGTCGTCTTCATTGTTGACCCACTTGGAATCAGAAACTCTGCCGAAGACCACTATGAAGATCATATTCTAAGATTATGGTCTCCATTCTTTAGTGAAACAGTTTCTAAAGACATCGTAGTTGTATTAATTGATGACCAATATATAGAAGGAACTAACACTTACCCGGTTAGCTACCGAAATCTTGCCCGGCTACTTAAAACTATCTCACGTTACGAACCACAATCCATGTTCTACGATATTCTTCAACATCATGAGCATTCCGATAATCTAAAGCGTTGGTTGCGCATGCTGGATAACCAGAAGTTCCCCATTTTCATGGCCAGCAACACCAATTATGACACTGAACAAAGACTTAATGATCCGGAATCACTAAGACACAAAATATCAAATGTCACACAACTGGCAGCAGTATCTTGGAGTGGTGAAGGACGATACTACCCGTTGTCTGTCCCATGGAATGATAAGACAATGAACACCGTTGCGGCTGCGATGTATCAAGACTGGTGCGCACGAGACAAACAGTGCGATACCACATCCATCGGCAATATGGATGACGCGGTCATTGTCCAATGGAGCAACAAACACGCTAGTAACCAGGAGTCATTTTTTCCACTTGGGTTTGACTGTGGAGAACACACCAGCCAGTTTCAACAGTTAAAAGAGTTACTTGTCGTAAGCCTTACTCAAGGCATACAAGACCAAAATGATGTCGATGCCACGCTCAGAAAACGCTGTCCGCCCTTTCTTACTATTGCAGCTTCCAAGCTCAGTGCTCCTGGTGCAGCTGGTTCACCTGAACTAAAACAAGCCATTAAGGGGAAAATGGTACTCGTTGGTTACCATGTTACTGGTGGTGTCGATCTAGTTGTTTCACCCGTTCACGGCACGCTTCCTGGGGTCTACTTTCATGCTATGGCACTCGATAACCTAGTCACACTTAAAGATGACTACTGGCGTTCCCCTGACGACACTGGGTTATTTAACCTAAGTATTGCAGATATGGTTGAGATTTCAGTGCAAACCATCGTTCTATTTTTAGTCATTTGGTTTCGCTTTAACTTTCTAGAACAACAAGAAAGTCTGCAATTCAATGAAAGACAAAAACTTTGGGGCGCTTTCGTTCCGATGATAATCATCATTGCTGTCATCGCCATTTCAGTTGCCATATCTCACTTTGTACTTAACGTCGGTGCACCTAATTGGTATGGATTGGTTCTGATCATTTTTATCGACTTGCCGGTGTTTTTCTTCTTCATATTTGAAGCTTTCAGACCAAAACTCGAAATATATCGAGAGAAAGCCTGTGTATTCGCAAAAACAGCCAAGCATAAATTAAGAAAAATACAATAAACACATAATATTCAGTAAATAAGGAACATTTATGAAACTATTATCAACGCTAGTTCTAGGCTTATCATTAGGTTTTTCGACATCAGCAGCCATGGCGCAAGACCACGTCAAGATTATTGACTTTTTAGTCGATAATGTTTGGGTGTGTGACAAGAATAATGAATGCGCAGACGTATCAACGAAGACTTTACCTGACCCAACCCAAAGTGGGCTCATTGTTGAAAACTATGACCGCAAAGAACAGATGGTAATGGTCAAAATTGATGGCCAAGAAAAATGGTTTGACCAAATCGAAGTGCAGCTCAATAAAACTGCGGTGGCCAGTGTCGTATGTAGCACACAAGTCATTAGTGCCAAAAGTGACAGTGGTACTTACGCAACCCTAGGTTTAGGTGAGGGGTGTAACTAATGAAGAAACTACTTTGGCTAGCTGCGCCTTTATTAATATCAGGATGTGCCGTCGACAGCCTCAATAATCTTGTAGGCAGCAAATACGAATCTTTCGATGGTAAATACATCGACCAACACCTTGGTGAAACAAATTCTCCAAAGAAAAACACCGAGGCGAGCGCTGAGTTTGCGAATATAGTCAACACGCGCGCCGCTGCCGATAAAGACCTGATCGCAAACCCATACGTTAATAAATACCTAGAAGGTATCTTAGCTAAAATTCTTAAGCAGTGGGACCAACCTGTCGATAACGACATTGCCATTATGGTCTCATCTGACCGCAGCTACTCTGCTTATGCAACACCTAATACCATCGTCATCACTCAAGGCGTATTAGCCGATGCGGAATCTGAAGATGAGGTAGCGTTCATTATTGCACATGAGCTTTCCCATATTTTACTTAAGCATAACGACACCAATGAATACTTTGCTAAGCAAAGCGCTTTAGTCAGTAAAACAGCAAACATAGCAATGAGTACCGCACTCATCACTGATATGAAAACGGAAAAAACAAACAATGGTTACAAAATAACCAACCAAAATAAAAGCTCGACCAAAAATCTAATTAAAGACTCCTACCGTGCGGGTTTAACCATTAACCGCTTAAGTCGAGACGTTATTAGCTCTTCAATGAGCCGTAATGCTGAAGATGAAGCGGATCTACTCGGCATGGATCTCTTAGTAAAAGCGGGGTACAGCCCAAGAGCCTTCTCACCAGTACTTGAACGACTAGACAGTAGTCAGAAGTTTACAACAGCTCAGCTCAAGGAAAAAAAACAAGACTTTCAAAGCTTTGTTAGCCTAGCGAGTGATGCGGGTAAGCACTTATCCAGTGAAAACAAATGGAGTAACTTAGGCTATTTAGCTGCAAATGAAGCTGGCACTCAACTTTTGCAAAGTTTTTCTGCCAGACATGCCTCTCCAATAGATCGCAAGAAAGACCTATCAGCTTACGTTAAACGTGAATATAGAAAAGAGCGTAAAAGATACGTGTCATCGACTGAATTCGAGAGGGTGGTAAAAAACGGTAAAGGCAAGCAGATCCAACAGAACTATTGGTATGCATCCGAGGCTTTTAAAGCCTTAGAGTTTGGCGATATAAAAACGGCAGAAACGCTCGCAAGAAAAGCAGTATCTGGTCCAACTAAAAATCATGCTTACCCGCGTTTAGCTTTCTATGGAGTACGAAAAGCACAAAACTTAGACTCGAAAGCACTGCAGAATCTAGCCCTGATCAAGAACTGGGACTATGCCTCAATTCAAACTTTCACGTTAGCTGCACAATCTTATCGCGAACAGAAAAAGCCAACCAACTCGCTCAAACTGCTCGCAAAAGGTGAACAAGTTATCGGAACCCAAGTCCCGTTCTTCCCCGAGTACATTGCAGCACACAAAGCATTAGGAAATGACACCCAAGTAGCGGAGCTTCTTACACAATGTAAGGGACTAAGTGAAAGTAATATCGTTGCTCAATGCCATAACAGTGCAGGAGTCGCGATTCCACAAAGCACAGAATCAAGTAGCAGCCTAATGGATTCTTTTAATTCTTTAACCTCGTTGGTAGAACTTTAGTCACAATAGGCACCAGTAAAAGATTTCATTATTGGTGCCTTCATTTGCTAAGGGGTCACGCCTGCCAACTTCAACCAAACTTCACGGTAGTCTTGCCTATTAGCCTCGCTTCCCTGAAACTCACTTCGAACAATCAGCCCCTCTAGAAAGACCATCATCATTTCAGGTCGCACGTCATGAGGTTTCTTTTCCGAAAGCAACGGCACAATAAGTTCTTTCAACCATGATTTGTGCTGTTGTGAAAGCATCGCAATGTCATCTTCCGATTCTTTAAATTCGGCGAGTGCGTGCATGAACATGCAACCTTTAAAGTCAGGCTGTTCAAACCAAGCAAAGTGCCAATCTAACAGTGCATTCAGTTGGTTTTTCAATCCGGAGGTGGATGACAGTGCCGCTTCTAAACTCGATTCGAAGCGCCGGTGACGCCTAGCCAGAACGGCTTCAATCAGTTTAGCTTTTGAACCAAAGTGACGGTACATAGACGTCTTAGAAACTGCCGCTTCATCTCGAATCATATCCACTCCAACGGCAGTATAGCCAAGACGATTAAACAAAGATTCAGCCACATCTAAGATCAGTTCTTTCTTACTCATCCAATCCACTCTATCAATTAAGGTCGCAAAGTTTTTCGTTGTAATGAGTGTACAGATCTGTATCATCCAAATCAAACGGTACAGATCTGTACACTCTTAAATATTACTCTTAAACGAGGAGCTACGTGATGATCAGAAAACTAACTGGTGGCGGAGAACTACCTCCCAAAGCAACACTAAGCCAACTACTAAAAGGCTTTGTCGGTGGTACGGTAGGCATATTGATCTTGTGTTTACTTGCCGAGCAATCACAAGTGCCATGGTTAATGGCTCCATTCGGCGCGACGTGTGTTTTACTGTTTGCAGTGCCAGCATCACCACTTGCTCAACCACGGAACATCATTGCTGGCCATTTCATATCAGCTGCTGTCGGCTTATTAGCACTGTATGGCTTTGGTGACTCTTATCTCGTGATGTCTTTTGCAGTGGGTAGCGCGATCTTTTTGATGCAATACTTTCGCGCGGTTCATCCACCTGCAGGCGCTAACCCGATTGTTATCGCGTTAGCAGGCACATCTCTTGTAGATTGGACTTTCCTGTTTACGCCCGTTTTAGTGGGCAGTATCGCGCTCGTTTTGATTGGTACTATGCTCAATAACACTTCGACTCAACAGAGGTGGCCACTCTATTGGATCGGGAAGTCGAACGCAGGCAATAATCGCTAGCTTACTCATGGGTAAGGTAGCTAGTGAAATTTACTCTGACTTTTAAAATTCGCGTTGACCGCTAAAACAAATAGGCTTACTATTAATCGTCTTTTAACGATTGGTAGTAAGCGAGCCCACTAAATATGACCACAACATGCCAAGCAACAGATAGCTGTTCTCTGCCTCCAAGTAACGCTGAAGCAGAAAAAGAAATGGCGGCGTTGGCAAAAGCACTCGCTCACCCAGCGAGAATTCGCATACTTAGTATCTTGTCCGCGTTAGAAAAGTCAGGCGGCTGCTTGAACAGTGATCTGGTTAGTGAATTAGGTTTAGCTCAATCAACAGTATCAGAGCACCTAAGAATCTTGAAAACCTTAGGTTTTATCACTGCTGAGTCTATCCCGCCGAAGATGTGTTACCGCATCGACCGCGACAATATTCAACGCTTCGAATCGGTATTTAACAGCATTTTAAAATAGAAGTTCACGCTTGAGGGATCGGCTTTGATAGCCTTTACTTTTAAGCGTGTTTTTTTGCCACAATCAATCGTTTTTCGACGATTTACGATATCACTAAAGAGAGATTACCATGAAACCAAAGTTAGGTTTTCTAGATCGCTACTTAACACTCTGGATCTTCATCGCCATGGGTATTGGTGTGCTGCTTGGCACCGTATTCCCACAAATCGAACAGTGGAACGAATCTATGTCTGTTGGCACAACCAACATTCCACTCGCGATTGGCCTTATCTTAATGATGTACCCACCTTTGGCTAAGGTTAACTACAGCCTATTGGGCACTGTGGTAAAAGATAAGAAAGCCATCAAACTGTCTCTGATCATGAACTGGTTGGTTGGCCCTATCCTAATGTTTGTATTGGCGCTGACGTTCTTGGGTGATCACCCAGGTTACATGGTCGGTGTGATTCTGATTGGTCTTGCTCGTTGTGTGGCAATGGTTCTGGTTTGGAACGACATCGGCGGCGGCAACAAAGAGTACGGCGCGGCATTGGTTGCTCTAAACAGTGCATTCCAAGTGGTGAGCTACAGCTTTATGGCGTGGCTATTCATCAGCGTTCTTCCACCAGTATTTGGTTACGAAGGCATGATGGTAGATATCTCGATGATCGATATTGCACACAGTGTACTTATCTATCTAGGTATCCCATTCCTAGCGGGCTTCCTAAGCCGTAAGATCCTAGTGTCGATGAAAGGCGAGCAGTGGTACAACGATGTGTTCATTCCACGCATCTCACCAATCACACTGATTGCTCTACTGGCGACTATCGTTCTGATGTTCAGCCTAAAAGGCGAGATGATTGTTGAACTGCCAATGGACGTATTGTTGATTGCTGTTCCACTGACTATCTACTTCACAGCGATGTTCTTCATCAGCTTCTTCATTGGTAAGAAGATGGGCATTGAGTACGACAAGAATGCATCAATTGCCTTCACAGCGACAGGTAACAACTTTGAATTAGCCATTGCGGTTGCAATCTCTGTATTCGGTATCAACTCAGACCAAGCGTTTGCAGGTGTTATCGGTCCACTGATTGAAGTGCCAGTATTGATTTACCTAGTGAACGTTGCGCTTAAGATGAAAGACAAGTACTACAACGGTCAGACCGTTAAATCTAGCATCTAGCATCTAGCATCTAGCATCTAGCATCTAGCAGAAGATTAGAAAAACTAAGGGCTTACCTTTCGGGGTAAGCCCTTTTTATTTGTCTGTCGCCTATGAAAGATTAGTCGAGCAAGGTTTTGAGATGCTCTTCCAACCACAGTAAGCCCGGCCCTTTCATCGCTTTCTTAGAGATCACCAAATCGACAGGAGGCGACCATGTTTTATGGTCAAACGAGACGTTAATCTGGTTAAGCTTTCCCTGTTGAATCTCATCTTCCACCAAGTAACTTGGCAAGTATGCCCAGCCCACCGAGCTATGTACGATCATCTCTTTAATAGCGACAAAGCTGTTCGCCCACCACACCTTGCCAGCGACTACCGGAAAATGGTCAATCACCTTACCTTTGTTGCCCCGTAGAATAAGCTGACGATGAGAAATAAAGTCGGGTAACTTAGCAACCGACACTTCAGCTAAAGCATGATCTGGATGACACACAGCAACAAAAGGCAGGTTACCAATAAAGCAGGGTTCGGAGTCGGCGTGAAAAGCGAGGTCGGTAAACATCAGGCCGATATCTGCACGGTCTTGTGACACCAAGCGATTAACATCGGTACTCGCCGCAGCCATTAACTCAACTTCGGTGGCAGGGAATGTTCGGCTAAATTTATCCAACACCTTAGGCAATGAAGGAAGCAACAAGGCATCGTCTAAAGCGATACGCAATAGCCCTTCCTCTTGATTATTGATGGCGTTAACTGATGAGTTGAGATCTTCCACCTGCAGGATAATCGCTTTTACCTGCTTGAAGAGCTGCTGGCCTTGCGCCGTCAGCGTTGGTTTGCGGGTCGAACGGTCAAAAAGTTGAACATTAAAATCTATTTCAAGATTACTGATACCTTGGCTCACCGCCGACTGCACCTTGCCCAACTCACGAGCACTGGCAGAAAATGACCCTAATTCAACGGCATACACAAACATTTTCAGTTGTTCAATGTTGTACATTCGGTGTCTCCCAAAACTTACTATCACTATATGTGATACTAACTATCTTTATATTATCACCTAAGTAGATATTATCTAGCCAAGTCATTAGCCCATCGGCGGCTATTTAATCGTAAAGAGAGTTAGAAAAATGTCACATAAAGAACGCATGTTGCACATGGTGCTATTTGAATTGGTTGCTTTGGTTTTGATGGCAGGGCTTGCAACCTATATTACAGGAAACGGCGCAGGTGAAATGGCAGGCTTAGCGCTCGCAATATCATTGATAGCGATGGCTTGGAACTACGTTTACAACTATGGCTACGACAAAATTTACGGAGCTGACCGAAGCAAAAGAACCAAGAAAACACGTGTTCTGCACGGATTAGGTTTTGAGCTTGGCTTAATGACAGTGACTCTACCTGTCTTGATGTGGGTTCTACAACTCGATTTCCTAACCGTACTGATCATGGACATCGGCCTAGTTATTTTCTTCGTACTTTACGCGATTGCGTTCAACTGGGCATACGACTCGGTTCGAGATCAATTGGTAGCGAAAGGAAAAGTGGCAGCTCTGGTTTAGAGCGGTAAGTTCGTATCGTATAACAAGAACATACACCCAAATTTAAACTGCCAAACTACAACATAGTTGGCAGTTTATTCATTTATGCATATAAGCTCATTTGTTAACTCCCTTGTTACATAGCAAAAACATCACACAGCCCTCCCTAATTAAGTCTAATAATCCGCCACTCACGAAGTAGCATCACAAATCCAAACATAAACTCCTCGTACCAGTTGCGCATTCATTTACATATAGGTAGTTTGAGCGGCTTCGCAACCTATCAATTCGAGCAAAGACGTTCATTCGAGCCTCTTTTTCTAACAAAAGTGTTCGGATTAACATTTCAAGTGACTTTAATTAACAATTTTATGCTCAAACGCTCACTTTTGATGTTCGTTTATTTTCGAGTTCGCAAATATATGCACAATACACGTGCTAGATAAGCAAAACTAAAAAGGACTCGAACATGACAACAAACAAACACCCTTCTTTATTTGGGCAATGCTTGGCTGAATTTATCGGTACAGGATTACTCATATTCTTTGGCGTTGGCTGTGTGGCCGCTCTGGTATTAACTGGTGCGACATTCGGACAATGGGAAATCAGCATCATCTGGGGCTTCGGTGTTGCGATTGCAATTTACTGTACTGCCGGCGTTTCAGGCGCACACATCAACCCAGCCGTAACGATTGCACTGGCCATGTTCCATGGCTTTGATAAAGCGAAAGTGGTGCCTTACATCATTTCGCAACTGCTTGGCGCTTTCTGCTCTGCAGCATTGGTTTACAGCCTGTACAGCAACCTATTTACTGACTACGAAATCGCACATAACTTCGTTCGTAGCAGCCAAGACGCACTATCAACTGCTGGTATCTTCTCGACTTACCCACATGCTTCACTTTCTTTCTTCGGCGCTTTTGCTGTGGAATTCGTGATTACTGCAGTGTTGATGTTTGCCATCTTAGCGTTAGGTGATGAGAACAACGGCGCATCTCGCGGTGCGATGAACCCTCTACTGATCGGTATTCTTATTGCAGTAATTGGTGGTTCTTTAGGTCCACTGACTGGCTTCGCAATGAACCCTGCTCGTGACTTTGGACCAAAACTTTTCGCTTACTTTGCAGGTTGGGATTTCGCACTAAGCGGTGCTCGTGATATTCCTTACTTCATCGTTCCAATTCTTGCTCCAATTGCTGGTGCGTGTTTTGGTGGTTGGTTGTACCCACGAGTTATCGGTGCTTACCTACCAGTAGAAGGCCAAGGCTGCACAATTCCAAACCAATGTGAAACAGAAGAAGAAGCTGAACAAGCTCAAGCTTAATCCCTAAGCGACCTTACATTTACTAAAATATAAATAACGAAAGAAAAAGGATTCTTACCATGACCGAGCAAAAATACATTGTTGCCCTAGACCAAGGCACCACAAGTTCTCGCGCTGTAATCCTCGATCACGATGCAAACATCGTTAGTTCTTCTCAACGAGAATTCACTCAGATTTACCCGAAAGCGGGTTGGGTTGAGCATGATCCAATGGAAATCTGGGCGACTCAAAGCTCTACATTGGTTGAAGCGCTTGCTAAAGCAGGCATTCGCAGCGACGAGCTAGCAGGCATTGGTATCACTAACCAACGTGAAACCACCATTGTTTGGAACAAAGAGACAGGCAAGCCTGTTTATAACGCAATCGTATGGCAGTGTCGCCGTACAGCAGACATCTGTGAAGACCTAAAAGCACGTGGCCTAGAAGACTACGTACGTGACAATACTGGCTTAGTCCTTGACCCGTATTTCTCAGGTACAAAAGTAAAATGGATTCTAGACAACGTTGAAGGTGCTCGCGAAGACGCTGAAGCAGGCAAATTGCTATTCGGTACGGTTGATACTTGGTTGGTTTGGAAGATGACTCAAGGACGTGTACACGTTACGGATTACACTAACGCGTCACGTACTATGTTATTTAACATCAACGACCTATGCTGGGATCAAAAACTACTTGATGAGATGGGTATCCCTTCATCAATGATGCCAGAAGTGAAGCGTTCTTCTGAAGTGTACGGTCAAACGAACCTTGGTGGTAAAGGTGGTACTCGTATCCCAATCGCGGGTATTGCGGGTGACCAACAAGCTGCACTTTACGGTCAAATGTGTGTAGAAGCTGGCCAAGCGAAGAACACGTACGGCACAGGTTGTTTCCTTCTGATGAACACAGGCCAAGAGAAAGTAACCTCGAAAAACGGCCTACTAACAACACTGGCATGTGGCCCTAAAGGTGAACCTGCATACGCACTGGAAGGTGCGGTATTCATGGGTGGCGCATCAATCCAATGGCTACGTGATGAGATGAAGTTACTGGCTGGCGCAGAAGACTCTGAGTACTTCGCAACCAAAGTAGACTCTTCAAACGGCGTTTACGTGGTTCCTGCATTCACTGGCCTAGGCGCACCATACTGGGATGCTTACGCTCGCGGTACGATTGTTGGTCTAACTCGTGGTGTTAACTCGAACCACATCATCCGTGCAACACTGGAAGGTATTGCTTACCAAACTCGTGACGTACTGGATGCGATGCAAGCGGACTCAGGTATCAAGCTAGCGAAACTACGTGTTGATGGCGGCGCAGTAGCGAATAACTTCCTAATGCAATTCCAATCAGACGTGCTGGATACTGAAGTTCACCGTCCTGAAGTAACGGAAGTAACGGCTCTGGGTGCCGCTTACCTTGCTGGTCTAGCGGTTGGTTTCTGGGACAGCATTGACGAGCTTCAAGGCAAAGCTGTTCTAAACCGTACCTTCTTGCCACACCACGATGAAGAGAAGCGTAACCGCCGCTACAAAGGCTGGAAGCGTGCTATCAAGTGTGCTCAGGTTTGGTCTGAACTACACGATGACGACGAAGAGTAATACTGAGTCTTCAACTAGTCGCTATTCGTTAAACACTAGTCGTTCACTGAGCTAAAGCATTCGAATAATCACTTTCATGTCGATTGAATTGTTCGAACCTCAGTAAACGAAACTCAAAAGAGCACTATTTTGTGCTCTTTTTTGCGTTTTGGGCTCAAATTTTCTGCTCTGAGCACCGTTTTTGCGGTTTAGACACGATTCCTTACCATCATTACTTCTCTCTCTTCGTCAATTCGAGCACAATAGCGCGAGTTTATATTTTCGATTTTGACGCGCTAGAGCCTTTGGCGTGCAGGGAGTGGTAAGTTAAGTGAAGCAGATACCAAGACACCAGCAGATTGTAGACCTGGTTAAAACACAAGGATATGTGAGTACCGATGAGCTCGTTGAAAAGTTCGATGTCAGCCCACAAACCATCAGACGAGACCTCAACGAACTGGCCGATAGCAACAAAATCCGTCGCTATCACGGTGGTGCAACCATTCCTTTAAGCTCAGAAAACACCTCTTATAACACGCGTAAAGCGCATAACTTCAACGAAAAAGACGTGATCGCCGACGAACTGGTAAAACATATCCCAGATGGTGCAACCCTGTTCGTTGATATCGGAACTACACCAGAATCGGTTGCTCGCGCACTCAACAAGAATCATAAACAACTACGAGTTGTGACCAACAACATTAACGTTGCGAGCATCCTTCTGCCGAACCCTGAGATCAAGGTTATCTTGGCGGGCGGAGAAGTAAGAAACCGTGACGGCGGCATCGTAGGTGAAGCAACACTCGATTTCGTTAAACAGTTCCGCCTTGATTTTGGTATCTTGGGGATCAGTGGTATCGACTTTGACGGCTCACTGCTTGACTTTGACTATCACGAAGTTCGAGTGAAACAAGCCATCATCGAAAACAGCCGCAGTATCTTCTTAGCTGTCGACCACACTAAGTTTGGCCGTAATGCGATGGTTAAGCTTGGTAATATCTCTCAGGCACACATGGTGTTTACTAATAAGCAGCCGCCGGAAGAGATTCTCAACATCCTTAAAGATTCAGACATTCCATTAGAAGTCATCGATACCGCTCACCCTTCAACACCAAGTGAATAGCCCCTGCTAAGCCAAGCTAGATTAAATTGAGTGAATGGAGTTAAGCAGTCACATTCGTGAGCAATCAAAGCCAGATCTATTGATAAAACACTTTATCGATAGCTGGCTTTTTTAATAACTGAACCATCAATACTTGATCCCTGTTCATGTCACTTCTATGCTCGAATAAGTTTTATTTGAACCTCTGCTTTCATAAGCAGAGGTTTTTTTATGCGCAAATCACATAAAACGCGCATAAACGAAAATAATAAATGACCGCAAACGAAAGTTAATATAGGATTCAATTATGTTCTAAAATGCTCGTTCGCTCAGCAAGAGGTCAAAACCATGAGTGCTCAACAAAATAATTCAAAAAATAGTACATCTTCAACTCTAGACTTAATCGTGATCGGCGGCGGCATCAATGGTGCAGGTATCGCGGCAGATGCAGCAGGTCGTGGTCTAAACGTTGGTTTATACGAAGCAAATGATTTCGCCTCTGCGACATCGTCTGCAAGTTCAAAACTTATCCACGGTGGTTTACGTTACCTTGAACACTACGAGTTTCGTTTGGTTTCGGAAGCACTGGCCGAGCGTGAAGTATTACTAAGAAAAGCACCTCATGTTGCTCAACCTATGCGTTTCCGTTTACCTCATCGACCATTTTTACGCCCAGCTTGGATGATCCGCTGTGGCTTATTCCTTTACGATAACTTGGGTAAACGCACCACGCTTCCTGGTAGCAAAACAGTGAACTTGGCGAAATCAGGTTTATTGAAGCCAGAGATGAAAACAGGTTTCGAATACTCAGATTGCTGGGTAGATGATGCGCGTATGGTATTGCTGAACGTGTTAGCGGCGAAAGAGAACAACGCAGAAGTTCGTAACTACTGCCGAGTTGAAAAAGCGCACCGTGAAGGCGATGTTTGGCATGTAACGATTCTTGATGTGATGACAAACCAACGCTTCGAGCGCAAAGCAAAAGCACTTGTCAATGCAGCAGGCCCTTGGGTGAAACAGTTCTTCGATGATGGTTTAGAACAGGCTTCGCCTCGTAATATTCGTTTGATCAAAGGCTCACACATTGTTGTTCCACGCATTCACGACGAACCACAAGCGTACATTCTACAAAACAAAGATAATCGTATTGTGTTCATGATCCCTTACCTAGACAAATTCTCGATCATCGGTACTACCGACCTTGAATACAAAGGTGATCCGCGCGAAGTGGCTATCGACGATGTAGAAGTTGATTACCTGATTGATATCGTTAATCAGCACTTTGTTAAACAGCTTGGTCGTGAAGACGTAGTTTGGACATACAGTGGCGTAAGACCGCTTTGTGATGACGAATCGGATTCACCGCAAGCGATCACTCGTGACTACACGTTGGAATTGGACGCAGAGCTAGATCAAGCACCACTGCTTTCGATCTTCGGCGGTAAACTAACCACTTACCGTAAACTCGGCGAAGCAGCACTTAAGAAGTTAGAACCACACCTAACCAATATGGGTGCGCCTTGGACAGCCAACAACACGCTTCCAGGTGGTAACTTCAGCTGTAGCAGAGAGCAACTTGCGAAGATGATCCACACTAAATACCCTTGGGCATCTGAAGCGCTATTGCTTCGCTACGTGACTCAATTTGGTACTTACACGTGGAAGCTACTGGAAGGTGCGAATAGCGAAGCTGACCTTGGCATTCAATTCTCAAGCGAAGCCCATGGCGTTTATCAAGTTGAAATCGATTACTTGATCAATGAAGAGATGGCGATGACTGACGAAGACATCTTGTGGCGCAGAACCAAGCTTGGCCTGTACATGAGTGAATCAGAGCAGCAAGCAGTAACGGATTACCTGAAACAGAAACTACAAAGCAAGGTAGTGAGCTTTTCTCAAGTAGGCTAATCCCACCAGCCTAAACATGGTTCAAGAACATACTTAACAACGAAGCTTAGCGCCCCCCCCCGCGCTAAGCTTTTTTATATCCAATGAAACCCAAGCTTATGTGTTCAGGTAGGGACTAGAATGCAGAAAAAAAACTCCCGAAGGAGTTTTTATTGTCTCAATCTGCAATTCGCTAACTAACTATCTAATTTAGCTATTCAGCAAAATAACCCGCTAGCTAGGCAATTAAGCGAGCATGCAGTGAATCTTTAAGCTCAGAACGATCATGTTTCAGTTGGTGCATCGAGCCGTCATCAATGGGTGAATCTTTCAGCTCTAGTTTACGAATCTCTTTATCAAGGTTGTCGTATGTCTTCATATCTTCTGCAAAGCCATCGTCAGTTTTAGCAAGCTCAGCAATTTTGTCTTTCATTTCAGGAAATTCGTGAACAAGAGAGTGATTTTCACCTAGCATAGAAACCTCTTAAGTTGAGTAAAGTGATTGGTATTAAGCACATTTCATTATTAACCTTAGCAAGTGCTTCAAATAACAAATGAGATCCAGTACACAGCCTAGAATATAGACAATTCAGATTCACAAATTTACAATCTTCCCCCACAAAGCTATGGTATTGGATTGAGGTTTTTCTCAATAACAAAATCTGCCACTGACGATATGCCATATCACCAAGTTGTTTTTTATAGCCTTTGAATAAAACAAAACCTCACTTGATCGTGAGGCCTTAGACTGGTCGTTGTTATAAACGATAGCTAACAAATTTTGCTACATAAATTGGGGTTAGCTATTACAACCCCCCGAATGTACTCGATTCATATCATCACCAACCTGTGATTCAGACCCCGTAGATTGGCATCCTGCCACGAATAATAGCGTTACAGATAAGATAAGCCATTTCATAATAATTCCTCTTTTAGTCATGACTAAAGCATAGTGCTTAAAAGCGCGGATACTTCAGCTATTAACTAAAGCCTTACCTGCCGATAAAGCCTTGGTTAATAAACAAAGCATCGCTTCATTAATTAACGACCTGCTTTTGTACAAAAAACTTTCACTCAACTAAATAAAAATCGATCAAAAACTGAAAGAGGACAGTTGTGGAGCCATGACGAGGATCTAAAAAACGAGTCGCTAAATGTTAGTCGCTCGTAGCCAAGCGCACCGCCGCTTCAGAGTGAATTGCTGTCGTATCAAACAACGGTACATCCGTATGTTGCTGTTGAATCAGTAAGGCGATTTCCGTACAGCCTAGAATAACGGCTTCAGCGCCTTGCTGACTTAGTTTCTCGATGATTTGACGGTATATAGCTCTAGACTCTTCTTTTACTTCGCCTCGACACAACTCCTGATAAATGATGTTGTGCACTTTTTCTCTGTCACCGTCATCAGGAATAACAACATCAATACCGAACTTGTTAGTCAGGCGCCCTTTATAGAAATCTTGTTCCATCGTGAAAGCGGTACCGAGTAATCCTACTTTCTTCACGCCCTGCTCCAGCAGCTTCTGCGCTGTGGTATCAGCGATATGTAAGATAGGGATCGTGATCTTCTCTTCGATCTCAGGAATGACCTTATGCATGGTATTGGTACAAATCAGAATGAAATCAGCCCCACCCCTCTCTACCGATAAAGCCGCGTCCGATAAGATATCGGCTGTCTCCGCCCAGCGACCTTGATGTTGAAGCTTTTCTATCTCATCGAAGTTCACGCTGTACATACAAACCTTTGCCGAGTTAAGCCCACCCAGCGTCGCTTTAACGCCCTCGTTGATGGATTTATAGTAGCTTACTGTCGACTCCCAACTCATACCACCGAGCAAACCGATCGTTTTCATGTTTTTATTCCTTTATTTTTCGACTATCCGATTAAACCGTCATGACTTAAGAACTTATAGTACGTTCTTGCTAAAAATGAGATGAAGCTTTCGCTACTTAGCAAAAATGCTCGAACTAACAATTCGAGCCTTTGTTGTTTTATCTGAAAGTCTATGAGGGTTAATACACCTCACACCAATCGGATTTCATATCGATCAGCGTCCAATCATCTCTAGAATTCGCTTCATCGAGTGCTTTATCTAGCTTGCCCACATGGGACTCACGATCGTACTGCCACTCGCGCTCAGCATCAGTGTGATGAACAATCATCGCCATAGAGTTGGGTTGGCTCGTTGCCCATTGCATCATGGCTTGATCACCGTCTGAGTTACCGACCGCTAGAATAGGTTTCTTGCCGATAATATGCTGAATATTGGTGACCTTTCCGGCTTTATCATCAATGGTCAAAATGGACGAGTCTTTGGTTACAGTCGGGTTGCCGTCGTTGAAGCTGTAGTTGTATTTAAGCGCGCTGCCAATGATCTGTTCTGGCGGGATATTATAGGCCTCGGGAGCCCACACTCTCATGAAATCAACGCCGCCACCCGACACTATGTAAGTTTTAAAGTCATGCTCTTGAAGGTAAGTCAGCATCTCTTTCATTGGTTGGTAAGTCAAATCGGTATAGGCTTTGTTGAAACGAGCGTCTTTCGCTGCGGCTAACCATTGCTCAACATCTTTTTGGTATTGTTCAACTGTCATACCAGAGTGCGTCGCCATGATAATTTTCAATAAACCTTCTTCGCCGCTTCCTAGAACACTCTTAACGTCATCTTCAAGCACGAACTTAAACGGTGCTTCCGTTTTCCATTCAGGGTGTTCAGGCGCCATCTCTTTTACACGATCTAGCGCAAAGGCCAGCTGGAAGTAATAAGGTTTTTCTGACCAAAGCGTACCGTCGTTATCAAATACAGCAATACGGTCTTGGACCGCAACGAACGTATCAGACTCTGCTTTGGTGGTTTGCCCAACAAAATCCACGATGGCGGATTTACTCTCGCTATCTTTCCAAGATGGCAACAAATTGGGGTCACAATCCTTAGCAAAAGATGAGAAAGAGAGGCTAGATAAAATCGCAACTGACAAAAGGTTTATTTTCTTCATAGCAACTACCATGTTATTGAATTAATTGTAGGGTTTAATTCAATTCATCCTAATTGGTCTACTCTGATTTTCCACTTATGAACACTATAACCGCTGTTTATGTTGCCGTTAGATTAGTGCCACGACGAGTTCTGCTTTTTAGTTCGTTACGGCTTACGCTCTGCGCTTTTTGAACGCGTGCCAGCCGGCGCTGAGAATTGTTTTTAACACCACACCGAGTGCGCTTAGTTTAGGGTCGGCATTCTTGCCAGAGGCAATACGCCACATCTGATGCTCATACCAAACCAACCCGACCATCGCCACCTTGTCTAATGCGGGTTTACCTGTGGTGGGCACCGTTAGCGGCATGCCGTGGCTAGGGTTTTCGATTAACTTGTTAGGAAAATCAGGATCAACCGCCATTGTGCGCGCAATACCAATAAAATCGGTTGCCGATGTGTTTAATGCTTCATTCATTGCTTGCGCGGTTCGAAAGCCACCCGTGACCACCAGCGGTGTGCTGACGAGTTTTCTCGCCTTCACCATGTAATCCATAAAATACGCTTCACGCTTTACCGTGCTGGCCTTGATTGGTTCAGCCTTATTCTTTGAACCCATCATTGATGGACTTTCATAGGTGCCGCCGGAGATCTCAATCAGGTCAATACCGTTATCACTCAATGTTTGCACAACTTGCATTGACTCTTCTTCAGTGAAGCCACCTTTCATGAAATCGGCGCTGTTGAGCTTAATCCCGACAGGGAAATCGTCACCGACCTCTTTTCGAATCGCACGATAAACCTCAAGCACGAAACGAAGTCTGTTTTCGAGTGAGCCACCCCATTTATCTTGGCGTTGATTGTGTCTCGAAGACAAAAACTGACTGACAAGATAACCATGAGCACCGTGAATCTGGACACCAGTAAAACCCGCTTGTTTTGCAAGCTTTGCACTCCGCGCAAATTTATCAATGATTGCGATTATTTCTTTTTCAGTCAGAGCTCGTGGCGTATTGAAGCCCTTCTCTAATCCACGCTCTAAAGAGATAGCCGAAGGCGCAACCGGGCTATCACATAAGAATTTAGGGATTTGCTTACCTGGGTGATTCAGTTGCATCCATATCTGCGAACCATTCTGTGTTCCGGCACTCGCCCACTCACGAAATACGGTTAAGTCACTGTGCTCATCTAACACAACGTTTTTAGGTTCACCAAGCGCACTTCTATCGACCATCACGTTACCCGTCATGGATAGGCCAATTCCTCCTTGAGCCCAACGCTGGTAAAGCGTGACCAAACCTTGCTTAGGGTTATGGTGTTTATCACCTAGCTGTTCACTCATTGCCGATTTGAACAGGCGATTTTTGATCACCTGGCCATTAGGAAGAGAAAAAGGGTCGTTGAGGCAGATTGGATTCATGCGCGTGGTTACTTTCTTTGGTTTATATATTCAGTCCAGTATGCCCTATTTTATCCGACAGTTCTGAGCATTTGACGCCTATTTCGAAGCAAGTTTCGCTCAATAAAAAATGCCAGCGGCATAGCAACTGGCATTAATCGATTATAAACAAAACCTTAAACAGGTGACTTAAATCATCACTTTACCGTGGATTTTTTGACCTTGGTAAATGGTGTCGATTTCCATTTATCTGTTCTCACCTCTTCACCGGGCGTGTACATGCGTAACACTGAATACCATTGGTGATCGGGGATAGGTAAGAAGTTAGGATCATCTTCATGCCCTTTTACATCGCTACTCATGTAAATGGTGTAGCTGCCATCAGCATTAGGCGTTAGCGTTCTGTCTCCTCGGGAATGACGGTTTAAGTCATTTTTCTCCATCAATCGGGTTTCACCACTGTAGGCCGTGTATGACCAAAAACCACCCTCTTCTAGCGGTGGCGCATCGAAGGTCACCGTGTAATCATACTTACTACCGTCGAGTGAACCACCTTCACTATCGAAGAAGTCACCACTATACATAGTGTGCTTTGCAGGCAGCCCCCATTGACCCATTAAGGTGCCGTAGGCGTGTTGAAAGCTTGGAACCTTAGTCATTTCATCGCGAGTGCCTAATACGTCACGTGAATCATCAAAGCCCGCATTAATGATTCGCTCCAGTCCGTCTTTTTGACCAGACTCGAGCATACTAAGCTGTTCTTTCGTAAATGGATGATTGGCTTTGCCTAATTCAACATCTCCTAAGCCAATGTACTCGAACAGTTCAAGCAGCTTTTGGTCATGCGCCTTCATTGTTCCTTCAGACAGAATGAAATTGGTTCGCTCGACCCAATTAGAGTCTTCAGGATCTGGATACTCGCGCTCAATAGGAACTGGCCCTTTCTGACCTAAGTATTCCGACAACGTCCTAACATTCCATTGATCCATTAACTTTTGAGCAGTTGCAGAATCGTCACCGCCAAGGTCCATGATTCGACCCATCATTTTGACCAGCGGGTGCTCGACATAGATGACTTGATCGACACTCGCAGGCACTTCACCTTTCCACCCTTCAACTGCATACATGAAACTGCCGCCTTTTGTGCCTCGCTGTGGAGAGCCAAAAGCCGAGTCAGTAAAGTGCTGCATATTCATGGTATGGAACAACCAGTATCGATTGTCATCATGGTCTGGAATCGTAACGATGACAGGCTCTGCTGCTAGGTCCATCCAACCCATCAAATGTAACGTGTCATTGTTAATCGTCGGGTGCGCAGTGTAAGTGTCGTCAGCAAGTATTCGAATATTTTGGAATCGATTCAAAGGGTAGTCTTGCTCAACGACGGTTTTGTAAAAGTATTTGTAGGCTTCATCTATCGAGTACGCGTACTCATAGGCAAGTTGTGCCAATAGCTGATTATCCTTTTTGAGCGACGCTAAACTCGCCATCTCAACGGGTAGAGTTTCCGTTTTTATCCCAATAGCTGCGCTGGTCGCCTCCACGGATTGGCTCGCAAGTACCGGAGATGGAAGTGCAACCATGAAAGCACAAGCCAGTGCTGCCGCAAGTATGTTTTTTTTCATCATTTAATGTCCTAACTAGAAGCGAGTACGGAAGGTGATCCAAGTGTTGTTGTCAGTATCACCACTAAAGATGATGATGTTGTCACTATCGACCTTGTAGCCCAGCTGCATTTCAGCAGAGAAATCTCGTGTGTTCTCACCATCCAATCCATAGGTGTATTGAGGGGCAAGTTGAAGATAAAATTGGTCAGCAAAATCGTACTTTAAGTAGTTAATACTGCTGATGATCTGAGTGTCTTGAAATTGGTTATTCTCTTCCCACATCCGTCCATACGTTATGGCACTGTAGAGTTTAAATTTGTCGCTTAACTCGAATGCTTGCATCACACCAATAGAGGCGTAGTTCGATGTTAGATCGTCGTTGGAGAAGTCGTGTCCAGCATCAACAAATAAGCCGGTGCCCGTTTTCTTATTGGGTGTGAAGAATCGTGCTCGATAGTTTTCAAAGTTGTTTTTGCCTTCCAGCTTACCCAACACACCCCAATCGCCACGATTCACGCCAAATTGGAAGGTAGCGCCAAGCCCTTTATTTCCCGCAATTAGTTCACCTCCCGTATAAACGGCCATTGGGTCAGCCATATCACTGGCAGGTTCTTCTTGAGCGGAAACAGAAAATGCAAAGGGGATAAGCGCAAAGATAGAGAGTGTAAAACTGGAAAAGGTGCCCGTGAGCAGACGTAACGGTTTCTTCATATTGTTGTCCGGTAGTAAGGTGCGCTTGTTACAGCACACCTTGCATTAGTCGTATTTGGCGTTAGTCAGCAACCACTGATTTGTCTGCCATACCAATACCACCGGCTTTCTGTCTTGGTGGAAACGCTTTGAGTGACTTCTGATATTCCGCCGCTGATTTTTGCAGCTTTGGTAATACCCAAGACTTCTCTTTCATCCATAAGAACCAACCACGAGTATCAGGGCTACGCTCATAAGGATCAGCCTTGATGTTAACAAGCATCCCTAGTGGCCACTCTTCAGGAGGCGCAATCCATTCCGTTTTGGTTTTTAGGTGCACTTTCCAATCATCAACTCGGAACGCATTCAAATCTTGCTCGTTGTAGAAGAAGAACTCGTGACGTTGACTCGGCTCGCCTTTGGTCAACATGTCCAGTTGGTTATAACCATCCAAGTGAACTTGATAACGCTCGCCGTTTAACTCTTTTCCATCAAGCAGTTCTTGCTTAATGTCGCCTTCACCCACTGCAGCCATAATGGTTGGCACCCAGTCTTCTGACGTCATGAAGCCGTCGGTATATTCACCTTGAGGGATTTTATCTGGCCAACTCACCAACATTGGTACACGGAAACCACCATCCCATGTCGTGCCTTTTTGTCCTCTGAATGAGGCAGAGCCTGAATCAGGCCAGTGGTCTAGGTTTACGCCATTGTCAGAAGTGAAGAGAATGATGGTGTTATCGATTTCGCCTAAATCTTCAAGCTTGTCGAGCAACACACCGATTTGGTCATCCAGTTCGATCAAGCCATCGTAATAGGTGTTGATTTGGCTCGCGCCTCGATACTCCGGACGAACGTGTGTTTTTTGGTGCATACGAGTCGGGTTGTACCACATGAAGTAGGGTTGTTCGTCTTTCTCTGCTTCATGTTTATCAAGCCAGTCCGTAGCAAAACCCAAAAACTCGCCATCAATGGTCTGCATACGCTTAGCGCCCAAAGTGCCCTTATCTTCAATAGTTTGCTTTCCAACCACACCAAATCTTGGGTCTTCTTGCATGTCCACACTCTCGGTAGCAACGGTGTGAAGAACATTGCGAGGGCGTCCTCTGAAGTTAGGGTCTGTTGGGAATTCCGGCTGTTCAGGCATTTCCATCACGTTAAGGTGATAAAGGAAACCGAAGAACTCATCGAAACCATGGACAGTCGGCAGATGGCTGTTGTTGTCACCCAAGTGGCTTTTGCCAACATGAACCGTGGCATAGCCCTTGTCTTTTAGCATTTCAGCCAGCGTAGGATCTTCTTTTTGTAATCCCAACGATGACCCCGGCTGTCCTACAGACGTCAAACCCGTTCTGAATGGGTATTGTCCGGTGATGAACGCAGAACGACCCGCAGTTGAACTGCCCTGTGCATAGTAATCACTGACCATCATGCCGCGCTCGGCAATTCGATCAATGTTCGGCGTATCCACCGCGCCTAAACCACGGTGGTAGGCAGACAGATCCGTTGGGCTCACATCATCGAGCATGATAGCAACCACATTGGGTTGGCTCGCTGCATGTACGTTGACGCTCGCCAATACCGAGAGCGCCAGAGCGGATTTAACAAAAGACTTATACATTTATAACCCTCATTCACTATGAGTAAATCGCCGGAGTCACACCGAAATTTGTGTATGTCTCAAGCGAACTGTTGTTGAGGTAAATGGTATAAGAAAGACGCCAAAAATGGCTTGATAGCCACTATTACGATTTTTAATAGTGGCAGCCAGAAGGGGGGCGTTATTTAAAGGAAATAGTTTCGTGAAGCTAGGATTGAATGATCGACGTAATTTCTTTTTGAAGCCAATCCGTGAACGGGTTATTGCGATTTGCTTGGTGAGTAAATAGAGCCAACTCTCGACGATACGTATCTTTCAACAGTTCCGGCGGTAGCTCAATACAGCGATAAGCGTGATCAAGCAAATAACGACATTTCGTCGATGTAATATAAATAAAGTCGCTGTCCTTAACGATCTCCAACATCAAGTTCATGTTGTTACTTCGAAGGGCAATATGCTTATCTAAGTCGTACTTTTTGATCAACATTTCTGTCTTAGATGGCTGAATGTAACCAGGGATCATGTTGATACATAATGGGTATTTCAGTACATCCTCAAGGGCATTGCTTTGAACAGGGTGATCGGCTCTTAGTACCAACATGAACTTATCAAAGCCAACCGGTCGCTCAGTCAACGTTTTATTCACATCCATAGGAAGATAGCTCACTCCCCAACACGTTCGATTGGTTTCTAGAGACTGCACGCCATTGTCTAACCAAGGTGAACATTGAAACGTGACTTGTGGAGCTTCTTTGGTCAGTTTTTTAATTAATGGCACACCCACTGGAACCAACAAAGGAGAAGGCAGCATGATTTGAACCTCTCCTCTTAAATCTTCCAACCCCCACTCTTCACTAGGTATGTAAAGATTGTCGAGTTGTTCTAATAGCAGAGGTAACGTTTCGATAAGCTTCAAGCATTTTGGGGTAGGTTCAAGCTTTGCTTTATCTCTAACAAACAACTCATCATCAAATTGTTCTCTGAGCTTACGAAGCATGACACTGATCGTCGGCTGACTCACATTCAACGCTTTTGCAGCAGTGACCGTTTGGCGAGTTTCATTGAGCACTAAAATAAGCCGCAGTAAATTTAGATCTTTGGTCATGCCCGACTCCAAGTGATTTAGAAAAGTGGAAAGTACGCTGGCGAATACCCTTTTTTCATCGCTTCAACCATTGGTAACAACTTAGGTAACGCATGACGAAAAAACATCTCATACCCTTGGCATAAATGATTCATCGCGCTGCCATCTTCGGTTGTTGCTATTCTATTCTTAGGGCAGCCACCTTGGCAAAGCTCAACAAAATCACAACCTCGACAAGTGCTGTTTAGTTCATGATATTTGTTGGTACCAAACGCTATTTGTTTCGGTGAGGTCGCCATGCTTACAAGCTTATCACTCTTCACGGTTCCCAGTTGATGATCTTGATACCCATAATGGTCACAACTATAAACATTACCGTCATGCTCAACCATTAACTGCTGACCACAAGTCGCACTGTGATGACACATTTGGCTTTGGTAGCCCATCAACACCATTAAACAGTTTTCAAAAAACTGGATATACACTTTACCGACATCATTGGCGCTCCACGCATCAAACAGATCACAAAGAAACTGCCCCCATTGCTCACCCGTTAACGACCAGTCATGCCCTGTTCGCCTATCTAATTCATGATCGATACAAGGCTGAAACTGCATGTAACCACTGCCATTTTCAACCAAAAACTGATAGATCGTTTTACCGTGTTTGTAGGTTTTATTGTTCACGACCGTTAACGTATTAAAATCAACATTGTGCTTCTTTAGATAAGACATCCCACGCATTGTGCGTTCAAAAGACGACTCGCCATTTTTGTCGATCCGAGCAATATCATTCAAAATGTTGGGCCCATCGATACTGATGCCCATCATGAAATTATGTTTAGCAAAGAAACTCGCCCAGCGATCGTTAATCATGGTTCCATTGGTCTGCATGGTATTTACGACGCGTTTTTTTGTGGCTTTGCTTACTTGCGCTTTCATTGCTGCTTCATAGAAATCGAGCCCTCTTAACATAGGCTCGCCACCATGCCAGATAAAGTCTACTTGTTGAGCTTTAACTGGCTGTGCGTCGATATGAGCACCTACAATTCGCTCCATCATATCCAGAGACATCGAAGACCTTTTATCGCCATCTTGTCTATTGAGGTAATAGCAGTAACTACAATCCAGATTGCACTGAGCCCCTTCTGCTTTAATAAATAAGCTAAAAGGATGAGTTGATGTGTTCATATTGATTCCCGTACTTTTTTGTCAACATATCAACCGTAAATCAATCAAACAATAGCACCCTATCCCCCTTATTTGCGCACGTCGTAGACACACCTCTCCAAGCTAAATAAAAACAATAGCTTGGAGTGAGACCAAGGAGTATTAACATCCTTAATATCGGCTATTACACTCCTTAATCACACTTCCTCTTATGCTCTTCACCATAGACTTCCAACAATATAGGTGTTCCATGAGAAAGCTGTTTTGTAAGAAAAAGGTACTGGCCACATTGGTGTGTTCTTTGTCCAGTGTTGTGGCGATGCCGTCTTTTGCTGAGCAACCAGCCACGCCAGAAGAGGAGCTTGCTTACAACTTAGGTGTGCAAGCATTCATTTATGGTACTGGACCTCTCACGGTTGCTGCTGTCAGACAAACCACCACCTCGGTCGATGCCGCCATGGACAATGGCATGGCACCTCTCAATGAGATGGGTAAAACACGCGCTTTGTCTGGGCCGCATGAGCAAATCGTGCCAACCGTCAATAACGACACGCTTTACTCACAGGCACACTACGATTTAGACCTATCCGGACCAATGGTACTGGATATCCCGAAAACCGATAACCGTTACTATATCGTGCAGTTATTGGATGCTTATTCTGAGTCGATTGATGATCTACACACTAAAAATGCCGGAGACCAAGGTTCAAAAGTACTACTGGTCAACAAAGGCTGGAAAGGTGAGGTACCGGACGGTATTGATCGCGTCGTTGAATCGCGCACTCCTATGGTTTGGTTGATTCACCGTACTGGCGTTTTTGGCGAACAAGACCTTAAAGATGCACTCGTGGTACACGATCAGTTCCTAAGTTACCCACTCAGCGAACTCGATAAAAAGCATACACCGGCGAAACTCAAGCATTCGAGTGGCGGTATTCCTCCGATGGCAAGGCCGGAAGGGCTAGAGTGGTATGCCTTAATCGACCGTGAGCTCAGAAAGAACCCGATTCCAGAAGATGCGCCGATTGTTGAACAGTTTGAGCAAATTGGGATTGGTGGTGATACGCCGTTCAACCCAGAAGCGCTTTCCCCTGAACAGCAAAAAGGTTTGCTACGAGCAATTGAGTCGTCTCAGAAGATCATTCAGTACGCAGGGCGCAGCATCGGCGATATTAACAATGGTTGGTCGATGATGTACGAAGGGGGTCGCTATGGAAACGACTACTTGAGCCGCGCCAGCATCAACCTTCGAGCTGCAGGGTTAAACGTACCTGAGCGAGCACTCTACCCAAATCGATACACAGACTCGAAGGGCGAACAGCTATCTGGTGAGCATCAATACCGCATGACCATGCCTGCCGATGCGCCTGCGGAGGCCTTCTGGTCATTGACGATGTACGATGCTAAGAACCTGTTTATGGTTGAGAACTTCATTCAGCGCTACTCAATCTCGACCAACCGTAAACAAGAGCTTATTTACGCAGAAGATGGCACTCTGCCGATCTGTATTCAGTACAGCAAGCCAACCGATCCAACATGTAACTGGCTACCAGCACCGAAAGATGACTTTTATCTGCACATGCGTCTTTACGAGCCAACACAAGCGGTACTCGATAACCAGTATCCACTACCGCAGGTAACCAAGCTCTAATACTAGAGAGCGAAGCCTGAAACACCCTACCCCCATTACCGCAGCGGCGCCACCCGCCGTCGTTGCGGTCAATCACTCGCTAAACAACATGAGACTCTTGTTTTGAAAACTCCGTTAATCGCACTTCCTATCATTATGGTTGGTGTGTTCACCTCAGTCGCGCATGCAGGTGGTTTAAACCTCTCACAAATCGCGACGACCAAAAGTGTCGGCACCGCTGGCACCGGAAATGTCACTGCAAATGATGCCTCTGCAGTGATCACTAACGCAGCCGCACTCTCTTCCATCGAGGATGACGCTTGGATACTTGGCGCACAATATCTGGATGTAAAGTCGACCTTTGTACGCAGCGATAGCCAAGCAGAAACCACCGGCAGTAGCGGCTCCGTGTTGCCTCACCTCTCTTACGCGGCGCGGTTAAATGACCGCTGGGTTGCGGGTGCAGCTTTACATGCCGCCGGAGGAATCGGGGTTAAATATTCTCAAGGCGTTGGTGCGAACCCAGCCCTGCTAATCAAAGAAAACAGCATCGCAGCGGTTAACCTCACCTCGTCATTGTCTTATGAGTTAACTGATACACTCTCGCTCGGTGGCTCACTCATCTTGCAGCATGCCTCACTCAAAACAGAAGCGATACAAGACCGTACGCTCGAAGGTGACAGCCTAGAACTCGGATTTGGCTTGAGTGTAAACCTCCACATTACCGATACCACGCAACTGGGGATCAGTTACCAAAGCCAGTTTGACCACGACCTCGAACTCGATAAAGCTAATGACTTTGGAGTCAGCTCTGAGTTGACTTGGGTACGAAGCTTGAACCTTGGAGTACGACACGCTTTGAATAGCGACCTTGCCTTGCTTTTAAGCACCAACCTAGAGACATGGCAAGACTATGATGAGAAGTACTCCACCACTTATTCGCTGGGTGTGGGCGTTGAATACACGTATGAAGATTGGTTGCTCTACAGTGGCATTAGTGGGGATACCAGTCCATTAGACAACCACAACCGAGACGTATTATTGCCACTCGATCAGCAATGGCGCATCGGCGTAGGTGCCGAGCGTAAAATTTCCAGCGACCTGCATCTTGGCTTAAGTTACCAATACCAAGATTTAGGCCATGGTGAAATTAATGCTGATTCAGGACTATTTCAGCCTTCTGGCAGCTATTCGACCAACAGAGTTCACTTCATCACTTTGTCTCTTCGCCATTAAAGCGAACTCTTAAGCGTTATTCGCTTCTAGCAAGAAACGTTACGAAAAAAGGATTGGCTGTGAGAGCAATCCTTTTGATTTCATGAATCTCATACCGCTAACCAGAAAGACTCTATCCCCCTTTACGCTCATAGTAATTGTCGTTATTGTGATTCTCTACACCATCATCACAAGGACTGTCTGAGAGTTATGAACAGCACGATTGAAACTATTCTGGGGCACCGCTCCATTCGTCAATATACAAATCAACCGATTGAAAAAGCACAACTTGATGTGATTATTCAGGCTGGTCTCGCGGCTTCGTCATCGAGCTTACTGCAGGCTGTTTCTATCGTGAGAGTGACCGACAAAGAGAAGCGAAAGCTGCTAGCAGAATACGCAGGCAACCAAGCTTACGTTGAAAGTGCGGCTGAGTTTTTAGTATTCTGCATCGACTATCAACGCCACGCTCAAATCAACCCTGAGGTGAAAACCGACTTTACTGAACTGACCCTGATTGGCGCAGTCGATTCAGGCATCATGGCGCAAAACTGTATGCTGGCTGCTGAGTCTCTTGGCTTAGGTGGTGTGTACATCGGTGGCTTGCGCAACAGCGCTCAACAAGTCGATGAACTACTTGAGCTACCACTACACACTGCCGTGCTATTTGGGATGTGTTTAGGTCACCCGGTACAGCAACCTGAGATTAAGCCTCGCCTTCCTGCTCATGTGGTGATGCACGAGAACCAATACCAGCCGTTGAGCTTAGACGAAATTGCTCGCTACGATGATTCAATGCAATGCTACTACGCGAATCGCTCAAGTAATCAGAAGCAGAGCAGTTGGTCACAGCAGATCACTCAAAAGCTGTCTGGCGAATCTCGTCCGCATATCCTGCCTTACCTAAACAGCAAGGAGCTGACTAAGCGATAGAGCAAAAGCCGCTCTGAAGACAGAAAGAGATTCCAGTGAGCGAGCCCCGTTTTAGCAACACAAACAAAAATGTCAGCGTACAATACGCTGACATTTTATTAATCCGGAGGCCGCTAGCTTACAGATATTTCTCTATCGGAAGTAATTGTAGAAAGCCAGACTGCATTCTCTCCCACTTGCCAGTTTCAGGTTCGCTGTCCCAGCTTTGCTCACCGGAATACCAATACACATCACCGTCTTCCAGTTCCAAGCGCCAGCTATTATCTTCACTCATCGCTTGCTCAATAGTGTCCGCTAATGTTTCAGCAATACCTTTGTTCTTGATGATCAAAACCGATTCCGTATTGAGGTAGGTAGAACGTAAATTGAAGTTAAATGAGCCAATGCTTGCGATACTGCGGTCAAATACCACTGATTTAGCATGCAGACCATAAGCTGTCTCAGGTGCACATTTAGTCACGTCTTGAGTCGATGCTTCACACAGCTTGGAATCTGGTTTTAACTCAAACAGGTCGATGCCATGCTCCAACATGTCGTAACGTCTGCCCGCATAAGCTGAATGATTAGTCACCAAATCATTAGACGCCATTGAGTTAGTTAAAGCCTTTATCTCGACGCCGCTTTTGTTCAACACTTGCCACTCTTCTAATTGGCCGTCATCAAATACTAGGTAAGCCGATTCTAGCAAGATCTCTTTCTTCGATTCACTGGCTAGCTGACCTAACAGAACTGCGGTCGCTTTCGGTTGATCGGTATTACCGGAGTCAACTGGAACAGGTCGGTCATAAGCGAAACTCGCGTTAACCCAAGTCATCTCACCAAGTGCCTTTTTTAGCAGGCTGTCTGCCGCTTCACGATCTAATGGTAGCTCTGGGTAATTCTGATAATGCGGAGCAGCAATATTCTCAATGATTGAGATATCGGGTTGTTCTTCGTCACCTAACATATCGACTGGATAAGACCATCGGCTGTTCCAGTATTCGATAAAGCTAGTTTGGATAGTGGTGACGACTGAGCCCATGACCAATACATCACGATCTCGGAAGTTAATCTCATCGGAAAGGTCAAAGTATTCATCACCAATATTGCGCCCGCCAACCACAGACAAAGTGCCATCCACGGTAAACGATTTATTGTGCATGCGACGATTTAATCGAGAGAAATCGCCAAGGAAGCTTAGCCACTTACTGAAACCACGGCGTGTTGGCGTTGGGTTGAAGATACGAATCTCGACGTTAGGGTGCGCATCCAGTGCTGACAACAAACCTTCACGTTCGTTGAGGTTGATATCATCCAACATCACTCGAACCTTCACACCACGCTCGGCTGCTGCCAATAAACGGCTGGCTAGATAACTGCCCGAACCGTCAGAGTTCCAGATGTAATATTGAATATCGATGGTGTGTTCTGCACTTTCAACCAACGCCAAACGCTGTGCCAATGCATCCCAACCAGACTCTTGTAAACGAACGGCGGTCGTCGCCTGCTCTGATGCTTCTGGTTGATATTCATCCGCTAAAACCGACAGAGTGCTTGGTCCATAAGAGGTGTACGGTTCTGCCGGGTGATCGATGCCTTCTGGTAATGAAGAACAGCCGCCAAGAATAGCGACTAAAATTAAGGTTAAACTGATGCGTTGGAGCACAGGCATGTGTCTGACTTCCTTTTCACGGTGACATCTTAGAAACTGTCCCTACAGCTTTGCGACTCACAAGCTGTTCAGGTCTATTCATTGATTATTACTGCTAAAGCCTGAAATTTATAGGTAATTATCCACTATAAATGAAACATCAGTACTCCATCGTGAGCAGCACATCGCTAAACCGCGCCCTGAAACCCTCACCTTTGCTCTGAAATTACTGCGATCTCAACTGTTCGATAGCCAAACAATAAAGGCCTAAAGGCTTTCTTACCATCTCAACCGTAATCTCTGTTCTATCCGGGTTACAGTTCAATGCAAGCGCATAACCGTGCAAATAGTCCACTAGCAAGTGAAGGGCGTCTTCGGCTTGTTCTGATGTAAGGTTCAGCGGACTCAACACCGCTTCAAAGCGTTCACCAAACACCTCAACAGGCCCAAGCGATTTCATCGTTAGTAGAGTTTCTAGCAACCCACGGTAGTCATTCAACACCGACAAGTAACTCACACTAAGTTGATAGAGGTTCTCTTGCCACGCATGGTTTTGCTCAGGCTGTGCCACCTCACCTACTAATGAAACAGTGATCGACTCCAATAGATCATTTTTGTTTTTGAAGTAATGGTATATCGCCATCGCATCGACGCCGAGTTCTGTGGCTAATCCTCTGATACTCGGCACTTTACCACCTTCCCGCATCATGCACTTTGCCGTATCTAAGATCTTTTCGGCACTTAGTTGGCTTGATCCACTCTTTGGTCGACCTCGCTTTTGATCCTTGACAGTCATAACACCACCTCTTAAACTTAAATTTCTACACTGTAGAATATTTTAATTTAATACAGTGTAAATGCCAAGTTCCTGTTCAATTTCGGAGTTAACAATGTCAAATATTGTCTTTATCGGTACGAGTCTTGATGGTTACATTGCAGACAAAAACGGTGATCTAGATTGGTTACAAGCCATCCCAAACCCAGAGGGTGATGACATGGGGTACAACGCCCATATCGATCGTATCGATGCTTTGGTAATGGGCCGAAACACAATGGATATGGTGCTGAGCTTCGGTATTGATTGGCCTTACACAAAACCGGTTTATGTTTTGAGTAACACGTTGACTGAAGTGCCTAAAGAGGTTGAAGGTAAAGTGTTCTTGATAAAGGGCGAACTCACTCAGATCATCGAAGACCTCAACAGCAAAGGCCTTAACAATCTGTATATTGATGGCGGTGTGACCATTCAAAACTTCCTGAAAGAAGACCTGATTGATGAACTGATCATCTCGACGATTCCCGTTGTTCTTGGTGGCGGATCTCCGCTATTTGGTGACTTAGTCTCTCCTCTCGACTTTACGCTCAAAAACGTCACGACTTACCTTGATGAGATCGTCACTACTCACTACTTACGTAAGTGTTAAATCTGTTGTTCGCATAAAGGTTATGTACCGATCAACACTGAATGACTGCATACATTAACAAACAACAAAAAGCCCGTTCATAATGTCTGAACGGGCTTTTTAATCAAACAAGAATATTCGCTAAGCTGGAGACTCGCTCAGTGTTGGCTCAGATACTGTTGTTTGTTGTTTCTGCCATTTATCCACGACCAGTGCAGCAATCATGTCACCTTCTACGTTTACCGCCGTACGGAATGTATCTAACGGGCGTTCAATTATGAGCAGAATCGCGATCGCTTCCAGTGGTATACCAGCAGCCAATAACACCAGCTGCATGCCAGACATAGACCCAGATGGCATGCCCGGAGCTCCCACAGAAGAGACCATCGCCATAATGAAGATCATCACCAAGCCAGAAGTAGTGAGATCCACACCAAACAGTTGAGCCAAGAAGATCGCAGCAACCCCTTCGAAGAGTGCCGTACCATCCATGTTCATCACTGCACCAAGTGGCAACACCATGCTACTTGTACTTTGCGATACGCCGAGCTTTTCTTCTGCGCTCTGCATCGCTAGTGGCAAAGTAGCAGAGCTTGATGACGTCGCGAACGCCATCGCCATTGGCGCGGAGATTCCTTTAAATAATGTGCTAAAGCGAATCCCAGTCATCACCTTCGCAATGGTCGGCAGTACAATCGCTCCGTGGATCAGAGTCAGCACAAACACGAGCAAAGCAAATAGTGCCAATTGCTCAAACAGTGACTCACCACCACGAACGGTAAAATCGAGAACAATGGCGAAAACCGCGAGCGGAGCTAAACGAATGATCCAACCAACAATGGTATTGATGCTCTTGTTCAAGCCATTAAGCACCTCAAAAATCGGGTGTTTTTCTGGCAATGAAGAAAGTAAAGCAATACCCAACATGAATGAGAACACGACAATCGCGAGCAAGTTACCATTGGCTAACGCCGCTACTGGGTTCACGAGCGCCATGCTAAACAACTTGCTGGCAATCGCAGCTCCTCCCGCCGCATCTTCACTTATAAGCTGAACATCGTCTCCAATCGTAGCAACGCTGGTTAAAGGCTCCCAAGCAGGCAACAGCAATGAAGCACCCAAGCCCAAAGAGATGGCTATCAGCGTCGTGAAGCTATAGAAAAGTACTGTATTACGGCCAATTTGCTTCAATCGAGTGATCGAGCCAATGCTTGTTATACCTTGCAACAACGAGAATAAAACCACTAAACCAACGACCATTTTTAGCAAGCCGATATAAGTAGTTTTACCAAGCATTAAGAACTGATACCACCCCGTTTGGGTAATGCCAAAGGTTGAAGCAATAAGTTGTGCAAAAAGCCATGCAAGCAAAGCAGCTAACATTAACTGAAGAGGTAAAGAGTGGCGAAGTTTAGTCAACATAAGGACAATTCCAGTAACCCTGTAGGACAATTCAGATACCTTTATTAAAGGGAACAACCTTTAATAAAAATATTCCTTGGTAAAGTGTGCCTAGGAAAAAATAAAGTCCGTTAGATTCAATCTAACGGACTTTATGAAAACCAGATGAGGTTTAAGATTTAAGGCTATTTATCCATGTGTAGAACAGTACGGATAGACTCGCCTTTGTGCATTAGTTCGAATGCTTCGTTTACGTCATCTAGACCCATAGTGTGAGTGATGAATTCTTGCAGTCCGAACTCACCCGCCATATAACGGTTTACGATTTCTGGAAGCTCAGAGCGGCCTTTAACACCACCGAAAGCAGAACCACGCCATACACGACCTGTTACTAGTTGGAACGGACGAGTTGAGATCTCTTGGCCTGCACCTGCAACACCAATTACAACTGATTCACCCCAACCTTTGTGACAACACTCAAGAGCTTGACGCATCACGTTTACGTTACCGATACACTCGAATGAGTAATCAACACCACCGTCTGTCATCTCAACGATAACGTCTTGGATTGGCTTGTCGTAGTTCATTGGGTTGATGCAGTCAGTCGCGCCAAGTTGTTTTGCTAGCTCGAATTTGCTCTCGTTAATATCAACACCGATGATTTTGCTTGCACCCGCCATACGAGCACCGATGATTGCAGAAAGACCGATACCGCCTAGGCCGAATACAGCAACTGTGTCGCCTTTTTCAACTTTAGCTGTGTTCAGTACCGCCCCCATACCAGTGGTTACGCCACAACCTAGAAGACAAACTTCCTCAAGAGGTGCTTCTTTGTTTACTTTCGCTAGTGAGATTTCTGGAAGTACAGTGTACTCAGAGAAAGTAGAACAACCCATGTAGTGGAAGATTGGCTCACCGTTGATAGAGAAACGGCTTGTGCCATCTGGCATTAGGCCTTTACCTTGAGTTTCACGAACCGCTTGGCAAAGGTTAGTTTTACCAGACTTACAGAATTTACATTCGCCACACTCAGCTGTGTAAAGTGGGATAACGTGGTCGCCAACTTCAACGCTTGTTACGCCTTCGCCAACCATTTCAACGATACCGCCACCTTCGTGACCAAGGATAGAAGGGAAGATGCCTTCTGGATCGTCACCTGAAAGAGTGAATGCGTCAGTGTGACAAACACCAGTAGCAACGATACGAACAAGTACTTCGCCAGCTTTTGGCAGTTCAACGTCAACCGTTTCACGCTTTAGCGGCTCGCCCGCTTTCCAAGCAACCATAGCTTTAGATTGGATATGAGTTTGACCAGGTTTGATTTCGATAGTCATGTGATATTTCCTATATTAGTCAGTCAACGTTGAGCTTGTTTGTTATCGCTCTCTCGTTTTGTTGGAGCTAGTATAGGTGTGACCATCCAATTTGATAATCCCATTTTTTTGAGAATGATTATTACATATTGGTAATAATAAATAGTGAGATTAACTTCGTCTAACGATCAATCAAAGGCTTAGCCTAGGCTGAATAAAATCGATAAACGCGGAGATACGTTTAGAGACGGAGGACGACTTGTAATAAACCGCATTGACTCGCTCTCGATCTGTGTCATTCAGTTTCAAATGTTCCAATAAAGGAATCAATCGCCCTTCAGCAATATCTTGCTGTACCATAAAGCCAGATAAACAAGCGATACCATTGCCTGCTAATACCAATTGGCGCACAGTCTCACCGTTGCTTGCTGTCATGGTTGGTTCTACGAAGTTTTGGTTTGGCAGTGGCCAGTGATTCAACACCTTCGCGCCAGTAAAGCCCACTGTCTGATGCATTGATAACTCATCTGCATTTTGTGGTATGCCGCGTTTAGCCAGATAATCAGGTGACGCCACCATATAGAGGAGGCTCTTACCTAATGGGCGGGCGTGGAGTGTGGAGTCCGTTAATTTTCCTATTCGTATGGCGACATCGGTTCGTTTCTCTATTAAATCCACAAACCCTTCATTTGAGGTCAGTTCAAGCTCAATATCAGGGTAAGCCTCATTAAACTCACCGACTATCGGCACTAACTGGTGGAACACAAATGGGCTAGCAGCATCGACTCGCAAACGTCCTTTTGGTAATTCACCGCGCGATACAATTTCCTCTTCAGCGCTTTGGATCATTTGCAGACCCAACCTAACAGAATCAACAAACTGTCGTCCCTCTTCCGTCAGTTCAACTCGACGAGTGGTCCTATTAAAGAGAGAAACGCCTAGCTGATTCTCAATTCGGCTGACGCTTCGTGATACACGAGCCACTTGAATATCGAGCGTCTGCGCCGCAGCAGAAAATCCACCGCTATCAACGACAGTAAGCATAATTTCTAAATCATCCGATCGCGTTAACACGGGAATCTCCTAAGCCAAGAACAACACAACTATTGCATTTATAACAAAAGTAATTTGTTAATCACACTATTTTTGGCAAAGGATATTTCTCTCATAATCCTCGCCAACAAAACGAGCCAAGAAATAAGCTCCACTTTTAAGAATCACCTTTGAGAGAAATAATTATGCCTCTAGCTTTACTTGCACTGACGCTCAGCGCCTTTGCCATAGGAACCACAGAATTTGTCATCGTCGGTTTAATTCCGACCATGGCAACCGACTTAAATGTATCACTGCCATCAGCAGGCCTGTTAGTTAGCCTTTACGCACTAGGTGTTGCTGTCGGTGCACCTGTCCTTACTGCGCTCACCGGTAAATGGAACCGCAAACTGGTACTGCTCAGCGTGATGTCTCTGTTTGTTGTCGGTAACTTACTGGCATGGCAGGCTCCGGGATACAACACTCTTATTGCTGCGCGTATATTAACGGGTTTGGCTCATGGTGTGTTCTTCTCGATCGGCTCAACCATCGCGACTGGATTGGTGGCCAAAGAGAAAGCCGCGAGTGCGATTGCGATTATGTTTACAGGACTTACAGTAGCGCTCGTGACTGGCGTACCACTAGGTACTTACATAGGTCAAACTTTTGGCTGGCAAGCGACCTTCTTGATCGTTGCTCTACTAGGCTTAATCGCTTTGATTGGTAGTGCACTGTTAGTACCTAACAACCTAAAACAACCACCAGCGGCTAAGTTATCAGCTCAACTAAAAGTTCTGACTCAACCAAGACTGTTATTGGTTTATGCAATCACAGCACTGGGATATGGCGGCACATTTACCGCGTTTACGTTCCTTGCTCCGATCCTAGAAAATGTGTCTGGTTTCGACTCAAGCGCAATCAGCCTAATCATGTTGGTCTACGGTGTTTCAGTCGCGGTAGGTAACATCTGGGGTGGTAAGATGGCCGACAAAATGGGGCCAATCAAAGCGCTGACGGTCATCTTCTCTGGTCTAGCCGCTATATTGGTAGTCTTCAACTTTACCGCAGTTAACCCATACGCATCAGTGGCTACCATTTTGGTGTGGGGTGCTTTTGCCTTCGGTAACGTTCCAGGCTTGCAAGTCTACGTGGTTAAGCTGGCAGAGAAATACACGCCAGATGCAGTCGACGTAGCATCAGGCTTAAACATTGCAGCCTTCAACGTAGGCATCGCACTTGGCTCTTGGGGCGGCGGTATTATTGTTGCAGAGTCAGGCTTAATGAACACACCTTGGATTGGCGCTGTGATCGTCTTAGTCGCACTAGCACTGACTCGATTCAGTGGTCTGCTAGACAAGAAACAGACTCCGCAAGTCGCTGCATCTAACGTCTAATATTTTAGAAGAGTTAGAAACAACAAAGCCCGAATCTAGGTTCAGGCTTTGTCTATTTCATTATTCGTTATCAATCGGCTTTAATACTCGACATGGGTTACCCACCGCAACCACATTGTCTGGAACATCTTTGGTCACAACACTACCCGCACCGATAACACTGTTCTTACCAATGTTCACACCTGGGCAAATGATCACGCCCGCACCAATCCAAGCATTGTCACCAATGGTAATTGGGGTACCGAACTCAACGCCTTCGTCGACACGACTCTTCACATCCAATGGGTGACCTGCCGTGAGCACTTGTACATTCGGAGCGAACAGCACATTGTCACCAATAGTTACTTCCGCGACATCCAAAATCACACAGTTAAAGTTGGCGTAAAAGTTCTTACCCGGTTTGATGTTTGAGCCGTAGTCACAACGAAATGGCGGCTCTAAATACGTGCCTTCAGAATCAGGGATCAAGGTGTCAATTGCAGAACGCCATTCGTCACTGTCTGGAATACTGTTGTTAAGCTTTTGAAGAACCTTACGACACTCGATTCGCTCCGCGTACAGTTCTTCATCCCAAGCAAGGTAAGGCTCACCTGCCAACATCTTCTGTTTTTCTGTTTTCACGTTATTTACCTATTTCCACACTACTTACCCAGTAATGGTCAATACATCGACCAAAAACGCAATATCGCATATCTTTCCCTCTCACAATAAGAGCGGTTTTAAGAGTCTTACGGAGATGCGCTTCCTGTCACGATTTGTAGTGAACGACCCATTAAAATTGATGTACAACAAACGAAACACATATATGACACCAATAAAAAAGCTTTTGTTATTTAGCAAAGGCCAGTATGAAATTGATGTGTTTTTCGTTTAGGTACGCTGAGCAACTGAATCCCGAATTACAAGGCTGCCGGTGGTGTTGATGGCACCTGCTTGTTCCCAGTCTCCAACGATTTGCAGAATCGCTTTTTGCGTCATCTGCTCCAGCGGTACGCTGACAGAGGTTAAGCTTGGTGTTAAAAACTCACCCACTTTGCTGTTATCAAAACCGACGATAGAGATATCTTGAGGTAATGAATACCCTAGCTCCGTTAACGCCTTAATCGCGCCAATCGCCATGTCATCGTTTTCCGACAGAATCGCAGTGAAGCTTGCCTTGCTTTCCACTAAAGCTTGCGCGGCACGGTAACCACTCTCCATCGTCCAATCGCCTTGAACCACACTAGACTCGTTCAGCTCAATGCCATGCTTAGTGAGCACATCTTGATAGGCTTGATAACGTTGCTCATCGGTCGACGACCCTGCTTTACCACGGATCACCGCAATCTCTGTATGTCCCTGCTCGATGATGTGTTCAACCATCAAACAAGCACTTTGATAATGATCGGTAGTGATAGCATGCTCAGGCTTCGAAGGCATTTTCCGGTTGAGTACCAAAATCGATGTATCCGTGCTTTCGATGATCTGAGCGATCTCGCTTTCCGTTAAACATTGCGGATAAATGATGATGCCGGCGCATTTCATATCGAGCAGGAAATTGATCGCCTTTCTTTCGTCTTCAGCACTGTGTTTGCCATCGGTGATCACCAATTGGTGATTCGATTTTTCACTGTAAGAAGCCGCGTGGTACATCAAAGAAGAGAAGTAAGGACCGTTGAACAGCTCATTGGTGATCACAAAGCCGATAAAGTTGGTCTTCTTGGTCGCCAATTGCTGAGCTAACAAGTTTGGTCGATAACCCGTTTCTTGAATCGCATCAAATACCTTTTTCACCACATCTGGGCGCACAATATTCTTGCCGTTTAAGACACGAGAAACCGTCGACTTAGATACCCCTGCGCGGTTCGCGACATCAAGCATTGTGACCATTTGCTTCTTTTCCTTATATAAAAAATTAGCCGACATAAGCCGACTAATTTAATGCTAGTTCATATTGCGCGTATCTTTATATTACGTAGAACGACGCAGTAAGAGGCATTCTAAATAGTGGCACCGTTAGATGCAATCACGCCTTTGTACCACTCAAAAGACTTCTTGCGCTTACGCTCAAGTGTGCCTGATTGGTCGTTGTGTTTGTCTACGTAAATAAAACCGTAACGCTTTTTCATCTCACCTGTGGTGAACGACACCAAATCGATACAGCCCCAAGGGGTATAACCCATGAGGTCAACGCCATCGACCACTACGGCTTTTTTCATCTCTTTGATATGGTCGCCAAGGTAAGCAATACGGTAGTCATCATTGATACTGCCATCTTCTTCGATGGTATCAACCGCGCCAAAACCATTCTCAACGATAAACAGTGGCACTTCATAGCGCTCATAAAGAGACGCCAAACAGTAACGCAAACCTGTTGGATCAATCGGCCAGCCCCAATCGCTCGACTTGATGAACGGGTTTTCTACCGAGTTTTCATGACCGCCGTCCATCGCTTCTTCAGTCGACTGATGCGAAGAAGAATCCAAGGTATTTGACATGTAATAGCTAAAGCCAAGGTAATCCGCTTTACCCTCTTTCAAGATTCGTTCATCTTCAGGCTGCATTTCGATATTGAAGCCTTTAATAGCCCAATCCCGTTTTGCGTAGCTTGGGTAATGACCGCGAACCATCACATCTGAGAAGAAGTAACGATCGCGCATCGCTTGCTGCGCCACCATGATATCTTCTGGCTTTGAAGAACGAGGATAGAAAGGCACCATCGCACACATTGCACCAATCTGAAGATCTGGGTTGATCTCGTGACCTTTCTTAACCACCAAGGCACTCGCAACAAACTGATGGTGAACCGCTTGATACATAGCCTCTTGTGGCTTTTCGCATTGTGGGAACTTCACGCCAGAGCATAACCAACCGAAGATGTCTGCCGAGGTGTTCATCTGGTTATTAATCTCGTTAAACGTCATCCAGTACTTCACTTTGTGCTGATAACGCTCCATCACTGTGGTTGAGTACTTAACAAAGAAATCGATCACTTTACGGTTCATCCAGCCACCATATTCTTTGGCTAGATGGTAAGGCATTTCAAAGTGGCTCAGTGTCACAACTGGCTGAATATCGTATTTCAGAAGCTCATCAAATAGGTCATCGTAAAACGCCAAACCCGCTTCACACGGTTCAGCTTCATCGCCGTTCGGGAAGATTCGTGTCCACGCAATGCTGGTGCGGAAGCACTTAAAGCCCATCTCAGCAAATAACTTAATGTCTTCTTTGTAGCGATGGTAGAAATCCACAGCAACTTGGTTTGGGTAGTTTTCGCCGTCGATCACGCCATCGGTGATTCGACGTTGTACACCATGAGCGCCCGCTGTTAATACATCAACAACACTGACACCTTTACCATTCGCATCCCAGCCGCCTTCTAACTGATGCGCTGCTACTGCACCGCCCCATAAAAAATCGTTCGGAAATTCGTTGTTCATACCATTACTCGCTACAAGTTATTCGTGAAAAAGATCGGAACTAGAACGCCAATCGCAGCTCTGAAACCGATTTCAATAAAAGAAATGATACAGATTGAAACCGGTTTCAGCAATGCCTTTTAGAGCTTTTTTGATCGAACTACAGACTAATCAAAAGTCAGCGTTACGATCAATGCTGCTCAAAATACTGGTCGTGTTGTGATTTAGCCGATTGGTCTTGAGTGCCAGGATAGAACTGTACGAGCGTTTGATCGGCTAAAGTGAGGTGAATCCAACCCTCTTTGACTTTCAGCCAATTAGTGCCGCTTGTCTCATAGACGATAGGAAAGCTACCCCAACCTGATTCTGATACCTGCAACTCTTGAAAACGGTCAATTGGAGTGAGTTTATTGCTGTTGAAATCAGCATTAGAGTAAACCAGCAGAGGCTCGATAGCATCGGTTGGCTTAAACGTATAACAACTGATAGAGGCTGAAGTGCGATCAAACCATTGGTAAGGCTGCGCGCCGGTTAAATCATAAACGGTGCAGTCATTGAACTTAATGGCCCACTCTTGGTGAGCTTTAAAGCCGAGATAGCCTATTGGCTGTAATGGTTCAGGCTGAAAGTCAGTCTCTGGCTCATAGACCGGTTCTGAGGTAGTACATCCCATAAGCCCAAGACTAAAAAGGAAAGTCACAGTACGCTTCATCATTGTAATACCTCAGTTCCGTTAATAGATAAGTAACCCAATTAAGTCTCTATATTAAACGGTAAGTTCTAAGCGATTACCATCAGGATCGAGCACACAACTCTCATAATAGCCATCACCTGTTCTTCTTGGGCCGTCTAAGCGCTCATAACCGTTTTCAACCAAACGCTGAGTCAGTTCATCAACCGCTTGTTCCGAGCCTAATGAAATCGCCATATGAATGAAGCCTGTGAACTGGTCATAAATGTCATCTTTCGATTCAGGCACAGAATCCATTTCCATGATCTCTAAACGACTTCCAGTTTCGAAAGACAGGAAGTATGAAGAGAAACCTTTGGTTGGGTTGTGATATTTTGAGTTTGATGTTGCGCCGAAATAGTCTTCATAAAATCGTTTCAGCACTTCGAGTTGTTTGGTCCAAATCGCGATATGTTCGATCTTCATTTTTATCACCTAATGTTTACGTATGACACTAGATTACTCGCCAAATAAGGAAGGATAAACAGAACAGAATTCATCAAAGATGTTCCTATTTAAGGATCGGTTGAATTATCAAAATAACAACAATTAGCTGCACAGTATTAACATCTAAGTTTGTGTAATACATAGCTTTGATCCATAGTCGGGTTTTTACACATTCTGAGATTTACACTGTGAGCTTTTTAAAACTGATCATGCTAGCTGCAATATGGGGAGGCTCGTTCCTTTTCATGAGAATTGCCGCGAATCCATTGGGCCCAGCGGTGTTGATTGAAGCTCGAGTGCTGTGCGCTGCCGTCACTCTACTCTTGGTTTCTTTTTACCTGAAAAGGAAGCTTTCTTTTAATGCCCATGCGAAGCACTTTTTCATTCTTGGCTTGTTCAATACAGCGCTTCCTTTTTTGTTTTTCGCTTATGCCGCACAGACACTGAACGCCTCGACACTTGCTATCTTGAACTCAACCGCGCCAATATGGGCGGCAATCATTGGTGCGATATGGACAAAAACAACACTCGAGGCGAGAGTTCTACTAGGACTTGGGATTGGAGTAACAGGAGTTGGCGTGTTAGTCGGCTGGGATGCGATGAATATTGGCCAAGAAGCTATACTTCCTATTTTTGCTGCGGTGATGGCGGCCTTTAGTTACGGAATAGCGTCAAACTATACCAAACAAGCACCTAAAGTTGAGGCATTCAATAATGCTCATGGCAGCATGTGGGCGGCTGTATTAATCGTATTACCATTTGTGTTCTTCATGCCAATGCAAGAAGCACCCAATCTCACCATTACCATGTCGGTCATCTTGTTGGGCGCTGTTTGTACTGGATTAGCGTACCTACTTTATTTCAACCTCATCAATGAACTTGGTGCGCCTTCGGCTCTATCCGTCACCTTCTTGATTCCTGTTTTTGGCATCTTATGGGGCAACCTTTTCTTAGATGAAGCGATTGGTATCAACACAGTGGTTGGTTCAATTCTTGTTATCACCGGCACTATGTTAGTAACCGGAATGACGCCGTCTAAGATGATAGAGGGCGCCAAACAGAAACGAGCAGCAAGAGCGGCTCGTTAGTCGGCCATGTATTGTTGAATCCTGTTTCTCAACCACTGATGAGCAGGATTCAAATCGGTTCTCTTATGCCAAATCATATACTGCTTCATGGGCAAGACCTCGAAAGGCTGGTCGAGCACTTGCAGTTGGAATCGCTCCGCAAACTGATTAGCAAAATCACGAGACGTGCTACCAACACAGTCGGAACCAGAGACCAACACACACATCGTCATCAATGAATCACATTCGGAACTGACTTTTCGTTGCTGTATCGGGCTTTTTGTAAAGTAATCCGCGGTATAAAGGCGAGAGCGACGCATTCTGAAGGTGATGTGCTTCTCATGATAGTACTGCTCTTCCGTTACCGAACCATCAATCCTTGGGTGCCCTTTCTTGGCGATCAATACGAGCTCATCTTCGATCACTTGCTGGTTCATATAACCATTCACTTGTGGGTAGTGGATATCGATCGCCAAGTCGGCTTGTTGCATGCTCAAACTCTGCAGAAGATCTTCTTCATTACTTGGCACCATATTGAATTCGATTGAGATATTTCCCAGCGTTTCATCTTGCTCGACAAGGGGCTGAAGCTTGGTTAAACCGATCTCATTCACTAGAAGTCTGAATACATGATGCTGCTGGTTATCGAATTGCTTTAAAGTACTGACTGCGCTGGTTATCCCCTCGAGTGCGGGTTCGACTCGGCTTGCCAGTTGCACCGCAGCGTTAGTCGGAATGATCCCTCGACCTTCACGAATAAACAGGTCAGTATCAAGCTGAGATTGGAGTCGCTTCAATGCACCACTCACTCCTGGCTGAGTCATACCCAGTGATTCCGATGCTAAGGTAATCGACTTTAATCGGTATACTTCCAAAAACACGCTCAGTAAATTCAGGTCTAACTTTTCAACATCACTCACAATCACTCTCCATGTTAGGTGTGGTCGCATCGAGCCTACGACGAGCTTTTGACTTCAAAATGTCACTCTTAAGCATACAACACATAACCATTCGTGATGTGTTAAATAAAGCTTACTTTATTTTTTGCTATATGTCTTATTCCTATAATCGCCTCAACGAAACAAAATTCTGAAATGAAGAGGCTCTTATGAAAACTTCTCGCACGTTCAAAAATGCATCATTGTTCCTAGCTATTTCTCTCGCATTCCCTGCGGTTGCAGCCAATCATGAGCATGCACACTTCAGCGAAATTGGCGACCAAGGTGGCAAAAGCGCAACCGAGATGACCACTAAAGCAAACCAAGAGTTCGCAAAAACACTTAACTTTGCCGACACTCGTGCTTTTGAGAATAACAACAAGGGACTGATTGCTAGCTTTGATCAAGAGACGGGCGACATCATCCGTAACAGCTTTAACTTCATCGATCCAAGTGTTAATAACGCAGACCAAGCACCTGATTCGGTAAACCCTTCACTTTGGCGCCAAGCGGTATTAAACCAAGCGGCTGAAGGTTTATATGAAGTTGTTCCGGGTAAAGTATACCAAGTTCGTGGTGCGGATTTAGCGTCTATCTCTTTCATTCGTAGTGACAGTGGTTGGATTGCTTACGACGTTCTTCTTACCAAAGAAGCAGCAGCTAAAGCTCTTAAATTTTTCCAGAAAAACGTACCTGATGGCGGTGAACTGCCAGTCGTTGCAATGGTTTACTCTCACTCTCACGCTGACCACTTTGGTGGCGCGAGAGCAATCAAAGATGCATACCCAGATGTAAAAGTGTACGGTTCGAAAAACATCACTAAAGAAATCGTAGATGAGAACGTATTGGCGGGTAATGCAATGTCTCGTCGTACCGCTTATCAGTACGGTGCAACGTTGAACCGACACAAGCACGGTATTGTAGATGCGGCGCTGTCTAAAGGTCTATCAACAGGTAGCATTACTTACGTACTGCCAGACTACGAGCTAAACCATAACGAAGAGATTGAAACTCTGGTTATTGATGGCCTAGAAATGCAATTCATGGATGCATCTGGGACGGAAGCAGCCTCTGAGATGGTGACTTATATCCCGAGTATGAAAGCACTTTGGACTGGTGAACTGACTTACCAAGGCATGCACAACCTGTACACACTGCGTGGTGCAAAAGTACGTGATGGCTTGAAGTGGTCGAAGAAGATCAACGAAATGTTGGTGACATGGGGCGAAGAAACTGAGGTGTTATTCGCCTCCCACTCAGCTCCAGTTTGGGGTGAAGAAGAGATTTCTGACTACTTAAAAATGCAACGTGATGCTTACGGTTTTACTCATAACCAAACGCTTCGCTTAGCGAATAACGGTGTGGTTCTGCAAGACATCGGTGATGCGATTTACGAAGTAATGCCAGACAGCATTCAGCAGACTTGGCACACAAACGGCTACCACGGTACTTATTCTCACAACGCTCGCGCTGTGTACAACATGTATCTTGGTTACTTCGATATGAACCCGGCGAACCTAAACCCATTACCAATCGAGCCAGAATCGGTGAAGTTTGTTGAGTACATGGGCGGCAGCGATGCTGTGATTGAAAAAGCGCAACAAGATTTCCAAGAAGGTGAATACCGCTTCGTTGCAACCGCATTGAATAAGGTGATTCAAGCAGAACCAGATAACAAAGTTGCACGTGGCCTATTGGCAGATACTTACGAGCAATTGGGTTATCAATCAGAAGGTGCAGGTTGGAGAAACATCTACCTAACGGGCGCTCAAGAGCTTCGCATTGGCACTCAGCCGGGCGCACCAAAAACGGCATCTCCGGACGTGTTAGCGAACATGACGATTGAAAACCTACTCGATTACTTAGCAGTAAAAGTGGATTCTCTAAAAGCACAAGAAACACCATTTACATTGAATATTCAGCTACCAGATGTGCAAGAGTTCTACTACGTTGAGATGTCTAACGGTAACCTGAATAACATTCAAGTAAGCGAGCTACAAGACGCTGAAACGACACTGATCATCAATAAGTCTGACGTGTCTGATATCGTGCTTAAGAAAACAAGCCTTGGAAAACTGTTAGAAGACGGACAAGCAGGCGTGAAAGGTGACAAATCATCTCTGAACAAACTGTTGTCTTCCCTGACTGAAGCTGACACCTCATTTGAGATTGTGCCGCGTCCAAACAAAGGTGAAGAAGTTGATGCAGAGCTATACCAAGATTCAGCGGTACACGCTCATTAAGCGATAAAAACTATAACAACGTCAAACAAAGCCTAAAAAGGCAAGATGGCTATTAACGATAAAGCCTCAACCGATTCGATTGGTTGAGGCTTATTTCGTTATTCAAAGTGAACAAGGTACGCCTAGAAAAGAAAAGCCGCTAAGTAGCGGCTTTAATAAGGAATGAAATACTTATCTGTAGACATGCTTGCAAATTGGCGCAACCAATCATTTACTTACTCTCAAGTATCGACACGCACAAATTGGTTTATAAGTATTTCTTCAGCTTCGCTTCACAGCGGTCTATCGCAGACAAACCAAGTCACCAAATCCTCTTTTATCCTCTAACAACCAATTAAATTTCCCCGCAAGGGAAACTTTCTACAGCTCAAGGTAACTCATTTGTAGGGTCATAGTTAATTCCCCCCTCAATCGTTAAGCCATAAATTAGTGGATAAGTGGCTAATTTAACACAATTAAGTGTATCTACGTTACATAATCCGACTACATAACCTGTTTATTTCAAATTTATCAATTATGAGTACACTTCTTGCGTTGATCCTGTGAACTACTAGAAACTTTGCGCAGTTAAACTTTGTTATAAAAGTGGCTAGGATTCTGTTTTAAGGAAGGGATATGCAAAAAATAATTCTGATCACAGGAGCCACAGATGGCATTGGTTTTGAGACAGCAAAGGCGCTGACTCAACAAGGACACCACCTTCTAATTCATGGCCGAAACCCAGCCAAGGTGAGTAAAGTCGTGACCGCTTTGTCTCGCCTGTCTAAGAGTGCAGTCATAGAAAGCTACATAGCAGATCTATCAACGCTCTCTGAAGTCGATGTGCTTGCGACCCAAATCAAAAACAATCACAAGCGGCTCGATATACTGATCAACAATGCTGGCGTATACAAAGTTTCAGAAGTCACCACCTCAGACAACCTTGATGTACGTTTTGTTGTAAATACCATTGCGCCTTATCTACTGACACAGGAGCTGCTCCCTCTTTTTGATGCGACAGGTCGTATCGTCAACCTATCTTCAGCAGCCCAATCAACCGTAGATTTAGAAGCGCTTACCAGTCCGAACGCAGGCAAATTAGATGGCCCAGTTTACGCGCAAAGTAAGCTCGCGCTGACAATGTGGTCTATCGAATTGGCCAACACTCTATTAGATAATGGACCTGCGGTGATCCCGGTGAACCCTGCTTCTTTCCTTGGCAGCAAATTGGTCAAAGAGGCTTATGGCGTGGACGGGAATGATCTGGCGATAGGAGCCGATATCCTTTGTCGCGCGGCACTCAGTGACGAGTTTGCCAGCGCTTCCGGTCAATATTTTGATAATGATTCTGGGTTATTCAAAGATCCCCATGCCGATGCATTGAATCCCGCTAAAAACCGTAAATTAGTGGAAACGCTTGACCGGTTGCTAAAAGAGAAATTGTGCATGGCACCCAGTTGATTCTGGTAGACACATAGCATCACGCATGCTTGATAAAGGCTTGGCTTAACTGCTGAAAGAGTGAGTCTATGTTGGGCAGGGGCGTCACATGCTCAGACAACGGAGTATGAACGTGCGGATCTACAACGGTCAGATTGTCGCAAATTTGATTATAAAAATTTACGGGTGCAACGATGTTCTCTAAGTCGACATCTAACAAGATACAGGCTTGTGAAAGTACTATTTGACCGCCCCCTCGTTTAAGTAAAACGCGCTGAGCAGTGCCCACTATTTTCTGTTTGTTGATATTGAGGTTGTAGTCGCCATCACAGTAAGAACCGGGAGTTGCATGCACATCCACATCGACACCTAGTTCTTTAAAAAACAGGGTTAAGACATTGCACAGATGTAGATACGCTTTTTGAATATTGTACGCTTCGTCACGAGGCCAATGATAAATGTGCGATAGGTTAATGATCCCCGGCAGTTGAGGAACGGGAGCACCACCTGTTTTACGCGAGGTGAGCTGCCAGCCTTGTGCCTCAAGTTGCTTTCTAGATTCTACCGTCACTCGCCACTTTTTACCTGCGGGCAAAACGAGTGTTGGCGTTTTTGCTTGCCATAGCATTAAGGCTTGTCCAATCTCTCCAGCCTGTATTTGCTGCAATAATTCAGCTTCTTTTTCAAACGCACGATCAACATCAATGTGCGGGTAACGTACGAGTTTATTCGTTAACTTCAATGCACTTTTCCTCAACAGATTGTGGTGACTTAGTATTTAACGTTCTGGGATGGTTGATGAGATAAACATATATCTTAAACCCAATGCAGCATAGCACCGATTACCTCTCCATCCTTTTTTCCTTTCGCTATTGAGATGCATTGATTTAGCTAAACCACTTCCACTTTGATGGCTTCAGTCTTACAAGGTTGTCTGATATGGTGGCGGCAGAACTTCAGCAATTGTTTAGATAGTATTGAATATGAAAACACTAACCATACTTGATGGCGGCATGGGCCGAGAACTCAAAGAAATTGGCGCGCCATTTTCTCAACCACTTTGGAGTGCTCAAGCGCTGATTGAAGCACCCGATTTTGTTAGCCAAGCGCATCAAAACTTTGTCGATGCAGGTGCTGAAATCCTGATCACTAATAGTTACGCCTGTGTGCCTTTTCATTTGGGTCAAGAGCTCTTTGAACAACGAGGCTTTGAACTAGCCGCACTTTCTGGCGAACTGGCTAAAGCAGTTGCTGACAATACTTCTCACACCGTGAAAGTTGCTGGTGCGATTCCGCCACCGTTTGGCAGCTACCGACCGGACTTGTTCAAAGTCGAAGAAGCGGCGCCAATCATTCAAACCCTTTACGATGCACAAGATCCCAACATCGACCTTTGGATCGCGGAAACTATCTGCAGCCTGCAAGAGTTCACCTCCATTCATGCGGTACTTAAGCAATCAGATAAGCCGTGCTACTACGCTTTTAGCTTGGAAGACACCAAGGGCGACTCTGCCAACATTCGTTCTGGTGAGAGCGTAACAGATGCCATCAAACTGGCCTGCCAATCTAACGCGACAGGCATTATGTTTAACTGCTCAGTGCCTGAAGTGATGGATCAAGCCATTATCGATGCTAAGAAAGTGATCGACGAGTTAGGCAGTGATTTGGAAATTGGTGTCTACGCCAATAACTTTGCACCTATCAGCAGTGAACATGAAGCCAATGACATGTTTCAGGAGATGCGAGAGCTGGATGGCCAAGGTTACTTAGCTTACGCAAAACGTTGGCACGCATTGGGTGCCAATATTGTCGGTGGTTGCTGTGGTATTGGGCCAAAACACATTCAAGCCTTAGCCGAGTGGAAACGCTCCATACAGAGCTGATACGGAGCTTCAACTAGAATAGAATTAAATAGAGAACAGGTTGAGAAATCTGTTCTCTATTTGTATGTGGCGTCTCTGATTACACTGATACAAAACAACGATTTGGAGCAACTGATGAGCGACACGCAACGCAAAATTAAATGGGGCATCGCAGGGCTAGGCAATATCGCTAATCGATTTGCAACCGCTGTAACAGAGCACTGTCTACATGGTGAATTGTATGCCGTTGCTGCGAGAGACCAGACACGCGCAGCCACGTTTGCCAACACGTTTGGTTACGACAAGGCTTATGGATCTTATGAAGCCATGGCGCAAGATCCAGATGTTGAAGCGGTATACATCGCCACGGTTCATCCTTATCACAAGCCTTTAGCTGAACTGTTTCTAAGTCATAAAAAACACGTACTGGTAGAAAAGCCCGCTTTCACCAACCTCAGTGATTGGCTAGAGATGAAAACTCTTGCCGAACAAAACGGTGTGATGTTGCTAGAAGCGATGAAGACCGTGGTGTTCCCTGCTTATCGTGAGCTCACGTCATTCTTAGCCAACAACAAGATTAAGATTGATTCGATAGAAGCCAGCTTTGGTAACCATCACGATTATGATCCTGATTTGTTTATCTTCAACCCGGACTTAGCAGGCGGGGCAACGCTCGATGTTGGCGTCTACGGACTGTGGTTTTTCTACGATTTGTGCCGCACGCTCGGAGTTACACCTTCCAGCCCTCAAGTAGAGATGTCGAGCCTTTATGAGGGTTCAAATGTCGATACCGATTCATGCTTTCAGTTTTCTGGCGAGATCAACGCCACCATATCAGCATCGACAGTGCACAACCTGCCCCGCTCAGCTCGATTAACTGGACCAGATATCACCATCACGATTCAAGAAAAATGGTGGAACCCGGCCTCCATTGAAGTCGAATATCAGAATGAAACCTTCACCATCGAGCACCCAATTCAAGGCAATGGGTTCGAATATCAAATCGAACACTTCTCACAGCTGGTGCTAGAGGGAAAAACGTACTCTGATATCCTAAGCTCAAATGTAAGTGCTCAGGTACTGGATACCATGGAACAAGCACTCATTGACTCTGGCTATCCACATTTAACTCAACCTCGTCGTTAGGAAAAGCATATTGGGCAACCTTAAGCGCAAGCTTGAACTGTATGAAAAGATATTTCAGGCTTTTGGGCCTGGAGTATCGCATTGTCAGGTCAATCAACTGGCCACACTGCTGCACGTGAGTGAACGTCACGTTCAGACCTTACTCAAAGCGATGACAGCGCAAGGTTGGATTGAGTGGCAAGCTAGTTCAGGCCGCAGCAAGAAGGCACAACTCACATGTATGGTTGAACCGATGGAAGCGTGCTACCAATATGCGCAAACCCAAGCAGATTCAGGCAATATTGAGCAGGTGTTTAACACCTTAAGCTTCAATGGCCGAAACGCTGGCGCTGAGTTACAAGCCTTTCTAAACCGCAACCATCGTTCAACGCAGAGTGTCGCCTATATCCCCTTTCACCGTGAGCTCGAAGCGCTTCACCCTCAGCGTGTACTAAGGCGTACTGAACGTTTCTTGGTGATGCAGGTTTGCCAACGCCTTACTGCAATTCAACAAGGCAAGCTGAGCGGTGACTTGGCTTATCAGTGGCAACCTAATGAAGATGCCACGGTTTGGCATTTCCAAGTTCGTAATAGTATTCAGTTCCATAACGGTCGATCGCTTGAAATCCAAGACATAGTGCGCTGTCTCTCCTCACTCTCTAGGAGCAAATTCTGGCGTCGTTGCTATCAACATATTGTTGACGTGTCGGCTGTCACTGGCGATGTGATCAAAGTGACTCTGAGTGAGCCTGATTGGCATTTGCCTCGATTACTGGCTAGACCTGAGGCTTCGATATTTGAGCACACACCAGACGATAAGCTAATTGGCTCAGGCGCTTTCGCGTTGGAGATTTTCTCAAGCAAGATGCTGAGGTTAAACCGCAATAATGCCTATTCACACAGCACACCGATTCTCAATCGAGTTGAGCTTTGGGTTTACCCTGACTGGTCGCAAACTAAGGCATGTGCGCAAAACCAAGTGTGCGTCAAAATGCCAGAGAAAACGGTCACAGTGAATGGAGCGAGCGATTCAGCTCTACAGAATTTCGGTTCAACCTTCTTCAAGGTTCAAAACCCGAAGTTGTCGAAAACCGCTCGTGAGTTCACCGTTGAAGACACCTCAGAATGCCAAGCGCTTTTCGAGCAATTATCAGTATCTGCCGATCAAAAAACCAATATCGAATATGGACACTACACAGCGACCAAAGACATCGCGCTGTGCAGCATTATTGATGAAAACGATACCTTCTCCTCATGGTTAAGTTTCTTGACTCGTTTCCCTTTTGAAGACTTATCGCTAGCCGCAAAGATGCTAAATAGGATTGAGCAAGGGATAGCCTCAATTCGACGCGAGCCAAACCTCGACCTGGCAATGAATAAGCTGTTAGAACTTAGACATTGGCTCGATGAAACTGGGATTGTGGTTGAGCTCAAGCAGGAAGCGTTCAACTTAGAGGTTTCTGAAAAGATACACGGCGCGCAAGTGAATGGCTTCGGTTGGTGTGAGCTCGACAAGCTATGGATTAGCCATTTGTAAGCGAATTTCGTAGCTGAACTGTATTTCACAACCTAGCCCAACCAAGCTGCAACCAATCATAATGTTCAGTCACAGCGTAGGTCGAATAGGCTAAGGGTTAGCTCACTAGCGATAACTCAGATTCTTTATAGATACGGTTAGCCACTTTGAATGCCGCTGGAGATAAGAGTGTCTCTTTACATCGAGTCTTAAACTGCTCTGCTTCAATCACCTGCTCTTCCAATAAGTATTTCAGCTCACTTAGGTAGTTAGCTTCAAACACAGCTTGACCAAGTGGTGTGCATTCGTATCGACTAGACTCTTGGTAACCAAGTGCAGTCAACACAGATTCTGGCAGTTCCCAGAACTTAGCAATGGTGTAAGTCAGGCGAATAGAGTAACTGTTCATCAGGCGCTTCAATGCTAACGAGTTTGGCGGAACAGAGGGATCTACATGCTTGAAGGCTTCTACCATCATTTGGAAAATAATCATCTTGCCTAAGTTGCGAATCAACCCAACAAAGTACGCCGCTGCCTGATCTTCTTGGGATGAAGAGTCTTTCATCAACTCCTTAGAAAAAGACGCGGTTTGAACACTGTGATTCCAAATTTTCTCACCGAAGTGACGCCAGTAAATATTGTTCCCCGGCGTGAAGTTCTTCATGTAGCTATTCACTACTCCTTCAACAAGCCCTTGAGAACCCATATTTAAGAATGCTGTTTTTAGGTCAGTAACCTGTTTTTCACCACGCTTGTAAAAAGCACTGTTAGCCAGTTTAATCACATCGGCAGCCATACTCGGCTCACGCTCAATCACTCTTAACAATGCATCGATATCAAACTCGTCGCTCTGCAATTCAGCCATTAACGTGGTCACAGAGGCTGGCATCACTGGCAGTTCATTAAGCAAAGCTTTTGGAGAGCGAATCAAACGTTCTATCTGACAAGCGACAAAATCGCTAAATGGATCTGACTCCGTTCGAAGGCGAGATTCTCCAAACAAATAATCAAGGAATTCACCATCGTGCAGGCTAAGTGTCTTATCGACGATTAATGATGATGGCTGAGCGGGCGACGGCGGAACAAAGATTGAAGGCTGAACAGAATCAGTAGCCACGGTTTGTTGTTGCTCCTGTTGGACAGGCTCTGCAGAGGGTTTGTTTTTTGAATCAACAAAAGGTGAGAATAGTGCCTGCAATACCCTTTTAAACATCAATACGGCTCCTAGATGAATACAACATAGATAGGGATATATAACGGCGGTGATTATCGCACAGGCAACTCATAAACCATACAGTGATAAATGAATCATTAATTTTTCTGCTGTACAGGATATGTTACTTAACCGTTTACTAGGCCAAGCCTCCGGTATTCGCCAGAAACAAAAAAGCGAGCAAATAACACTTGCTCGCTCTTCCATCAATCTGAATCCTGAAGCTGACTAAATTAGCGCTCTGCTACTTCTAACACAATCTTGCCCATAAACCTCAGTCAAACAAGGCTCAATCAGAACACGTTCGCCAATACGCTCAGCCGATACTTCGTTACCAACGGTTACGAATCAATAAAATGAAAAATTCCGCACCCAATAGAATGCGGAATTTATATATAGATGAGAGACTTACCGTTAAATCTAGAGTCGGCTGCGTATCGTCACCAACACAGATAACGCACCACAAAGCACCAACACCACACCTAAATCTTGAATCATTCCCGCTAAAGCTAGCCCAGAACCAATCAAGGTGTAATACATCAAACCAAACAGTGCACCTGCACTTCCTGCTTGAGATTGGTAGCGCACCAATGCTCGACTCAAAACATTAGGAATCGCAATACCGAATGCCATAACCACCAACATCATCGGAAGCAAGAACCAGATCGTGTGTTGTGAAAGGTACACACCCACTGCGCCTACCGTTTGAAGCCCTGCCGCCAAGCTAATCAAAGAGATAGATGACACTTGTCGCTTCAATAACGCTTTATTAACCAAGCTTCCCAACAAGGTTCCGAACCCAAGCACAATGCCGCTGTAGCCAAACTGCTCGACGCTAAATCCAAGTTGAATGAAGGCAAATGAACCCAATTGATAATAAGAAAACAGCGCAATATTGAACGACGCGACAAGCAACGCAGACATCCATATATCGCTATCTTTGACCATGTGAATACTGAGTGACTTTAACTGCAATGGCTGCTTAGACTGTTGCGTTTCAGGCAATGACAATAGGCTATGTGCCAACAGTGCTAACACCATAATAAACAAAGCAATAAACACATATTGATGCCCGCCTGCTTGGCTTAATTGACCACCAAGTAGCAACCCGATGATTGGGCTAATCGACAATCCCATCCCCATGTAACCAAATACCTTAGCTAGCTCAGTACCGCTAAAGGCATCTCGAAGCATGGTTTGAGTGACGACAGAGCCAACAGCAAGTCCGAAAGCCCCCATCGCTCTTGCAATCATCAACCACGTAAAACTGTCGGTTTGCATGGCAATAAGTGAAGAACAGGCGAATAACCCCATCCCCAATAACATGGTGGGGCGACGTCCCCATTTATCCGCTAACACGCCCCATATCACCACACCCACCGCAAATGCAGAGAAGTAAATCGATAGGGTTTGAGCGGCTTGTGTGTAACTGACATCAAAGGATTTCGATATTGAATCCAGAGTCGGGCTATAGATGGTTTCTGCGATTTGAGGGAACATCAGCAGCAGTACCATTTGCCATAAAGAAGGTTTTGTTTTCATCATTTTTCCAAGACCAGTGAACTTGACGCGAAGTCTAGAGGAAACTAACCTTGGCTCGTTAACAACATTAAAACCAAAAACAACAAGATTGGGACAAATGGCATTAATTAGTGAGACCATCGAGTTTGATGCAGACAGCTTACCCGCGCCTGTCATTGGCATTGCCGCAGAGCTAGGCAAACATGACTCGGGCATACATCACCACGTTAAGGGGCAACTTCTGTATGCTCCGCAAGGCTGCATCACCTTGACCTTAGAGAACGCCCTTTGCATTTTACCGCCGACCAAAGCCGTGTGGATCCCACCCTATACCAAGCATCGAGCGCAAATGACCAATGTGGTTGCCTATCGCTCGCTCTATTTCGATAGCAGTATTTACTCCTGCCCGGAGGCCATTGAGATAGTAGAAGTGAATGAGCTTCTGAAGGCGCTGATCAATAAGATGGCTTTCTGGGATTGGAACATTGCAAAAGAACAAACCACCAACACCGCCAACCTATTCTGGGAAGAATTTTACAACGCCAATCAGCATTCGTTTATCTTGCCGCTACCCACAGATCGCCGCTTTAAAAGCTTTTGTAAGCAAGTTCGAACCACCTCTTTTCTCGCCCCCGCCCTCTCGACATTAGCGAACTCAGTTGGCGCAAGCACCAAAACGATTACCCGATTATTCAAAGCAGAAACAGGCATGACCTATCAAGAATGGCGACAACAGTGGCGCTTGTTTAAAGCGATTGAACTGCTATCAGAGAACCGACAAGTCGGCGATGTGGCGCACCAATTAGAGTTTTCATCCAACAGCGCGTTTATTGCTTTTTTCAAACAACAAACCGGACAAACGCCACTGGCTTTTACCAAGTTGGGGGCGTGATTGTTGTTTAAGATTTACCGACATTTGGGCTGTTCACTGAGACAAAAAAACCAGAACATATGTTCTGGTTTTTAAAAGTATTTTAAAGCGAGATGCCGTTGTTACTTAGTGTAGAAAGCGCGTTTCAATGCCATCTCTAAACCACGAACTTCAGCCAAGCCTTTCAGTCGACCAATCGCTGAATAACCTGGATTAGTGGTTTTCTTCAAGTCATCCAACATTTGATGACCGTGGTCTGGACGCATTGGAATTAAACGGTGATCGCCCACTTCTGCACGACGATTCTCTTCATCCAAGATAGCCATTACAACGTTATACATATCCACATCACCATCTAGGTGCGCCGCTTCGTGGAATGTCATTGGGTTGCTCTCTTCACGCTTAGTAGAACGCAGGTGCGTAAAGTAGATTCGGTCACCGTGCTTTTTGATCATGTTAACCAAGTCATTGTCGCCACGCACACCGTATGACCCTGTACACATCGTCAAACCGTTCATTTTACTCGGCACATGTTCGGTCAACCAATCGATATCTTCGATCGTTGAAACGATACGAGGCAAGCCTAGAATTGGACGCGGTGGATCGTCTGGGTGAACCGCCATCTTCAAACCGCTCGCATCACAGATAGGCATCAGCTCCGCAAGGAAGTAAGACATGTGCTCACGTAATTTATCTTTGTCGATGCCCGCATAGCGATCTAGCTGTGCTTGAAAGGCTTCAAGCGTATAGCCTTCTTCTGCACCCGGCAGACCCGCGATGATGTTGTTGGTCAGCTGTTGGATTTGTTCTGGAGTCATATTGTTGAAGTAATCCAACGCCTGTACCTGCTCTGACTCTGAATAGTCCGATTCTGCACCCGGACGCTTCAAAATATGCAGCTCAAATGCCGCAAACGCTATTTGGTCAAAACGCAGTGCGCGAGAGCCATCTGGCATTTCAAATTCTAAATCAGTACGTGTCCAGTCCAGCACTGGCATGAAGTTATAACAAACCGTATCAATGCCACACTCTGCAAGGTTAGCCAGAGTTTGCTTATAGTTATCAATCCACTGCTGGTAGTTACCAGTTTGAGTTTTGATCTCTTCGTGCACCGGCACACTTTCTACTACCGACCACGTTAAGCCTTTCTCTTCGATAATGGCTTTGCGCTTCAGGATTTCTTCTTTTGTCCAAACTTCACCATTTGGAATATGGTGCAGTGCATTCACAATACCAGTTGCGCCCGCTTGACGAATGTCATCTAGCGAAACTTGATCATTAGGGCCGTACCAACGCCACGTTTGTTCCATGAGACTTACCTTTCTTTAAGACGCACTTAGCCGGCTCGAATTAATCAAGCTAAATGCAATAACGACTTCTTAATGGCTGCAATGAAAATTACTGCCCGAGATAGCACCGGTCTACGCCGGTCTAAAGACGATGACTTATTTACAACCTAGTGAATGAATCAGCTTCCCAAAGAGTCTTGAAGCTGAATTCAACGTTAGCTTTCAGAACTAACTTTCAGTGCTCAGCAGCACCACTGGGTTTGAGCTAAATAAGTAACCATCAAAGTTTGGGTCATCAATGTCTGACAGCGCTAATAAACGCTGTTTAACATTCTCAAGGTGTTGCCACATTGCATTCTTAGCAGCGACAGGGTCTTTGCGCTGTAAGGCGGCGAGGATACGAGCGTGATCATCTAACCATTCTTCACGGTAATCTTGACCACTGATGTGAGAGTGGAGTTTATTCCACATTGGACTCTTTTCGCGTCGATCCCAGGATTGTTTCAACATATCTACCAATACAGAGTTTTGAGTGGCCTCTGCAATACACATGTGAAATCTTTCATCTCCGCTGCAATCGGTAGTGCCGCTTGCAAGCTCTTCGCGCTCGAGTTCGAGTGCAGAGCGCATCTTAATAATGTCGCCCGGAGTGACCTGAGTTGCCGCAAACTCCGCGATATTACTTTCCAGTAATTGGCGGGCCTGCAGCATCTCGAATGGACCAGCGTCATCGCTGACCACATTCTCGCGAGAATGAGTTGGAATGTTCAGGACATAAACACCCGACCCTTTTTTCACCTCAACCAAGTTTTCAAGCTCCAGCATGATGATTGCTTCACGCACTACCGTGCGACTGACGTCTAAACGTTCAGCAATATCGCGTTCTGGTGGCAACCTATCTCCGACCTTATACAGACCTTCAATCAGTTCTCTTCTTAGTACTAACCCTATCTCCTGATAAGGTCTTTTCGGCTCGAAAGGCATCATGATGATATTGTCACTTCTTTCCATTGTATTTCTCTCGCCATCATAATGACCAAATATAATTGGTCAACCTCTATATCCTAAAATGCAGTAACACCTTGTTTTTGTATTACTATTTTTTCTATATTTGCTAGTTATTCAACAGCCTGAATGCGGTCAATCAATGCGCTCAATTCTGGGTCCGCTTTATCTAGCGCGTCATACATAGGTTGAACCGCTAGTGCGAACGCAGCCTTGTCTGGTTCCACAAAAGTCACGCCCATTTTCTCGGCTTTAGCACGCTCTTTTGCTTCCGATTCAGCCCACAATTTTTTCATCAATTCAGATGAATCACTTGCCGCTTTCATTAGCGCATCTTGTTGTTCTGTAGTCAGTTTATCGTATGCTTTGGTTGAGATAACCAACACATCCGGAACCATCGTGTGCTCATCTAAGCTGAAGTATTTAGACACTTCACTGTGACGGCTCAAGCTGAATGAAGGAATGTTATTTTCAGCCGCATCCACCACACCTTGCTGCAGTGCTGTGTACAACTCACCGTAAGCTAGTGGCGTTGGGTTACCGCCTAACGCTTTCACCATCGCAATTGCTGATGGGCTTGGTTGAACACGAACTTTCAAACCTTTCAGATCTTCTGGCGTGTTAATTGGCTTATTGGTATAGAAGCTACGCGCACCAGCGTCGTAGTAAGTAACACCAATAAAGCCGCTATCACGAGAAGAGTTAAGAATGTCACGGCCTACTTCACCATCAGTCACACTGTAGTAGTGTGCTTGATCGCGGAATAAGTAAGGCATGTTGAATGATGAATAAGCAGGAGAAAAAGCTTCTAGCTCAGCAGCATTACTTTTCACCATATCTAAAGCGCCGTTCTGCATGAGCTCCATAGATTCACGCTGTGTACCCAATTGAGCATCAGGGTAAATACGAATACGCACCTCACCGTCAGTCAATTCACGTACTTCTTTCGCCATAAACGTCATCGCTTCATGTACTGCATGGTCACGAGGGTGGTTATGGCTCAGTTTCAGTGTTGTCGCTGCATAAGCAGAAGCTGTTGCTCCAAAAGTGAAAGCAGCACCGACAACCGCACTAATCAAAGTTTTACGCGTCATCATCATTCTTATTCTCCGTGGATTGGTTATCCAAAATGTAGGGTGTTTTTTGTTATGGGCTCATATTGGGGTTCAAAAAAGGAACCGTCAAAGCTGAAATTAAAATTGATTGACCAATATCACAATAAAAACCCATAAATTGGTCAACCAAAATCATTTGTGAAGTTGCTCACGCCAACCAAAAAATGAATAGCTTATGATTCAGCCAGATTTTTGAACATCCCATCCCTACATAGAAACAGTTTCTTACATTGGTAAACCAATTGTTATGAGATACGCAATTTTGTTGAAAGGAAATAAACATGAATAAATTGGTCAGTTACATAAATAGAGGGTTGGCCGCCTTTACAGTGTCTCTATCGTCTTTCTTAGTACTGTGTGTGATATGGCAGGTTTTATCCCGCTATGTTATTGGCAAGCCAAGTACTGTTACCGACGAGCTCGCGCGTTATCTCTTTATGTGGGTAGCCTTAATTGGTGCTGCTTACACTACGGGTCTGAAACGCCACCTTGCCATCGACCTGCTTACGATGAAGCTGACTGGCAAACGCAAATTAATCAACGAAATCGTTATCCAAATAGCCATCGCCTCTTTCTCTTATATCGTTCTGGTACACGGTGGAAGCCAACTTGCAGCTAAAACACTTGCGATGGGACAACTGACTCCCGCTCTAGGTTTAGAAATGGGCTACATCTACTTCTGCTTACCGATTAGTGGCGCTTTGATGATTTTTTACTCCGTCGTATTTACCTACGAACGCGTTAAACAATTAATGTCAGGTGACGATTTGATCACCGACTCACAACTTGATTGATAGAAGGATTTCACAATGGAATGGCAAGTAATACTGACCTTATTCGGTAGTTTCGCTGTACTGCTTACAATCGGTGTACCGGTCTCTTTTGCGATTGGTTTATCGTCACTAGCAACCATCTTAATGAGCTTACCGCTTGAGCCTGCAATCGCTGTAGTTGCTCAACGTATGGCCGCTGGCCTTGATAACTTTGCACTATTGGCAATCCCGTTCTTCATTTTGGCGGGCAACATCATGAACCAAGGCGGCATCGCGCTGCGTCTGATCAACTTCGCGAAAGTGTTAGGTGGTCGTCTACCGGGTTCATTGGCACACGTAAACGTGATGGCAAACATGATGTTTGGTTCTATCTCAGGCTCAGCGGTTGCATCGGCGGCTGCAGTTGGTGGCACCATGTCTCCTCTGCAAAAGAAAGATGGCTACGACGAAAACTTCTCTGCTGCAGTAAACATTACTTCGTGTCCTACTGGTCTATTGATTCCGCCAAGTAATACGCTGATCGTTTTCTCATTGGTTTCGGGTGGTACTTCAATTGCGGCGCTGTTCTTAGCGGGCTACATCCCAGGTATTTTGATGGGGTTAAGTATCATGATTGTGGCGGGTATCATTGCGAAACGTCGCGGTTACCCAGTGGCAGCGCGTCCTTCATTATCAATGGTTTGGGATACCTTCTTAAAAGCGGCACCTTCTTTAGCACTGATCGGCATCATCATGGGCGGCATCATTGGCGGTATCTTTACTGCAACTGAGGCTTCTGCAATTGCTGTGGTATACACCTTCGTTCTCGCGGTACTTGTCTACCGTGAAGTGAAATGGGGTGATATTCCAAAGATCATCCTTGAGTCTGCAGTAACAACATCTATCGTTCTATTACTTGTTGGCGCATCAATGGGGATGTCTTGGGCAATGGCGAACGCCGATGTGCCTTACATGATTGCTGATGCATTATTGGCGGTTTCTGATAACCCGCTAATGATTCTACTGATTATCAACGTGATTCTGCTGATTGTGGGTATCTTCATGGATATGACACCAGCGGTACTGATCTTCACACCAATCTTCCTACCAATCGCGCTAGACCTAGGCATCGACCCTGTGCACTTCGGCATCATGATGACCTTCAACCTAGCTATCGGTATCTGTACGCCGCCAGTGGGTAGTGCTCTATTCATCGGTTGCTCGGTTGCCAACATTGCCATCGACAAAGTCATCAAACCTTTGTTGCCATTCTATGCTGCGCTGATTGCAGCCCTAATGGCCGTTACTTTTATCCCAGAGCTGAGCTTGTTCCTACCTGAATTAGTACTGGGCTACGGTTCGTAATTAGGTCGCAGATACATTCTAAGACTGCTAAACACTCAAACGCTTTATCAAATAATAAAATCCCGCTGGTTCGCTGGCGGGAAAAGGAACTGAATAATGAAGACTGTTGCTAACTCTACGCTGCCAAACACTGTATTACGACCTGACTACGACCGTTCAACACTCCAGAGCCGTATCGTGCACCTTGGTTTTGGTGCCTTTCATCGTGCGCACCAAGCGCTGTTCACCAATGAAATGCTCAGCAAGAGCAACACTGATTGGGGCATTTGTGAAATAAACCTATTCGGCGGCGAAGACTTGATTGAATCACTTCGCGCGCAAGACCACCTTTACACCGTTGCTGAAAAAGGCGCTGAGTCCACAGACGTGAAAGTGATCGGTTCAGTGACCGAATCTCTTCATCCAAGCTTAGACGGCATCGAAACCGTATTAGAAAAAATGGCTGAGCCTCAAGTGGCTATCGTTTCTATGACCATCACAGAGAAAGGCTACTGCGCTGATCCAGCGACAGGAAAGCTCGACAAAAATAACCCATTAGTCATCGCTGACCTAGCTAACCCAAGCGAACCTAAATCAGCATTAGGTTACATTGTCCAAGCCCTCAAAATTCGACGAGAACGTGGCTTAACACCATTCACGGTCATGTCTTGCGATAACGTGCAAGAAAACGGTCATGTAGCAAAAGCAGCGATCATTGAGTTTGCTCAACTGCTTGACCCAGAATTACGTGATTGGATTGAAACCAATGTCACTTTCCCATGCACCATGGTTGACCGCATCGTACCTGCAGCAACAGAAGAAACACTAACAGAAATTGCAGAACTGCTAGGTTGTGAAGACCCATGTGGCATCGCCTGTGAACCCTTCCGCCAATGGGTAATTGAAGATAATTTTGTTGCGGGTCGTCCAGACTGGAATGTTGCTGGTGCAGAGTTCGTAGAAGATGTAGTGCCTTACGAAGAAATGAAACTGCGCATGCTCAATGGCAGTCACTCTTTCCTTGCTTACCTTGGATATCTTGGTGGCTACGACCATATTTCCGACACCATGACAGATGCAGGCTACCGAAAAGCCGCTTTTGACATGATGATGAAATCACAAGCACCTTCGCTAACGATGCCTGAAGGGACTGATTTGGAAGGTTACGCGACCTTGCTGATCAACCGCTTCACCAACCCAAGCTTGAAACATAAAACCTGGCAAATCGCGATGGATGGCAGCCAGAAGATCCCTCAACGTATGGGTGGCAGCTTACGATTCCATTTAGAGCAAGGCTCAGATTTCTCGTGGCTTGCAACCGCCATCGCTGGCTGGATGCGTTATGTATCTGGCATTGATGAGCAAGGCAATGAGATCGATGTGCGCGACCCAATGGTAGATACACTTCGCCAGATCTGCGACCAGCATGGGCTCAATGTTTCCGTAGTTCCGGCATTGCTTGCTGTTGAAGCGATTTTCCCTGCCGAGCTAGGCCAAAACCCGCAAGTCATAGATACGGTAAGTTCAGCGTACCAATCATTAATTGAACACGGTGCCGTTGCTACCGTGGCTGCGTTATAAGGAGTACAAACAATGAAGAATTTCTTATGTGAAGACTTTTTACTGTCGAATGAGACTGCACGCCGTTTGTACCATAAACACGCAAGCCACCAGCCGATTTATGACTATCACTGCCACCTAAACCCGGCAGAAGTGGCTCAAGATCGTCAGTTCGAAAACATGTCTAAGATTTGGCTTGAAGGTGACCACTATAAGTGGCGTGGCATGCGTTCAGCGGGGATTGATGAACGTCTGATTACTGGAGGTGCTAGCGATTATGATAAGTTCATGGCATGGGCTAGAACCGTCCCTCAAACCTTAGGTAACCCACTCTACCACTGGACTCATTTAGAACTACGCCGCCCATTTGGTATTACTGGCACTCTATTTGGCCCAGAGACAGCCGACCAAATTTGGCATGAAGGCAACGAGCTATTAGCGACACCTGAATTTAGTGCTCGTGGCATCATGAAGCAAATGAATGTGGTGATGGCAGGTACGACAGACGATCCGGTTGATTCTCTTGAACACCATAAAACGATCGCTCAAGACAGTTCATTTGATGTGAAGGTTCTACCAAGCTGGCGCCCAGATAAAGCGTTCAAAATTGAACTTGATGGCTTTGCTGATTACCTACAAAAATTAAGCATGGTTGCTGACGTTGAAATCACTCGCTTCCATCATCTATTGAGTGCCTTAGACAGCCGCCTAGCGCATTTCAACGACCATGGTTGCCGTGCAGCAGACCATGGTATCGAAGTGGTTCGCTACGCGCCGATTCCATCAGAATCCGATTTAGATGATCTGTTAGCTCGACGCCTCAATGGCGAAACGCTCACCGATTTAGAATGTGCACAGTTCTCAACAGCGGTTCAAGTGTGGTTAGGCAAGCGTTACGCTGCAATGGGTTGGGTAATGCAGCTTCATATTGGTGCTCAGCGCAATAACAACACGCGTATGTTCCAACTGTTAGGCGCTGATGCAGGGTTTGACTCGATTAGCGACAAGACGTTTGCATTCGAATTAGCTCACCTATTAGACGAGATGGATCAAAGCAATGAGTTACCTCGCACCATCCTTTACTGCTTAAACCCTCGCGATAACGAGATGATGGCAACCATGATTGGTAACTTCCAAGGTGGCGGCATCGCGGGCAAAGTTCAGTTTGGTTCTGGTTGGTGGTTCAACGATCAGAAAGACGGCATGCAACGCCAAATGGAGCAACTTTCTCAGCTTGGTCTGCTTAGCCAGTTTGTCGGAATGCTGACTGACTCTCGCAGCTTCTTGTCTTACACACGCCACGAATACTTCCGCAGAATTCTGTGTGACATGCTTGGTCGTTGGGCTGAAAACGGCGAGGTGCCAAACGACATGTCACTGCTTGGCCCTATGGTCGAAGACATCTGCTTTGGTAACGCAAAACGCTACTTCGAAGAGAGGGCGTAACCCATGAAACATATCGCCATCATTGGTGAGTGCATGATCGAGCTTAACGGCAAACCGTTCGGCTCAATGCATCAAACGTTTGGCGGAGACACTCTCAATGCTGCGGTTTATTTAAGCCGCGGCTGTGAAGCCAACCTAAATCAAGATGACATCAAAGTGTCCTACGTCACGGCTTTAGGCGCAGACCCGATTAGCAAGGGAATGTTAGAGCGCTGGCAACAAGAAGGGGTATCGACGGACCTAGTTCTACAAGACAACCAACGTACGCCAGGCCTATACCTAATTCAGCTTGATGACGCAGGTGAACGTACCTTCCTGTATTGGAGAAATCAGTCGGCTGCACGCTACCTACTGCAGCACCCAGATTTCAATCAGATAAAGCAGGCACTGCGCAATGTCGATATGGTCTTTCTCAGCGGTATCACATTAGCGATTCTGCCTGAACAAGATCGTATCGAGCTATTAAACATCTTGGTTGAGTTGAAAACACAAGGTGTTGAGATCGCCTTCGATAGTAACTTCCGCCCTGCACTTTGGCCACAAGACGAAAACCAAACCGTCAAAAATAGCTACCAAGCCATGTATACATTGACAGATTTAGCCTTGGTTACATTCGATGATGAACAGTTAATTTGGGGAGATACTTCACCTGAACAAACCATTGAACGTCTAACTTCACTGGGTGTTAAACGATGCATCGTCAAATTGGGTGCAGATGGTTGTCTCATTCAAGATGCCACAATTCAAAGTGACATAAATTCAGATTCTGGTACCGCTTCGGCTCCACGGGCGGTGCCGACCCTACCTGTTGAACACGTCGTTGATACGACCTCAGCAGGAGACTCATTCAATGGCGGATTTTTATCTGCTTACCTAGCAGGCGAAGACTTAATTACGTCATGCCAGCGCGGTAACACCATGGCAGGCGTCGTTATCCAACATCGTGGTGCCATTATTGCAAAAGAACTAACTCAAGCGGCCATCACAGCCATTTAAGGAATACCAATGTCTAACATCAAACAACAACTGAAAACACTGAAAGTTATCCCTGTGATCGCTATCGACAACGCTGAAGACATCATCCCTCTGGGAAAAGTGTTAGCTGAAAATGGTTTACCTGCAGCAGAGATTACGTTCCGCTCTGAGGCTGCAGTGGAAGCTATTCGTCTACTTCGTGAATCACAACCTGAGATGTTGATCGGCGCCGGCACTGTGCTCAATCGTGAGCAAGCTATCGCGGCTAAAGAAGCGGGCGCAACGTTTGTGGTCTCTCCAGGCTTTAATCCAAATACTGTCCGAGCTTGTCAGGAGGTTGGTATTGATATCATTCCTGGGGTCAACAACCCAAGCACAGTAGAGGCTGCTCTAGAAATGGGACTAACCACATTGAAGTTTTTCCCAGCTGAAGCATCGGGTGGCATCAACATGGTTAAGTCACTTCTTGCGCCTTACACGGATATTGAGATCATGCCGACAGGTGGCATTAACCCAAATAACATTAAAGACTACCTAGCGATACCTCGAGTACTCGCATGTGGTGGTACTTGGATGGTGGATAAGAAGCTGATTGAAGAAGGTAATTGGGAAGAGCTGGCTCATTTAACTCGTGAAGCTGTTGCTATAGTGAATCGATAATCACATTCATCTAACAATAATAAGCTTTACGTAGTCAATTAAAGCAATAACCAGCCCTCTAATTAGAGGGCTGAATTTTTGTTCATAAACTTAAATTGACTGATGGAACGAGTATGGAAAACGTCATAGCACAAGGTATTGGTGGAATTGCATTCCTAGTTGGCGTGATGGCCTTTTGGCAAAAAGACGACATGCGATTTCGTTATCAGATGATGATGTTCTGTCTGATCATGGGAATTCACTTCACCTTAATGGGAGCTACAGTTGCTGCCATTGGCGTGATGATAAACGCACTTCGTAGTTATGCTTCCATCAAAACTCAATCACGCAAAGTGATGTGGTTTTTCATTGGTTTAATGTGGGTAATGACATTACCTAACATCACACACTTCTTTGAATTCATAACCGTTTTAGGTTCTTCAGTTGCCACTTGGGCCTTGTTTACCAAACAAGGTGTAACACTGAGATCCTTTATTCTGTTCAACTCACTGTGTTGGATTAGTCACAATATTTGGCTTGGTTCTATCGGCGGATCTTTGGTCGAAGGCGCATTTATTGCCACCAATCTATTCACAATCTACCGTTTACACCAACGCAGGTTGTTAATTGAAAATAGGACATAATCACTGGAATAAAATCTATGATTTAAACCTAGAACTAATTAATTCATTGCAGTTTAAAGACCAAGAAGGCCAACGTTCTCACGTTGGCCTTCTTTTATCTGCTATTTGTCGTAATCAGGAGTTAATCAATCAACACCAATGAATCTAAAATCCCTTTGCCGCTGTGGATCCCGCCTTCGTTTTCGCTGGCTGGCTTACTGCGGATTAAGTAGCCAGCATAACCGTCCAGTTCGGTTACTGGTTCACCTTTGAAGTAAGCGGTGAATAGGCCGACCTCGCTGACTAGATCTGTTACAAGTGTTTGCTGGGTGTCACGCACTGCAATAGTCGGTACGTCACGTTCATGAGGGTACAAGCGCTGCATCAGTGCCCACGCGTCGTACTCTTCTGGCTCAAGTTGGCTCAGCTGTTCACTGATATCGTCACCAAAGACGCAGTGGCCACCGCCCTCTCCTTGGTTTTTCAGCACCCATTCTTGCTTATCAGCTTGTGTATTAAACCATTCAATTGCTTCACTGCCGATGGGCTTCATGTCAGCTAATACACTCTTGACCAGTTCGGCTTCTTGTAACGTTAAACCCCAACGTGCGTATTCTGATGCAGGCATCATGGTCAGCAACATTTGCATGGTTTTACTGGTCGCTAATTGCTGGCTGATGGTCGCGTTCATTGCGACATGGTGTTGCTCCATAAACAAGCGAGTCTGACTTAGCGTGTGGCAACAAACCGATTCGTTGAGTTCTGGAGCCCAGTAATCTGAATACTGATAGCCAGCTCTTAGGTACACCACATCGACAACGCCGACATCTTTCAATAACAAGCGTTGATTATCGCCCGATGAAAGCTGGCAGCTCAATTGTTCAAAGGTACGACGAACCGTGCGAATGCCCTGTTTTTGCAGCTCAACTTCAAGCAAATGTTGGTCATATACGTTGTCTTCGTTCTTCTGCACCACCATCAAGAAAACCGGTTTATCTTGCTCGTTGAAGTCGGCTTTTACTTGCCTTGCAGCATTAGCGATACCATAAGCCAACTGGGTTAAACCTTGGTTTTCAGCCGGTGTTGCTGACGGGTCTTCCAACCAATTGTTATAAACGTTTGCCCATTGGTTTTGCATGAACGAGTGGAACTCTGTAGCGCGTTGACCAAACGGGGCCATCCCTGCCGCAATGCCATTAAACTCAATCACTTTTGCACCGTGTCGGCGATCGTCCATAAAATCAGTACGCATCAACAACAAAGGTTGTCGAGCTGGATTCAAGCGCTCATCGGCACTGCCATGAGCCTGTTGATGAAGCTCCATCAAGCGACCAAAAAACGGATCGGCTTTCGCCATATCGCTCAATGATGACTGTAAAAAGTCATGGTCTTCCGAAACATTGTTGATGAGCTTGGTGATAAGCGGTGTCACCCTCAACAGGTGTTCAAATACCTTACGCTCAATACTCATTGGAGCAAGGCTAAAAGGGCAATGTCTCGCGGTATTGTCAGACTGACGAAAAGCGACACCGTGCATAATGGCCCACTCACAAGCATCTTCAATGACTTGTTGCGGAATCGATGGCATTGGATTCATTTAGATATCTCATTCTTGGCGGGCATTTGGCACCCGTAGTAAGACGATGCTCATTCGAAAAAGACGAAATAAATTTTAAAAAAGTTATTTCGCCGTTTTGATCATCGTAGCTCGCAGTTTACAGCTGAGGTTCTTGGGTCTTATTGACGATTAGGTCGCGAAGCCATTTGTGACTTGGTTCAGAGTCAAAATAACGATGCCAAAGCAAAAACAAACCACCGGGAACCAACTCAATGGGAATCGGTTTCATCACCAGTTCGCCACTCTCAATATAGTCACAAACCGAGTTGTACGGATAACACATTAACAAATCGCTTTGCTTGCACAGCTTTACTGCGCTGGTGATGTCCGACACGTTGGCGGCTTTGTTAATTTGAAGCTGTTTGGCTTGCAAGATCTCCAGAAGCAACCAGTCGCCAACGCCACCAGTGACTAACTGAATATGACGGTATTTAAGGAAGGCTTGCAGGTTCCAATCTTCCTGAAGCACCGGGTGATCATTACGCATCAAACACACAGAGTAATCTTGCAGCAATTCGACATGGTTTAACTCAGCAGGGATATTTTGAATGTGAGTACTCGCTCTTTCATCGAGCTCAAAAATTCCAATCCCAAAATCGACCTCACGCTTTAGTAGGCGCTTAAAGGTTTCGCTACTCCAAGTAGTACTGTTTACCGTAATGTTCGGCGCATCTGCCAACGCGTTAGGCATAAATTTAGGGTAGATCGCGGTATAAGCGGTTTCAACAAGATCGATATTAAAAGTGCGCTCGCTGTCTTTCGGCTCAAAAATGTCCGGCACGGTTAGCTGTTCAACTTGCAAAAGGATCTGATGAATCTTAGGCGCTAAAGAAGTAGCTTTCGGGGTTGGAAACAGACCTTTAGATTCGCGCTCAAATAGCGGGTCATCAAACAAAGTTCGCAGCTTGGTGAGTTGCTTACTCACCGCGGACTGACTAAGGAATAATCGCTCTGCTGTTTTGCTCACACTGCGCTCTTCAAGCAAAACGTGTAAACACAGCAGTAAATTCATATCACATTTGAGTAAACTCTTAACATCTACCATGATATTCCTTAGATTCAGATTAATGATGACTTTATGTCACTTTAAATCATATCACAAACTTGTTAATTTAAGCCCATGTAACCTATGAGTTAATAACTCAAAAAATAATAGACCTAAGGAATACTCATGAATTTTCTAGCACTCCCTAAGATTGATCTGCACTGCCACCTTGACGGAAGTGTTCGTCCAGACACCATTATTGATTTGGCGAAACAGTACGGAATCGAACTGCCTGAAGATCGCGATGCGGTTGTTCAATCTCTAACTGTGCCAGAAGATTGTAAAAACCTAGATGAGTATTTGGCTTGTTTCAGCCTGCCGCTACAAGTGATGCAGACTGAGGAAGCAATTGAGCGTATCTCTTTTGAGCTTTACGAAGACGCTGCACTAGAAAACGTTAAGTACCTAGAAGTTCGTTTTGCACCGATTCTTCACGTAAACAAGGGCTTGTCTCTTGATGCGATCATCGCAAGTGCGGTGAAAGGCATGAAACGTGCGGAAGAGAAGTACGACATCAAAGGCAACTACATCATGTCTGTACTGCGTATGTTCCCGAAAGATTCAATCAAAGATGTTATCGACGCTGGTAAACCATACCTTGGTAAAGGTGTAGTTGCGTTTGATATCGCAGGTGGTGAAAAGCCGGGCTTCTGTGCTGAGTTCCCTGAATACACGCAATACGCGATCGAGCAAGGTTACCGTGTGACGGTTCATGCTGGTGAGCAATGGCATGGTCAGAACGTTTACGATGCAGTAACACTGCTTGACGCTGAACGTATCGGCCACGGTGTTCACATCCAAGGTAACGAAGACGCATACAACATCGTTAAAGAGAAGCAAGTTGCGCTTGAAACTTGCCCAACAAGTAACGTTCAAACTAAGTGTATTCACAAATTCGGCGACCACCCAATTGCTGAATTCAAAAAAGACGGCATCGTTGTAACGATCAACACAGATAACCGCACTGTGTCGAACACAACCATGACCAACGAAGTGAAACGTGTGTGTGAAACGTTCGGTCTAACAAAAGAAGATTACGCAGAGATCTACAAGTACTCTGTCGAAAGCGCTTTTGCTTCAGACGAGGTAAAACAGCACCTAATGGGTTTCGTGGAGCAAATCTAATTTGCCACCAAAGTAAGTCTTTTGCTGAATAGCTGGGCTCACTTAACGTCAGAGCTTAACGGTACAAAATAGGAAGAGAAAGGCTGAGGCTTTTCTCTTTTTTTATGTCCAAAAATCGCTAATCTTGCAGTATTCGTCATTTAGACCGAGACTCTCGGAAAGTAGGCAAGCATGAGTAATACAAACGATAAAACTGAACTAGAAAAGATGCTATCTGGGCAAGTGTATGATGGTGCAGACCAAGAAATTGATACTATGCGTTCCAATGCCAGAAAAGCGCTAATGGCTTTCAACAACCATCAAGACCCAGACCAGCAACACACATTGCAAGAGCAACTATTTGGGAAGGTCGGGAGTAGCAGCTTAATCCAGCCCCCTTTTCATTGTGAGTTTGGCAAAACCATCGAGATTGGCGACGACACCTTCATTAATATGAACGTAGTAATGCTAGACGGTGCGAGAATCAAAGTCGGCAAAAATGTTTTAATTGGACCAAGCGTTCAATTCTATACGCCATCACACTCCCTTGATTATCGTAGCCGCCGTAAATGGGAAACCTTCTGTTTACCCATAACAATCGAAGATGATGTGTGGGTTGGTGGCAACTCAGTGATCAACCAAGGTGTAACGATTGGCGCTCGCTCGGTTATCGCAGCGAACTCAGTAGTCAACAATGATGTACCACCAGATTGCCTATACGGTGGTACGCCGGCAAAATTGATTAGATATTTGAATACTGAACAGCCAACTGACGACAGCAAGTAAACGCGAACTAAAAGTAAATGACAAAAGAGGTGATATTTTTAATTAAACATCACCTCTTTTTTGATTAGTTTACCGTGTCTCTTCTATCGAATGGGCTTCGTTCCATGGCTTTTTCATACTCACTTTTCGGGCCACTCAAATACGTAGTTTTGACGAATTTTTCCCAATCATAAAACAGCGATTCTATTGGCTGATCGGTAAGCAGTGAGGGGTCACCATTGCTCTTAATAAGATCAACAAACGCCCCTTCTCCCCATGAACGTTCAATAAACTCACCGACCGTATACCCAAGCTCATAAACCGCCGAGCTACTGTTCGGCTTATTGTATAAGTCCTGAACAAGCCCATCAAAGCGGCCTTTGATGGCGCTCCTGTTATTCATGTGGAACCAATAATCTTCAGATTTATAGATGGCTACGGCTTCCCACAACCAACGAGGGTTGTTCGCGAAATTGGGGTTGATTTGAAGTGTCAGTAAATGCACAAATTCATGCAATGCCGTTCGTTGGATTTCACCACCAAAATAAAGTAGCCTGATTTCATTACTCTTAGGCTCGATGTAGCCTGTAGAAAACGCATATCGCTGTCCAATGCTACGCTCTTGCTCATCTAAGTACGCCTTTTGGCTTTGCCATACTCTCACCGTTATGACCGGTATTGAGTCCAGGCCGAAGCTCTTCATCAAAGGCGCCTGTTTAAGTAATAGCTCGTTATAAATACTGGGAATTATCGCAGGTGAAGTTCCATCATAAAGGACAAACTTGAACTGTCCTTTATCTGATTCATAGCAACTATCACATGCTTGCTCACCGCGAATTTGAAGCACGAAAGCCACGACTAAAACCAGCGCCGACATAGTCAAAAACAAGAATGTAACGATAGACTTAGGTGGGTATCTTTTCATTTTCTACATCCTCAAATTTAACTCATTCGCCAAGGTGTCAATCTATTAAATTAACGCCAAGCGCCTGCAAGCTGTTTTCACACTGAGCGGCATCGGTAAACTGAATACCAGCCATGCCTACAGCCTTTGCCCCTTCAACGTTATAGGGCATATCATCGATGAAGACGGTTTCTGAAGCTTCAAGCCCATTATTAGATAACAGCGCTTGGTAGATTTCAGGTTGTGGCTTAAGCATGCCCAATTCAGCAGATACTGCCGCACCACCAAACAACACCCAAAACTGATAGGTATTTTTTAAATATTCAACAATCTCGACCACATTGTCAGTAAGCGCGTACACACCATAGCCCGATCGCTTTACTCGCTCGATGAGTTCAACTGAACCGTACAGTAAGATCTGCGTTTGCTTAACGTAATAGAACAGGCGATCGCACTCTAACGGGGACAAGTCGAGTTCTTGTTGATAACGAAGCTTGGCCTCACTTTCGGTCAAGAACCCTTTGTTCAAATCCACCCAAATCGTACTTTGAAAAATAGAACGAGATCGAGACTCCAATTCTTCAGTATCACCAAAAGTAAGCCGGGCAATTTCCAGAGGTGCCCAACGCACAATGACATTGCCTACATCAAACACCACATTTTTGATTTCATTAGAACTCATACACACTCCCGTTATCACCATGTCATTGATGAAAAAGCGACACAAAGTGCCGCACATCAAGATTCATAGCGAACGTTTATAAATTAAAAGCCTTGGGTAGAATATACAATCAATAGAGTACAAAAAAGGCCATCATTACGACGGCCTTCTCAATATCAATAAACTAAGAAATAACTAACACAAATCGGCTTCTGAAGAGAATATGGTTGGTGCTTTAGAAGCGCTATACGCCTATACCTTTATTGATCTTTTTCCATTGAAGTGGTGTTATTCCGTTCGCTCGCTTAAACGCTCTTATAAATTGTGAGGCATCTGCGTATCCCAAGTGAAGCGCAATATCTGAGATCGAATAGTCTTGAATAGTCATAACGCGCTTAGCGAACTTAAAAGACAGGGCCATCTAAAAGCACTCACCAACTTAAGACATGAAAACTTAGCCATGTAGCTCGCAACTCAGAAATCTCAAGCACTCGAAGTACGTCCTATTGGATGTGCTTTTTTCCTGCCTGCTTACAGGTGATCTTATTCTTCGTCCTATCAAGCCAAGAGAGAAAGGTGAGATACCAAGTAAATTAAAGATCGAGTAATAAATAGGACAAATATATAGGAAGTTTAAGAAATAACTATATAATATGATTACGCTTCAATAATTACACTCCCCATTTAACTAACCTCCTTACTCCTTATAACAATATTTTCACTGGTCACCTCCTCAATAAAATACCAGTCAATCACGAATACTTTGTGATATCAATCTAGACTAAATTCCCAAGTACAACTTATTGATACTGCCCACCCAACAAATTAATCTCTCGTAAGAAAATTTTTACTAAAAACCACCATTAACTTAATTTTACGCATCAAAACAATTATACTCCCCCCATACTGATAATGAGTTAAACGTTAGTAACATTGAGTAAAACTTGTTCAATAAACAACAAGTAAAATTCTCAAATTTGCAAAACTCAACTCATAGTTAATATTGAAAATATTTGGAACCAAAATCACAAGAGTAGGATTCTCTTGAATTTATTATCAAGGATACTGACGAAAATAGAACAGGCATTGTTAGATGAATAATTCTGCAACGTATTTACTTGCTGCTTTACGAGAAAAAATCAAAGAGAAAGGGATTTGTTATTCCGATCTCTCTGCCGGGATGGGAATTCCTCTCTCAACCATTAAAAGACAACTACACAACACGTCTTTAGGGCTGGATAAAATACTCTCGTACGCAACTCATTTAGATACTGACTTAGTAGAATTATCTATGCGAGGCAAACAGTTACAGCAAGAGAACGAACAGTTTATTACGGATATAAATAGTGAAATATTCCATCAATATCCGTACTTGTTTGATTTTTTGTATCTATTGCGACGAAAAAAATGGTCACCACAAGATATTGCCAATAAATATCAACTGAGTCATACGTCAGTCGCCATATATTTTCGAGCATTAGAAATGATGGACTACGTTGAATTAAAAGGCGAAGACCAATACCGCTTCAAAGATCAAGGCCGTTTTATTTTTGAAGAAGGATCTAAGCTTGATACGTTGTTTGCTAAGCGCTTTAGAGATGAAGTATTCAGCCATGACGTGCGCCCTCCGATCTGTATAGGACGCATTGCTATTACTGAAGAACAAGAAGAGAAGCTGGCTAACGAAGTGTACAACAAACTGATTGAATTTGATGTACAAAACAAGAATGGAGAAGGCAGTGAACGACTCAGAAATGTGTTAATGACCTACACTCCAGGCAATCAGATATTTCTTTCTGATACGATCCCAAATATTGACGGTGAATTATTAAAATCCATATCGATGGCAAACGAATAATGATTAACACGCACTAATAATAATTTATATTTGATTGATAAGGAATCTAGTCGTAATCCATCAAGGCACAATATTATTCAATAATTAATAACTTGTTATTTAAACAAGTTGAATAAAGAAAGAATAGACGCAAATAGCGCTCTTTTCTCATACCAATAAGTGAAATAAATAAGGTTGAATCTTCTTCACGAAACTCGGCAGGGCATGTCTCGACCTTTTTTCGCCTGATCAGATTCAAAAATCAATAAAGAAGGATATAACATGCAGTTTAAAACGTCTTTATGTGCGATTGCTGTCGGGGTTGCTCTAACACTAAGCGGGTGCAACAGTAGTGATAATAGCTCGAATGTGGATGCTCCACTTAAAGCAACCGAATTCCACAACACCATCGATCGTGCAGGTGTACCTGTGGCATTGCGTGATTTACACGGCGGTCACCTGCGCTACATTCCAATGTTCGATAACGGCTCATGGCATGGCCACACGTTAGACACCAAAGGTGGTGAAATCACACTAGGTGGTACAGCGCTATTGACCGAAGAATACGTATCATTCATGGCTGCACGTTTCGACCGTTTGACTCTGGCTGTCGACGGCCAGCCAATGCCGCTAGAATTGACAAACGCATACTCACAACCAGGTGCGTTGATTCAAACGTATACAGGCAAGAACGGTATCGAAGCCGAGCTAGAAATGCGTTTTGTGACTAATCGTACTTCTCTTGTAAAAACCACCATCAAAAACCCCAATAAGCTAGATATTCAAGGTGAATGGGATGGTGAGTTGATGCAAAACTATCGTGCGGATGATGGCACGGCATACAAGAATGAAGACAGCACAGTCCGTAGTGTTGAAGAAGCTTACCCAACTTACTCCCGTGAAATTACAGCGACAGACAGTGGTGTAGAAGTCTCTTTTGGCGCAGTTCGTGATTCATGGTCATTGTTGACATCTGGCGATTCAAAGTTCGAAGTGACGCGTTCTATCAAACCAGAAACTTCTACCATCAATGATGACAAGAAAGGTTTCGTGCAAACGGCCTCTCTAGGTGATGGCGAAGAGATCACGTTATACACGGCTTACACTCACGTTCAAAACACCAAAGAACAAGCGTCTGAGTTTGCAAAACTAGATAAAGTAATGGCCGATCCAAAAGGTTACATGCACGATTCAGCAATGCGTTGGGAAGAGTACCTAGAAAACGGTCTCACCAACGATGCGGCTTCAAAAGAGCATGAGTTCGTTGCAGTAAAAGCAATGGAAACATTGAACGCGAACTGGCGTGGTGCTGCGGGGGCGATTGACCACGACACGGTAACCCCTTCCGTTACTGCTCCTTACTTCTCGGGCAACATGACATGGCCGTGGGATACATGGAAGCAAGCTTACGCAATGTCACACTTCAACCCAGATGTAGCGATGGAAAACATTCGTACTGTATTCCAATACCAAGTGCAGTCTGATGATCCAGTCCGTCCTTGGGATGAAGGCTACCTACTTGATGTCGTGACTTACAACCTACCAGCAGAACGTTGGGAAGGCATGTCTACGGAATACAAAAAAGTCTTCCCTCAAGCAACCGATGGCCTGAACTGGAATGAACGAAATACCAAACCATCACTAGCAGCATGGGCGGTATGGGAGGTTTATACGGCACTGAAAGACGAACATAATCGTCCAGAGGAAGCGCAAAAGTGGTTAGAAGAAATGTATCCGAAGCTAGTGGCATTCCACGATTGGTGGTTACGCGCTCGTGATACCAACAAGAACGGAATACCGGAATATGGCGCAGCGAAAGATCCAATCCATACCGTTTTCGAAGATGATGTGAATAACGGTTCTTGGGGACCAGACGCGTCTGTAGACGACATGAAGTTCCAATATAAAGACGAAGCGAATGGCGATACGTGGATCAAAGAAACGAGTATCGAGAAGTACAATGAATTGCTGACTTCTGGTGATTACACAGCAATGAGTATCCCAGCGAAAGTCGCAGCCGGTTGGGAATCCGGTCGTGATAACGCTGGTGTGTTTGGCTTTATCGACACTATCGATAACCTACAAGGATTAACTGAACAACCGACTCAAGAAAAAGCGGAAGTGATAGACCAAATGGGTCGTTACGCTCATGACACTAATGGTTTCGACAATACGTATGACATCGCTATGGACACAGACGGTTCAGTGGTGACTTACCTCGATGATTCAGTTGAGAACATGAACAAGCTGGCTCAGGCGAAGAAAGATTGGGAGGTGAAGTTCAACGAGAACACAGACGATTCAAACAACTTATCAGGTTATTCACTGATGCAAGAGTCGGTAGACCAAGCATCTTACTGGTACTCAGATAACCTATACCTATCGCAAATCGCCGACGTACTGGGTAAAGCAGACAAAGCGGCCGAGTTTGCAGAAAAAGCAGCGGACACCAAAGAGTACATCAACCGCTGTATGTACGATGAGTCAACGGGCTTCTATTATGATATCGAAGTCGTGCCAAATGGATTACCTAACCAATGTGCAGGTCCGGTACTGGTAAAGCGCGGTATGGGGCCTGAAGGTTGGTCACCGCTATTCAACAACGCAGCGACACAAGAACACGCGGATAAAGTCGTAGAGAACATGCTAAATACCAGCAAGTTTAACTCACCTAAGATTCCGCTAGGTACGGCATCAATGGACAACCCAGCTTACGGCCCTGACATTTACTGGCGTGGTCGCGTGTGGCTGGATCAATTCTACTTTGGTGTACGCGGTATGGACAACTATGGATACGGTGTGGAAGCGCGTCAAATGGTCGACAAGTTATTCCAAAATGCGCAAGGCCTAACAGAAGCTACCCCGATTCAGGAAAACTACAACCCAGAAACGGGTGAGGTTCAGGGTGCGAATAACTTCTCTTGGAGTGCAGCGCATCTTTACATGTTGTACAACGGTTTTGTAGGCAAATAGCAGCCATACTCATTAGATATTAGGCGTTGCAGATGCCCCCCCTAGCATCTGCAACCGCTTAAACCTCTTCAAGTTAGGTTCAAAAGTCACAGTGAATGCTGTGGCTTTTTTATTATCTGCTTGCATGTAACCTCGCCTTCACGCTTATCTAATCAAGAAAGAGAATAAAGTCCCCCCCCAGAAGTAACCCTCTAATTCGCCCTCCAAAACACCCTATTTCCCATCATCTAATTGGCCTTCTATGTTAGAATTACCGGCTAGCTCGGAATGCGCTGAGTATCTGATTTAGTTAACTATAATTTAATCACCATGAGTGCTTTTTTAAGTTTTTAGAATGAAAAAATATGAATTAGTTGTTCAAGATATTGTGAGCAAAATTTGCCAAAACAGTATCAGCCATAAGCTTCCTGCTGAAAGAGAACTGTCTGAAATATATGGATTATCTCGTTTCACGATTCGTAAAGCACTAGCCAAGCTAGAGGCTATTGGCATGGTGAAATCTAAAGTGGGTTCTGGTTACTTCGTCAACACTTCTCTCATTGGTACACCACTGGTGTACAACTCCATCACTGAAAACAGTTTTGAAGAGATCTCTTATAAAAAACTCCAGCTGAATAAAGCGCTACCCGATAACCACGAACAGCAGATTTTTTCTTTAGACGACAATGACTACATTTGGAAAATTAGACGGCTTCGATTGATTAACAACAAAGTAGTTCAGATTGAAGAAGCCAAGATCCCTGTCAGTGTCTTCCCAGAGATGAATGCCGAGATCATTGAAAGCTCAATCCAGAAGCATGCGCTAGCGAAAGGTCTTCAGATCGATAGCTACTTAACAACGTACCAAGCGATCAACGTATCTAAGGAAGATGCAGAGTTGCTCGGCTGCAAAAAAAATGCGGCAGCGATGAATATCACCAACCGAGGTTTCTTAGCATCGGGGGAACTGTTCATCGTCAGTAATATCATCGACATCAACTACCAATGCACCTACCACACGCCTTTTAACAGTGAGAGCATGAGCTTCCGAGATAAGAAGTAACCTTTAAATTCGATTTAATATGGTTAATTTTTATAGATATAAGTTAATTACGCTATAGATTAGCCACTAATACTATTTCACATCTAGTATCATTAATTTAGTGATACTAGAAATATAATTTTTGATAATACGTAATATCTGGTAAATATATTAAATAAAAAAATGGCCGCTATCTGCGGCCATTTTAGTTAACTCAATGAGTTATGGAGTGTGAATCGCGCCATCAGGAAGGCGACTTTGAGTCCACTCGTGGGGGCGATACATAACAGGGAACTCGGCTGCAACCTCTCGGTCGATTTCAACACCAATACCTGCGATTTCTGACGCGTATAAGTAGCCATTAATTGGCTCTGCAGCGTTCGGGAATACCTTGTTCGTATTCTCGTTGTACTCGACATGTTCTTGAATGGCGGCATTGTGTAAATGCACATTCAAATGCGTGTTTACCGCTGCGCCAATTGGCGTCATATCTGGTGGGCAATGCCATGCAATACGAACACCGAAGTTCTGACATAGATGACCTAGTTTCAGAGCTGGCGTAATACCACCGATTTGTGAAACATGACAACGGATGAAGTCGATTCGACGATTCGCGATTAGAGACTTCCACTCTTCAGGGTTATTAAATAACTCACCTAAGCCCAATGATACTGAGCTCTGGCTACGAATATTGTCTAGCCACTCTGTTTGATTTGGCGGCAGAATATCTTCAATAAAGTAAGGCTTATATTGCTCGACTTCTTTGGCAAATTGTATCGCTTGGTTCGGGAATAGGCGCTCATGAACATCATGAAGAATATGGAATTGGTTACCATATTTCTCTCTCAGCGACTTAAACATCGTTAGAGTATTGTCCATGTACTGATCTTGGTCGTAATACGAGCCTTCAGTCGGGTTTTGAGTGGTATGCAAATCGGTTGGAACGCCGCCATAGAAACCAAGCTGACAACGAATGTGCTTGTAGCCTTTGTCTAGGAAAGATTCCACCAGCTCATAAATACCTTCCATTGTGTCGCTAGTCGCGTGTGTGTATACAGGAATAGCATCACGAGACTTCCCACCAAATAACTGGTGTAACGGCATACCCGCCAATTTGGCTTTAATATCCCACAGTGCCATATCAACACCGGAAATTGCATTATTGATAACAGGGCCATTTCGCCAATAAGCGTTGACCATCATCATTTGCCATAAGTCTTCAATATTGTTGGCATTTTTACCAATAAGAATAGGTTTTAAATATTCATCGACCATTGTTTTTACAGCAAGCGGTCTTTGTTGGAATGTCGCACAGCCAAAGCCAGTCACACCTTCATTCGTTTCCACGACAACGGTAATGAGATTGTGCCTGTCTGGTTTAGTAATAATACAATGGATATCAGATATAATAGTTTCTTTCACAATTAAATAACCTAAACTTAAGTCAACTCCTATTATCTAACCGCTTTAAAAATCACATTTCAAGCGCTAATTTTCGCCTAAAAATAATTGGTACGTTAAGTGTTTTTTTTTGATAAACAAAACATACCAATTGGCCAAAAACGCTGAAAAATTAATTTTTCAGATTTTAAATGTGATTGAGATCTCTTTTTACTCCGTTGGATTTAAATTGGTTGTCGTTATGATTTCTCGAGTTAAATATATTCCAATAACAGGTGTAGTATGCAAATGGTAGAAAAGAGTGATGCCGTTATTAATAATTCGAAGTCATCATCGAAGAAGAAAAGTTTCAAAGAAAATATACAGTTATTAATCACTGCACTTGGTGGTGAAGACAATATCGTGAGTATCACGCACTGTATGACAAGGCTGAGATTCAAATTATCAGACGAGTCACTGGTAGACGAAGAAGCGATCAAGCAGATCGCAGATGTGAAAGGTGTGGTACTTCAACAAGGTCAAACTCAAGTCATCATCGGTGTTGAGGTAGAGAAGTGGTTCAACGCGCTATCAAACACTCAACAAGCTGACGCTAATCCGGCTGATGAGCTAGAGAAAGGCAAGCTGTTCCAAGGCGTGATGCGCATTGTCGCAGGCATCTTTGGTCCAGTTGTACCCGCAATCGCTGGCGCTGGTATGTTGATGGGCCTGTTGTCTGGCCTTATTGCAACCAATGTTATCTCTGAAACCTCAGACACGGTTTACTTCTTCCGTTCTATCTCTGTTGCTGTGTTCTTCTTCTTACCTATGTTGGTTTCTTTCTCTGCAGCCAAGGTCTTTAAAGTAAATGAGTACATAGCTCTTGCTGTTTCGTCTGCAATGCTAGCACCCAAGCTAGTAGATAAAGCGGCGATGCTAAAAGATGCTGGCGCTGCACCTGAGCTGACGGTTCTTGGCGTAGTTCCGATTGAACTGCTCAACTACGGCGGTGCTATCGTACCAGCTATTCTCGCTATCTGGTTATTGTCTAAAGTGACTCCGTTAGTTGACCGTCTAGTACCTTCTTCTGCAAAACCAGTATTTACGCCACTGCTTGCCTTTACGGTGACTTCAACCATCACACTTTCATTTGTTGGCCCTGCTGGTATCTGGCTAAGTAATGGCGCAGGTTGGGTAATGAGTTCACTACTGGAAATATCTCCGACGTTAACAGGCTTTGTTTTCGGTCTGACTCGCCCGATTACCATCGTATTTGGTATTCACCACAGCATGACACCAATCAGCCTGAACAACTTTGCACTGTATGGTAAGGATCTACTTATGCCGATCATGTGTTTGGGTAACATGGCAATTGCTGGTGCGACAATGGCAATCTGGCACAAGCAACGCAAGACAGTTTCTAAAGAGCAATCTTCAATCACGATGGGCTCAAGCGTTACCGCTATCTTAGGCATCACGGAACCAGCTCTATTTGGTGTCCTAACGAAATACACCAAAGCGATGATGACCGCGAGTCTAGCAGCAGGTGTGTTCGGTGCTATCTCGGTAACGATCGATACCCATTTAACCAGCTACATTCTTTCTTCTGTATTCAGCTTACCGGCTTACCTTGCAGGCGGTACGCAAAACTTCATTCAAGCACTAATGGGCGTGGTTGGTGTGTTCGCACTGTCTTATGTTCTAACGCTGTTGTTCGTGAAACTAGACAACAAGTAAGACCTCCTCTCAAGCTATTGGGAAAAGAATCAACGTGGCCACTTTCCTTGTAGCCACGTTCCATCATTTATACCTAGCAATACCAATCTTTCTGTAAGGGCACACTATGAGCCACATTGCGATTATCGGCGAGTGCATGATAGAACTGAACGGCGCTCCATTCGGTTCCATGCAACAGACCTATGGTGGGGATACGCTCAACGCCGCTGTTTATTTGAACCGAAGTGCCACCAGCTATTCCTGTTCGTCAGATACACCTATGATTCGTACCAGTTATGTCACAGCGCTAGGCTCAGACGCTATCAGTCAGCAGATGCTTAACCGATGGCAAGATGAAGGGCTATCAGCTGATTTCGTACTGATTGACGAGCAGCGCTCGCCAGGCCTGTACCTGATTCAATTAGACGACGTTGGTGAACGCACATTTCTGTATTGGCGTAATGACTCCGCTGCTCGCTACATGGTACAGCACCCAGATTTCGACAAAATAACCGCCCAACTTGAAGATGTCGATATGGTGTTTTTGAGTGGAATCTCTCTGGCGATCTTGCCTCATGGCGATCAGCTAAAGTTGCTCACTATCATTCAAGGCCTACGTGAACGTGGCGTGGCCATCGCCTTTGATAGTAACTACCGACCAAAGTTGTGGGACTCACAAGACGCAACCAAAGAAGCTTATCAGCTTGCCTATAAAGCGACAGATATCGCCTTGGTCACCTTCGACGATGAGCAACTTTTATGGCAAGACGCCCAGCCACAAGACACCATAAAAAGACTGCATGCACTCGGCGTCAAAACTGTTGTTGTAAAGCTTGGTGCTGAAGGCTGCTTGATCAGCGAAAACCCTGCAAATGAGCCAGTAAAAATCACAACGACACCTGTCGAAACTGTGGTTGATAGCACCTCTGCAGGCGACTCTTTTAACGGTGGTTTCTTATCTTGTTATCTCTCTGGAGGTTCTGTGTCAGAAGCTTGCCACCAAGGTAATGCATTAGCCAGATTGGTGATTCAACATCATGGCGCAATCATCCCAAAATACATCACCGACACTCTTTCAAACTGATATTAAGAAGTACACATGTCTACAATTAACGAACAGCTAAAAGCACTTAAAGTTATCCCTGTTATCGCCATTGATAACGCAGAGGATATTATCCCTCTAGGCAAAGTATTGGCTGAGAATGGGCTTCCAGCGGCTGAAATTACGTTCCGTTCAGACTCCGCTGTTGAAGCTATCCGACTTCTACGAGAAGCTCAGCCTAACATGCTGATTGGTGCCGGAACGATTTTGAACCGTGAGCAAGCACTCGCAGCAAAAGAAGCGGGCGCAACGTTTGTGGTATCACCAGGATTCAATCCAAACACAGTTAAAGCATGCCAGGAAATCGGTATCGATATCATTCCAGGTGTGAACAATCCAAGCACCGTTGAAGCGGCACTTGAGATGGGACTAACGACTCTCAAGTTTTTCCCTGCCGAAGCTTCAGGTGGAATCAGCATGGTTAAGTCACTCGTTGGTCCATACGGCGATATTCGGCTAATGCCTACAGGCGGTATCACGCCATCAAACATCGATAGCTACTTAGCAGTGTCTCAAGTATTAGCCTGCGGTGGTACGTGGATGGTCGACAAGAAACTCGTTGAAAATGGAGAATGGGACGAAATTGCCCGCCTAACACGCGAGATTGTTGAACAAGTGAATCGCTAAGCAAACTAATCCAAGCCAGCCAAACTGTTCACCAATTTGAGAACACCTTAGATACAAAAAGAGCGAGAAGTTAGCCTCTCGCTCTTTTTTTCATCAACTTACTGTGACAATTGTTGTTCTACCAAAGTCTTCCAGAATCCGACACCATGCTCCAGAATATTATCGTTGAAATCGTAGTGTGGGTTATGGAGCGCAGTGCCTCCACATTCACCAACACCATTCCCAACTAGCATATAGCACCCTTTTACTTCGCGTAACATGAACGAGAAATCCTCACTAATGGTGAAGCGTTCACAAGCTCCATTCACATTCTCTTCACCAACAACCGCTTGTGCTGCTTTCACTGCATGAGCCGTCTCTTCAGGCGTGTTAATCGTTGATAAGAAGCTGTTGTTGAAGTGGTATTGATAATCAACACCTGCCGACATGCACTGGCCAGCGACGACACGCTCAATCGCTTTCTCAATTTTATGCAATGCTTGATCGGTAAAGCTGCGAGTGTCACCAGAAATAGTCACTTGCGAAGGAATCACATTCACGGTGCCATTAGTAACAAAATTAGTCACCGAGATAACCGCCGTCTCATCAATGGCGCTCAAATTACGCGAAACGATGGTTTGCAGTGCTGTGACCACCTGAGATCCAACAACAATCGGGTCGGTTCCCATGTGTGGCATCGCCGCGTGACCGCCCGTCGCTTTGATCACAATCTCAAAACTGCTTTCACTTGCCATAAGCGAGCTTGGACGAGTCACAAATTTACCTTCTGGGATACCCGGTAAGTTATGCATCGCGTAAATCGCATCCATATTCCAACGAGTGAACAGGCCATCAGCGATCATCGCTTTCGCTCCTGTGCCTCGCTCTTCATCTGGTTGGAAAATGAAGTACACAGTGCCATCGAATTGCTTACTGGTTGCTAACTCTTGCGCCGCACCCAGTAGCATCGCGGTATGGCCATCATGTCCACAAGCGTGCATCGCTCCTTCATGTTTTGAAGCGTGACAAAAAGTGTTCTGTTCATGAATGCGCAGCGCATCCATATCCGCACGTAGACCAATCGAGCGATCGCTTGTGCCATTTTTCAGAATTCCAAGCACACCTGTTCCGCCAATACCACGGTGAACTTCAATGCCGAACTCTTCGAGCTTGTTCGCTACAAATTCAGATGTTATGAACTCTTCAGTACCGAACTCTGGGTACTGATGTAAATGGCGGCGCCATTCTGTAACGTTGGCAATGTTAGTCATGGAAACTCCAATAAATACTTAAAATTAATTTGTTAAAACTGTTTTAGATGTCATCTCGCGGGACTTGTTGGATGCAGCAAACAGCATCATTGCCACAATAATCAAGCCAACAGCCAGCGCCCTAAAAGGTGTGATGGGTTCTCCAAACACCAAAACAGCGATGAAAAATGCAGACATAGGGATCAGATTTAAAGCCATACTGCTGCCTTCAACACCAACACGCTCTATGCCGTATATGTATGCGATGTAGCCCAGCCCTGATACAAAGCCACCTAGCACGATAATGCAGAGTAACGACCAAGAAGGGCGAATTACCAGTAACAGGCTTGGTACATCAATGCCTGAAACCAGTAAATAAATGAAAAATCCAACCGCCGCAAAACCAAATTGATAATGCATGGTGCAAGTTGCACCGTATTTTTCTGCAAGCTGAGCGCGCAAATGAGTCACCGACGCAAAGCTCAGCACACTCAATAGACAAATCAGGTGCCCGATGTTTACTCCTCTATCTTGAGACGTAAACGGAGGAGCTAGCACTAACATGCTGACGCCAACCAAAGCGATTCCGCTAGAGACGATTTGCATACGAGTAAATCGAGCGCCGTAAAAAAGCTGACCTATCGCCAAGATAGCAATGGGAACAAGTCCCTGAATAACGCCATTTTCTGACAGTGAAATATAGTCCAACGAGAGAAACGAAAGAAAGCTAAACAAACCTTGGCCAACGACACCACATACCAACAACTTGAATAGATCGCTCCGATTATCCCAACTAAACGCCAACTTCGGTTTGCTTTGAGTTTTCTTGTGGATCATTGCTGAGAAAATCAGGACTAAAGATAAAACAAAGAATGCCATCATGTAGCGTAGCCACACCAACAATCGCGCATCAATGGTTTGTAATGGCAAGGTAGCTAATGCGCCCTCAGAGCCCCATAACAACCCCACGCCAATCGCTGCCATCCAACCTTTAGTCACTGATTTCATCACTTAGCTCGCTTCTGGTGTTGCTTTTTTATCGCACGCTAAATTTTCTGAAGATTGTTCTTCCTGCTTTGTCTCAAACTTCGTGAACACGTAAAGTGCGACCACAATTAATGAAACAACGATGGTTTTGCCCATTGCCATCTGTTCGCCAAGTGTTAAAACCGCCACTAAGTAGCCAACCAAAGGCATGAGATTTAATGCCATCGTTGCCTTTTCGACACCGATACGCTTGAAAGAATACAATTGAATCAAGTAGCTACCGCCAGAGATACCCGTACCTAAGAAAATAAGCAAAGCAATTAACAGCGGGCTAGAGAAGATAATGTAAATCTGAGATAGGTCTAAGCCCATGGTCAATACAACGATGATGCCCATTACTGCAACTGAGATGTATTGGTAAAGCATAGAAACAACTGAACCGTATTTGTCCGCTAAACTAGCTCGTAAGTGAGCTGTCCACGCTAACGCCAGCATTGAACACGTCACGTAAACGTAACCTAGTAGTGGCGTACCACCTTCAATGGAGTTTGTCGGACCAACACTCATTGCGTAAATACAAACCGCCGAAGCAATAAAAGCACCCCACTGAATCTTGTTCATGCGGAAGTTCATAAACATCATGCCAAAGAAAACCGTCGCGAACGGCTGCATGCCTTGAATAACACCGTTTTCAGTCGCACCAATGTGAGAAAGAGAAAGGAAGTTGAACAGTGAAAACACCCCTTGTCCAACGATGCCACAAAGCGCAATGCGACCAATATCTTTGGTATCGATCTTTAACGAAGAACCCAAGTCAGCGCTCAAGCTTTTACTACGTGATGTAAAAAAGAAAATGATGGAAAGGCCAATTACCGCAGTAACGTAGCGGAAAAATACCAATGTCATCGGGTCAACAGCCATAGAGAGCGGCTTAGATACCACCCCAGTTACGCCCCAGATACAGGCAACAGCAATGGCAGCAGTCCATCCTAAAAATGTGTCTCTGTTTGTTGTGTTCATCTGTCTATCTTCCATAATTTTTAGGTAACGGCGGTGCGCACACCGCCTTATTACTCATAATTTTATTTAGTGGTTTTTCGCTAGTTAACGTCTGTCGCCGTTTTCAGCTGAGGCGCTTTTTTCTTCGCCTTACCAAACTTCATGAACAACATCATTGAGCCAATAACGACTGCAATCGCTAGTAGTCGCATTGGCGTTACCGCTTCACCGAGAGCAAACACAGCCAGGACGAAAGAAGACAGAGGCATCAAGTTAAGTGCCATACCCGTTCCGTCTACGCCAACTCGTTCCATTGCATAGATGTAGATTAGGTAGCTGATACCTGAAATACCCACACCCAGAATTGCAATACAAGCAATACGAAGTGGAGAACTGAAAATACCGAGAGCTGAAGAGAAATCGGCGCCGACAACCAGTAGGTAAAGACCGAAGCCAATTGCCGCAAAAACAAACTGGTGATACATCGTCGCCACTGAACCATATTTCTCAGCAAGCTTGGCACGAGCGTAAGCCATCGTAGAGAAGCTCGCGGCACTACCCAGACAGATCAAGTGACCAATGTTAAACCCGCTGCCTTCAACAGAAGGGTCCATGACCAAAATAGCGACACCAACGAAGGCGCCAACAGCTGCCAAGATTTGTAGTGGTGTAAAACGCTCGCCGTGGCGAAGGAAACCAACACACAAAATGATGATTGGGATAAGGCCTTGGATCACGCCGTTTTCTGAAGCAGTAATGTAATCAAGAGATAGGAACGATAGAAAACTGAAAGCACCTTGACCAATAATTCCGCAACATGCCGCCCAGAAGATGTCGTGTCGGTTTGCCCAATTAAGTTTAAAATCGACTTTTTTCTGTGGTTTACCCATCGCATTGCTGACTTGGATAATCACAAACAGCGTAATGAAAGCGACGGTATAGCGAACCCATACCAAGACTTGTGCATCCATTACTTCTAAAATAGGTGTCCCTACGATCCACGGAATACCCCAAAGCATGCCAATGAAAATGGCAGCTAACCAACCTTTAGTTGTATTACTCATCTTAAAATTCCTTTATTCATTGGTTGCTATTGATTTAGCAATTGTCCGTAACCTGGACATTGAGCTTTGTTGCCGACTAAGTGCATGCAGTGCCAGAACATCGCAGAGTTGCTGCACACGACTGGGATACCAAATCGATCTTCAATCTCTTGAATGTGGTCAAGAACACGAAGGTTGGTGCAAGACATAAACACCACATCGGCACCAGAGCCCGGCAACATTTTGCTCAACGCTTCCATCATCGATTCCTTTGAAACCGTCGTGATGTCAGTGTCTTTCTCAATGCCAAGTGAACCTAAAACAGGAACTTCAAAGCCAGCGGCAGTCAGTTGTTGATAAAGAGGGAAATTCACTTCGGTTGGGTAAGGGGAAAACACGGCAACTTTTTTTGCACCCAAATGCTTGAATGCGGCTTGAGCAGCTGTCCATGGATTGGTTGCGGGAATATCACCGCGATTTTGAGTAAGAAGATTGGCGACTTTCTCTTCACCAATAATGATAGAGGCTGAAGTACAACCAAACGCCATGACATCCATCGGTAAACCCGTCGCTATCAGATCTGATGCTTCACTGATCCCAACCGCAATTTGGTCGAGCGCTTCTGGAGTCATTTCGCTGCTGTAATACACTCGGGAACTAAATACCCCTGCTTGTGTACCCAGTAATTTTGCCCAGTCCATCTCTAAAGAGTGATCAGTACTTAGTTGTACTAAACCGATATGAACTCGACCAATTCTTGGTGCCTGAACGTGCTGTAATGGGATTTCAAATTGTCGAAACTGTTCTATTGTTTGCATGAGAAACTCGTATTTTTATAGTTTTTATATGCTGACTCCAGAGTCCAGAGTCAGCTTTTGTAGGGTGTTAAATTTGTAAGGCGTTAAATTTTGAGCTAAATAATGATCAGTTCTGGTTCAGCTCGTTCGCTCAACCATTCAGCGCCGTCTTCAGTGATTACGATGTTCTCTTCGTGAACCATCGACTTACCCGGTGCGTAAACCATGCCCGGTTCTAGTGTCATCACCATGCCTGGCTTAAGTACTGTGTTGTCGGTAGCGGTGTTAGACGGGCGCTCTGTCAGCTCCATACCTAATCCATGGCCTAGACGACCAACGTCGTTACCCAATGCACCATTGGCTTCTAAGACTCCCCACATCGCGTTGTAGATGTCCGTCGTGGTTGCTCCCGGTTTCGCAGCCTCGAAACCTTTAGTTGTTGCTTCGTAAGTAGCGCGGTATGCCGCTTTGGTTTGCTCACTTGCATGACCAAATGCCCAGTTGCGGTCGAAATCAGAGAAGTAACCATCACGCACGGCGCCCGTATCGATGATCAACACATCTCCCGGTTCAATAATGCGATCGGTAGGACCCATGATGATGCTGTCATAACCATCAGGCCCTGAGCCTGCGATGATGTAAGGGCATTCGTCCGCACCTTCTAACAACATATCGATACGGAACTGTTTACAGATTTCACGCTCGGTCATGCCGGCTTTTGCGTAACCCGGAATCTTGCTAAACCCAACGTTAGTAATGCGACAGATTTCACGTGTTTTCTCGATTTCAGCTTGTGATTTGATCTGACGAAGCTCATGCATTGCTAAAGACACATCAACAAAGTCTTTCTTAACCATGGTGGTTAATTTCAAGTAGTTGTTCACCGGCATACGTAGGTGAGATTCAATGCCCAGCGTTGCGCCTACTCGGCCATGACGACAAGGCAGAGAGTTCAATGCGCTAGCTACTAAGCTAATGCCATCATCTTCAGGACGAGGAGAAGGCCAAGTAATAATGTTGTCGACCCATGTTCCCGCCATACCACTTGCTCCGATTTCAGGAACAATCGCAATCGGCTTTCCTTCTGCAGGAACGATGACAAACCATGGACGAGTTGGGCTATGCCAAAACTGAGTGTGGAAGCCAGTGAAGTAGCGAACGTTTGGCTCGGTTGTGAAAATCATCGCATCCAGATTCATCTCATGCATGACTTTTTGAGCGCGTGATGTTCTGTGTTCAAACTCAGCTTGTTCAAAGCCGCGGTTTAGGTAGTTAGTCATTGGAACCTCTAATTATTGTATTTAGGTCGGCACTTCTGCTGCTCTTCACAACCAGTAACCAACCCTATAGTTCAATTTTGTTTACGTTACGTTGAGCATCTTACTGACATTTCAGTTAAATAATGTGACCAAGATCTTAGGGTTAACTATAGTGACCAGAAACCATCTAAAACTGGAAATATTGTTGATTGCGATCAATTTTGGGTACTTATTTGTAACTTTAGGCTTGTGTAGGGAGCGGATATATAGTCTTATAGTTACATAAAGTTAATTGGCAACTTGAAATACATCGATTAACCAAAGATAATGAAAGGCAATTAAAGTTAACAACAGTGGTCTAAAATGAACGCATCAGCATATAAATCGTTTAACGTTGAATTCACCGACAATGATAGAGAGCATCTCGCACTGAACTTTCGCTTAGCCGAAACCATTGCCGACTTTATTGGTCCGCACTGTGAGGTTGTGATTCATTCATTTGAGAGCTTTGAAAAGTCGGTAGTGAAGATAGTGAACGGCCACCACACGGGTCGAGAAGTAGGGTCACCTATCACCGATCTAGGGCTGAAAATGCTGAGTGTGTTTGAGAGCACTGGTGAGGTCACGCCAAAGAGTTACTTCACCACCAGCAAAGATGGGTCACTGCTTAAATCTACGACCTGTGTGCTAGCTGGAGAAAATGGCAAACCGATTGGGCTGTTCTGTATCAATATGAACTTGTCTCACCCGTTTCCTGAGATCATAAAAACTTTAATGCCAGACATGGCTCATGCCCCTGTGGGTGTGCATGAGAACTTTGGAGCTTCAACAACAGAAGTGATTGAGCAAGCGCTTGAGCACGCTATTTTTGAAGTCGACAACGATGAGTCAGTCAACTTAAAAGGTCGAAACAAAGCCATTACCAAGCTATTGCTTGAGAACGGTATTTTCGAATTAAAAGAGGCGACAGCATTCGTATCTGAGCGTCTTGGTATTACTCGCCACGCTATTTACAAATACATCCGCGAGTTTAGAGCATAGAAATCCTATAAAGAGAAACAAAATGAAAACAAAAATCCATACAGATCTAGCACCAGCAGCAATCGGCCCTTACTCTCAAGGTATGGCATTCAAAGACCTAATCTACACTTCAGGTCAATTACCGCTTGATGCAAAAACAATGGCGTTTGTTGAAGGTGGCATCAAAGAGCAAGCTCGTATGTCACTAGAAAATCTAAAAGCAGTTTTGGAACAAAGTGGTGGTTCACTAGATACCGTTATTAAAACCACATGTTTCTTATCTGATATGGAAAACTTCGTTGCATTTAACGAGGTGTACACGGAAGTATTTGGTACAGAGAACGCACCTGCACGCTCTTGTGTTGAAGCGGCTCGTCTACCAAAAGACGCATTAGTTGAAGTAGAAGCGATCGCTTACATCAAGTAATCACGAACCGCTTTAATTGAAGACGTATAGCTTAATCCAATAACGTGAAGCTATAACGAAAAAACAAGGTCATTAAGCATCGTTGATGGCCTTTAATTCCTCTGCCTGTATCTAAGTGTGCCCTATGTTAAAACTATCAAAAAATTCATTCTACACTGGTCAAGTCTGCGAACTGTTTACCGCTTCTCAAGCGCAACAAGCGCGTGAGTTTCACCGCCAGATCGAAGGCTACCAACCCACTCCACTCGTGTCTCTTCCACATCTTGCTAAACAGCTTGGTGTTAAGGCGATCCTCGTTAAAGACGAATCAAAACGCTTCGGTTTGAATGCATTCAAGGTACTCGGCGGTTCTTACGCTCTGGGTCGCCAATTGGCAAAGCACCTTGGCATTGATATCTCTGAGATCAACCTTAAAACGGTCGCTTCAAAACTAGAAAAACCACTTGTTTTTACTACAGCAACCGCAGGCAACCATGGTACAGGTGTCGCTTGGGCTGCTCGTGAAATGGGCCAAAAAGCCGTGGTTTATATGCCAAAAGGTTCATCTCAAGCAAGCGTTAACCGTATTCAAGGCCTAGGCGCTGAATGTATCGTGACAGAAGTAAACTACGACGACACGGTACGCATGGCGAACCAAACCGCTCAAGACAACGGTTGGATGCTAGTTCAAGACACGGCATGGGATGGTTATGAAGAGATCCCAACGTGGATTTCTCAAGGCTACATGACAATGGCAGATGAAGTGATTGAGCAAGCTCAAGCATTGGAGTTCGGCGCTCCAACTCACGTTCTTCTGCAAGCCGGTGTAGGCGCAATGGCAGGTGGTGTGTTGGGTTACCTTGCAGATAAGCTGGGAGCTGACACCTTTGAAACCATCATTGCTGAACCAGCAGCGGCAGATTGTATTTTCCGCTCTGGCGAGAAAGGTGAAATGGTTAATGTAACGGGCGAGATGAACTCCATCATGGCAGGCCTTGCTTGCGGTGAACCAAACCCAGTAACGTGGCCTGTACTGCGCGATTGCAGCAATCACTTTGTTTCGGTTGACGACAATGTTTCAGCAACGGGTATGCGTATCCTTGGCAACCCACTTAGTGGTGATGATCAAGTGATCAGTGGCGAATCTGGTGCTATCACACTTGGTTTACTTTTCACGTTATGTCGTGAAGGTGCAGACCAAGCTGTACGTGATGAGCTAGGTTTAAACCAAGACGCAACCATCATGCTATTTAGCACTGAAGGTGATACCAACCAACCGCGATACCGCGACATTGTTTGGAACGGCTTACACCACTCTAGCTAACGAAAAAGACTCCACAACTCTAATCACAAAGCCACAGCACATGCTGTGGCTTTGCTTTTATCGGGTTGTATCAATATAGCTAACTGTCTGTCGTTGTTAACGGCCGCTTCCCATCACATGCCCCTTTCTCAAGGTCGTATAGAGGGCTAGCTCCATGACTGCTCCATCGGTGATCTTCTCTAGCTAATTTTCTATATTGAGTCGGCGTGACACCTATGTACGTTTGGAAGGTTTCATAGAATCGACTACTCGAATTAAAGCCCACCGTGAGTGAGATATCGAGAATAGTTCTGTCCGTATCACTCAGTAAAGCACGAGCATGATTGATGCGCATCGCAGTAATGTACTGCTTAATAGTCATCTGCATCGTTCGCTGAAATACGTTCATCGCATAGTTGCTGTGTAACCCGATATGTTCAGCGATATCTTTAACGGTCAATGGCTGATTATGGTGAGTCGCAATATATTCCAACATCTGGCTGACATAGAATTGCGAGTGTTTCGATACCCCTTTCTTAGTCGACTTATCCTGTCGATTTACCAACAGTTGTTGCCAGCCATCAAGGCAGATTCGTTTAAGCATTAGGCCAATTTCATCCATAGCCAACTGTTGACGACTTTCGGACGAATGCTTTATCTCCTCTGCCCAACGTGAGATTTCAAACTCACTGATCAGCGAACAAGAATTCGATTGCAACACACTGCCGTGAGTGATCTGGTTGACTAAATCCCGACTGAGAGCCCACGACATAAAATGGTGAATCGGTATGTTGATGATTCCCATATTATGGCATTGGCCTGGATTCGTCAGTCGATGCGGTACCGATGCCCAAAACAAGCCAATCGACCCACTTTTGACCACAACCGGGCTACCGTTAATGATGTACTCCACATCATCGCCAAAGGGTATATTCACCTCAATTTGACCATGCCAATGATAACCAGGCATGGAATGAGGGGCTCTGAGTTCAATATCGATTTTCTCATAGGAAGAATAGAGAGACAGTGGGCTTACCGACACGGTCTCGGATGAATACTTATCTAAAGTGATAATTCTCACCGTATCTGGGGCTGATTGCGGCATATCTCGCTCCTTAGGAAATCGTATAGCTGAGTTTTAACAGTTCCTCGATAATAAAACTCTGAAGGCGATCATAGAGACGCAGTACCCCAATTCATAAGATCATCACGATGTGATTAGAGTCAGTATCTTAAGTGCAAAACTAGCCTCATTGCATATCTTCTCTCCTTAAAAGCCAACAAGTTATCCCATTTCCTAAGATTTCTATTTAGTGATTTAAAAATATTAGAAAACAGGAGAGCTATTCGATTATCTGAGACGAATCGACATGGGTTCTAGGTGTAATTTATCTGCATCAACAAAGAACTCAGAGAAATAAAGGATCCCACTATGCAAAGCCCTAAAATCACATTCATCGGTGCAGGCTCAACCATTTTTGTTAAGAACATTCTTGGCGACGTTTTCCACCGTTCAGCACTACAAAATGCTCATGTCGCATTGATGGATATTGATGAGAATCGATTAGAAGAGTCTCACCTTGTCGTCAGTAAGTTGATGGAATCATCCGGTGCGACTGGCTCTATCTCATGCCATTTAGATCAAAAAGAGGCACTACAAGGTGCAGATTTTGTTGTCATAGCCTTTCAAATCGGTGGCTACGAGCCATGTACCGTCACAGATTTCGAAGTGTGTAAGCGCCATGGTCTGGAACAAACCATCGCAGACACACTAGGCCCAGGCGGTATTATGCGTTCGCTACGCACAGTCCCGCATCTTTGGAGTGTCTGTGAAGATATGACTGAGGTTTGCCCGAACGCGACCATGCTTAACTACGTCAACCCAATGGCAATGAACACATGGGCAATGTACGAGAAGTATCCACACATTAAACAAGTCGGTTTGTGTCACTCAGTACAAGGGACAGCTGAAGAACTAGCACGCGACCTAGACTTAGATTACGCAGATCTTCGCTATACCTGCGCAGGCATTAACCACATGGCTTACTACCTGACCCTCGAGAAGAAGACAGCAAGTGGAGAGTACGTCGACATTTATCCAGACCTACTTGAAGCCTTTGAGAGTGGCAAAGCGCCTAAGCCGGGTATTTATCACAATGGTCGCTGCACCAACTTAGTCCGCTATGAGATGTTTAAGAAGCTTGGCTACTTCGTGACAGAGTCTTCTGAACATTTTTCTGAATACACCCCCTACTTTATCAAGCCAAATCGTCCAGATTTAATCGAACGTTATAAAGTGCCACTTGATGAATACCCTAAACGTTGTGTCGAACAAATTGCCGATTGGAAAAAAGACCTTCAAGAGTTCAAAACGGCCGACAAGATCACCGTTGAGGAATCTCACGAATACGCTAGCACCATCATGAACTCCATCTGGACGGGTACACCTAGCGTCATCTATGGCAACGTTAAAAACGAAGCCTTAATCGATAACTTACCGCAAGGTTGCTGTGTTGAGGTCGCCTGTTTAGTGGATGCCAATGGTGTGCAACCGATCAAAGCTGGCCGCCTACCAAATCACTTGGCCGCATTGATGCAAACCAACATCAACGTCCAAACTCTATTAACCGAAGCCATTCTCACTGAAAACCGCGACCGTATTTATCATGCTGCGATGCTTGATCCTCATACAGCCGCTGTACTTGGAATAGAAGAGATATACGCGCTGGTTGATGACTTGATTGAAGCCCATCAGGGTTGGTTACCAGAGTGGGTTAACAAGTAACTTCATACTAATAACAAATACAATAACGTGAATATTAACGCCTTCTTACTAAGGAGGCGTAAGGAGTGGCAATGAGTATCTCAATGAATACCAAGCTCAGTTATGGCTTTGGCGCATTTGGTAAAGACTTCGCAATCACCATCGTCTACATGTACCTAATGTTTTACTACACGGATGTGGTCGGTATTTCTGCCGCTACAGTCGGCACCATTTTCCTCGTCGCACGCATCTGGGATGCCGTCAATGACCCTATTATGGGGTGGTTAGTCAACAATACCCGCACTCGATGGGGCAAGTTCAAACCTTGGATTTTAATTGGCACACTAGCTAACTCCGTGGTTCTTCTGATGGTGTTTAGTGCGCATTACATCGAAGGTCCTTGGTTAATCGCATACGCCGCTGTCACCTATATCTTGTGGGGAATGACTTACACACTAATGGATATCCCTTTTTGGTCACTGGTCCCAACACTCACCTTAGATAAGCGTGAACGTGAAGAGCTCGTCCCATACCCTCGCTTCTTTGCGAGCCTAGCTTGGATTGTAACTGCGGCTATCGCAATGCCTTTCGTGAACTACGTAGGTGGGGACGATAAAGGGTTCGGCTTCCAGATTTTTACTCTCTTGTTGATCGCTTGTTTCTTGGTATCAACTTTCATTACTTTACGTAATGTGAAAGAACGCTATTCAACGGCTAACCTAGACACAACACAACCCGAAGAAAAGGTTTCACTGAAAAAGCTTCTAGCGCTTATCTACAAAAACGACCAACTGACCAGTGTTCTGTGTATGGCGCTGTCTTATAACCTCGCGACCAACATCATTACAGCGTTCGCGGTTTACTACTTCACTTATGTGGTGGGTAATGAAGAACTTTTCCCTTACTACATGGCTTATGCAGGTATTGCTAACCTCATCACACTGGTGCTGTTCCCTAAACTTGCCCAGATGTTTTCACGCCGAGTTCTGTGGGCATGTGCGTCCTCTTTCCCTATTTTAGGCAGTGCAGTACTCATCTACGTTGGCATGTACGACAAACAGAGCATTCTACTGATATCAACAGCCGGCGTTTTTCTACAAATTGGTACAGCGCTATTCTGGGTACTTAACGTCATCATGGTGGCAGACACGGTCGATTACGGTGAGTTTAAACTGGGGTCTCGTTGCGAAAGTATCGCTTACTCGGTGCAAACTCTGGTTGTAAAAGCAGGCTCAGCATTTGCCGCTTTCTTTATCGGTATCGCACTCACCGCTGTTGATTATGTACCTAACGTAACGCAAAGCCCTGAAACCGTATTCGGCATGCAATGCATCATGGTCGGCCTACCTGCTTTCTTCTTTGCCATTGCGTTAATCATCTACTTCCGCTTTTACAAGCTGAACGGTGCCTATCACCAAAAGATTCAAGATCACTTAACAGAGAAATACGACCACATTACAAACGAAGGCTCAAGCACAGGAGAAGCTTCAAAGCCAACCAAACCAGTACAAGCAATTTAGACCTAAGCAATAAGTCAAAGAAAAAGGGAACAGAAAACTAAAAGCCTAGCGAGTTGAAGTGACCCCGTAAAGTTGGACATTTCTGTTAAGCGGCTTTCAAGGCCTGAGTTCGATATTCTATCGGAGTCAGGCCTTTTAGTTTCACTTTTATACGTTTGGTATTGTAGTACTCGATGTATTCTTTAATTTGCTCTATCAGAGCATCTGCATCTTCAAAGCTTTGGTTGTGATACATCTCTGTTTTGAGTAAAGCAAAAAAGTTTTCAGCAACCGCATTATCCAAGCAGTTACCTTTTCTCGACATGCTTTGCGTTAACCCACTCTCCGCTACCTTTTTCTGATACTGTCGATGGCGATATTGCCAACCTTGATCGCTGTGTATAATTGGCTTTGAGTTGGGTTTCAGCTTTGATATAGCCTCCGTCAGCATATCCGTGACAAGCGGCAAGCAGGCATTTTGGGCCACTCTATAAGCAACCACTTCCTGAGTAAACAAGTCGACAATGGGAGACAAGTATACTTTCTGCTCTTTGACTTTGAACTCCGTGACATCAGTTACCCACTTTTCGTCGGGTTGAGTCGCACTAAAATCTCTTTCAAGCACGTTGGGAGCTGCTGTTCCAGACTCTCCTCGGTATGAACGATACTTTTTAATCCTGACTGTCGATTTAAGGTTCAGCTGAGCCATAAGTCTTTGAACCGTTTTGTGATTAAGCACGACCCCCTGATTTTTTAGTTCCAAGTGAATACGGCGGTAGCCGTATCGACCCTTATGTTCATGATAAATTGACTTTATCAACCGCAGCTCACGTTCGTAGCTATTTGGGCGCTTGCTCGTTTGAGCCTGATAATAAAAGACACTTTTTGCCAGCTGTAGAGTGTGCAGTAAGTGCTTTAGTGGGTACTTGCCTTTAAGAGTTAGAGCTATGACCGCTTTTTCTTTGTTCGACGGTTTTTTTCCTGCTCCAACTCTTCCAACTTTTTTAGAACGGCATTCTCGGTTCGTAAGTAGACCAACTCCTCTTTTAGCTCCTCAAGCGTCATTTCATTATCAGGCTTAGTGGTACGTTGAGGTTGCTGTTTCATTGAGGGTCTTCCTTTCTGGCGCATTTTGAGCCCTTTGATACCCAGCTCATTAAATCGTTTGAGCCAGACAGAGAGTATCCCAGGGGATGAGAGGTTTAATACAGCGCTAGTGTGCGTGAGAGACCATTCATTCGTCCACATTAAATTCAATGCTTTTCGCTTTGTCTGAGCAGAAGCAGCATGCTTAGTTGGTAAAAATGAATCAGTACCATGGATGGCAAAGACTTGAGCCCAATACCGTATCTGTCTTGAAGAGATTGAATATTGTTTTGCTAAGTAGAGAGATGACGTGCCATCTAAATATTGCTTAGCAATGATACATTTTAGCTCTCGGCTATATTTGGACATAAAAAGACCCCCAATAATTGGTGTCCAACTATTGGGGGTCAGTTCAAGTCATTGCTAGGCTTTTATACATAAAAACAATAAGTGAGATTAGGGAAAAGATTGCCAATCATCAGGTGGACTGCACCAGTATTCACAACATCTTTATTTTAGTGGGTCATTGTCCGGCAGTGCTTTGTGAATCCATAACGCCAAACGTTTTTTAATATTTGCACCATCAAGCTTATCGTCAGGTAGCGGTGTGATCTGATTCACTTCAACAAGGAACAAATACACCGCTTTAACCTTTATCGGTTGGGATGAATTTGGCAAATCAAAACCTTGTAGTTTTGCCATCTTAAAACCGACTTCAACTGCTTTTTTTACCAGTTTATCTTCATTAATGATCTTCGCGGTTTTCGACATATCATCTCCATCACCTTCATCGAATGAACACTAAGTATATCAAACCAAAAACTTCACAAGATTACTTCGTTCTCAATTTGAGGAGTCGCTTTGATAAATAACATAAAACGAATAACAGGCTCTAAACTGATTCTAATTCGATTGATATTTACGCCATCAATACCTATACGCAAACGATCTCTTAACAGAACACTCAATAAATGAGATCCTCAGTCAATAACTGAAAATCAAACCATATTTAACTTACTATTCCAAAGAATACGGAATACTATGATTCTCATTACAATGGTGCACATTCTATAAAATATAAATAAACCACTGTTATTTAACCAGTTTTATACTAAAACGACTTGGATCATATTTACAGAAACCTGTAACAGAATATTATTTACAAAACACTCACTAAGAAAATAGAATAAAACCACTAATATTATACTGGTGTTAAAAATGCGTTACCTATGGGCTTCATTCTGTCATAAAAATCCGGTCATCGGACGAATCGTTCATATCTTTGTTATGTTGGTAGCGTTAGCTTCTATCGTTGTTCCATTGATATCAAAAGACGCAACAACCATCTTAGTTTCACTGTGCGTCGCTCTGGTATGTTTTGTACTATTTGTCTTCTTTGCTCTTGCCGACAAAATGCGCTCAGGTATGCACTAATAAGCTCAATATTCGCCAAGCATTCTCTTTTCTAAACTTCATTATAAAATGCATGCGACCAAGTACGGAAAAGCCCAAAGTTATTAGCTTTGGGCTTTTCTTCTAGCGACTGTGTTTGATTACAACCGAATGATAAGAATCAATCAGGCATTACAACAATACCCATACTTTCAAGCAGTTGCTCTTGCTGCCACGCGACGATTTTAATCCCCGATGTATCTACCTTGCGAGGATCTAACCCTTCTAATTCAGCATGGCATAAATTAGCACCTTGCATACTGAATTGCCCCCATACATCTTCCGAGAACACGCCTCGGCTGAGATCAGACTCTTTCAGTGACGCGCCGCCAAGGTAAGTCCCTATCCAACGGTTCTCAAACAGCTCGCACTTCTCTAAACAAGCTTGTTCAAAATTGGCGTATGACAGGTTGCAGCCCGTGATATACGCAGAGCAAAAATACATTCTATTGCTTACCTGATTGGCAAAGTTAGCACGAGTGAAGTTCGCCCCTTTTAAGTCGCAATCACGTAACTCAATACCGTAACAATTCGCGTTGCTAAAATTCGCCATCGCCAACTGGCAATTCTGGAAGCTTGCATCTCGTAAGTCGGCAATATCAAAGTGGCATCCCTCAAGATCGCCTTGCTCAATAAACTTACAGTTAATGAACGTTGCATCACGTAAGTTCGAACGTCTGAAATCACAACGGATAAACGTGCAGGCTGTAAATGTAAGCTCTGATAAATCTTGCTGAGCAAAACTGTGGTGATGATAAGTGCTGTTATTGGTGTCCATTTAGCCCCCTAAAGAAATTAAGCTAAGACTATCATTGCGATCTTAAGAAAACACTAAATTAAAATTCAACAAAAACAGCAACTTAAAGTACCCCGGATTAGCCATTTTAAGCCCCCTAACGGGCGATTTAAACAGGCTATTTTCTGTTATTAGAACGCGCTTATTTTGAAAAAAGTTTTGTTGCTTAGAAGGCTAAATAGAAGATAAAGCTATTTTGAAGAAACGAGGCAATTATAGACTGTAACCCTAACGCTCTAGACTGGACGGTTGGTATGCATATCGCTACACTAATCATCATTCTCGGCATAAAGAGTAAGACCAATGAAAGACATGCGACAAGCTATGCTCGATGCAGGGTTTAGCCTTATTAATGAACACGGATTTGCTGGCGTTGGCCTGATGAAAATCATCAACCAAGCCGAAGGGACTAAAGGTTCTTTTTACCACTACTTCAAATCCAAAGAGCACTTTGGTGAGATCCTTCTAGCCGACTACTTTGATGAGCACCTAGTTAAGCTTGATGACTTTCTGAGTGATGAAACTCTGTCTCGTCGTGACCGCGTTAAAACCTATTTCGAGTTTTGGTGTGCATCGAAATTGACTGAAGATTTCAATATTCAATGCCTTGTGGTCAAGCTAGCAGGTGAAGTGTCGGGGTCTGCCAATCCGTTGCAATCAACCATGGCAGAAGGTGCAGAAAAGATCATCCTACGTATGGCTAAGCTATTCGAAGAAGGCAATGAAGCGGGTGATTTCAATATCGCAGATCCTGAATCACTATCTCGCACGCTTTATGGCTTATGGCTAGGCTCAACGCTAATGGCAGCGATGCAGCGCAACCGTTCGATTCTGAACAATGCCATGGAAGAGACATTGCTAGCGATGAGTTCAAAAGATTAACCCGTTCCTACACGCTAAGAGGCTCGCTTTATTTTATATAGCGAGCCTTTTTGTTTTTCAGGCTTGTTCGTTTTCTACCTAGGCTTTTGCTTATCACGTCATTGGTTCACTTACCCCATCCGTGGCGCGATGTTGTTGGCTTTTAGCAAAGCATTAAGCACCGGATCGATATGATGAAAGAACTTGAGCCATCCTTCACACAAGTAATTTAGTCCGGCTTCGCCATCACGACTGTTGATAATTCGGTTCTTGGGGCACTCGCCATGACAAGCAAATTTAAACTCACAGGTTTGGCACTGTTTAGGTAGTGACTTTTGCTTCGCGAATCCAAAAGTTTGCTGAGCGTTTGAAAACGCCAGCGTCGATAGTGGCTTATCATGAATATTGCCCAACTGAAACTCAGGAAATACGTAATGGTCGCATGAGTACACATCGCCATTAGGTTCAACCGCTAACCCCTTTCCGCAGATCTCACTCAGCGTGCACATGGTGCTGTCTCTTCCCATCCACACACCGACGAAGTTCTCAAAGTAAGGCACAAGTACTCGACCAAAATCGCGTTCGAACCACTCGTCAAAAGCCGTCGAAAGAAACTCACCCCATTGCGTTGAACCGACACTCCAAGGCTCAACTTCACCAAAAACAGGAATGATCGCTTGTTGGTTTCTCAACCATTTATTGTTGGTATGAGCCTCGTGCTTATCCACCACAGGGATGAACTGCAACTGCTTTGAACCGACTTCGTCACGCAGAAAACGATAAACCTCTAATGGGTATTTGCCCGTCACATCATTCACACAAGTTAAGGTCGCAAACTCAACGTTATGTTTTTTTAGATAGCCGATTCCGCGCATGGTTTGGGAAAAAGTGCCTTTGCCTGCGCGGTTGGTGCGGTAGTGATTGTGTAAGTGTTCTGGGCCATCAATGCTCACACCGATGATAAAATCATTGTTCTTGAAGAACTCACACCAATCATCATTCAACAAGGTGCCATTGGTTTGTAGATCATTACTAATAGTGCTGTGGCTTGGGCAATATTTTTTCTGTAACGCCACGACCCTTTCAAAGTACTCAATGCCGAGCAGAGTTGGCTCACCACCATGCCAAGAAAAGATGATTTCCGGCGTATTCTGCCCCTCTATATACTGCTTGATATAGAGCTCTAGCCGCGCTTCATCCATCACATATTGAGATCCTTTGGGGTATTCAAGCAACTGCCGTTTATCTAAGTAATAACAGTAAGTACAACTGATATTACAGACCGCACCAATGGGTTTTGCCAACGCTTGGAGCTTGCTGTGCGCCTTGCCATTAAACTGCGGAACCGAACTCAGGTTTGATAGTGATAAGGTCGTCATGAAGAATTCCTCGATGTAAAAGTTATTGTATTAGCCGAAACAATTCGTAATTCCTTTACACGGTGCTCATCGGCCAACCAAGCTTGCTGGCATTAGGTTGGCCGAGTGGTTTGTTTCCTCTATTTCACGTTCTCAAACGGGTTCCACGCTTCATCAACTGGCACAATATTTTGCGATTTTTCGTACTCTTGATACTCAGCAACCATCTCTAGGAACAAGTCTGGCATTTGATTTCTTAAGTCATGCTGCTCAGCCGGATCCTGTTTGGTGTTGTACAGGTGCCATTCACTGTCACCGCCCATGCCTGTAGAGATTCGGATGATCTTGTAATCCCCTTTGAGCAAAATGCCGCTACCAAACAGCTCAAATGGAATCGCATTATCAGCATTGTGCACCTCTGTAGTTTCGCCCTTAAAGTAAGGAAGCAAGCTCACACCACTCATCGGTGCTACTTCTCGGCCTTGGTATTCCGTTCCTGGATGTTCTACATCGGCAATTTCAAGAATGGTGGCTGCGATGTCTTTTACTTGTGATAAGTCATCAGTTTGAGTACCAGGTTGCAGCGCTTGATCACCTTCTAAGAGGGCTTTCGCAGGCTTAACGATAAACGGCACACGAATACCACCCTCAGCTGTGTAAGCTTTATACCAAGACAATCCACCGGTTGATGCACTTGCCCACTCAGGGCCTAATGACACGCTGGAGTTGGCTTTACCTAGGTTTTCCGTCGAGTTGTCAAAGTGATGCGCCGTCCATGTGCGAATCAAATCACTGATGTTTTCACCGGTAATGTCCGCGGCTTCAGGGCCATTGTCTGCCAGATACATAATGTAGGTATTGTCGTATTCCCCAATCTCTTTTAGGTAATCGACAACCTGACCGACTTGTTGGTCTTGCATCTCCATCATGCCCATCGCGACTGCCATCTTCTTGCCATACCACTCTTGTTCTTTATCAGACAAAGAGTCCCAAGGGCGACTTAGTGCATTACGACTTGAGATATCGGCATCTTTAGGAATAACGCCCATCTCCTTCATGCGTTCAAAGCGGTCTTCACGAATCGAATCCCAACCATGCTCGACGTAGTAATCAACCTTGTCTTGATACGCTGATTCTGGCGCTTGCAGCGGAAGGTGTATCGCAGTGAAAGGAAGATAAGCGAAGAAAGGCTTACCGTCGTCTTTCTTGCCATCGATCATCTTGATGAGTTCGTTAGTGTAGACTTGGTCTGAGTACTCGCCTTTGTATTTGTCCTCAACCACTTCACCGTTTCTGTAGGTAGGCTCAACTTCAACGCCGGGAATGTCGCCTTTTTGCAGCGCATCTGCTGTCGCCGCGTTTTTGGCAGGGAACATCATGTCGCGGTTAAAGTGATTCGAACCACCCGCTAAAATACCGTAACTTTCCGAAAAGCCGCGGTCATCGGGCAGGAACCCATCATCATGACCTAAATGCCATTTGCCCGATAAATACGTGTTGTAGCCATTTTCCTTGAGCAACGTAGCCACGGTTACGCCCTTCTTGGTCAGGTAACCTTCATAGCCCGGCTTACCAATCGCGCCCGGATAGACAGCATAATCAAAGGTACCTAGCCCAACCTCGTGGCTGTTCGCTCCAGTTAACATCATTGAACGAGTCACTGATGAGGTCGGTGATGCATGAAAGTTGGTGAATTTCACCCCCTCTTCAGCCAACGCCATCAAGTTCGGTGTTTCGACTTCTGAACCATAAGGCTGGGTATCAGCAAAGCCAACATCATCACCGACAATAACAACGATGTTCGGCTTATCTGATTCGGCGGCAAAGGCGGCGCTACTTGCGGCGGCCATCGCGGTGAATAATAAGGATTTCTTGAATGTCTGCATAAGATGTCTCCAATAGCTGTGAATAATTTTTCTGTGATTAGCTTTTTCTGTGACTAACCTTTCTGTGATTAACCTTTTCTGTGACTAACTTGGATTAGAATCTGAATTAGTGCGCGGCTTGGGACATCCAATGTAATAAGTCGAGCGCAGGGTCATACTCTTGAGCGGCTGCCAAACCGATCCAGGTGACAGCTTCCGCTTGGCTAACCTGAACGCCACTTCCGGAGAAGTACATTAGGCCAAGCTGTGTTTGAGCTTCAGGGCTACCGGCACTGGCTGCAGTTTCAAACCACTCCGCCGCTTTCTCGTCATTCTGCTCAACACCGTCACCGCTCAAATACCGATAAGCGAGAGCAAGTTGTGCTTCAGACTGTCCTTCATAGGCTTCATCCAACACCTGAACGACATCTCGGTGCTGTTCAGATAAGGCCACAGAGCTTTCGCTGCCAACGCTTGCCTTGGCAAAAAGCAGAACCGCCACAACACCAGTCAGAATCACGTTAGTTAAACGCTTATTGAACATTTATTTCCTCCTCAGGAATAAAGGTCACAACGTCCCTGTCGCTTCAATTAGGTGAAAAATAGGAATGGCGCGATGATGCACAAGCTCGATAGCAATACGTTTTCAATCTTCATAATTAGTCCTCGATTTACAGTGAGTTTTTGGATGCTTAATCAGACGACTAAATTGATTTTTCAATAATCTGTTCAATCGTTTGTTTTGAGATTGGGTAGAACTGGAAGCAGATATCTTTTTCAATCGCTTGAGCAATATTGCGCTTCTCTTGGTCATCAAATTCCCAGCTACTGAAACGCTTCATCGCACCAACTTGGGTTTGGAAGTTGTGTAAGAAATCCAACACTCGTTGGTAAATCATCTCGTCCGTTCCAGTGCTCTCTAGCGAGAATGCTTGAGCCAATTTAATTGCGTTCGGCATATAGAACTCGGGCAGCGCCTCAATCACAACAGGCATCAGTACCGTGTTGGCATCGCCGTGCGGGATATGGCTAATCGCACCAAAGGCATGAGCACAGTTATGGATAGGGATGCCACCTAACGATGAATAAAATGCAGAAATCGCCATGGTGCTTGCCTGAAGTAGATTGCCACGTGCGGTTAGGTTTTCAGGCTCCTCAAGTGCCACGGGTAAGTTTTCAACAATCAGTTTTGCAGCTTGAATGCCGTAAGCGTCGGTAAAGGCATTGCTCATTGGAGAAACAATGGCCTCAACGGCGTGCGTTAATGCATCCATCGCGGTTGAGCGAGTCAGGTGAGCAGGAAGTTTGGTGGTGACAGTCGGATCAAGAATCGCAATGTCAGCCTCTAAACCAGACGCCACTAAACTTGCCTTGATGTTTTCATGCTCGTTGTAAAAAACCGCAATCGGAGAAGCTTCAGCGCCAGTACCCGCCGTTGTTGGTACGGCAATATGAGGCACTCGAATGTCTTCATTGTTTGGCCAAACTTCCATAAAGCCACCGCCAGCAATCACGGTACGGATATCATCAATCTGCTTATGGAGTGCGTATTTCACGCCCTTAGAAGCATCAATCACGCTGCCTCCACCGACAGACAAAATAGCGTCTGCATCCAAGTTATTAGCAAACTCAATCGCAGCGTTGATGTTGTCGCAAGTCGCGTCTGGCGCAATATCGGTGTACACACCAACGAGCTGAGTCGTTGGTTGATCTGCTTCTTGATTCATCGTCTGGTTTGCAAACAACGCAGAGAACTGCTCAACAAAGCCCAAAGACTCCAAACCTTTGTCAGAAAAAAGCACGACTCTTTTTGCACCTAAGCGAGCAAAGAAAGAAGGGATATTTTCGATGCCGTTCTCTTGAGCATGAACAATGGTTTTCAGTTGAAAGTTAAAGTTATTGGTAGTCATGGTGTTTACCTCGTTTATGTTTGATGACTAAACAATAACCAATACAAACCGGTCGGTCTAGAGTGTTAATGTCAAAGATATGTCAATTAAGATCATTGAGGATCATTTGCCGAAAACGAAAAAAAGCCCGCAAATGCGGGCTTAGGAATATTAGATTCAACGAGTTGAACGACAGAGGTTAACGCAAGTGAGCGGGTACCTTTGTTTTGTCTCGATTGAGATAGTAGTAGAGATAAACCAAAGAGTAGACGGTCACAAACGCATCAAGCGCAAACACACCACTCCAACCATAAAACCACTCATAGTCATTAATGCAGACGTTGTATAAGAAGATGCCAACAAACATCGACTTCTCAAATGCGCTGTAAATCATGGTCGAAGTACGCAGCGATTTGTACTTGGCCGAGAACATCAGCAACACACCAATACAGCCAACCATCACACCCCAGTGCTGGTAAGTACCCAACAGATACTCTTTATTTTCCATCATCGTATCGTTGTAAGAGAACAGGGTCTGCATACTCCAATCCGGTGCCAAAAAGGTGGAAAAAGCAGTGGCGGTTAAGAATCCGGTGATCATCAAATACGACTTCATGGTTCTTTCAAAAAAACGTTCCAACATAAATAACCTCTTGAATAGTTTCTAAAATAAATAGCTGAATGTCAGGTGTGATTTACTTGCCTAGCATGCTCATCACAGCTGTCTTTAATTCGTTGTCCTCTTTTGCAAACAGATGCTTAACTCGATGATCTAAGCCCGTTTCCAATACGGTTTTGGCATGAGAGAAGGTGATAAATCCTTCTTTTCCGTGATAGCTGCCCTGCCCTGATTCACCAATGCCACCAAATGGCGCGTCGTCAACGGCTAAATGGAAAACACAGTCATTGATACACATTCCACCGGAGTGAACTTGGTGCTTAACCTGAGACTGTAGACTCAAATCAAAACTCATCAAATACAGCGCCAACGGCCTTGGTTTGCTATTGATGATTTGGAATGCGTCTTCGATATTGCGATACGTAATCAATGGTAATAGCGGGCCGAAAATCTCTTCGTTCATCACCTTGGATGACAGGCTTGGTTCTACAATCAGATGCGTCACCAGTCGTTGGCAATCTAAGTCCATTGCGTCGTCATGGCAGGCCACAGTTCGAGTTCCCGTTTGTTGTTCTTCATTCAACAAACCCACGATGCGGTCGCATTGGCGAGGGTTAATCAGGGACGTCAAATTCTCGGAATAAACCCCTTCATCAAACAACAGTTGGTACTGTTTTTTGTACTCAAAAATGAAAGCCTCGAGTTTGTCTTCAGGAAGTAACACGTAGTCTGGAGCAACACACACTTGGCCGTTATTGAGGCTCTTGCCGTAAATGATTCGCTCGACCGCAATATCGATCGGTATGTCTTCTGCCACGATAATTGGCGACTTGCCACCAAGTTCAAGAGTGACGGGAGTTAACGTGTCAGCCGCTGATTTCATCACTTGACGACCCACTTGGGTTGAACCCGTAAACAGAAGATGATCAAACGGCAACGCGGAAAACGCCGCGGCAATTTCAACCTCACCTTCAACCAAGCTCACTTCATCGGCATTGAAAACTTCATCCAATAACTGTCTTAAAACGTCATTGGTTGCTGGCGTAAATTCACTCATCTTGATCATTGCGCGATTACCTGCGGCCAAAGCTGAAATGAGCGGGCCAACCGACAACATGATAGGAAAGTTCCACGGGGCAATGATCCCCACTACGCCTTTAGGCTGATAAACCACTTCAACACGCGAAGTTGAAAGCAAAGGTCCTGAGTGGCGAATGGAAGATGTCGACCAATGCGGCAAACACTCTATGGTGTGATCGATATTGCCTAAACAAGGAAGTATGTCGGCCATCAAAGTATCTTGTCGGCTACGGTGACCATAGTCCTCACTTACCGCGACACACAAACGGTCTGTGTAATCGATAAGAGCAGATTTCAGCGCAAGCAACTGTTCTATTCTCACCGGCACAGTGGGCATCGGATCATCTGCAAAAGCTTCCTGCATACTCTTCAACGTCGCTGTCATTTGTGTAGCCGTCAATTCATGTTTCATACATCACCTCGTGGTTAAGAGATGCACACAATAATACACAACAAACCGGTCGGTCTAGTTTTATTTTGTCAGAGAATCGTCAATGCTGTCTGAAAGAAGTGGCTAGATATTGAATAAATAACAGGTAGTAAATTTGAAAAAGTGGGAAGAAGAAAAGGATAAAGAAAAGACAAATCAGGCTGATATAACCAGAGAAATGGGGAGTAGCAGGATCAAAAATGGCCGCTTAAAGCGACCACTAAAAACTTTATTAACATACTGTTTTTTTTAAACAATAAGCCCAGCTGACTAATTAGCTCTTAGCAACGTTGGCAATGCCTTCAAGCTGTAGAACTGGGGCTGCGTCGATGTCTTCTGCATTCATCATCGACGACACGCGTTGCATCGAAGAAAGCAGTAGGCTTTGCTCCCACGGTTCTAGGTTTTGGAATTTTTTAACGAAGTTATCTTGCAGCGGTGGTGGCGCATTATTTAGCAGCTCTTGGCCTTTTTCCGTCAAGTTCGCATGCACTTTACGGCGGTCAGCAACACTACGGATACGTTGTACGTAACCATTCAACTCTAGGCGATCGATGATCGTCGTGGTTGTGGCTTGGCTTACATTGGTATGATTCGACAATTCTTTGATCGTCACATTACCCATTTCTTGGATTGCTCTCATTAGAATTAATTGAGGGCCAGTCAAACCATACTCTTTACTCAGCTTCTTCGAGTGTAAATCGATAGCGCGAATAATTTGTCGAATAGCGACCAGGATTTCGTCATGTTTGTCCAAGATGCAGACCTTTGTACTAATATACTGTGAGTGATTTTACAGCGTCGAAGCGAAGAGCTCTCATGAAATCGGAGTCAGGACCGCTCGAATTACACTGTAAATTGATAAATTACGTCATTAATTTTTCCGCATTGTACTGATGTTCATACTATTCTCAATCTTTTCTATGCCTCTGAATTTGCGCAGGGCAACACTTTTGCTCAATGAGTCACGATTTTCGCTCTTATATCGGCTAACAAGATAACAAAAAGCCAGAAGTCGTTAACAAATAAAATAGCAGAGCAGTCAAATAGGTAGAGAGATTGTGATGGCCTCACTACCTATTAAATATTTCGATCTCTGACTATTTTAGTTCTAAAGATTAAGCAGCACTGTTTAGTTGAAAATTACCTGTCAGCGCGTTGTAGAACTCGCTGTTATCCAAGATCCCAACCAATTGATTATCTTCAACCAGCAAAATCGGATGGTTACTGAGCTGCTTGAGCTTAATCGCATCACGCATACCAATTTCAGGGCTTGCCACTACGACACTCGATGCGTTGATAGCCGTTAAGTCGTCAGACTCATTCCACTCAACAAGCGCTAACGTCGGTTCACCTTTGACCGATAAAGCACCTTCACTCTGTTCAATCCAGAGGTCTTTAGAATCGCAGATCTTCCAGCTTTCATTCTCTTGTGTCAGTGAATCAAGAGGCTGCATTAAAGAACGACCTTTAAGCACATTCAATGGGTTGGTGTGAGCAACAAAGTCCTTCACATATTCCGTTTTCGGCGTCAGTACGATCTCTTCCGGCTTACCGTGTTGGATCAGTTTGCCAGACTCCATGATCGCAATGTTGTTACCAATCTTCAGTGCTTCATCTAGGTCGTGACTCACGAACAGAATCGTTTTGTTTAGTTTGTTTTGCAACGTGATCAGTTCATCCTGCAGTTGAGCACGAATCAATGGGTCAAGCGCCGAGAACGGTTCATCCATCAATAGAATGTCAGTATCCATTGCAAACGCACGTGCCAAACCAACACGTTGCTGCATGCCGCCAGAAAGCTCATGCGGGAATTTCGTTTCCCATTCGGCTAGGCCGACCATTTCTAATTGTTCACGCGCCTTAGCACGACGAACATCTTTGGCGACACCCTGCATTTCAAGACCAAATGCCACGTTGTCTAATACGTTAAGCCATGGCATCAAAGCAAACTTTTGGAACACCATAGATACGCGGTGAGTACGAAGGTGACGCAGAGTCGCTTCATCACATTGCGCTAAATCGACTTGCTGGTCACCGTCTTTGATTGTTAGTGAACCACGGCTGGTCTCATTCAAACCGTTAACTGCGCGAAGCAAAGATGATTTACCAGAACCAGACAAACCCATCAATACACAGATCTCGCCTTCTTCCACCGTCAGCGACACATTATCCACACCAACAACTTGCCCAGTTTCATCGATGATCTCTTGGCGAGTTTTACCTTGGTCGAGTAGATCAAGCGCTTGATTGGCTTTGTTACCGAACACAACATCAAGGTTTTTAATGGTAATCGCGTCCATTGGCTTTTGTTCTTGAGAGATAGACATGATTAAGCTTCCTTCTGGTTTGGTGTTTTGCACAAGCGGTCAAGGATGATTGCGACTAAAACAATCGCTAATCCGGCTTCAAAACCTTGTGAGATATTCACTGTGTTCAATGCACGAACAACAGGTTTACCAAGTCCGTCAGCACCGACAAGAGCGGCGATAACCACCATCGAAAGCGACAACATAATACATTGGGTTACACCCGCCATGATGCTTGGCAGAGCGGCAGGTAATTCAACTTTAAGCAGTAACTTCATGCGACTTGCACCAAAGGCTTTACCTGCTTCAATCAACTCTTCAGGGACTTTCGTTACCCCTAAGTAGGTCAAACGAATCGGAGCAGCTATCGCGAAAATAATGGTCGAGATTAAGCCAGGAACGATGCCCAAGCCAAATAGAACCAGAGTTGGAATCAGATAAACGAAAGTTGGGACTGTCTGCATCAAATCAAGGATTGGGCGCAAAACTGTATAGAGCCAAGGACGGTGAGCAGCCATGATGCCAACCGGTACGCCAATTAATACGGAAATCGTTGTCGCCGCAAAGACGAGAACAAAGGTTTCCAGCATTTCTTGCCAGTAGCCGAGGTTAAGAATAGTCAGCAGTGCCGCGACCACGAAAATCACAAGCGAGGGTTTACGGTGTAAATACCATGCAATCGCCGCAGTCATCACGATTGGTAAAGCCGGTGGCATCCACTTAAATACATCGACTAAAAACATAATGACGGTTTCTAGAAAAATCGAAATAGCGTCAAAGAATCCTGCTGCATTGATTGTTAGCCAATCAACACCCGCTTCCATCCATTGACCAACAGGGATTTTGTTTTCCGTAATAAAATTCACAATATTGCCTTTTATTATGGGTGGGCTACTTCAAACCAATAGACAATTGGCAAGCCCACCTTTTTTATTTATAGAGCTTTGATAAATAGATCGATAGGTAGGTAAAACTAAGCTTTAACTTGCTTTAGGTATTCAGTAACCGCTTGAGTCGCTGATTCACCTTTATGCGTTTTTACGTTGTCTAACCAAGCTTCAACTTGTTGAGGGTTGTTGTTCAACCATTGTTGAGCCGCTTTTTCTGGCTTCACTTTTTGGTTAAGAATCTCTTCCATCAACTGGTTTTCCATCTCTAGAGTGAATTCTAGGTTTTGTAGAAGTTGACCGACGTTTGCACACTCAGACAGGTAGTTTGAACGAACGTTAGTGTAAACATTCGCACCACCGTAGTTAGGGCCGAAGAAGTCGTCACCGCCTGAAAGGTATTCCATCTCAACATTGCTGTTCATCGGGTGCGGAGCCCAACCAAGGTAAACGATCCACTGGCTACGACGAGCAGCGCGAGATACTTGCGATACCATGCCCGCTTCACTTGATTCAACTAGGCTGAAATCTTTTAGACCGAATGCGTCAGAGTCGATCATCGATTGGATTAGGCGGTTACCGTCGTTACCCGGCTCGATGCCGTAGATGCGGTCTTTAAATTTGTCGGCATGTTTTGCTAAGTCTGCGAAACTTTTCACGCCAGAGTCGTACACGTATTTTGGTACGGCTAGCGTGTATTTTGCGCCTTCAAGGTTGGCACGAACGGTTTCAACCGTGCCCTCTTCACGGTACTTAGCAATATCGCCTTCCATGGTTGGCATCCAGTTGCCTAGGAATACGTCAATATCGCCGTTCGCCATTGAAGAGTATGCCACCGGTACTGAAAGTAGGTCGGTTTTGGTTTTGTAACCAAGGCCTTTTAATAGTTCAGAAGTAACGGCGGTTGTTGCGGTAATGTCAGTCCAGCCTACATCAGCGAAGCGAACGTTTTCACATTGCTGTGGTTCTACTGAAGCGTTAACACCAAATGCAAATGAGCTGATGGCTAGTGCTGTTAACGTTTTTGTCGTCACGTTCTGAATATTTAGAGTCGTCATAATGGTTCCTTTTTATCTTTCCTTTTGCTGCTCGATATCAACGCCGATAGAGAGCAGTTCTTCTGACTTTTGACTAATTAGTTTTGTTATTTTTTGCTTGTTACTTGTTGTTTTTATTCTTTACTACTTTTGCTATTTTTTAACCAATAACAGACGCTTACGCTTCTCGTACTGGCTTATTGATTCTTTGTGTCTCTTCCCATTCCGGTGCTATCCATACCGGAACGTTTTGCTCTTTTAGAACGGGCTTGCCCAGAATCAAATCCGAGGCACGCTCAGCCACCATGATGGTGGGCGCGTTCAAGTTTCCGTTTGGAATAGTTGGGAATACAGACGAATCAACAACACGCAGATTATCAATGCCGCGAACACGACACTCTTCATCAAGCACCGCCATTGGGTCGTTATCAGCACCCATTTTGCAACCACATGAAGGGTGATACGCACTTTCTACGTTCTGCTTAACCCATTCATCGATTGCTTCATCGGAAGTAATGTTTAGACCCGGCTGAATCTCTTCACCACGGTAAACATCCATCGCAGGTTGCGACAAAATCTCACGCGTCAGACGAATACAATCGCGCCAATCTTGGCGGTCTTGTTCGGTTGAGATGTAGTTGAAAATGATCTCTGGCTTGGCATGCGGATCAGCAGAGGTGATCGCAACCGTACCGCGACTCTCTGGCTTGTTAGGCCCTACGTGTACTTGGAAACCGTGACCATCAAAGGCCGCTTGTCCGTCGTAACGCATCGCTGCTGGCAGGAAATGATATTGAATGTTTGGCCACTTCAATCCTTTACGAGAGCGAATGAACGCACACGATTCAAAGTGGTTAGTGGCACCAAGGCCTTTACGAGTCAGAATCCATTCCGCGCCAATCATGCCCTTACTGACCAAGCCAAGCTTGCTGTTGAGCGTGATCGGTTCGTTGCAGTGATATTGGAAGTACACTTCTAAGTGATCTTGAAGGTTTTCACCGACGCCATTCAGTTCGTGTTTCAGCTCAACGCCGGCCTTTTCAAGCACGGCTTTCGGGCCGATACCAGAAAGCTGAAGCAGTTGAACAGAACCGATAGAACCCGCAGAAGAGATCACTTCTTTGTTCGCTACCGCCACTTGGGTATTGCCTGACTTTTCAAACTCGACACCAACCGCTTTCAAGCCCGATAGACCTTCTGAGTCTTGTGCTTCAAGTAAGAAACGACGCGCCACGATGCCCTTCTTCAAGGTCAGGTTTGAACGCTTCAATGCTCGACGTAGATAAGCGTTAGAGGTTGAGGCTCTAACCCCTTTGTCCACTGTCATATGCATAGTGCCGAAGCCTTCTTGCTGGTAGCCGTTGTAATCGTTGGTTTCTGGATAACCTGCGTCTTTACCTGCATCGATAAACGCTTGGTAAAGCGGGTTGAGTTCCATATCGTTACCATTACAAGTGCCGACAGGGCCATTGTCGCCACGGTATTCATCACCGCCTTTGTTCCATGATTCAGCACGGCGGAAGTAAGGCAGACATGCTTGGTAGTTCCAACCTGCCGCGCCCTCTTCTTCCCATTGGTCAAAATCACACGCGTGACCACGAACATAAACCATCCCGTTGATCGATGAGCTGCCGCCTAACACTTTGCCACGTGGGCAGTGCAGTTCACGTCCATCAAGACCCGGTTCCTGCTCTGTTTCAAATTGCCAAGCGTACTTTTCAGTATTCATTGGGTAAGAAAGCGCGGTTGGCATCTGGATAAAAATGCTCTTATCCGTACCACCAGCTTCCAGTAATAAAACGCTATGTTCACCGCTTTCCGTTAGCCTATCCGCTAACACACAGCCGGCCGAACCCGCGCCGACGATAATATAATCGTAGCGTTGTTCCATGTTTTGATTTCCCTGAGATGAGTCAGTAGGGCTAGCTCTGTTAAGCTAACCCATTAAATTGAGTGTTACGCTTTAGGCATAAGGGCTGGCGTAGTCGCCAAGTTCAATAAGAATGCTCTTAGTCTGCGTATAATGAAGTAGGGTTTCTGGTCCATTTTCACGGCCAATCCCCGAAAGCTTGTAACCACCAACAGGCATTTCTGCCGGTGAGTCGCCCCACGTGTTCACCCAACAAATACCTGCCTGCATTTGATGAATAACACGATGCGCACGAGAAAGGTTTTGCGTGAACACACCAGCCGCAAGGCCGTATTTGGTGTCGTTGGCGCGGCGAATCACATCGTCTTCATCCGTAAACTTCAACACTGACATTACAGGACCGAAGATCTCTTGTTGAACATGAGGCATGTTGTCTTCGCAATCCACAAACACCGTTGGAATAACAAAGTTGCCGTTTTCGAGACCGTTGTCTGTCACTTGATAGCCGCCCGTCAACAGGGTTGCACCCGACTGCTTAGCTAGCTCAATTGCTTCAAGGACTTTTGACAGGTGTTCTTTAGAAATCAACGCGCCGATCTGAGTCTCCATGTCCATTGGGTTACCAATGATCAGCTTCTCAGTGCGTGTTTTAAGTTGATCGATGAATGCGTTGTAGATGTTTTCGTGTACATAAACACGAGTACCGTTGGTGCACACTTCGCCTTGGGTGTAGAAGTTAGCAACCATCGAAGCGGAAACCGCATCATCCAATTTCGCATCATCAAACACGATCATTGGTGACTTGCCGCCAAGTTCCATGGTGACTGATTTCAGCGTCTTAGCGCTATCTGCCATTACCGCTTTACCGGTACCGGTTTCGCCCGTGAACGACACTTTCGCGACGTCTGGGTGCGCCGTTAGCATTTGACCAACACGGTAATCGCCCTGAACCACGTTGAACACGCCATCAGGAAGACCAGCCTCGGTAAAGATCTCTGCAAGCTTGAGCGCTGTGAGCGGCGTTTCTTCTGAAGGTTTGAAAATCATCGCGTTACCCGCAGCCAATGCCGGAGCCGATTTCCACATCGCGATTTGAATGGGGTAGTTCCATGCGCCAATGCCCGCACAGATGCCTAGCGGTTCGCGGCGAGTGTAGAAGAATTGAGATTCGCTGAGCGGCTGTTGGTCACCTTGTAGCGTTGGAGCCAAGCCAGCAAAGTATTCAATAACATCAGCGCCAGACGCCACATCCACTTCAATTGCTTCTTGCAGCGGCTTGCCCGTATCAACAACCTCAAGGTTTGCAAGGTCATCATTTCGAGCTCTAAGTATTTCCACTGCCTTCAACAGAATGCGGCTGCGTTCTACAGCGGTCATTGCAGACCATACCGCAAATCCGCGCTTCGCAGATTCAATAGCACTGTCGACATCTGCTGAAGATGCTTGGCCTAAAGTCGCGATAGGTTCACCGTTGGCAGGGTTAATGCTATCAAAGGTTTCACCAGAGGTTGCTTTAACCGCTGCGCCATCGATGTATAACGAGTTCATTTCCATTTGAGATTCTGACTTAATTATTGTTATTAGACTCTACTGGTCTATATGTGAGTATTGGGTGTAAATAGTAGTCGTTCTAGGTCTAGCGCTGCCACTGCGATCTATTTGCTGTGACACGAGTAGAACGTAAGTTGTTTATCTAGATAATCATTGATGATAGCTCGCGCCTTTTGAGCATCGATACCATCTGGGTTTAGTGTGCCTCTCAGCCACAAACCATCAATCAGAGACGCAATCCCGTGAGCAACGAGATCCGCTTGTTCATGATTCAAAATACCTTTCAACTCAAGACGTAAGTGTGAAATCAAACGTTTTTCATTCACACGCTGCAGTCTTTTCAGCTGCTCGTCATGCATTGAATATGACCAAAATGCCAACCACGCCTTCGCGACCTTATTTTCTGCTTGGTAACCTTCGAAGTTACCATCGATGATTGCGTTAATTCTCTGTTGGTGAGCATCAACAGGAAGCGCTTTTAGTGAAGTCGTGATGGTGTTGGAGAGTTGGCGAAGGATTTCACGCATGGTCTCTTCGAGCAGGCCGTGCTTACCACCAAAATAGTGATTAATGATGCCGGTAGAGACTCCCGCTTCTTTGCTGATCAACGCAATACTCGCAGCATGCAAACCGACTCGATCAATCACCGTCATGGTCGCTTGAACAAGCTGTGGTTTACGTATGTCAGGCATCCCAACCTTCGGCATTTCTTAATCCTTTTATTTTTTATTGAACGTTCAGTTAAATATAAAATGACAGAAATTTAGTTAGGGTTCAAATGATTATTTAAAACAAACTCGTAACAATACAGCATTCAAAAGCAAAAAAATCATTATAAAACAATAAATTAAATATCATTTAGAGCACTAACGAAAAGAATTAAAGATTTGAGGTGTGATAGTTAATGGTCAAATGTTTTTACTCAATAAGAACAAAACTTAACCACTTATCTTCTGGGCCGAAATGGGTGATATGCAAAGAATAGGCATCGTTATTTGTGGTTAAGAAGGGAGAAGCGATGGCGTAATTGATCGAGAGCAAGAATGAAAATCAGATACGACGAGAGCACCTTTATCAAGTTAGGTGCTCTCATTTTTTTATCACCAATATCGAGTTAATAAAGCGTGGTTAGTTCAACTAAAAAGCTAAGTGGTAACTATTGCTCGACTGATCCAGTGAAATCACCCAACTTTGCTCTTTCTCACTGCTGCTCATTGGCACCCAACGGGCATAGATCTGCTCCCAGTTACCATTGATTTCCAGCTCTACGACATCGGTGTGTGTTGGATAAACGGTTGTGATTCGAGAAGTAGGCTCCGCAACAACATCACCATTACTCATCACAAATGCCGACTCGGAATACAAATGCAGCGCTCCCGAAGTCGTTCCCGTGTAATCCATCGACAAGCTGATCTTCTCCCCAATATCAAATGAGAAACCGACAGGCGCCACGATATCAGACGTACTGATCGCTGCTGGCTGGATTACTAACGCAGGCAATTGAGCGGGCGTCGGTGTTGGTGTCGCAGCTGGAGTCTGCGCAGGTGATGCACTGGTGTTACCACCGCCACCTCCTCCACCGCCACAAGCACTTATTATGAGAGAGAAGGATGTCATGGTAATTAATTTGCTTATCTTATTCATGGTGCTCTCCTACTCATCCGTAGCTGATATAACTTTGTTCGTGGTCGATGCTTTGTACCATTCACCATCGGTTTCACCGCTGCTGGTTACCCATGTAGGGAATGACGTATACGCATCACTGATATCAACCAGTTCTACAGGGTGATCCCATTCGTCTCGAATGTTGATGACCCACGCATATTATTACTGGTTTTGAACGACTCAGAGCCTGAAGAGCTGTCATCATGACTATTTAACAAGGCGTTATTCATATCACTGGTACCTGTAAACTCTTTTAAGTGAGTTTGCCACGTCATACCCGGAGGGGTCGCGACGAAGTCACCGTGATAAGTACCATCAGCCCCAAAGATAAATGAGTCATAAGGTGGGTACCCTATGTCATCACGTGATACTGCTGTAGTAAATTCCACGTACAGTTGGTAGTTAAGTACGTCAGCGTTTTGTACCCCAGAACATGCACTTTGGGTTCGGTAGAAAACACAGCTTTCCGATAGTTCACCAATATTCTCTAGGTCTACTCTCAAATCCTCAGAGACCATCAATATCGTTTCACTATCACCTGCTTGCAAAATCGTATGACCGACGGCAACACCGTTACGAGTTAATGTTGTCGACGCTACGTTAGCAGGTAAAACGTTAGGTAGCTTCACAGCATAACCATTTGAGTAGCCCGCTCCCATTGCTTGAAGGGTGTAATCTACGGTCAAGTTCTTGAGTTCTCGTTGACCATTAAGCTGCTCTGTCACTTTGTAGCGCCACACCACGTCATTGAAGTCGTAGTCACCTTTCAATGGCCAATTATCTTCGAATGCGATCGTTGCGTAGCTGTTCGAGCTCGGGTACACCGTTGTTACGGTCACATCTTCATTATTCTCTTGAACAAGCACTTCATATTTGGAATCTGTCGTGCCATCTTCATTAACCCCATCAACGGCGGTAAATGGCGTCACTTCGACCGTGAAAATCAGATCATTAAAGTCGTTGTCTCCAGTTGGACGATAAATATCCTCAAAGCCAAGTACCAAAAACTCATTCTCTGTATCTAGAAAGGCAACATTGTGTCTTCTATTTTCAGCTGACGCCTCAGGGTTAAGTAATGGATAGCTGTAGAAAGGTGTGCCCCAGCCACCAAGCCACGGGATGTTGTTATAAGATCCTTCCCAGCCCCAACCATTCGAGATGATAAAAAAGGCTAATGTTTGACCTGCCGTAAGTTGGACACTGAGATCAATAGAGTCCCCTTCTTGCATTTCCCCAACATCAGCAACCGACGTATTAGGAAACACCACGACATGTGCGTTGATATCGTCTTTAGTTGCTGGAGGGTTATCAGTATCAAAAACGAAGTAGCCAAGGGTGTTGCGGTAACCCGCCCCTTCGTTCAGGAAAGTGATTGTGGCTGTGGCGTACTCTGCACCGTCCAACTCATCATCAATATCAATACTCGAATAACGCTCAGGTGCAATAAAGGCACTGTTGACGGTAGTGCCTTCTGGCAACATCGAATAGACGTTAGTTAAAACATCTTGAGGAAGTGACCCCGCGATCGAATAAGTATTATTGGGTTTACCTTTTGCAGAATAGTTAGAAGCATCCGAGCCTGATTCAAATGTAAGGTCTGCGGTTGTCAACGCCATCGCGACACATGGCACCAAGCAACTCGGCAATATGACTGAATTCCAATTTCTCATTCTGTTCCCTCTTTCACTAGCCTTAAACGTGTAAAGAGATATAGAGCAAAGATAGTGCCGGGAATTAATCTTTTATTTAACAATAATTTAGATATAAAGACTTCGTTATTCTCATTTTGAGAATGAAGTTGAAGTGAAAAAGAAAACACAAAAAAAGTTGATAATGACGGAGTCACTATCAACCTTGCTAAGAGTTAGAACTATCGAGAACTATGCTTTAGAACTTACTCAATACGTGTAATGAAGCCGTATTTATCTGAGTCGGCCTTTGTCACCCAGTGTTCACCAGAAGCCGGAGCAGAATCTAAAGTGAAGATATAAAAATCGATTCCTTTGTCTCCCATCACCTTTTTAAAGTAGGTCGCTTGTTTACGATGACTCTCGTTGGTGTACGGGAATTCTTTGGCCGTTTTATCCCCCTCGGCCCAACTATGGACACCCACCTGCTTATTCAGCTCAATAGCCTTGGTGGTATCAGCGCGTTGCAAAACTCGTGGATTACCTGCAGCAAACAAGTCCGTGCCGCCAGAGAACACCGAACCCGTAGGCGTTACGATCGTCGTCATCTTGTTATTGTGGATCATGCGACCGGTGTACATATTGATATCATCGTCGGCACTTCCACCAATATGGTTGGTAAACTTCAACGTCATCTCACTGCCTTGATACAATTTCACGATATCAAAAAGCTGAGAATAGGTTGATGCGCCTAGAGTGGAAGTAATACGATCAACAGCCCCAGTCTCGTGGAGCACATCGCGGTAAAAGGCATTGAAAGCAAATAAAGTGGTGATGGTGACCTTATTACCATTTTTGGTGTTACTCAGAATCGTCGAACCCAAGCTCGTCACGTATTGCGACAACTCATTTTGGTACTCAAGCTCAACTGCTTTTGCACTGTTCGCTGTTGTTTGAATTAACGTGGTCTCATTAGAAACAGAGCGGAGCGGGGCGCCGCAATCAAACACGTCCAAACCCTTGCTCTCTGTGTAGATACCGCAGCTATCAAACCCTGCATCAGGAAAATACAGATCAACACTTTGACCTAAACGGCTCGCAAGCCTTACTACTTTTTGCTTATCACTAATATCTTCAGCAAATTGAATTTGGTCATACTGCACTCCGTCATAGGTCAGTTTCATTGACTCTTGAAGCTCTTCTCGTTCTTGATACAACTTGCCTAATTTCACTGACGAAAATACGTAATCCGCCTTAGGTTTCACTTGTGCTTTAGTCGCTGCGTTACCAGAACTTGAACCTGAGTTAGAACTTGAATTACACCCAGCTAAAATAATCAAAGGCAGTGCCAGTAACGTTTTTCTATACTTATTCATGCGTCATTCCCAAAGTGTTTAATGAGAAAATTCTATTGTTTAGCGCTTAATTTATCTGTCGTAAGAATGTATGAGAATGTCGAGCCTATTTGAACAATGTTTTTTATTTTCCTATAAATGCCAATTCATCATTGAACTAACTTATAAAGTGTTTAATCATTTGCATTAGGTATTTTACGTAAGGCCTGTAAATTGGGTGTACCACAATTACTAGCTACTCAAAAAGACTCCCTCACGTAATCTCGATAAATGAAACGCACGATAAGGCTGATAATGGAATGACAAAACCTAAAATGATCATCGTAGAAGACGATTTGAAACTTCAGCGAATGCTAAAGGATTACTTTGTTACGCAGGACTTTGAAGTCTCCACACTAGATGATGGCAGTGACGCCGTGCAAACCATTCTTGCCGCACAGCCTGATATCGTACTGCTGGATTTGATGCTTCCTGTAACTGATGGACTTACAATCTGCCGACAGACGCGTACGCACTATAAAGGTAAAATCTTGATGCTCACCGCTAGCGATGATGATTTCGACCACGTTGCTGGTTTAGAGACAGGGGCTGATGACTATGTCACTAAGCCAATCAAACCAAGAGTTCTGCTGGCAAGGGTTCGTTCGCTGTTACGCCGCCAAGACACCAGTACCGCTTCAGTCGATGACTCAGACACCCTTCAGTTTGATCAACTCGTTCTGAAAAACACTTATAAGAAGTGTGAGCTTTCAGGTGCGGTTTTATCACTCACTGACAGCGAGTTTGACCTACTTTGGCTATTGGCGAGTAACCCTGACACACCGCTATCGCGTGACTACTTGACGCAAACATTGCGCGGTATTGAGTATGATGGCATTGATCGAACTATTGATAACAAGGTTGTACGTCTAAGGAAGATTTTGGGCGACGACCACACACCAGCAGAGAAAATTCAGACCATTCGCGGTAAGGGCTACTTGTTTGTTTCAACCGCCTGGCATTAACTTCGCTCACTACGAGCGTAATGAAAGAGAACGATTATGCGACGTATCTTTTTGGAGTCCTTAATAGGGCTGTTAGTTTGTTTTATGGCAGGCATTATCGCCTATGAAATCTGTGTCTATCAGCTCAATACTGACTACGAATATGTTCTGCAAGATTATGAAGCCACAGCCCACCAGCAACTCATAGAGAACATCGCAAAAAATCAGGGGCTTGAGGCGGCTCAACAAGCCATGAATCAGTTTGTTGAAACCACTCGAAATAAACTGATTACGTTCAATCCAAAAGATGAAATACCAAGCCCTGTCTCAGAGTTCTTCTCGACCAACCCAAATACCTTTATCTTTCACGATGATGAGCGTGACCTTTGGTTTCGCTTAGCAAGCAGTGACAATACCTATCATTACCTACCCAACAGTGAAGCGTTCGTTAGGCAAAAAATAGAATTAGAAGATGACCTCATTTGGTTGTTCTTCCTAGCAAGCTTTATCCTGTATGGCGTATGCCACCTATTTATCATCTTCCGCCGAGTTAAAAAGCTTGAATCGGCGACGCTCGCCTTTGCAGAAGGCGATCTCTCATCGCGAGCCGAGACCTCAAGCGGCATTGCAATCGGCTCACTCAATAAGTCTTTCAACCTAATGGCAGACCGTATTCACCGACTGATTGAAAGTAATCGCTCACTCACCAATGCAGTCGCCCATGAGCTGCGCACGCCGATATTCCGTATCCAATGGCAAGCTGAAATGCTGAAAGACACACCGCTCAACGAATCTCAGCAAGAGACTGTAGAGAGTATTGTGGAAGATACGGAAGAGATGGAGAAGATGGTCGACGAGCTATTGTGTTACGCCAAGCTGGATAGCTGCGACCTCGAAAATTTGCAGCAGCCTGTCGAGATAAATGACTTTCTCGATAACGCGATGACACGCTGGAACAAGGACACAGAGCTCGACATCAACCTATCACTGCCAGAGCAACCATACGAGATTCTTGCGGATGAAATACTGCTGAACCGCGCTCTAGATAACCTCGTACGCAACGCCATGAAATTCGCACGCTCTCAAGTGTTAATTGAAGCCAGCGCACATCAAGAACAACTGCAGATAGCTGTACATGATGATGGTGATGGTGTGACTCAAGAACATCAGGCTCGCTTGTTTGAACCATTTTACGTTGGCGATAAAGCGCGTAACAAAGCCAAGAGTGGCCATGGTTTAGGGTTGTCTATCGTCGAGAAGATCTGCGCTCAACACAACGCAACCGTGGAGGTAGGTCAAAGCCAAACCTTAAAGGGTGCGGTATTCACCATAACCATTCAGCTATGTAATGGTTCGACTGACAAACCCATACAGTAACTACGAAACACCTCTGGAATAATGTTCAACATCGGTCGGGAGATACTGTCTCCCATGAACCTATTGAATCTAAACTCCAATCATTCTTAAGGTGTGTTCATGAAAAAGTTATTAGTTATTTTGGGTATTGTCTCTCTTGCAGGCTGTTCAGGTATTAGCCACAACGATGAAGTTTACACAGCGCACGCTGAGAGCTTTAACATTGTCGGTTTCCAAGTTCCAGGTAATACTCAAGACCGCGCAATGGAATTAGTGCCTGAAGGTGCAACTGTTGATACGATTCGCTCAACAAACTCTGATACGAGCTCTGTTCTGGGTATCATCAACCGTATTATCGGTATCGACTACGTTCAAGTTGGCGGTAAAAAGCAGTAATTAGCTTTAGTTACAAACCATAGTTAAGTGTCTTCGTTACGTACCTTTAATCAGTAGCCTGTACAAACTAAGTTAATCTAAGCCAGTGACCCGTCGCTGGCTTTTTTCATCCAGCAGATTTTGTGCTCTGTGCCAAAGAAGTGCCCAATCCCCCTTCCCTCTTGTAACTAACAATTCGAAAAATAAGCCTAAAAATCTTCAAATTCTTATCAAAACTGCCCTTAAAATCGCTTAACAGCCTTCAGGTTAAAATGACACTTTCAAATCGTTGATCCTTCTATCAGCTCGGAACACCTTAACTGAGGCACAGATCAATTTACTTAAGAATCTTAATTTCCAATAGAAATTAACACTTAATAAAAGTGTCATAATTTTATAAATAAAACATATAGGTGCGTTCAAAAATAAACAGAAACGATAACTATCTGTAAATACGAAAAATATAAGTTTCATGAATAAAAGAGATCATTGCCATGCTACTAATTAATCGGATCGAATGATGTAAATTCGTTGTGATAATTTTGTTACGTTTTCATGGATTTTACATGGAAAGAGAAAATAACAATGAAAATGAAAAAACGTTTAGTTGCCGTTGCTATAGCGAGTGCGATGTCTTTATCAGTACATGCAAGTGAATCAGTTAGCATCGATCAACCGATCAACTTTACTAGCTTTTCTGGGTTGAACACTCAGTTAGGCGTCAGTAACGCCTCTAGCTTTAAGATGGTAAAGGAAGTTAACCTCAAAAAGCGTGGCATCTACAAAGTTAAGATCCAACAGAACATCTGGGGAACGCCAGTATGGGGACATTACCTAAATGCCACCCAAAGTGTACAAGGTGGCGCACTTAAGTCTGTTCAAGGCAACTACCTTAAAACGACGACCCTAGAGCGATCGTTTGTTAAACCATCGATCAACAGCTCTCAAGCCGTTGAGCTTGCGAGTAAAGATCTCAAGGTTCAGGGCTTAACAAGCAAATCTTTAGATAACGTCCAGCATGAACTGTTTATTTATCAAGGTTCAGGAAAACAAGGACATGACAAAACACGCCTTGTGTACATTGTCTCTTACCTTGTCGAAGGCAGCGAACAGCCAACTCGACCATTCACCATGCTCGATGCACATACGGGCGAAGTCATCGACCGCTGGGAAGGTATTGCACACGCTCAGATCGGCACAGGCCCAGGTGGTAACGAAAAAACAGGCATGTACGAGTACGGTACCGACTACCACTACCTTGATGTCCAAGAAAATGGCACAGAGTGTGTTATGGAGTCGGAAAATGTTGTCACTGTTAACCTAAATGGCGCGACAGACGGCGACACCGTTTACAGCTATGAATGTCCTCGTAACGAATACAAGTCTGTGAACGGCGCATTCTCGCCACTGAACGACGCACACTACTTCGGTAACATTGTGTTCGACATGTATAAAAACTGGTTCGACACCGCACCACTCTCTTTCAAACTCATGATGCGTGTTCACTACGGTGAAAACTACGAGAATGCATTTTGGGACGGCAAGGCAATGACCTTTGGCGATGGTGAAAGCTTCTTCTACCCACTTGTAAGCCTAGATGTATCAGCGCACGAAGTGAGCCACGGTTTCACAGAGCAAAACTCAGGTTTGATCTACGCAAACCAATCGGGCGGCATGAACGAGGCTTTCTCTGACATGGCTGGTGAAGCGGCTGAATACTACATGAAGGGCACCAACGACTGGATGGTCGGACGCAATATATTCAAAGGCGAAGGCGCTCTGCGTTACATGGACGATCCATCACGCGATGGCTCTTCAATCAACAACGCATCTGAATACTACGATGGCTTGAACGTGCACTACAGCTCAGGCGTATTCAACAAAGCGTTCTACCATCTAGCAACTACACAAGGTTGGGACACCAAGAAAGCGTTCGAACTGTTCGTGTTAGCCAACCAAATCTACTGGTCTGAAAACAGTGATTTCTGGCAGGGCGCTTGTGGCGTGAAGAACTCAGCAACCGATCTTGGCTACAGTGCCGATGATGTTGTTTCTGCGTTCAACTTAGTGGGCGTATCCCCTTGTGGCCAACCACCACTTCCGCCAGAGCCGGAATACCAACGTCTTGAGAATGGTGTTGAAGCCGCAGTTGCTGGCGAAACAGGCTCAAAAACTTACTTCGATATCGAAGTTCCAGAAGGCCAAGACAAGCTGACGATTGATCTTGCTGTTTCCACGGGTGACCCAGATATGTATGTCGGCCTAGATTACGCACCAAGCCCTCAAGACAACATCTGTAAGAGTGAAAGCGTGACTGACGAAGTGTGTGTGATTGAGAACCCAGCCTCAGGTCGCTACACAGTGAACATTCTAGGCTACTCAGATTACGCAGGTGCAAACCTAAAAGCATCGTACGAATCAGGCAACGCTAACGTACCGCCAGTTTCTTCTTTCGAACACACCATTGTAGGTAAAGAAGTAGAGCTGCGTAGCACAAGTTCGGACAGCGATGGTCAGATCGTCTCTTACCAATGGAACCTTGGCGATGGCAGCACACAAACCGGTGAAGTGACTCGTTATACCTACGCTGAAGCTGGCGACTACGTGGTTACCCTAACCGTGACTGACGATGCAGGTGTTGCGACTTCATCAAGCAAGTCGATCACGATTGAAGGTGATTCAGCGGAAGGCTTCCCACTAAAACTGAAGTTTGGTAACAAAAACCCGAACGGCAAGGCTCGCGTTAAGCTGGCATGGGATTACGACACCAACGACTACTTCGTGATTAAGCGTAATGGCAAGAATGTTGGTGCGACAGACTTCAACTCATACGTCGACAAGTTCCGTCACAACGGCACAGTAGATGTGGAGTACCAAGTGTGTACCTCAAGCGACATCTGTTCAGAAACCAAGCACTACCGTTTCATTAAAGCGCAGTAATCAATAGCAAATTCAGGGCTCCGAAAGGAGCCCTTTTCGCGGTTATCTGTTCAGAAAATGAAACATCTACACAAAAACATCCACGTGTTACACAAAAATCACCCCCATCAACATAACAATACTCACCATAAAAAGGACGACAAATGGCTATTCAAAAAAGCATGCTAGCTTTGGCTGTACTCGGAGGCTCTTTAGCCTTAATCAACAGTACTTCGGCTTACGCATCCCTAGGCATCACACCACCAGCGAACGAAGAAGTCTGGATTACCACCGATGCTGACGCACAGCATATAATGACTCAACATGGCGCAACGGTTTATCCAAGCGTGACTGGGAACAAGCACTCCATCGTAGCTAAAATCAACCAGAAAGAGCTGGCGAAACTATCCAGCCACATGCATGAAGAAACTCACCGTTGTGGTGGCTACATGGTGCACGAAGACAAAGCAAGTGCACTCAAAGCCGCAGCGATGCCACTGACAATGAACACCTTCGAAAAACCGGTGATCAGCCATCAAGACACAGTGAACGATCTGCTATCTCAGGTCGAGCCGAACAACATGGTCACGACCATCGAAAATCTAACCAACTTCACCAACCGTTTTTATACTACTTCTACTGGTGTCGCTGCTTCAGATTGGCTTTTAGAACGTTGGGAGACGGAAATTAAAGATGTGCCTTATGCGTCTGCACGCCAGATCACGCATGCCGAATATCCGCAAAAATCCGTTGAAGTGACACTGCTTGGCGCTAAATATCCTGAAGAGATCGTCGTTGTTGGTGGACACCTTGATTCGACCGTTGGATCTTGGACAAGCGAAGGCACCATCTCACCGGGAGCCGATGATGATGCGTCTGGTATTGCGACCGTAACTGAGTCGCTTCGCCTGATGATCGCCAGTGGCATTCAGCCAGACAAGACCATTAAGTTCTATGGTTATGCTGCAGAAGAAGTCGGGCTACGCGGCTCACAAGATGTCGCCAACGCTTTAAGAGATGAGCAAGCAAACGTTGTATCGGTACTGCAATTAGACATGACCAACTACAACGGTTCAGCGCACGATATCACCTTCATCACCGACTACACCGACAGCAACCTAACGGCTTACCTGATCGAGTTGATTGATACCTACGCGAGCGACATCAGTTACAGTTTCGACCGTTGTGGCTATGCCTGTTCCGATCACGCATCATGGCACAACGTTGGCTACCCAGCAGCTATGCCGTTCGAGAGCATGTTCAACGATTACAACCCTAGCATCCACACGCAGCATGATACGATTGAGAACTCAGATCCAACTGCAACCCATGCCTCGAAATTCGCTAAATTGGCGATTGCTTATCTCGTTGAAACTAGTCTGGATTCACCTGTTGCAGGTCCAACAGAACTTCAATATGACGTCCCTGTTGAAGGACTATCCGCAGGTTACGGTGAAGAGCAATTTTTTACCCTAACAACGGAAAACGCAGGGCAATTAACCGTAACCATGACAGGCCCTCGCAGTGGCGATGCCGACTTATACGTCAAATATAACGGTGTGGTATCAAAAGCAAACTTTGACTGCCGTCCATATCAGAACAGCAGCAATGAACAATGTGTATTGAACAAACCTGCGGGTGAATTCAGCATCATGGTGCGCGGCTATCGCAACTTCAGCGATGTCTCTATCGTCGCTAACTTTATCCCTGATCTTCTCTAGGGCTGACTAGCTAAACTCAAGAATGACATGGCTCACTGCCAAAATAACAAAAAAAACGCAGCTGAACTGGCTGCGTTTTTTGTTAGGGAGACTGAGGAACTTGAGAGCCAATACTATTTTACGAAAATGAGTTAATTTAAGTGTAAATAGAGAGATTCTTTTCACCTAATAATGACCACAAATATATTGCGCTTATTTCAATCAGTGAAAACCACTCCCACATATTAACTTAAATAAAAGCTAAAATAGAAAAACCTTAATTAGATACTTCTTTATTAACTCTATTCTCTCCTCTCTATTATGGGAATCAACAACTCAGACCAGTAAGAAAGTTTAAATAAAATTAAACAAACTTTCATTTTATGATTTATTTAAAGTAAACAAATGCCATAACCTTATTTTAATTAAGGGCAATAATCAACAAGCAACCCCATACACACCAAGGCATAAGCAATAAAATCAGCAAGTAAGACCAGTTTAATTCTGGGATATTGGTTCAATAAAAATAAGCACTCGATACACCAAGTAAATAAGTAATCAATGCATTTAATAAATATTGCATATATTAATTAAATGTATATTATTCACAAATAAACCAAGCTTATACGTGAATTTTATAAGTGTTATATTATTTAAAGTTCGGACATTCGCCTGAATTATAAGAAATCTTAAAAATAATCAACACTGCTTATATTGGAACAAGTTATGAGTGCTAAACTAAAAATATTGCTTTCTATTATGGGGCTAACAGTCATGTTAATCATGACGACAAGCTTTTTAAGCTGGAAGAATTTCGAGACTTCGTCGACCGTAAGTTATAAAAAACAGTTGGGATATAAATCTCAACTTATCGCAGATACTATCGGACAGAAAATTAATCGCTACTTTGATATTTTGAAAGTAGTGAGCAATGAGCTGTCTTTCGATGAGCGTGGTCAAGTCGACACATCACGAGCAATCACAACGCTCCATAGTGCCATGAGCTCAACCAAAGTTACTAACATCTACTTTTCTCTAGCGGATGGCACTTCCTACTCGTCAAAAACCAATGGCATCATCGAAAACTTTAATGCCAAAACCAAACAACGCGAATGGTTTTTGAAAGCAATCAGAGTATCGTTGACGTCAATGACAAAGCCCGCGAGACACACAACTTGTCGGCATCAAACCAAGAGAAAGCTTCGGAACTTATTGCACTGTCTGAAAAGCTCACGCAAGCAGTCAGTACCTTTAAGCTCAGCCGTTAACCTCAACAGCATTTAATAGAAACTGATTAGGGGGAGGCAATTCCCCTAATCACAACGCCAAGGCGAAAACCTCATCTCACTGCCCGGGTGATTTGAGTAAACGATTTCTCGAAGTACCCCTACACACAACCTCTAGCTGTCTCTTTTCCATCTCGGCAAGGAGAGGCTTTTTGCTTTCTAAATTAAGCATATAACTTCACTAACAATAAGGGTAAACCTATGAAGTTAAAAAAAATAGCACTTATTACTGCTATGATTTCATCCAACGTTAATGCCTTTCAGGTCTGTAACATCGGCGACGAATATAACGTCTTGGACAGCGAAAGCTTTCATCAGATCCGACAGAAAAACTATGATGCCTTCGGTGAAGGCATTACTCCTGAAAACCTTTTCCCATCGGCGCCGGAACACATTATCGACTTAAAACCATCTCTATCCGAAGCCAGTGATATTTTGCCAGAAACCGCCACATTACTGGAGACAGGGCCAGCCCCGGCGATTGCGATTGAACCGGTAGAAGCGACACGATTAATGGAAACCTTGGGACGCTCGACCAGTGGCATGGCAAAAGGCGCGTTAGAAGCTTTGGGGCCAATTGGTGATGCGGTTGCTGTCGGCCTTTGGGCAAAAAGCGTTGCCAATAGCTTTCAAGACGAATCGCGCACCTCTTATGATAGGTTTGCCACCGTTATGGAGTTAGTCGATTGGTTTGGCGTATTAAAGCTTCCAGCCAGAGAAATGGATCGTCAAATATTGAGTAGCCGTTGGGATAGGATTGCGGCGGGTGACCATTATAGTTATCGCGTTCATGATGACCTGATTACACAGCAAGATCTAAGAGACAAAAACCATTGGGCTGAACTCGCATCCAAACAGCAGACCATGTTAAACGCAGTAGCACAAGGCTTCGCGACCGATCTTGCACTCAAATACCAACAGCATTATCAAGAAGTCGTTCAAGCTCAAACCATCATGGCAGAAGAGCTGATTACAGGTGTCGAGCATGAACTGCGCAAAACCCTCTTTAGCCAGCTTGCAATCGACCATCAAGGCTCTCGCCTTTTCGCATCAGACATTGCCTTGAGCTGTAATGAAGAAACCCAAGCATTGGCAGAGCTTTACCCTCAACAAGATGTTGAAGAAAACAATAACCGCCCACCAGCGGTGCCATCAAAGCGCCAAGCCAATCGAGCTCTTGCCAAACTCCAACACTGCCAGCAACAACTACTGGATGAAGCTATTGCCAAACTTGATGCCTTACGAGCGGGACAAATTCCAGGGCTTGACCAAGCCGCAGTGGAACAACTTTATACCCGAACGCTAGCAGCAAAGACGCAGATCATTGAAACCGCGGACAACCATGTCAATTTGCTCAAGAGTAAGTTGCAAAAAGAGATGTTTACACAAGGCGAAATCGCCGTTGAACGACTATTCCGTTCAGGCTCTGTAGAGACCATGCATAACTTCTTTAAGGCGCAAGCTGAGCGCAATGCCATTGACGAAATGACACGCAGTATTCTAGGACGCCCAGCAACGTCACAAGAAATACGCAACAAAGAAATTGTTCTCCAAAGCGGTTACAGAAAGTGCGTTCGTATTGGTATTCTCGGAGGAGACCCGAATTTTCGTGGCTGTGTCGAATATGCTTGGATACCAGCGGAAACTCGCCCGTTTAATCCATCTGAAGATACGGTTATTGCGCAAATCTATCCGCCGAATAAAGAAGCGGTGAAGCGAGTTCTTTTCGATACGTTAAGCACCTTAATAGCCGATGGCTGGAACTCAGAAGACGAGGAGCATTGGTTAGAGCAACAGATCTTGAACTTTTCTGCGCAGCAGCGCCTAAAACAACAAGCCGAATTCGATAAACAGCAGGTTTATCACTGGTTACTGGACTCCAGCGCAATGCTTGAAGGTGAATGTGGTGGCGGTAGCGCGTGTGCTGGGTGGAGCTTGTCTTACCTTCAAAAAGAGAATCTTTCACGACAAGCGTCGCTGCATTACATCAATAATTGGCACGCTAACTACTCCGGCAAAAGCGCCTATGTGCACTCAAAGCGTTATCAAAAACTTGAAAGCCTCATCGCTATCGCGCTGGTCAGTGAATGGCAGGCTAAGCAAGCGGTAGAGTTTTTTAGTTTTACTTATCCAGGCAGTGCCGATCTCGAAACTAACGCGCCATTAATTTACTCAGCACTCAAGTCTTCATCGCTAGACATTACTAACCTGCAAGGTAATACGCTACAGCTAGCGAAAGGGATCGTAAAAACTCGACTTGCGGAAGCGATAAGCGTTTCAGACAGCAACGGTGTTGAGTGGCTACATTCACAAGTGGGCCAATTCCAGCGCTACACGTCTATCATCCATTCTCAGCATATCTCTACTGGGCACTACGCCTCTGGGGAAGGTGAAGTCACCGCTCTGTTTTCAGAGATGCTGCCTGCGCACCTGATGCGCTACCTGATTTCAGACATCATCCCTGATAGCTATGATGCCCGTATCGAGCGCTCTATTGACGCCATCTTTAACCCAACGTCTGAACTCAATCAACAGCTCGATAAATTAAGTAACACCAACGAAAACTTTACCAATCAACCCGGCCGTAGCTGCATGATCTACTATCCGCACCTTAAGAGCGCACTACTTGATGTTGCGGCAGATGAGGACCTGTACTGGCTTTCACCGCTCTCTGAATGGTACGACGCCGTCACTCGACAACAACTCAATATGTTTGGTGCTCTGAAGTATGCCGTGATCAATCAGAACACTTTCGGCATTCCATGTGATTTAAGCCCTAACAGCTACCAATACCAATAAAGGGCGGACACTATGAATACTCGATTTTTCTTACTGCTCTGTTGTCTGAGCTTTACTGCCTTCTCTCAGCCGTTTGATGCGATCAAACAGCCAAACCGTTCTGAGGAAGAGGTCACCCAGCTAGCAGAAGACTTCAAAGACTGGTCAAAGGCTTCCAATGGTTGGCGCTACTCCTTCATAACTGCCAATGAAAAGGAAGCAGTAGAAGACTTTTCCATTTCCGGCTATCAGACCGCTAATGACTACCTAAGAGCAACTGACACCTCAACATGGGGTGTCGCGGGGGCGGATGCGAGGCAGTACATTCGCACGGTTAAATCGGCTCTCAACAAGCTGCCAAAATACAAAGGGACCGCATACCGAGGGACTTGGGTAAAACTATCTCTGCTTAACAAGCTCGAAGAGGGGGACGTGTTGGTCGAGTCAGCATTTACTTCAACCTCTACTCTCCCAGAAGTCGCTAAACGCTTTTCGGTAGTGCATCCCAACTCCCCACAAAGGCTCAAGCGAGTGCTGTTTGAAGTAAAGATCAATCAAGGGGGTCACACCATTGCAGGGCTTTCGGAATACAGCAAAGAAGCAGAGGTTCTGTTTGCGCCAAATGCACACTTTAGAATCACCCAGATAGAGCGAACCTCTACCCATACCTACATCGGCGTGGAAACGGTGAAGGCATCTGCCGTCAAAAACACTCAGAAATATAACCTCTATTCAGGCGAAGAAGTAGAAGCATCATTTTGGCACTCTCTCGTTTGTACATAAGCTAAGGATCAAGCAATGAAAAAATTTATTGGAGTGCTTTGCCTCTCTTTAATGACAAGTTTTTCGGCACAGAGTGAGGAGTTTCCTGAGTTTAAAGGGCGTTCACTCTCCTATCAGGCGCAACAACAAATTGCGGATGACCTGATGGATTGGGCAACGACGCACCATGTAAAAGCTGAAAAAAAGATGGTGCCTGAAGAATATTCCGCAATCAAAAACTATGGCCGAGTGGATCACGACGTGGTCAATGAATACATGCGGGCGGGAGAACCAGAAGGATATTTGTCTGAAATGTTTGGTCGCACATTAAAGTCGCGAGTCTTTCATATGCGAAATGTCATGAATAAACTTCCTAACTACAAAGGTACGGTTTATCGTGGATCATCCATCAAGAACGCACTACTCGATAAGCTCAACGTGGGTGATATTCTGCATGAGAAAGCATTTTTATCGACATCGACTCTACCAAGTGTCGCCAAGAACTTTTCTTCAGCCGGTGTTTATGAAGGTGCTTCTGCTGCTCAGTTCAAAATTGAACTCAAGTCGGCAGGTCGCGCCATTAACGCGTATACGTTCAAACCAGATGAAGCAGAAATACTCGCGAAGCCAAACACCTACTTTCGAGTAGAAGCAATTGAGCGAGTCTCACCGAACAAAAACTACATCAAGATGCGTGAAGTAAAGAACCCTGCTCGATACCTAAAAGCGGAGCCTGATATCCACATCTATGACAGTTACAGCGGTGAAGAAGTAGCACTTCGAAGTCGTAGCTCACTCTATTGCCTGTAGTGTATCGTGCACACGATTTTGTAGGCGGCTGATAAAAAAGACCATCATCAAGATGGTCTTTTTTATTACTGAGGCTAGGGCTATTTAACTGGCTGTTTTACGCATTATCTTGCCACAAATGTATTCGCCAATCGGCATTGCCGAAGTCGCTGCAGGCGATGGTGCATTACACACATGCAAGCTTCTTGGGCTTTCAGCAAACAGAAAATCATGAACCAAGGTGCCATCCTTCAGTACCGCTTGAGCACGAATGCCTGCTGGGTATGGTTTGAAATCTGACACCGTAATACTTGGGCAGTACTTATTAACCAACTTTAGATAACCCGGTTTCCACCACGAGTTCTTAAACTCAACCAAACCAGTTTTCAGGTGATTCGCAGTCACCTTCCAAAAACCCGCAAAGCTCAGCATTTGCCAAGTGTCCTTGAAACTAAAGTTAAGCTTGCCATAACCTTCTCGCTTCCAACCTTGAACCGCGTTTGGCCCTACCGTTACCGAGCCATCAATCATGCGTGTTAAATGCACGCCCAAGAAAGGCAACTCTGGGTCTGGGATTGGATAGATAAGGTGATTCACCACTTGGTTGTGTTTGGCATCAAGCTGATAGTATTCACCGCGATAAGGCACGATTTGGAAGTCGGTTTCAATGCCAAGCATGCTGGTCATTCTATCCGCCATCAAACCAGAACAAGTGATCAAAAATCGACTGTTGAGCTGTAGAGTCTGCCCATCCACTTTGCACGTTAACTGCACCTCATCTTCTTGCTCATCCGCCATAATCACTTCCGTGCCGAGGCTGAGCTTACCACCCGCTTCAACAAACTTTTGAGCCATCACTTCGGTGACTTTTTTGTAGTCGACGATACTGGTGGTTTTGACATAAATCGCGCCCAAGCCCGTGATGTTCGGCTCTGCAAGTTTCAACTGCGCTTGATCCAAGAGGTCGACATCAATGTCGTTATCGTGGCAACGCTGATAGAGCGCGTTCATGCGCTTCACTTCCTGCTCATTAGTCGCGACCAACAACTTACCGCAGTTTTCAACGGGAATATCGTGTTGGCTACAAAAGGCGATGGTGCGCTCGACGCCACGCTTACAGAAATCCGCCTTTAAACTGCCTGGAGCGTAGTAAACGCCTGCGTGAATCACACCACTGTTGTGGCCAGTTTGGTGCTGCGCAAAGCCGCGCTCCTTCTCGACTAAAAGGATACTTTTATCAGGGTGAGCTTGTTGTAATTGCCATGCGGTCGATACGCCAACAATGCCACCACCAACGATAATATAGTCGTATATTGAGTTCATAATATTCCTACACTCAGTCCTTTTAGTTATAGGGAAGCCGCGACAGCGTTAGACCCGGTTTGAGGCAATTTTGACTCCTCACGTTCTTGTTCCTTTTTCACTTGATTAGAATCGTATTTGCGGCCGCTGTAGACAAAAATGCCAACAAACAGCGCCACACATACCAAGCGGATCACGATCGACACATCAGGCCAAACCAAAGCGACCCCCAATGCAATCAATACAACACGAAGAACGAGATTGATTTCACTTTCTAGGTAACCCTCAATCGCTGCGATAAACGCGTACGTACCGATAATAGCAAAGCCACCGGTAACCAAAACCGAGGTCACATCCCAACTTACCAAGTTGGTGTAAGCGATAAGCAGTGGCACCAAATACAAACCTTTGGCGATCTTCCATGCCATTAAGCCCGTTCTCATTGGCGGCGTTTTAGCAATCGTCGCTGCCGCAAAGGCGGTTAAACAAACCGGTGGCGTCACGTTACTATCTTGCGATAACCAGAATATAATCAGGTGTGCAGAGAGCAGAGCAAGGCTGATCGCTTCCAAGCCTAAGCTTTGTTCAAGCAGCGTTTCCACAAAATCAGCGGGCACTAACGCAATCAGTTCTTTTGCGGTTTCCAAAGCCATAGGTGCATTAAGCAGTTCCAGCTTTTCTGGCGCTGCCAACATGAAGATCGCTTTCGCCTGTTCAGGTAACTGACCCGAAACCAACAGGTCAAGTAATTGGCTTTCAGCAATCAACTTGTACAAAGCGGGAGCAGATAGAGTACCCAACACGATATAAGCCGCAGTTACGGGCAGGCCCATACCGAGAATCAAAGATGCCAGCGCGATCAAGGCAATCATCACCAACAAGTCACCATTGGCCCAACTATTGATCATCAACGAGAAGGTGTTACCAATACCAGTCGTGCTGATCACGTTGATAACGAGGCCAATACCTACCAACAACACCGCCGTAGTCGCCATGTTTTTCGCGCCTTGAGAAAGCGCTTCGATGATCGCCTTTGGTCCCATTTTATGATTTTTGGAGAACCACGAAGCAACAACTACCGAAATGATTGAGATACCCGCAGCGTACGTCGGCGTAAAGCCCTTCACTAACAGAGTCACTAACACTGCTAACGGGATCAGGTTGTGCCAACCTGACAGTAATACCTTCAACAGCGGTTCACAGCCAGAAGTGACCTTTTGGACACCACTACGCTTTGCTTCAATACGCACGAAAAAGGCCACCGACAAAAAGTAGATAAGCGCAGGAACGAAGGAAACCGCAATGATATCGACATAAGGGATCTGCGTGTAAGACGCCATGATAAACGCACCTGCGCCCATCACAGGTGGCATCAACTGCCCACCCGTCGATGCAGCTGCTTCCACACCCGCGGCAAAGCGCGAAGGGAAACCCGCTTTTTGCATCAAGGGAATACTGATTACGCCAGTAGAAACCGTATTTGCCACACTCGAACCGGACACTGAGCCCATCAAGCCAGAACCAATCACCGCAATAAAGCCAGGGCCACCAATCACTTTGCCCGCGGCGGCGCGAGACACATCAATAATGTAATCACCAACGCCCGATCGCACTAAGAATGCGCCAAATAGGATAAACATGAACACGAAGGTCCAGCTGATTCTTGAGATAGAACCGAACATCCCTTCTGATGAGTAAAAGCTTCGGTAAAGCAGTGTTTCAAGGCTCAAGCCCGGAAAATGGAAGATGCCGCTGGTCCATTGTCCCCACAGTACTACGTAGCTCAAACACACTAAGATAAGCACCGGAATAAACCAGCCCATGGTGCGTCGAATCAGCTCAATAACGATGGTAATGGCCAAGATAGAAAAGAACCAATCACTGGCGATAAACTTCACGCCTCGCTCATACAAAGCATCTTCTGCAAAGGGGATGTAGATAAGACAAGCCAGAGCTGCCAAAGCGATTCCGATATCGACCGCCAGAGCGATCTTGCTCTTTTTCAGCGAGATATGGGCGGGATACCAAAGTGCACAAATGATCGCAAAGCCAGCAAAGTGGGTCGCCGAGATCCAAAGCTCTGGCAAAGTAGATAAGGTGTTAAACCAAATGTGTAATAGGGAGAGGACTACTCCCATTGTCGTTATCGCTTTGCCCACCCACGGAAAATCCGTTCGGGTCGGCAGTTCAAATTTTTTCAGTTCCTGCTGCAGCGAATCGCTCATAGAAAACTCCTGCTCTCCACAGCCAAACGCGCAGAGAAAATCCATAAAGTGAGGTGGTGCACGAACGCGTTCTCTAGCGAACGAGCACCAAGCAATTAAGTCACGAAGGGTCAGTGGACAACCAATAACTTGTCGGGAACTAGCTAGTTGACGATCAACTCAGAAGGGATATCGATACCCATTTCTTTATAGTAACGAGCCGCGCCCGGGTGAAGCGGAACAGGAAGGCCTGCAATCCCTTTATCGAGTGCCATTGCTTTGGTTGCTTTGTGGATACCTTGTAGGAAAGGTAGGTTTTCATAGATAGCCTTGGTTAGCTGGTACACGTCTTCTTCAGAGATGTCTTCACGAACCGCTAGGAAGTTAGGTTGAGCGATGGTGGTGATTGGCTTATCTACACCCGGGTAAGTATTTGCAGGGATTTCATATTTTGTCCAAATATTGTAATCACCGTTCGCTTGTTTAATTTGAGTATCGGTAAACGACAGGATTTGAATGTCTTCACCCAAGGCTGCAAACGCTTGAGTCACCGCGCCAACAGGTACGCCTGCAGGCGTGTTCATGCCATCAATCGTGCCATTCTGTAGTGCGCTCGCACTGCCGCCGTACCCCATAAAGGCAAGTTTAAATTGTTCTGGGTCTACGGACAGGCCTTGCATGATCTGACGGCCCGAGTTCTCGGTACCTGAGTTTTTCTTACCAATAGAGAATTTCTTACCGTTCAGGTTCTCTAAGTCGCTCACAGTGCCTGTTTTGGCTAAGTCAGAGCGCACAATGAAGTGTTCTACGTTTTGCCATAACATGGACACCGAACGAAGCTGTGTTTGTTGACCTGATTTCTTATATGGACCTAGCCCTTGCCACGCCCACGCGCCATACAAACCTTGTAAAATGGCAAACTGTGCTTCGTTCTCATTCAGCAGTTTTACGTTTTCACCCGATCCCGCAGAGCTGATCGCGGCCAAAGAGAAGTGCTGCTTGGGTGCAAGCTTAACTTTACTCAATGTTGCCAAAGCGACGCCCACTGGATAGTAAGTCCCCCCCGTTGAGGCCGTCGCTAAAATGTAGCTGCGATCCTCTTGAGCTGAGGCATTGCTGATAAGGCCGATAGAGGCCATTGCGATTGCTAAAGTTTTAACTAGCTTGTTGTATTTCATTATTACTCTCCATGTAGAGTTATTCACGTTATATTTTTGTTAACAACGATTGCTAGAAAGCAAGCACAATGCCAAAATTCAAGCTATTGATTTAATTGAGTTTAAATAAAAAGATCAATAACAGTAGGCGGATTACTGCTTATTCAGTGCAGATAGCATGAGCCATTTTTTGCTCATTAAAAACAGGTAGTAACATCTATATAAAGTTAGCCACATCACACTTTACGTGAGAAATGTGACCAACAGTTATAAAATCACAAATACAGTGTGAGCCATTTATTGCTCATTAATTTTCAATAAACACTACAGTCTTGTTGCTCACTAAGATTCGACATAGTCGCTTCGATTCAGCGCATAGCGCACCATTTTTTGGTTCAATGTTCGACGAGGTAGATCCAAGTCTTGCATCACATCATTAATACGCCCTTGATAACGCACTAACGCATCGTGAATCACCTTGCGTTCAAAGCTCTGCACCTGCACCGCCAACGGAATTCCCGCTGTGGCAGACTCCGTTACCGAGTTGGGACGACACGCCAAGATATCCCCAACTGTTAGGCTCTCATCTAACGCAAAACGAATCGCGACATTGCGCAGCTCACGCACATTACCCGGCCACGCATAAGACAATAAAGCGTAACGATCAGCCTCACTGGCTATTCGTGTTTCGGGATTGGCTTCTTGGGTGAAGTGTTCAAACAAAAGTAAGGCATCTTCTTCGCGATCACTGAGTGGAGGTAAGTGCAGCTGTGCGACGTTCAAACGATAGAAAAGATCTTGGCGAAAATCAGGGTGATTGAGTAGATCGCTTTTCGAAGCAGACACCACTCGCAGGTCAACGTTTTGTTGCTGATTACCACCGACACGCTCAACAACATTGTCTTGTAGAGTTCGTAGAACCTTAACCTGCATCGACAATGGCATGCTCTCTATTTCATCAAGGAACACCGTGCCTTTGTCGGCAAATTCAAGCTTGCCAATACGTCGCTTGGCCGCACCAGTAAATGCTCCGGCTTCGTGTCCAAACAGCTCGCTTTCAAAGAGGTTTTCTGGAATCGCGCCACAGTTTAGCGGCACAAACGGATGAGGTTTTCGCTGGCTAAACTCATGCAGACAAGAGGCGACCAGCTCTTTACCGCAGCCGGTTTCACCATAAATGATCACATTGGTATCAATCGAGGCGACTTTTTGTATTTGCTCTCGTAATTCACACATCACTTTACTGCGGCCAATCAGAACCTGTTCAATACCCTTCAGGTTATCCAGATAGTTCTGACGACTGTTTCTGTCTTGGCCACTTTGATGTTTGTCGACCGCTTCAGATACCGTTTGAGAGAGGCGCTCTGGGTCGAATGGCTTTTCAATGAAATCATACGCCCCTTGTTGTAACGCTTTCACGGCCATATCGACATCACCGTGACCAGTGATCAAGATGACAGGTACCTCAGGTACTAACTGCTTAAATCGCGCAAGCAACTCAACGCCGTCTATATCAGGTAAACGAACGTCGGTGATGATGGTTTGGAAATCACCCTGCTCTACCGCGTTTAACGCATCTTGCCCAACCTCAAATGCGGTGACATCGAAGCACGCTAATTGTAACCATTGGCTGGTTGCTTGACGCACAATTGCATCATCTTCAATCAAAGCTATACGCTGCATGGTTTGGTTCCGCCACTTACCTCTGAATAATGTCGCCTACGGTATGTAAAAAATCCGCAGACGAAAAGGAGCTAGCTCCCACTTTGAATAACACTCCTTTAACAGTTTTATAATGTTTGCTAGCTTCAACTTGTCTCACTCTCCATTCGCTTAAAAAGCAAACAGAAAACCTTCTCAAGTCACTAGTTTTAAAAGGATTTGATCAGCAATGATGAATAACAATCGATATTGGTTATTCCTATGTGCCTGTTTATTAATTGGTTTGGTTCAGGTAACCACCAAAAGTGGTATAAGCCAATGGAAGCTCGAACAAGCCCAACGCTATGCAGAACAGCGCTTCCTCGGATACATTGCCGAAGCCAGACGTACCCTGAAACGCTTCTATTATCTGCCCTACCTAGTGACGAACGATGAAACCAGTGTACGTTTCATTGATGGTGAAGCCCGCCTTGAAAAACGCATTAAGAAACAGCTGATTCAACTGGATAAAGCGGCCAACACCAAGGGCTGGTATCTGCTTTCTGGCGAAGGTGATTTGTTGGTATCGAGTGTAGAAAGAAGCAAGCTGAGTAAAAAGAATGCCAGTACGATAGTGTCTAAGATCCACCAACAAGGTGGAGCTATCTCTGTAGTGACAAAAAATAAAGGCGTGACGCCCGATTACTTCATTGCCGCGCCCGTTTATCGAGCGTCAGATGTGGTCGGCATTGTCGCAGTGCAGATCGATCTATCGCTACTGACCGACCAATGGTTTACCGATGGGGAAGCGATACTGTTCCAAAACCCTCGTGACCAGTTCTTTCTTTCCAGTGATCACCGATTGAGTGCCGATTGGTTCAATGAAAATTTTACTTCACAACCGCTCGCCACAAAGCGTGAACTGTACGATCAAACCCACATTCAAGTATGGCGACTAAAAAATAAAGATTACCTTATTCAGTCGATCAAGTTAGACGATCTCAATTGGCGTTTGACCTACCTAACGCCGTTAACCAGCCTCAACCAGACCACTAACTGGATAAGCTGGAGCGTCGCGGTTGGCTGCCTTTTCATTCTGCTGTTGCTGGTTATTCTTTATCAAAGACGTCAGAAAAAACTCAGTAATCTGCGAATCCAAAAGCTCATCGAAGAGTCAGAAAAACGACTGTCTGGAATGATCAATAAAACCCACGTTGGGCTGGTGCTGATCGATAAACATGGTCATATCCACGATATTAACCTGATGGCGAAGAACTACTTTTGCCTTTCTGATTCGATGATCAGCAACATCAAGGCGTGGCAGCTGTTTGAGGCAGGTAATCCGAATTCGACCACATTGCAGCTACTCAAGAACTTGGAACAACACCAAGAACTGGCTGAAATCACCAGTGTTGAAACCATGGCAAGACGCAGCGATGGCAGCTACTTCCCGGTGTTGTTCTCTATTAGCCCCTTTCCTTGGCATGCCACAACCTATTACCTGTGTACTGTGATTGATATCAGTAAACGTAAAAAAGCGGAGATCGCGGTTCAGGAAGCCAATAAAACACTTCAATTGAGGGTAGAAGAGCGAACGCAAGACCTCAAAGATGCACAACAAGAGTTGGTTGAATCAAGCAAACTTGCCGCATTAGGGCGGATGTCGAGTGCGATCACTCATGAGCTTAATCAACCGCTTACCGGTCTAAAAACTCTGCTTTCGAGTAACCAGTTACTGATGGAAAGAGGCGAGACTAAGATGTTGAAAGCGAACATGGACTTGGTCATGAGCCTAATCGACAGAATGGCTAACATGACCAGCCAATTGAAGTCGTTCGCCTTTCAAAGACTTGAAAAGCCCTACCCAGTTTCACTGACTGACGCATTGCAAGAAATCCTACGTATTCATCAAGCCGAATTGGAAAACGTCGATATTCGCGTGCGTGTAGCTTCCAATATTTCGATGGTAATGGGAGAAGAGGCGCGGCTTCGTCAAGTGCTTGGCAACCTACTTAGAAATGCCGTCGATGCCACGAAAAATCAGAAACCAGCAACCATTGTTATCAGCGCTCATACCGAACAGCAGCGAGTTATCATCAAGGTTCAAGACAATGGCTGTGGCGTATCCGAAGACCAACTAGAAACCATTTTCGAACCCTTCCACACCAACAAAAAAATGGGCGAAGGGCTCGGGCTCGGACTCGCCATCACCGCTAACAATGTGCGCGATATGCAAGGTACCTTGATAGCGAAGAACAACCCAGATCAAGGCATGACATTCACGTTAACGCTACAAAACATTGATAGTGAGTAATCGCTTTCATTGGCTGAGGAATCGCACCCGATTGAGAAGCTAAAACTAAAAAACCGCCCACAGAGGGCGGTTTTGATTCAATTATTGGCGTGTGACTTACTTCGTTAATCCTTTAACGGCTTACTCCGCTAACTGCTTCAACAAGAGCTCTGTCGGACGAACAATCGCGATGATCGATTCATCGTAGATTTTCGCTGATTCAGACAGTATCGCTTGGTAGGCATTCGCATCTGATGCTCTAACTTTTTCACCCGCTTGTGCTTTAGCAATCAAGGTTAACGCCAAGTCTGCGACTTCCGCGGTTTTCTCTGCGACAACCACAGTCTCCACCGAAGACACATTACCTGCGAAGACAGTTTTAGCAGCCAGTGCAGCCGCTTTTGCTTGCTGATAATGCTGAACAAGTTGATCCAGCGCTTGTTGATTACCCGTCGCAACTTCGTTGACCAAATCTTGCATCTCGTACACAGCGTAGCTTTCCACTGGCAGCGCATCAACGAAGCGGTTTAAGCGCTCGTATTGGCTGTATAAAATGCCCTTAGGTTCAGTTGAGTTCCACTTCTCCCAGTTGCGAGCATAATATTGTGCTGGCTCGGTGTACTTGGCAAGCACGCGCAGGTCGTGAATATCTTGGCCTTTTGCAATGCGCTTCAACAACATGTCAGCATCCGCATGATGACGTAAGCCAACCGATACTTCAGACCATGTATCCATCGCTTTCATACGCTTGTACATGCTGCGTTCGTCCGTCAGTTCTGCATCAGACCAGAAGCGCTCTGCAATCGCATAGCTGCGCGGCCATAGGTAGTTTTCAACGGTGAGGCTGTCTTTATTTTCTAGCCACATAGTGATCTCGCCGCCCAAGATAAGCTCTTTTTCTTTGTCGGTTAATTCTGCAGGGTAACCACCGTTTGGTTCAGGGAGCACGCTGCCTTCAACATCACTGCTTGCAATCACTTCACCTGTGGTTGGCCAACGCACGTTACCCACCAGTTGGTAACTGCCTTCTGCAAAACCCTTTGCATTCAGGTTTAGGTTGAATTCGGTGTACGACATGAAGTTATCAAAGTGGCCAACAAAGGTTTTGCCCGGCACATAATCAAGGATGAAGATCTCTTCACGAGACTTACCGTTGTAATCACTGAATGCGCGGAAAGTGCCGTCTTTCGCTTCAATGATAGTCAGTGTTCCCTTACGTGGGCCGCCTTTTGAACGAGGCTTCTGCCATTGATACGTCACGAACTTTTCGCCACTGTGCAGCTTATCGTCAACCGTGATGCCGCTTGGCATTGGATCATTACGATAGTGGTAGCTAGTCGGCTGAGGTTGGTCTAGGTAGTAACCGGTAGACAGAATACCTGGGTAACCCTCTTTCGCTGCACGACCAATGCTGTCGTGCCCTTGCCAGCTTTGAATCACGATAGAGGTTGGCAGATCTTTATGCCAAATCTCATCCCAACCCGTCATCTTCTTGCCGCGCTCTTCCAGCATCTTTTCAACTTTTACGTTGAGGTAAGACTGTAAGCCGCGCTCACCATCGATATTGTTCTCTTCAATGAACTGTTGGTGCTTTTCGCTGTTTTTCCACTGCTCATAGTTCGGCTCATCTCCACCAATGTGGAAGTACTCATCTGGGAATAGTTCTGTCACTTCGTCGAACACGTCACCCAGCATTTCATAGAGCTCTGGGTTAAGTGGATCCATCAATGGCTCAAATACGCCCCAGCCACGTTCTTGGTCGTAGCTTTGACCTTCACCACCTGACATCAAGCGTGGGTAAGCGTGCGCCACAGCAGAAGAGTGGCCCGGCAAGGAGACTTCAGGAATCACACGAATACCAAGGTTACGAGCATACTCAACTAGGTAACGAACTTGGTCTTTGGTGTAGTAGTTGCCATCGGCGGTTTCAGACCACAGACGCGGCCAAGATTCCGTTTGAATGCGAATGCCTTGATCGTCCCAGAAGTGCCAATGGAACACGTTCATCTTCGCCGACGCCATCGCATCTAGCTGACGAATCAACACATCAAATTCAATGAAGTGACGCGAAGTATCGTAAGAGACACCACGCCAGCGGAAACGGGGCTCATCAACAATCGTGACAGCAGGAATGTGGTAGCCAGTCGCTGTCGTTTCAACGAGCTGTAAAAGGGTTTCGATGCCGTGAATTGTGCCGTATGGGCTTGGAGAGCTCAGCGTGATTTGTTCACCCTGAGTGGTAATTTTGTAGGACTCTACAGAGTCGATATTTTGTATTTCAGACTTTGGTGCTGCGTCGATATCTATGATCAGGTTTGCTTCGTCTTCGCTATCAACCTGCCAGTTTAAAATCGGTACGCCAGTTTGGCGCTCTAGGCGATCGATAAAGCGTTTCGCAGTGTATTCAACGCGATCAGAGTTAAAGCCTTTGATGTAAACCTTGAAGTTACCGTCGACCGTAACTTGCCCGGCTTGCAGCTCGACTGTCTGTGGATACGGCATTAAATTTAGATCGGTATTCGGAGCCATTGCTAACGCCATTGGGGACACTACTGAACCTGAAATCAATAGAGACAATATAGTTTTTTTCATTATTAGTTTTCCTATATAACGGGGGTTCTGTTTTGTTTATCGGAGGCAATTCACAAAACAGAACCATCAGCCACTGCTGTTGTTTATCGTGAGCTCAAAGCCTATCGCTTGTTAAAAACGAATGAGCTCACAATCTGATGACTAGCTAACCAACTCAACCGCTTCACGAACCAACACCGCGATCTCATCCCACTGCTCGTTCTCAATCATCTTCGGAGAAACCATCCACGTGCCACCACAACACACCACGCGATCCACCGCTAAGTATTCATTGACGTTGTGTTTACTAATACCACCTGTAGGCATTAGCGACACATCAACGTAAGGCGCTAGCAAAGATTTCACCATATTGATGCCACCAGACGCTTCAGCAGGGAAGAACTTCAAGAAGTTAAGACCTAGCTCCAACGCTTGCTCTACTTGGCTTGGGTTGTTTACGCCAGGAACGATTGGCATACCGATCTCTTGGCAACGTTTTACTGTGTTTGGATTCAAGCCCGGTGCTACGATGAATTCGCTGCCCGCCTCTTTCGCAAGGTCGATCTGCGCTGGCGTTAATACTGTACCAGCACCGATACACATCTCTGGGTAGGCATCACGCATCGCACGAATCGAATCCGCTGCTGCTTCGGTACGGAACGTCACTTCTGCTACTGGCAGGCCGTTTTCTACTAACACTTTTGCTAGTGGAATCGCATGTTCCACCTTGTTGATTTGGATAACAGGGATAACTTTGAACTGCTTAAGTGTGTTGATCATTTCTTGAGACATAATAAATTCGCTTTGTTTTTCTATTTTTTAATTAAGTGATTCATAGCGCTCACGGGGATGATCGCGCCAGAGTATTGAATAACGGTAGAAGCCAGTTGGTGACCTAGTTCAGCTGCATCGGTGGTGCTCTCACCTGTAAGGCGCGCCGCCAGATAACCCGCGGCAAAGGAGTCACCCGCCGCGCAAGTGTCAACCACGTTCGCAACAGCTGTCGCTGATACGTAGCTTTCTACTACCTTGCCGCTTTCTACCTGAACGATTTTGCATGGCTCACAGCCACGTTTGATGACGATCTCTTGGCAGCCTAAGCGAAGGCAGCGTTGTTGAACGCTCTCGCCATTGCCCCAAACCAGCAGGTCGTCGTCTTCGGTAATCAGTGCAATGTCGACCAATGGTAGTAACTTGGCGTACCAATGCTGAGCTTGTTCAGTCGCCCAAAGTTGCGGGCGATAGTTGTTATCAAAAATCAGCTTGCCGCCTTGATTTGAGAACACGCCAATGGCTTTCAACAGGCGCTCACGAGAGGCGTCATCTAAAATCGCGATACTGATACCGCTAATGTAAACCGCATCGACTTGTTTCTCGGTCAGGGCGATTTCAAGCTTATTCAGCTCACTAGATTGAAAGTAAGATTTGACTGCCGCGTCGTTGCGCCAGTAATGAAAGTGTCGCTCGCCTGTCTCGTCGGTTTCAACCATGTAGAGTCCAGGAAGCTTGTTCGCAATGCGTTCGACGAAATTGGTTTGAATGCCTTCTAGCTGCCAGCTATCAATCATATTTTGAGACAGCTCATCACTGCCAAGCCCTGTCGCATAGTGCACAGAGATGTTTTGATGTTGAGTTAAGCGAGAAAGGTAAAGTGCGGTATTAAGTGTATCACCGCCAAACTTTTTGGTTAATGGAGAGCCGCTGATTTCGACCATACATTCGCCAAAGAAAGCAATATTGAAATGAGAAGATGCAGGCATAGCCGATCCTAAAATAGAGAGATACATGGGGGGAAAAGGCCCTGCCACTAAGCAGGGCCTGAATTAAGCAAACCAGTTGTGGAGACTAGGTTTAGCTTGTTTGATTTGCAGGACGTTGAGGTGCCGCTTCTTCTTCAAGTACGCCAGTCTCAGACATTTCCATCTCCATCAGAGCACGCTCGTCATCAAGAATCGCTTTTGCCATTTCAGGTGTTACTTGGTTAGCCGGAGTCACGAGGCTCACAACCACACCTGCCGTTAGAGCAAACAGACATGAAGGAATCACAGGGTTACCCCAGAAGGCGGTGTAGTCAGCGTTTAGCATTACTACGAATGAAGCTACAGAAGCACCCGCTAGCGTTGCAAGCGCACCTTGCCAGTTGTAGCGTTTCCAGAATTTACCCAACATACCGCACACAAACATGCCCGACATAACCGTTGAAATCATCTTAGTGATGTAGCCAATGATGTCGTTTGACGTCAGTGCGAACAGCAGTGCGAAGCCAATCACCACAACCAAAGCTAGACGAGAGTAGTTCAACATTGATTCTTTGTTTGGTACGCGGCCTGTGAACATCACGTACACGTCACGCAGTAAGATAGATACACCGGCAATCGCATCTGAGCTTGCGCTCGACATAGTTGCAGATAGACCTGCGATAAGAACAATCATGCCTACGCCAACAGGAAGAACCGTTGCAGCTACGTAAGGGAACGAGTAGTTCGGGTTATCCAATGATGGGTCGATTGCGTGTGCAGCCATACCAATGATTGCTGGAATGATAGAGAAGAAAAGATACAACACACCAGAAGCAACGAACGAGCGACGGATAGTTGAAACATCTTTACCAGAGTAGATACGCTGACGGAATGAAGGTGTTGCAAGTACACCCACACCGATAACCACAGCCAGAGAAACAGCAGGCAGAATGCCCAGTTTATCGATTGCTAAAAAGCTTGTAGCAGCAGGGTCCATCGCAGCGTAAAGGTTGTCCATGCCACCAATGTGATCAACAGACATTACCGCCATTAGGATGAAGCCAGCAAAAAGGATGATTGCTTGAATCGTATCGGTCCATACAACTGCTGTGTAGCCACCGATAACAACATAGATAGTGAATGCCGCTGCAATAATGATTTTCGCAAGGTTAAGGTCGATGTCTGCAATCCACGCTAGGTACATGCCACCACCTAGAATGTGCGCACCTAACCAACCGATTGACGCGACAAAGATAAGTAGGCCAACCACGTTTTTCACGATTCGGTTAGCGCCTACGTAGTAAGCCAGCTCTTCACTCATGGTCATGAAGTTCAGTTTACGAACCGGAGCAAACCAAAGTGCAAGCAATAGGATGCCTACAGCACCGCCAATTCCGTACAGTGCACCTGCCCAGCCATTTGCGTAGCCGAAGCCAACCGCGCCCATACTTGAACCCGTGCCGACCATAGTCGCAACTGTGGTACCAAGTACTAAGAATAATGGCAGGCCACGGCCGCCTAATAAGAAATCTTCGCCAGATTTTTGATTACGCGAGACAAACCAGCCTAACCAAATTAAAAAACATACGTACACGCCGAAGCCTGTAAGAAAAAGTGTGCTGTTCATTTGACACCTCTCAGTGAAATATTGAGTTCATTCTTGAACTTTATTTATGATTCATTCATTTTTATATTTCATATAATTACTTTATTGATTTTATCTATTTTAATTAAAGTAATTTTTATAAATGTAGGGTGAGAGTATTAAAGGATAATAACAGGGATGACTAACCCCTAATACTCTCTAAGTAGGTAATTGTGATTAGGTTATTACTAAACGCGATCAGCGCGGTAGCAAGTCACATCTACTTCAACCTTCACGTCTACAACTAGGTCGCAAACCATGCAGATACGAGCCGGAGGGTTAGCACCGAAGAACTCTTTGAATACCTTATTAAAAGATTGGAAGTAACGAGAATCCGTTAGCACAACCTTTACGTGCATTACGTCTTCTAGGCCGTAGCCCGCTTCAGTCATGATATCGACACAGTTTTGGATCGCTAGACGAGACTGGTCAACAATTCCACCCTCTACCACTTCACCATCTGTCATCGGTGTCTGGCCAGAAACGTACAGGAAACCACCCGCTTCAGTTGCGCGTGCAAATGGTAAATGTTGTCCGCCTGTACCTGTACCGCCTTCAACACCGTAACGTTTAATAGTCATTTTTTAACTCCACTTCTTTATAGATAATATTGGTTCTATTCCAATATATTTAAATTAATTCGTCGTTTTCTTATTACAGTCTATTTAATAAAATAATTAAATTCTAATTACGGTAAATAAAAACGCCTGAACGATTATTTTTCACTTTTCCTTTTTGGTAAGTTAACTCACCATTTACAAATACACTTTCGATTCCCTCAGCAACTGAAATAGGGTTTTCAAATGTTGCTGTGTCTTTAATACTCTTTGGATCAAATAAAACTAAATCGGCAAATGCGTCTTGGCGAATCTCACCTCTTCCCGCGAGGTTATAGCGCTTCGCAGACATTCCGGTCATTTTGTGAATCGCTTCTGGTAGCGCGAACAGTTTTTCATCTCGGCAGTAATGACCTAAGACTTTCGGGAAGGTACCCCACAATCTTGGATGTGGATGCGGGTCATTAGGTAAACCATCAGAACCAACCATGGTCAGCTTGTATTTCAATACGCGCTTTACGTCGTTCTCATCCATACAGTGGTAAACCGCACCTGCTGGTTGAAGCGCTTTTGCTGCGTCCATCAACGGTAGGTTCATCTCATCAGCAATCTGCTTAAGCGTTTTGCCTGCATGTTCTGGCTTTGCTTTAGACCAAGTGATGAAGATATCGAAATCGTCTGTCACCTGTTTCAGATCTAATGTCGAAGAGCTCGCTGAGTATGGGTAGCAGTCACAAGACACATCTTGGTGCTCAGAAACCTTGTCCATCAAATCAAGAACTTCAACAGTTCTGCCCCAGTTGCCCGCACCTGCACATTTAAGGTGAGAGATAACAACCGGCACTTTCGCGTATTGTCCTGTCTCAAACGCCTCTTCCATCGCGCTTAAGATCTCTTCAAATTCGGTACGCATATGCGTGGTATAGATGCCGCCGTGACTAGAAAGCACTTTCGCTAACTGCATCACTTCGTTGGCATTCGCTTGTTTAGCGCTGGCGTAAGCCAAACCCGAGCTCAAACCTAATGCGCCTTGCGCCATCGCCAAATCAAGGTTGGTTTGCATCGCTGCGATTTCGTCTTCGCTTGCAGTGCGCTGCAGGTCGTCCATCACTTGGTTACGCAATGTCGTATGGCCAACTAACGCTGCAACGTTTACTGCGGGTTGAGCTTGCTCTACCGCTTGTGCATACGCGGCGAAAGTTGGGTATTTAAAGTCAGCTTGTGCGCCTAAAAGATTCATTGGGTCTGGTGGATCGCCAGCCAAAACGGTTGGTGATGCGCTGATACCACAGTTACCAACAATCACGGTTGTGACACCTTGGCTGATCTTAGGCAGGCAGTCTGGGTAACGAATTACATTGGTATCGTCATGTGTGTGTACATCGATAAAACCAGGAGCCAATGCTAAGCCTGCTCCCTCAACTAACTGGCTACAATCTTCATGATCGATTTTGCCAATTTCGGCGATTTTTCCATCTCGGATTGCTACATCTGCACAAAACGATTGTTCGCCGGTGCCATCAAACACCTCTACATTTTTAATTATCGTATCGAACAACATTTCTCACTCTCTCAATCCACTTTGTTGATGGAGCTATATTAGAAATCCAGCCGATTATTTTCAGTGACAAAACACACATAATATTTTAATTTGTGTGATAGTTTCTATCACAAAACACATTACAGATATATTTAAACATTAAATAACAACCACTTAAATCATGTTAGGAATCAGCAATGAAACATAACCCTGCACAAAAAGATGTTATAAAGTATCAAAAAGATAGTTTCATCTTGACTGAAAAAGGCCAAAAAGGGAGAGCAATATCACAATCTGAGAACGGTATTTATCGATTGGTTGATGAAGACATTTCGCTTCCGGTAGCAATTATCAAACAATCAGCGTTGACCAATAACCTGAATTGGATGCAATCATTCGCCGATCATCACCAGGTTAAATTGTCGCCACACGGCAAAACATCGATGACACCTGACTTCTTCCGTCAACAGCTAGAAAATGGCGCTTGGGGAATTACGGTTGCGACACCTGCACAAGCAGAAATTGCAGCAATGGCAGGCGCAAAAAGAATCATCATGGCTAACCAATTGGTAGGAAAAACCAATATGGCGATCATCGAACAGCTTATTAATAAGTTCGAGGTTGATTTCTATTGCTGTGTGGATTCGTCAGTCAACGTGCAGCAACTCAACCAATATTTCGCCAACAAAAAGCAGACGCTAAAAGTGCTAATCGAGTTTGGTGTTCCGGGTGGGCGTTGTGGTTGTCGTTCACCTCAAGAGGTTCTAGAGCTGGCGCAAACTATCCAAGATTCGCCTGCGCTTTCGCTAGCGGGTATTGAGGTATACGAGGGTGTGATTCATGGCGACAATGCCGAGCAAGACATTCGTACCTTCTTAAACCAAGCGCTCACTTCGGTCGAAAGCCTCGCATCAGACGGCTTAATTACCGGTCAACCTATCATCACTGGCGCTGGTTCAGCTTGGTATGACGTGGTGGCAGAATGTTTGGCGAACCTAACTGATTACTTAGCGATTATCCGCCCAGGTTGTTATGCCATTCACGATACTGGGATCTACCTCGATGCACAAAGCAAGGTGTTGCAACGTGCGCAAGTAAACCAAGGTTACGCGTGTGAATTGGGTGGTGATTTAGAGTCGGCACTTGAGGTGTGGGCGTATGTTATCTCTCGTCCCGAGCCAACCAAACTGGTGATCGGGCTAGGTAAGCGTGATGTGGCCTTCGATGCGGGTTTACCTATTGCCGAGCGCGGCTATCGCAATGGCGAAGCTATCTCAGTGAAAGGCTTAACTGCTACCGCGGTAATGGATCAGCACACCTTTGTGGAAACGGACGGTTCTGCTGAGATTGAAGTGGGCGACATGATTGCGTTTTCAACCTCACACCCATGTTTAACCTTCGACAAATGGCGCTACATTGCCATCAGCGATGACGATCATCAGGTCAGCCACTGGGTAGAAACCTGCTTCTAGTTCGATTTTTCAATAAGCTAGAATCAGCGAAGCAATAAGATATACTAACGGGGCTAAGGCTTAGCCCCATCAACAAAGGATCAGGATTCTTGAGTTTAGAAGTAGATATCATTTCACAGATAACCGAGCGTTTTCCCGCTCTTCGTGATGCAGAGAAAAAAGTCGCCAAGCTGATCATGGACGACATTGATTTTGCAGCCAATGCCAGTATCACAGAGCTTGCTGAAGGTGCTCAAGTCAGTGAAGCCACGATAACCCGTTTTGCTAAGGCGATCGGCTGTAACAACGTGCGTGATATGAAAATCAAGCTTGCTCAAACCCTAACCGTCGGCCAGCGCTTTATTCTTGAACCGGTAAACCAAACGGGCTATCAAGGTATCTACGAATCGATCAAGCAGAGCCTAGACATCAACCGCACTCTGTTCAAAGAGCAAGACGTTGAAACCGCAGTCAGCTGGCTGCATAACGCCAGACAGATCATTGCTATTGGTATGGGTGGTGGTTCAACCATAGCTTCTCAAGAGCTGCAACATCGACTGTTTCGTTTAGGCTACCCAGTGGTGTCGTACAACGATGGCTTAATGTCACGTATGGTTGCTGCCACGGCCGATGCCAATGACGTGATGGTGATGATTTCCGCGACTGGTTTTACACCAGTGATCACTGAAACGGCAGAGCTGGCCAAGCAGTATGGACTTAAGATCATCGCGATTACTCCACAAGACACACCGCTGGCAAAGATTGCGGATATCTTGTTGCCAATCAAGCATATGGAAACCGACTTCATCTACAAACCATCGGCTTCTCGCTACGCTATGTTGGCGTTAGTGGATGTGCTTTCTATGGGCATGGCAGTCAATCATAAAAACCGTTCGCGCGACAAACTGCGTCGCTTGAAGGTTGCGCTCGATTCCTACCGAGGCGGTGGCGACCGACAGCCTCTCGGTGATTAACGAATCAAGGATAGAATGGGCTTAAATTCTGGTGCGCGGCAATCTTTTACTAGCTCGTATAAGCTCATTTCCAATCCTGTGATTTGGACACCAGCATCCGTTAGTCGACGGATTGCCAGTTTCTTATTAAGTGCCGTTCGCGAGCTAATACAGTCACTAACCACCTGAACCTTGTACCCAAGGTCCAACAACCCCTTTGCGGTTTGATAGACACAAATATGAGCCTCAATGCCACACACCAACCACGTATCCACATCTTTGGCTTGCACTGCCTCAACAAACTTAGGCTCGTTACACGCATTGAAAGTAAATTTTGGTATCGGCTTAGCATCACTCAGCAGGTCATTCAGCTCGTCGACCGTAGCACCTAACTTCTCTGGATTCTGCTCCAAGCTAACAATAGGCAGCCCCAAAACCTGCGCACCCTTAATCAACTTTCCACAGTTAGAGATCAGCGTATCGCTGTCATCAACAAGGCGTGCTAGCTTGCCTTGTACGTCCACAACCACCAAACCTGTGTTTACTCTGTTTAACATCCAACTCCCCTTGTTATCACTAAAAACAGCGTACTGATCTGCTCTCAATAAACACCAAAATAAATACTACAATAAAACAAATGAGCAATTAGTTATGCACTATTTTTCAAACAGTTAGAAAAAATAGCCTTATCTACAAGTTTAAAAAACATCGTTTTATTTAGCAAATTTAACCATTTGTCAATATATGAATTTTATTTATAAACAATATAACCAACAAATATTTCGTTAGCTCTTGATAAATCAAGGGGCGCAGGTAATCACGTTATCAATGAAAAAATAGGTTTCATTTGTGAGGGTTTTATAAATCAATCATCAGCGATACCGTGACTTGCATCACAGGATGAGTAAACAAGGTATTATCATGAAAAAATCAGCATTAGCACTCGGCTTAATCGGTTTAGTTTCACTTCCAACTTTTGCAGCAGGTATCGATGGTGGCGCATACGTAGGTGGCGGACTTAGTGTCTATCAAGGTTCGGATACAGATGGCGCGCCAAGTCTGGATTCAGACGGCATGGGCTACAACCTATACGGCGGTTACCAATTCAACCGTATCGTTGGCGTAGAACTTGGCTACAACGACTATGCAGACTACAAGAACAGCACAGACAAACTTTCACCAACGTCTATCTCTGTATCAGCAAATGTCGGTTATACGTTCGACAACACCATTCGTCCATTTGTACTTGCTGGTTTGAGTTCCGTAGACCTCAATGCAAACAGCGGCGCTGGATACAATGATGATAGCGGCACCGGCTTCCACTTTGGTGTTGGTGTTGAATACACACCAGTTGAGCACTTAACACTTCGCCTAATTTCGCAAGCTGATGCGGTTAGTGTAGATGATTACTACATTGGAAATAATAGTTCATTCAAAACTGACGACCACACTCTAGCGTTCAACAGTGTGAGCTTCGGTGGTTCATACGACTTCTAATATTCACCCCAAACGACTACGTCGTAAGTAAGTAGCTCAAATTCACTTTGCTACTCTGCTCGTTGATAAGGCAGCACAGTAAAGTGAATTTTTGTATCTATGTAACGATTCAGCTTACAAAGCCATACAGTAATGAGCAAAAGACTCAGGGATAATTGTCACAACGGTCGAGAGGCGACGAGCCAACAACTAATAAAAATCGACAGTAACCGACAATCACATTTGAAGACATGACAGAGTGAGTAACAAAGATGAACAAGATAACAAAATCAGCATTAGCACTGGGTTTAATCAGCGCAGTTTCTCTTCCAGCTTTAGCAGCAGGTACTGACGGCGGTGCGTACATTGGTGGCGGACTTAGTGTCTACCAAGATTCTGATACAGATGGTCAAGGTAGCTTAGATTCAGATGGCATGGGCTACAACCTATACGGCGGCTACCAATTCAACCGCATCGTAGGTGTTGAACTTGGCTACAACGATTATGCAGACTACAAAAAGGGTGCTGCAAAACTGTCTCCGACGTCTGTTTCCTTGTCAGCAAATCTTGGTTACACATTCGACAACACAATCCGCCCATTCGTATTGGCTGGTTTAAGCTCTGTTGACCTGAACGCAAACAAGAGCGCTGGTTACGATGATGATAGCGGTACTGGTTTCCACTTTGGTGTTGGTGTCGAATACACGCCAATCGAGCATCTAACACTACGTCTAATTTCACAAGCAGACGCAGTAAGCGTGGAAAACGACTACGGTACGTACAAAGACGATAAGACACTAGCATTCAGCAGCATTAGCTTCGGTGGTTCATACAACTTCTAATGTGATTGAACCACATAGAATAAGCTGAACATACTAATTCACTTTGCTGTTCCACCTTGTCATGAAGGTCACTCAGTAAAGTGAATTTTTTGTTTCTACACGCCTTATCGCGTCATTTCACTTTAACCAGTTTATCGCTCATCACCGCCTAATTGAGATTTATGCATTGATATTAGAGCTTTCTTGGTAGCGAGACTAAAATAAAGGGATAAGTGACACAGGAAGACAATACCTATGAATCTACCACGCTTAAACATGTCGATAAACAAACTCCCTTTCGTTTTGGCAGTGTATTACCTGCTTGTCATTAACTTGCCTATCTCACGCGAACTGTTCAATATTCTTAGTGCCTCACAAGCCGAAAGCATTGGGTTTATCATCTCGATCCCATTTTTCTTTCTCGCTGCATTCAACTTTATCTTTCAAGTATTCAACTGGCCGATATTCGCCAAAGCTTTTTTTATCTTGTTACTACTTACTTCCTCTTTAGTCAGCTACAGCATGTTCAACTACGGCATTTTTGTAGACTATGGAATGATAGAAAACGTCTTCGAAACCAACAGCGGAGAAGCCGCTAGCTACCTAAGCAGCTATTCTATTTTATGGTTTGTTCTGATGGGAGGAGTCCCGTCACTGCTGCTTTTATTTACGGACCTTGAAAGAGAATCTTGGAAAGGTTTTGCTATTTGGAAAGCGATTGGATTGCTCTCTTCGTTGATTGTCATAGCGATTATTGCTGGACTTTTTTACAAAGATTACGCATCGATTGGTCGTAATAACTCTCATCTTAAAAAGATGATCATTCCGACCGAATACGTCGCTTCAACCGCAAAATACATCAACAATACTTACATCAAAGAAGCGATTCCTTACCAAGAAATCGGCTTAGATGCGCAGCTAAAACCAGAAGCTAAACAAGCTGAAAAACCAACCTTATTGGTGTTTGTTCTTGGTGAAACAGCACGTGTATATAACTACCAATATTATGGCTATGAGAAAGAAACCAATGCTCATACCAAACCCTATAATCCGATCTTTTTCTCTGATGTTCAGTCATGCGGAACAGCCACTGCGGTTTCTGTGCCGTGCATGTTTTCTAATATGAACCGTAGCAATTACGATCGCGATAAGGCCTACAACCAAGATAACGTGGTCGACATCATGAACCGCGCGGGCATTCACTCAATTTGGAGAGAGCACGATGGTGGAGACAAGGCGGTCGCACACCGAATCAAAGAGATGACTCTCGTCGCCAAAGACAGCGATCCGCTGTGTAATAAGGATGTGTGCTACGACACAGCCATGCTAGAGAATTTCGAACAAGATACTCAAGAACTTGAGCAAGATAGCATCATTTTCTATCATATCTCCGGATCTCACGGCCCAACTTACTTTGAGCGATACCCGGAAGATCATAAAAAGTTTGTTCCAGACTGCCCACGTTCTGATATCGAAAACTGTACCAAAGAGCAAGTGGTCAACACCTACGACAACACCATCTTGTACACAGATTTCTTTCTATCACAGGCTATTCAGAAGCTAGAGAAACTCACCGATAAGTACAATGTCGCGCTGATGTATATATCGGATCACGGAGAGTCTCTAGGCGAAAATGGTGTTTACCTTCATGGCATGCCTTATTCATTCGCGCCGAAAGAACAAACCCACGTTCCTATGATCATGTGGATGTCGGATGGCTTCGCGGCCGAGAAAGGGATCAGCGAAACGTGTTTGCGTAAAGCTGGAAAGGAGCAGAGCTTCTCTCACGATAACTTGTTCGACTCTTTACTCGGCCTGATGGATGTGCAAACCAAAGAATACCGAGAGAACCAAGATATCTTCGCTCCGTGTCGATAATGATCTTACTTAAGTGAGTAGTCGGAAAATACGACTTGCCTAAATATGCTCATCTCTATATCCCTCTAAAGAAGAAAAGGCCTCGGTCTTTTCTTTTTTTATCCATCGCTAACGTGACACCAGAGTGCTAATTTATAACCTCTAAACAATAAGCTACATTTATTAGAGAGCCCGAAGCACTCATTAGGATAACTTCTCTACCAAACGTTTTTCAGTACTCGTTATCTCGGCTCTCGCTCCCTAAAAAACAGGGCTCTACATAGCACCTTTATAGTGCTCTAATCTCGATGGTTACGTCATATCATTAAGGACAACGAATGGACGCTTTCATAATTTCAAGCTGGCAATTTTCTGAGGGTGTGGCACATGAACACACCACCAGCCCAGCGCCATTTGAACAATCGACATGGTATCACTGCCAAAGAGATGCAGAAGGGTTGAGAGAGTGGCTCCACAGTAATACGCTTCCAAATGCCATCATCGATTCATTACTCACCGACGACACCCGCCCTCGGTTCGAACAGTTTGGCCACGACTGTTTTTTGATGATTCTGCGAGGCATTAATCTAAACGAAGGTGCTAACCCTGACGACATGCTTAGCCTACGCATCTTATGGTACAAAGGCACTTTAATATCGACACGCAAAGTCCCTTCGAAAGCGGTCAGTAATCTGATATCCGATCTCAAACAGAACCAAGGTCCAACGTCATTAACAGATGTATTGCTAGGCATGATACGTGGAATCAACCACAGCATTTCAACCTTCCTAGCACCAGTTGAACTATTGATTGACGAGTTAGAATCTAAATCCAGCATCGATATAAGATCCATCAATGCTCTGCATTCAAGGCTGCTTAGACTAAGGCGCTATTTGAAGCCACAGAAATACGTTTTTGAGGATTTAATGAGTGACCTTCCTGCACCATTGAGTAAGCACAACAGTCATATAAAGAACAGCCTTGATACCATCCTGAGAATTAATGAGTCTGTTGAGTTTTACATCGAACAAATTAATGTATTTTTAGCGAGCCTAAGTCAGCAACAAGCTGAAAAAATGAATAGAAATACGTACCTATTTTCTATCATTGCGGGTATTTTCCTCCCTGCTGGGTTTTTCACTGGTTTACTGGGCGTCAATATTGCTGGGATACCCGGAACAGACAACCCGATAGCATTCCCACTATTTTGCGTTGGGCTACTCGTGGTCGTAGCGGCAGAGGTCATTATTTTGAAAAAATTGAGGTTTATTTAATGGTTGAGTTTTTACAATCAAATATGTGGCTTAAGCAAGTTAGTTTAGGTTTACTGCTTATCTTTGGGTATTGGGTAATCAAACGCTTAGGTAAGAACTGGATAGAAACATTAGCGGAAAATAAGCGCGTCGAATTAAAGCGAAAGCAGTTCGTGATTAAGTGTTTCAATATCAGTCTGTTTCTACTCTTCATCGCCGTTTTTACTATTGTGCTTAATTTAGGCTTTGGCGATATATCTCTGTTTTTATCATCTATATTTGCGGTTCTTGGCGTCGCTTTGTTTGCACAGTGGTCGATTCTAAGTAACCTCACAGCCAGCGTACTAATATTTTTCGTGTTCCCTTATCGTATAGGCGACAGAGTAAAAGTCGCGGAGAAAGACGAAGACATCAGTGGCGTGATCATCGATATCACCATGTTCCACGTTATTCTCCGACACAGTTCAGGCAACATCATCACCTACCCTAATAACCTGATCCTACAAAAAGGCGTGATAAAGATATTAGTTGAGCCTGAGTTAAAGAGTGAAGCTGTCGATACAAAACTCATCAAAGCTGAAAACTCAGAAAAGTAATGCGCTCTATTCAACTTCCCCATCAATAAGTTCAGCAGAGGGCAAAATATCTTGCCCTCTTTCAATTAACATCAGTTCTTCTGTTATTAACCACACACCTTTCAAAACTGTCGTTTTTGTTCAATACCTCTCTCAGCTACTCGCCTACACTTGCTGTCATTGAAACGTGGCACATCCAGTAAAAGTACGATGTCTACCACGCACTCTACCGAATCGAAACAACAGGAATTCAAGCGATGTTAGACATCAAAAAAATCACAACACTGAGCGATTTAAGCGAACTAAAAACGGCTTACTTTGCTGATTCAACAGCACCACTTGATGACATGTGGCACTTCGGTTTTGTGCCAATGTCTGACCATTACGGTTTCTACGAAAATGACAAGCTTGTGGGTTACTGCGTGTTGAATGGTGAAGGCTACTTACTTCAGTTCTTCCTAGCACCAACCGCAAGCGCGAACATTGCCGACTTGTTCATCTTAATCATCGAAAACAACAGCTCTGTGATTGGTGATGTTAAAGGCGCATTCGTGAGCACGGCAGAACCACAATACTTGTCATTATGCATGGATAACACCTGTTCATTTAAGGTGAACTCGTTGATGTATCGCCAAGACCAAGAAACAAACTCTAGTCGTAATTCGAATCGCATTGAAGACATCGAGATGACTCTCGCGACGGAAGAGCAGCTTGATAAGCTAGTGGAATTTGCTTCATCTGCGATTGGCGCGCCAAAAGAGTGGCTCACAGGTTACTACGGTAATTTGATTGCCCGCCAAGAGCTGTGGGGCTACTGGGAAAGTGAAAGCGTTCTTGCAACGGGAGAGTGCCGCAAGTTCGATGAGCACCAAACGCAGTTTGCAGACTTGGGGATGATTGTCGCGCAAGCAGAGCGTGGAAAAGGCTTAGCAACACGTGTGCTGAACTTTCTAACACAGCACGCCAACAGCCAAGGTTTAGAAGCGATGTGTTCTACAGAAAGCAGTAATATTGGCGCAAAAAAGGCCATCACACGCGCTGGGTTATCATCAAAGCATCGTATCTTGCAGTTTGATTTTAGCGAATTAAAGGAAACTGATTAGCCTTGATTCGGATTAACAAACATCAAGACTAAGTTCTAACAATTGATACTGATAAAAACTGTCACCTCCAACGATATCCACATATAGTTGGAGGTGACAATCATCTGAAATAGAAGGTCTAATGATCAATTGGTTACAGTCTCCAAAGTCCCCTGTAGTTGCTCAGTTCATTGATTGCTACTGGCTGATTGAAAAGACGCCCGACGCTCAAACTCATCAATTTCCGATACTCAATCCCGATCCATCGGCACACATGATCTTATCGCCAAGCGAGCAGACATATCACTACACGATTGAGCAACAAGTCGATCAAGGAATTGGCAGCCATTTGCTGCTGCCACACCATAAAGCGATTGAACTGGATCATTCAAAGCCGTTTATTCATTTGGGTATCAAGTTCCATGTCGGCGCCCTGTACTCGTTAAATATTCCAGACTGTCCGCACCCCAGCCTAGACAGTGTTAACCCTATCGATCTCGCGAATTTGTTAGGTAATCCTAATGCCGAAGCAATGTCGCTGATCAAGCTCGCTCAAACCGACTTTGAAGCTTGTTGTCAGCAGTTGGATAAATTGCTGCTGCCTTGGCTATCGACAGGTAAAACCGACAGACACAGCGAACTCACCCGCAAGGTGTTAGAAGTGCTTGGTACAACACCGATTGCAGAGCTCGGCGACAAACTGTTTTGCTCGCAACGCACCTTAGAAAGAAGCTTTAACAAGGTGACAGGACTGACATTGAAACAGTGCCAATCAATGAACAAACTCGAGGCGATGCTCGAATACTTATACAAACGAGATTTTAATGACATTGATTGGATAGACGTCGCCTACCAATTTGGATTTAGCGATCAGCCACACCTGATTCGCTACCTTAAGAAAACCATCGGATTAACACCGAATACCTACGCCAAAGAAGGTGGCTTAACCATTGATGTGTATGGTGGAGTGCGATCGGATTAACGAACGCTCTGTCTTTTGTGTCCCATTAGCAGCAAGTTTTATTGAGTTTAGATTTGCGACTAAATATACTGGATACACCATAAGACGGAGGACAAAAATGAATAATAAAAACAAACATATAGTTTTAATTCATGGTCTATATATGCCTGCGTTGATCATGCAGTATCTGGATAGAAATTTCAAAAAACGTGGCTTTACAACGCACAAATTTGCCTACAACTCGCTGCGTTTCCCTTCAGCTGCTAAGCGCCTCAATCGTTTTATTAATGCGCGTTTTAATGAATACGATGAAGTCTATTTCTTTGGTCACTCACTGGGTGGCTTGCTCATTCGTCACTACTTTAAGTTTTACCAACCCAACTTTGCAGACACCTGCATTATTACCGCTGGCACGCCACATAATGGCGCGACTATCGCTAAAACATTGTCTAACCACGGTCTTGGCTTTATATTTGGTTCGAGCAAAATGATCTTAAGTGATGGCTTAGGTGACTACGACATTGATGTCCCAATTGGCGTAATTACGGGCACCTACGACGCTGGTGTTGGACGTATTGTATTGGGAAGAAACCCAGGAGATGGCACGGTCACACTCGAAGACGCCAACCTAAGAGGCGCAACAGACACCTGCTCCCTCAAGCTCAATCACACCGCGCTTGTGTACTCTAAAGAAGTGGTTGCGCTATCTGCTCAATTTATCGAGCACAGAGCTTTCAAGAACGCTTCATAGCTTTTGCGTTAGCTGTTTTCCGCTAACTTTTGTGCGCGTTAGCTACTGTATCTAGATCTGGTTCTCTTATTACTGCTTTCTTACTTCTGGTAGACCGATACAAAGATAGACCAAAACAAAAATACCACTCTGCGATGAGAGTGGTATTCATAGATTCATGACTGAAGTCAGTCGCTTGCTTTACTTTCTATAATACTCGCTACAGGAGATTAACTCGCGTTGGCAAGAACACCTCACCCAACATGCATCGCACCGAACCACCGCCGATGTCTTCGATCGTTTTCACGTTAAACGGGAGTAACTTTCCATGTGTCGAAAGCTGAGCTAACTGAGCTGGAGAGAATGCATCGTAAGCCGATTGAGACATCGCGATCACCTTGTCGCCATTCACTGTTTCCAGTTGCAGAATGTTGCCACAGAATCGGTTCATCTGATCGATTGAGATAGAGATAACCTGCTTATCTTTAGCAAGCGACTTCACCACAAAACGGCGTTCAAATTCTGGGATCACTTCATCACAGATCACGCAGAAATTATCACCAATCGCCATCATCACATTGGTGTGGTAAATCGGCTGACCAGACGGCAATGCAGTTTGGAATGACACCACACGAGAATAGCCAATACGTTTTGCATAGTCTTCTAACACTTCACGGTCACAACGCTGAGAAAGCGCAGCATAGATAGTCTTATTGATATGATCGATTACCATCACCCCCGTGCTCTCTAGATAAGAACCTTGTGCAATGTAAGACTCTAGAGACTCACTGTGGTTAACAATGCGACCAGACGCTTCTAGTGCTTCAATAAGCGCATTTGGCTTCACTTCATTTTGACGGTTTTCACACGCCATAGGAAACGTAAATAAGCTTCCGTCACCACAGGTGCTAAACCAGTTATTAGGGAAGACCGCATCTGGAGTTTCCACACCAAGTTCTGGGTAATCAAACTCTACAACTTGCACACCTTCTTTACGCAACGAAGCGACCATCGCCTTAAATTCGGCCATGGTTTCTAATTTTACTTCAGCTTCGGTCAGATTAACTCTGTTCTGAAACTCATTATCTTGTGCCGTTTCTTCATTAAATTTAAATTCTTTTGGCGGCACCATAACAACGCAATTGGCGTTTTGAACATTCGTAATGTGAAGTGATTTTTTGTGTAGGTTTAACATCTCAACCGTCCCTATCTTTTATTTACCTCAGAATTGTAAACAACTTGTTACAACAAGATTCACTGAAAAGAATAATGATTTGAATATTTATCCCAAACAATTCCTGCAAAACTCAGTTTATTCGGTAATTTTTACTGCAAGATAACGACACATCAGAAAGAACCAACAGTTTGCATATGAGATACAGAATTTGCTGAATAAATATCCGAACTTCATTCTCTAGCTTGCTGCGGGTTTAGGTTACAATTTAATCCATTTAGCGTTAGGATTATCACCGTTGCATAACAATCAATTACGTTTGAAATAAGCTTAACTTTTCCTGTCCGATTCAATCTAAAATACGCGTCATGAAAGACACGCTTTGGACCTTTCCTGCGACATCGCTTAAACAACGTATTAGTGTTAAACGAACTCGTGAGCCAAGTTTTTCAACCAAACGCTTAAACTAAAATCCATCGAATGGCTTAATGCTTATAAGAACGAATTGGCGCTTATATAATTTCAAATCAAGACTGTTAAATTTCTAATCGAACCTATAAAAACAAAGCTACACAGACGATGCAGTTGCTAACAGATGCATTCGTTATAAAGGGAAATCTATGTACAAAAAATTTGAAGGCTTTACTGAAGCCTTTCCAAAGGGAGAGCCGATACAACCTCCTACTGGAATACTGGCATTTTGCCGCCATTACACTCGAGGTTTTGAAAAACCGTTAATCTTGCTCGGCCTAATGAGCATGACCATCGCGATCATCGAAGTCGCGTTGTTCGGTTACATGGGCCAACTGGTTGATTGGCTATCAACCAGCAACCCAGAAACCTTCTTAGCAGATAACCAATCCACACTAATGGGGCTTGGTGTTCTGTTATTGGTCGTGATGCCGATCTTGATCAGTGTTTACTCGCTCTTGCTTCACCAAACCTTGCTGGGCAACTACCCAATGTCGATTCGTTGGTTGGCGCACCGCTATCTTTTGAAGCAGAGCTTGTCGTTCTATCAAGATGATTTTGCCGGACGTGTTGCCACTAAAGTAATGCAAACATCGCTCGCAGTACGTGAAACCGTGACTAAAATGGTTGATGTGTTTGTTTACGTAACGGTTTACTTCACGGCAATGCTGTTCATGCTTGCAGAATCAGATTGGCGCTTAATGGCTCCAATGCTGATTTGGTTGTTCGTTTATATCGGTATCCAGCTGCACTTCGTGCCAAAACTAAAAGACGTATCATCAGAACAAGCCGATGCGCGTTCGTTAATGACAGGTCGTATTGTCGATAGCTACACCAACATCGCGACGGTGAAACTGTTCTCACACAGTAAAAGAGAAACCGAATACGCCGAAAAAGGCATGGAAGGCTTCCTTGACACTGTGCACCGCCAAATGCGCTTGGTAACCGGCTTCAACATCTGTGTTGAGTTCGCTAACTATCTATTGGTGTTCAGCATTGCTGGTATCTCTATCTACCTATGGCTAGATAGCGCAATCACCGTGGGTGCAATTGCGATTGCAGTGAGCTTGGCTCTGCGTATTAACGGCATGTCGAAATGGATCATGTGGGAAATCGGTGGTCTATTTGAAAACCTAGGTACTGTGATTGATGGCATTAAAACGCTATCTAAGCCAATCGCTATCGAAGACAAGAAAGACGCTGAGCCACTTAAAGTTCCACAAGGCGGCATCAACTTCGACAACGTAAGCTTTAACTACGGTGAGAACAAGGGCGTGATCAACAACCTTAATCTCAACATTAAGCCGGGTGAAAAAGTGGGCTTAGTGGGCCGCTCAGGTGCAGGTAAATCAACCTTGGTTAACTTGCTGCTGCGTTTCCATGATGTAGAAAGCGGTCGCATCCTGATTGACGATCAAGAGATCTCAACAGTCACGCAAGACTCGCTGCGCAGCAACATTGGTATGGTGACCCAAGATACTTCACTGTTGCACCGCTCGATCAAAGACAACATTCTTTACGGTCGACCTGAAGCATCAGATGAAGAAGTTTACGCAGCCACTAAACAGGCGCACGCACATGAGTTTATCGAAACCCTAACCGACCCATTTGGCAACATTGGATACGATGCTCAAGTAGGTGAAAGAGGCGTTAAGCTTTCTGGTGGTCAGCGTCAACGTGTGGCTATCTCACGTGTTCTTTTGAAAAATGCGCCACTATTAGTTCTGGATGAAGCGACGTCTGCACTCGATTCTGAGGTAGAAGCGGCAATCCAAGAGAGCTTGATTGAGTTGATGGAAGGTAAAACGGTTATCGCGATTGCACACCGACTATCGACCATTGCAGCAATGGACCGTTTGATCGTACTTGACCAAGGTAATATCGTTGAAGAAGGCACGCACCAAGAGCTGATTACACAAAATGGCATCTATGCTCAATTGTGGAATCACCAAACCGGTGGCTTCATTGCCGATGATATTGAACAGGCTACGAGCGCTTAATTTTTGTGCTATTTTAAAAGTGCGGCGTGATTCACAACAATTTGTTAATTAGTGGTAAATTACACGTGGCAGAATGTTATGTCGTAATTATATAATGACATTAACACCAAAGACGCCTCGCTTGCGCGTTCTGGAATAAGGCTAGACTTCGGGGGGAGGCTAGCCTTTCTTATGCCCCTAGATCAGCAACCTTTCCCCACCTGTTACGTAAACTTCATCGATCCTTTTGTTTTTTTCTTGGCGTTTTTTTCTTAAAATGCGCGCAGTATTATTTCTAGAGATCAACCATGAACAAAAGTGTCTTAACTAACGTTATCGCGTTAGCACTGCTTGCTGGCGGCTATGCGACAGCAAACCAATACTTGCTTTACGCAGGCCTATTCGCATTTTCAGGTGCCATAACCAACTGGCTTGCGATTCACATGTTGTTCGAGAAAGTACCCGGCCTATACGGTTCTGGCGTTATTCCGGCGCGCTTTGAAGAGTTCAAGGCAGCCATCAAACAACTGATGATGGAGCAGTTCTTTACTGAAAGTAATATCGACCGCTTCCTAAGCAGCGAGATGACAGGAAAATCGCTTAATCTAGAGCCTGTGATTCAGAAGATCGACTTTAATCCTGCATTCGACTCACTGGTGCATGTTATCGAGAACTCACAGTTTGGCGGTATGTTGGCAATGGTTGGTGGTACAGAGGCACTACAGCCGATGAAAGCGCCGTTTGTTGAGAAGATGCAAGAGTCAGTGATTGAAATCAGCAAGAGTGACTCTGTAAAAAATGCCATCAAAGACGAGTTAGAATCGCCTGCGATGATGGATGAAATCAAAGAGAACATTGAGGCGATCATTGATCAGCGCTTGAATGAACTGACACCGAAGCTTGTAAAAGAGATGGTTCAAACCATGATCAAAAAACACCTTGGCTGGCTAGTAGTATGGGGTGGTATATTCGGTGGTGTGATTGGCTTAATCTCTGCGGCAATTACGCTGTAAGTAAGCCGGACAAGTTTATCGGATTACTCTTGCTCTAACGTCCCACAAAAATGGAAGCTTATTGGCTTCCATTTTTTATATCTAAACAAACACGCTTGAAGTAAAACCGGTGCCCTACTTTAAGGTTGCCAACAATTCAGGGTTAACACCAAAGCCCTTTTTATGCTCTTCAATCACGACCTCACTGCGTGTCTGAATCACACCTGGCAAGGTACCTAACTTTGTTGCCATAAACGCTTGGTACGCCTTCATGTCTTTCACTCGAACCTTGATCATGGTATCGAAGTCTCCCGACAATGAATAACATTCTTCCACCTCGGGCATCATTTCAACCGCTTGGGCAAACTTATCAAAAATAGAAAAGCTAGTCTGGTCGAGACGAATATGGATAAAAACTTGGACATCGAGTCCCAACTTTTCTGAACAAAGCTCAGCATGATAGCCTGTGATATATCCCTCTTTCTCCAATCGCTTGAGCCTGTCAGAGCAAGGTGACGTCGTGAGGTTAACCTGCTTTGCAAGTTCAACAACAGGCAAACGCCCCTTCATATGCAGAATTCGTAGTATCTCTTTATCGATACGATCAAGTTGATGCTGAGACATAACATTCCTTAAACATTCTAAATTCCGCTCAGTATATTCCATACCTAGAGCAATCGAAGAAAACCTCGCTCACACATTTAAAAAACTAAATGCACGCATGGCATTCACGTCAAATATAAATAATTACAAATAGATAACGGAGCTTATAAATCAAACTCTGATTATTAACAAATTATTATAGAAATGACCCGATTAACAAATAAGTTGAGCCGGAAACGAAAGAAAGGATATAGGCCAGAGTGAATAATAGAATTATCAAAGAGAAAGGATGACTCTATTATGAAAACGCAAGAACTCGCATATAAACCTTACGGTATTGGTTCATGGACATACGTAACGGTATCAAAAGATGTTGCTCAAGCACTAGCAAATGAGTACTCAAACTATGGTTGGGATGTGAAGATTAATGGCAATGCCATTGAAACTGAACTTGCACTCAAAGCAGCCTAGAAACGCAAAAACCTCCTAACACGGAGGTTTTTTGAATCAAGTTAGTAAGCACTCACTATGGGTTAGGCTAAACCAACTTGGGGAACAGTACTTCCGGTTTCGCAGCGGCAATTGCACGTGCGGCAGAAGTGCTGAGTTTCCATATCGTAGTACAGATTTCCACTAAATAGCTTTGACGTCCATTGCATCATACGGCCAGAGGCTGTCTCGGGCTCTGTTTCACAACGTTTCATTATAGACTTATGTAGTGTTGTTTTTTTACATCCTTTGCAATAGAGATCAGGCATACCTTTGTCCTATAGGTCTTTAGTGGTTACTGACAATTGACACATCATGTCCAATTCGGTTCCACAATTCACCGAGCTAATGACAAAAGTGAGCGCTAAGTTCAAAAAACAGCCACTTTTCTATTTTGTTTTTTGACATCAAACGCGATCAACAAGATTGATCTTTCATTTCTCGCTCAAGATCCTACGCTTTCGATTTACATTGTAAACCCCAATTTCAACATCAGAAAACCTCGAATAGACTTAATTTGAAATAAGACAAAGGCCGTACTCACATAAAAAAATAGAGCCACCAAAGTGACCCTATTTATTACTCTAAGTTTTACAATGTAAATTCGGCTGTTTTTTAACCGATAGTCATTGGGATTAGTCTAGCTCAACGAGGTTCTTCTCGAACTCAGCGTGTTGCTTCTTAACTTCGTCTTCTGGCTCGCCAGTGATTAGGCTCACGATAACGATAGAGATAGTCGATAGGATGATTCCCGGTACGATTTCGTAAACATCGAACCAACCGCCCGTGAACTGTTTCCAAAGTACAATCGTAACACCACCAACCACGATACCCGCTAGAGCGCCGTTACGGTTCATACGAGACCAGTATAGGCTCAACACGATAGCTGGACCAAATGCAGCACCGAAACCAGCCCATGCATAAGATACAAGGCCAAGAACTGAACTGTCTGGCGTCATCGCTAGCACAAGTGCAATTAGAGAGATTAGGATTACCGCGAAGCGGCCTACACGAACGATCTCTTCAGACGTCGCATCTTTCTTAAGTACTTGCTTGTATAGATCTTCTGCCATCGCAGATGAAGAAACAAGAAGTTGTGAATCCGCAGTACTCATGATTGCCGCTAGGATTGCAGCCAGTAGGATACCTGCAATTACTGGGTGGAACATCGCGTTTACAAGAAGCATGAAGATCTTCTCGCCATCGTCTAGCTTAGGTGCACCAGAGTTCGTCACATAGATTAGACCAACAAGACCAACCAGCATTGCACCAACCATAGACAGTGCAGTCCATACCACCGCGATGCGACGCGCTGTTGTTAGGTCTTTATTAGTACGTGTTGCTTTAAAACGAGCAAGAATGTGTGGCTGACCGAAGTAACCTAGACCCCATGCCGCTAGCGAGATGATCGCGATAGCAGAAAGTGGCTCGCCTTTCGCATCATTCCATAGCGTTAGTAGCTCTGGGTTGATGTTGTGTAGGTCAGTAGACAGTTGGCCAAGGCCACCGTTCATTGCTGCGATTGGTACAATCAATAGCGCAGCAGACATCAATAGACCTTGAACCAAGTCAGTCCAAGATACCGCAAGGAAACCACCAAACAGGGTGTACGAAACCACACATACTGTGCCGATAATTACCGCTGTTGTGTAATCTAGGCCAAATACCGTTTCAAACAATTTACCACCCGCTACCAAGCCTGAACTTGTGTAGAAAAGGAAGAATAAAAGGATAAAGAAAGCAGAAATTGTTTGGATCAGCTTAGAGTTATCATTGAAGCGACGAGATAGGAACTCAGGCAACGTCAGTGATTCAGTTGTAATACTGTAAGTACGCAGACGCTTAGCACTGATTAACCAGTTAGCCCAAGTACCAACAAGCAGGCCACCAGCAAGCCAGAATGCTTCAAAGCCAGCAGCGTAAGCGTAACCTGGTAGGCCAAGTAGCAACCAACCACTCATGTCTGATGCACCAGCAGAAAGTGCAGCAGGCCATGGACCTAACGAACGACCACCTAGGAAGTAGTCAGTTGAGTTAGATGTACGTTTGTAAGCAATAACACCGATTGCCAGCATCATAATTAGATACGCAATGAACGTCGTCGTTATTGCAAAACTGTTTTCTATCATTTGATAGTCCTCATTTTGTAGAAAGCCTTCCATGCCTAATTCAATGCAAGACACTCACCGTAAAGGCAAGCGAGTGCATTGAGTTAGGTATTGAGGCTCCAAAGCACCGTGGTGAAACCAAAAATGGAATACCCAGAAATGGAAACACCAAAGGTCTATAGAGCCAATTTTACTGAAGGTTAGTGAGCTTCGCTTCCAAGTTCGAGCAAGGTCGCGTTACCGCCCACGGCTGTTATATTTATAGTTCGCGTACGCTCGGTAATGAAGCGCAGCGATAGGTGTGGATCATTGGCAACATTCATTGTCGCCAGATCCGTTTCAGCTACTAAACCGACGATTGCACCGTCACGCTTAGCAAGCTGTAAATTGATAGCTTGTGCCGTTTGCGAGTTACCTACGTAACCCACGCTACGTACATCGCAAGACAACAACTGTTGAGCAGCGTCATACGAGGCAACTTGCACCAAGTTAGTTGGCAAGTTAGCCGACTTAGCTGCGTCTACAATTAAGGTATTGAACTGCACATCATCACTGCACAATTGAACGCTGTTACCTGCCAATAGCGCAGCAGTAATCAAAGCCATTGCAGTTTGCAGCGCTGGCACTTTCTCTTCGCAATCATCAACAATAACCAAAGCCACACCGCGACCAGCGGCATACAACTCATTGGTTTCGCCCGTAGGACCTGCCATTAGGTGATGTTCAGAAAGCAGCGCAGACGCTTGCTCTAGATGATAAGTCGCCACCGTCGCCAAAGGCGCAGATTGACTTTCGATCTCTGATTTCAGCGCAAGTACCTGAGCACTCTTGTAATCAAAGTCGGTAAGGTTCCATTGTTCCCACGCTAGCAAAGCATCAGAAAAACCTGTCACTTGATGAACCATGATAATGCTCCTTATGCCTTGTCTTGTGATTGAGAGAAATGAACATCAGTAAAGCGGTATAGGTAGTGAGGACCACCCGCTTTAGGGCCAGTACCTGACAAGCCTTGACCACCAAATGGTTGAACACCAACAACGGCGCCCACTTGGTCACGGTTGATGTAGCAGTTACCCACACGAACGTGTTTTTCGATCCAACGGTAAGTTGTCTCGTTACGGCTGTGGATACCCATGGTTAAGCCAAAGCCCGTTTGGTTGATTTGGTCTACCACTTGCGCTAGCTCACTCGCTTTGAAGCGAACAATGTGTAGCACTGGGCCAAACTGTTCTTCTTTCAAGCAGCTGATGTCATCAATCTCAAAAGCACTCGGTGGAACAAAATCACCATGTTCACAATCCGTACCTAGAGAAAGCTGAGCTACCTTCTTCTGGGTATTGGTCATGTTTTCTAAGTGCGCCATTAGCTTCTGTTTCGCGTTTTGGTCGATAACAGGGCCAACATCGGTTTTATGAAGGTGTGGAATGCCAACACTCAGCTCGTCCATTGCACCGTGAATCAATCCAACCACGCGGTCTGCAATGTCTTCTTGGATGTAAAGCACACGTAGTGCAGAACAACGTTGACCTGCTGAAGCGAATGCTGAACGAATCACATCACGAACTACCTGTTCAGGCAGTGCAGTACTGTCGACGATCATTGCATTTTGGCCACCGGTTTCCGCGATAAACGGAACTGGCTTAGCGTTACGGCTTGCCAATGACACATTGATGCGTTGTGCTGTTGGGGTTGAACCCGTAAAGGCTACGCCCGCAATCGCATCATGGCTGGTTAGCGCACTGCCGATCTCAGCACCACGACCTGGAAGCAACTGAATGGTGCCAGCAGGGAAACCCGCTTCGTTCATCAGTTCAACGGCGCGAGCTGCAATCAAGCTTGTTTGTTCAGCAGGTTTCGCCACAACCGTGTTACCTGCGACTAGTGCCGCTGTAATTTGGCCAAGGAAGATAGCGAGAGGGAAGTTCCAAGGGCTGATACAGACGAACACACCACGACCTTGTCGAGAAGCGATTCGTGTTTGGCCATCAAAACCTTTTAGTTCGAAACCTTGTAGATTGTCAGCTTGTTTAGCGTAGTAACGACAGAAGTCGACGGCTTCACGTACTTCATCAACACTATCGTGAATTGTCTTACCCGCTTCTTGATGACAAATCGCCACCAATTCAGCGAGGTTGTCTTCCATCAAGTCAGCTAACTTATCAAGTGCCGCCGCTTTGGTTTCAACCGATGTTGCGTTCCAATCAGCGAATGCTGCGTCTGCGCCAGTGATCGCTGCGGAAACATGATCAAGGTTAGCGAAAGCCACCTGCCCCACATTAATACGACGATCATAAGGTGCAGTCACTTGCTCAACGTTCTGATCAGCCTTGATCATGCTTTCGGCAAGAGATTCACCGTTGATCACAGGGCCCGCAGTCCATTGGTTGTTTAAGAAGCCTTTTACTTGCTCTTCAAACTGATGCGCTTCACTTTCAATATCAATGTTCACACCGTAAGAGTTCTTACGCTCTGGGAATACCGCCGGTGGCAATGGAATCTTAGTGTTGTGCAGTGTATCGAATGCAAGAAGCATATCGACAGGATGTTGAGTCAGCTCTGCCACAGGGCAACGCGCATCAACTAGACGGTGGACAAACGAGCTGTTTGCGCCGTTTTCTAGCAAGCGACGTACTAGATATGGCAGTAGATCTTTATGGCTGCCAACCGGTGCATAGATACGTACCGACTGTTGGTAAGCTTCCATCGCATGGTTGTACAGAGAATCACCCATGCCGTGTAAGCGTTGGAATTCAAAGTCTTTATGGTCGGTCATTACGGCAATAGCAGAAACCGTATGAGCATTGTGGCTCGCAAACTGCGGGAAGATATTGCCACGAACGCTTGGGCTCAATAGGTAACGCGCACATGCAAGGTAAGCTACGTCTGTCGCTTCTTTACGTGTGTAAACTGGGTAATCAGTAAAGCCAGCTTGTTGCGACCATTTGATTTCGCTGTCCCAGTAAGCACCTTTAACTAAGCGAAGCGGGATCAAATCACCCTGCTCTTTCGCTAGGCGGTTTAGCCATACTAGAACCGGAAGTGCACGCTTTGAGTAAGCTTGAATAACCAGACCAAATTTACCCCAACCTTTTACAAGATCAGTGCGGTACAGTTTTTCGAATAATTTAAGAGATAGCTCTAGGCGATCCGCTTCTTCAGCATCAATCGTAATTGCAACATCAAGCTCGACAGCGCGGCGCAGTAGTTGCTCTAGTGTGTCGCACAGTTCATTTAGAACACGGTCTTCATTCGCCACTTCATAACGTGGGTGAAGTGCAGAAAGCTTGATAGAAACAGACGGTGCTGGGCTCGATTTTGAAGAGACATATGTGTCTCGACCTACGGCTTCGATCGCCATTAGGTAATCTTTGAAGTATTTGTTTGCGTCTGCAGTGGTCAGTGCTGCTTCACCTAGCATGTCGTATGAGTAGGTAAAACCTTTATCACGCATAGACTTACCGTTCTTTTGCGCTTCAGCAATGCTACGGCCAAGAACGAATTGGTGACCCATCACCTTCATTGCTTGGTGCATCGCTTTACGAATCACAGGCTCAGAAAGCTTGTTCACTAAACGGTTAACCGCTTGACCTGCACTCTGCTCTTTAGATGAAAGTCCAACCACCTTGCCCGTTAACATTAGGCCCCAAGTGGATGCGTTCACAAACACCGAATCAGAATTCTTAAGGTGAGACTTCCAGTCCGCAACGCTCAGTTTGTCGCGAATCAGTGCATCAGCTGTTGCTGAATCAGGAATACGCATCAAGGCTTCCGCCAGACACATCAGCAAGATGCCCTCTTGAGTATCTAAGCTGTATTCAAGCAGCAGTGCATCGATCATCTGGATAGAAGTCTTATCCGCACGGATAGCCTCGATCAATGATGTCGTTTTCTCTGTGATTTGCTGCTTTTCAGACTCAGAAGGGGTAGCTAGTGGCAGAAGTTGCTCTAGCCATTGGGTTTCATCCACCATATATAATGGTGAGATAAGCGACCATAGATCAGCAAGCGGCTGCTCGTTGAATTCTGGCTTTAACACATCAGTAGCTGTAAACATGCGTTTTCCTTAATCTCACACCCGGAATTAGCCCGGGGATCTCTACAATGGCTGCAGTGTATTTAGAGTATATAAGGATTACTTGTCAAAAACTCCGAGTTTTTTGCTAAAAACTCGCTTTATTAACAAAACAAACACAACGTCACATATGAAACTTTAAAATAATATGCCGTTTTGTTTCACTATTTAACAGAAATTTTCTTTTTGTATTGGGATGGTGACATGCCTTGAAGGCGTGAAAAGGTGTGAGTAAAGGAAGATTGACCGGAGAAACCAGCCAATTCTGCAACCTGACCAAGACTCAGATTACCTTGTTCGATCAAGCGGCGAGAGCGGTCGATACGCTTACCTAATACATACTGGTGAGGAGTAATGCCCATTTGCTCTTTGAATAGCATGTGGAATTGGCTTTCGCCCAAAAACACGCTGCCTGCAAGCTGCGCGACTGAGATCTTATTCGCGAGGTGTTGCTCGATGTAACGATCCAGAGCTTCAAGGTCGAAACGCGAATCTTTGATTGAGGTTTCAAACGCCGAGATGTGTCTTTGCATCAATGCGATCACCGTATCATTACAGGCACGGCTTAATAGCAGATCATCAGGGCTTGCCTGCATCTCTTGTACCAACATATGGATAAGTTTTTGAATTTGCGCGTCTAATTGGAAGTAGACATTTGATGACTCTAGCTGGTTAATCTTCTCTAGCATCAGAGGGTCGTCGTCACTCGGCACAGGCATGTTAAGTACCAGAATATCCGACTGACCGACCACACCACCGAAAGCATGATCAGAGCTTGCTGTCACCACACATCCTTGCCCTGGACCGACAAGATTACCCTTACCGCTGACTTCAAATTCCGCCTGACCTTTTAGACCAATCACCACCTGAGAATAATGGTGATCATGACAATCCATATGCGAAGGCAAGGTAATGATCTCTGCGGGACGAGGGCCAGTAAGGCCTAGCGGAGACAAATCTAGGTTTGGAAAGGGTAAAGGTTTTGGCATGACAGCAAAGTACTCAGGTCAACATAGTAAGAATAATACTCTGAAATCTGCACAAGATGAATTTGTAAATGATCATGAGAGTCATTTCCTGACCTCAAACAAAAGATCATCACCGCGATCGTCTTGATCATGCCTCCGGAAAGATGATCAAGAGTGTATAAACTACGGCCATTGTAAAACCAATCGTTCCGGCAAGTTTAGGGGCTTCACAAGCATGCAAGCACGAAAAACCATGTCATCAATAAATGCTTCACCGCTCTAACATAATGAATGAATTTTCTTATATAGCTCAAATAATTGGCTATAAACCTGTAAAAAGTGTATCCGAAGTACCGAAACTTGGCTTTTGAGTAGATTGGATAGCAATAAAACGGTATAAAGACGGGTACTGTGTTAATTGCTAATAACTAGTGACTCACAACTAGGAAGTAGACACTTTATTAACGAGCCAATTTCAATCTACAAGTTGCAGGGACCTATGACTAACTTTCGAATTTCAGCGCTTTTACTTGCGCTATCCCCTCTTTGGGTATCTGCATCGGTATCAGCTGAAGAACTGAATCAAGTCGATCCCGTTTCAGCTATCGATGCAAAGCTAACAGAGAAAAACTCAGATATTGAGCGTATTTCAGCAACCAAAGTATCGGCGACTGAAAACCTAAAACAACTTCAAAACAAGAACAGCAAGTTGTTACGCGAAGGTGAAGAACTTAAGGCAAAACGCAACAGAGCCAAGTCTGTACTCGACAAACAGTACAGTCGCTTGCTTGAAGATCCAGAAACGGATTTGGTCTCTTTCCAGAAAAGTTACCAAGACGCTTGGGCTGCGGTTAAAGAGAATCAATCGGCTCAGCTAGATAACGAACAAGCGATGAACGAGAGCGAAATTCACCTTTCTCAAATCAAGCAAAAGCAAGCTCGCCTGAATAATGAGCTAGCAAACTTGAGAGAGTCAAAAGTTGAAGCTCGTGTAAAACGTATCGCGACAGAATTGCGTGAAAGTGCGGTTCTTGAAACCAGTTACACCACCACATGTTCATCAACAATGACACTGGGTGAGTGTACTGCACAGGGTAAACACCTGACCAATCAGAAAGCCGTGCAAACGTTCAAGAGCCAATTACTTGAGCAGCTCACAGAAAGCACACTAGCGAAGCAAAACTTGCAAGGTGTTCAACTGAATATCCATGTTCAAGACAGCCAAGCAATCAAGAGTGGTTTCTCTGGTAACAACTCTTACTTCATGCAGATGCAAGCTCAGCTTCAAGCAAAACCTGAAGCAGTTGCAGCATGTAACCTATTGAATGTTTCGACTCGCTACTGCTTAACAGGCAGTGACGCTGCGGTCGTTAAGAAGAGTGACAAACAGTGGGCTAACGTGACGGTACGTTCTGATCAGTACAACGACTCAGTAACCATCAACGGCATTAAGTACGGCAGCACGCCTCTTGAGGTTGCGCTACCAAGCGGTCGTCACCAAGTAACCATTTCAAAACAAGGTTACGAGTCTTACAACCGTACAGTTACCGTCAACGGCAGCGACACTATTTGGGTTAAGCTTCTTCCTAGCAAAGAAAGCTAAACACCCTTTCTACATAGAGCTAAGCCGATATAAACGCTTAGCTCTATATCAGATAGCCGTGCCTATTTCACAAAGCTGAATGAACACTCGCCATTTTGTTGATAGTTATAAACTGTATGATCGTTATAACCTTGTATAGTCGTTATAAACAGTAGCTGCAGACGAAATGGCGTTCTCGTTTAGAATATTCGATTAACCTAAATTACGATTGAAGTAGCCCATCATGCGCCAAGGTCTTCCTACTCTACTATTTGCACTTGCTCCCTGCCTAATGACTCCTGCTGTTTTCGCAGAAGCAACACCACCAGCGATCGCGCCTTCTGTCACCGATATTGAAAGCTCACTATTCGAAAAGCATGCCGACTTAACGGCTGTTGAGAAGAAACTGGCTGACAAACAAAATGAAGTCGACAATCAAGCGCAACAAACGGCACGTCTAACCAAGTTATCAGCTCAAGCTGAGCAAACACTCGCAAAAGCGAAAGCCAGCCTAGAGCAAGATTATACGCGCATGATTGATGAGCCCGACTTCGACATCTCGCCAGCTCAAAGCCTATTCCAAGACGCGTGGAAAACAGTAAAAAAAGGCAAGCTTGCGATTTCAGACTCTGAGCAGAAGCAGCAAGGCTTGGTGATGGAACTTGAGGCTATTCAAGCCGAGAAAGCGACGGCAGAAGCTTCAATCGCAACCCTAAATCAAGACAAGCTAAGAGCAAGAGCAGAGCGACTAAGAAACGAGATCACTCAGACGGAAGAGCAAACAGTGAGCTTTACTAACCGTTGCAGCAGCGATATGACACTGGCGCAATGTTCAGACCAAACGGTGACCTTGGCACTTCAAAAAGCGGTAAAACAGTTCCAACATAGTCTGGTAGATAACGCGACTGAATCGAACACAGTGAAAGAACACCTTGCGTCTGCTTCGCTGAATATTCATGTTCTGCAACACAAAGTGAAATCCTCTGGCTTTTCTGAAGATAACCGTTACCGAGCGGTGATTGCGGCGAACCTAGAAACACGCCCAGATAAGAACACACCTTGTCGTCTGCTTGGTATTCAATCATCAAACTGTTTCACGCAAAGCGAGCAACAAGCCAACGACCAGCAAAAAGAAGTCGCTTGGGTTAACTTGGTGGTGCGTTCCAATCAATACAACGACAATGTTTCTATCAACGGCGTGAACTATGGCAGCACACCGGTTGAAGTAATGTTGCCAACGGGCCAGCACATGGTCACGATCGAAAAAGAAGGCTACCTTTCTTTCCATCAAGAGCTGAAAATAGCCCGCGATCACAACCTAAGAGCCGTACTACAAGCCAAACAGAATTCATTGAATGTCGGCACTAAGTTTGCCGACCCTATGGGTAACGACATTCAGAGCCCTGAAATGATTGTGGTTGGATCTGGTCGCTACCTGCTGGGTGAAAACAATGCCAAGCAAGTGACCATCAAACAGCCATTTGCATTAGCCGCAACTCCGACTCGTGTTCAAGATTTTAAAGCATTCGTTGAAAGCACAGGCTACCAGACAGACGCAGAACTGATGAACACCTGCGATACGTTCGTCAATGCAGAGATCACAACCGTTTCAGACAATGACTGGCAGAACCCAGGCTTTAAGCAAGCAGATAACTCGCCGGTCGTTTGTGTTAGCCAAAATGATGCCAAAGCTTATACTCGTTGGTTATCTAAAAACACAGGCTTCACTTACCGTTTGCCAACGCCACAAGAGTGGGAAGCTGCAGCAAGAGCAGGCCAAGACACCAACTTCTGGTGGGGCAACGAATTCCGCTCTGGCAAAGCCAATACAGGCTGGGCGGGTACACCTTGGTCAAACGTTAGCACATCTCCAGTTAAGTCATTCCTGCCAACGCCAACAGGCTTCTACGACATGGTGGGGAACGTATGGGAATGGACAACCGCTCAGAAAGGCTTAGCGAAAGGTGGCGCGTGGAGCTTCTCTCCGGAAGAAGCGAAAGTGTATAACGAACTGTACGTACCACCTTCAACCGCAGCTAACTATTTAGGATTCCGAGTAGTAAGAGATCTATAGGCTCCCAATCACAGGAGCAAAATCTTAAATATTTACTCTAGGTTCTCAATTATCACATTGAACAGCATTTATAGGGGAATTCCCCCCTTATGCATAAGCACTCCTAGGAGTAGATTCGTCGATAGAGTAGTAAGTCACTCTGGGTATCAAATTGATGCCTCAGTTTAATTTACCTGACCCTCGTAAATTAGACTGAAAATCTTCTACATGTCGACAAGGCATATCTTGTCTTTGGCCAGCCCCTCTTCAGGCTGGCTTTTTTTTGCCTGTTTATTACCCTTTATGCCCATCGATTCTCCGAGATTGACACAGTTAGTCAGCAGTCCGTTCAACTGATATTCACCCTTTATTTCTCGTGTAGATTTCAAACTCAAATGGCCATTGCAGCACTATAAGAAACTGATATCATTGTGATACCTCTGATTGCGAGATAAAACATTGCCAGATCCACTCAACTCCATACATCGTTCTTTATTCGAGCAACTTCCAGGCTGCTGGGGCTGCAAAGATACTGACTCGGTCTTCGTGTACGCCAACCTTGCTTACAACCAATTGATCGGCTTAAAACAGGGCGAGACTTGTACTGGCTTGACTGACTTCGACATGCCCAGTCAAACCACTGAGTGCGCACAAGATTTCAGAGCTCAAGACAAACATGTGATGGATACACGCAGTACCCTTAAGATCCTTGATATTCACCCTTATCCAGACGGACGCTGGCACGCCCATATCTTTACTAAAACCCCTTGGCTTGATGACGACGACAACGTCCAAGGCACCATCTTCTATGGCCAAGAGCTTACCGATACCGCGATCTTAGAGGTCGGTCATTGGGTTTGTCAGGCAACAGGAACAAAAGGCAACCAGGCATCGCTTGCGGGGTCAGAGCCGCGCGTGTCTAAACTGCAAAAGCGGCTGACTTCGAGAGAATCAGAAGTGCTGTTCTTACTGCTTTTCGGCAAGAAACCACAGTACATCGCGTCGACGTTAAACATTTCAATCAAAACGGTCGAAGGTCATGTCGCTAGATTGAAACAGAAGTTTGATGCACGTAGTAAAAGCCAGTTAATAGAGTATGCATTGGACTCAGGATTAGGCTCAGTGATCCCAGAAACTCTGCTCAAAAAACAGATCTCCGTTGTTCTGCACAGTGACTGATTTACTGTTCAACTGAAAATGCAGACAAAAAAATGCCGTTGATAAGTCTCATCAACGGCATTTTTGGATCGGTTAACAGCTAAGCGATCAAGCAGCCTAAGGCGCTAGGCGATCAATATCCCAGCTGTTGTCTTGGCGAGAGAACAAGAAACGGTCGTGCAAGCGGTGTTCACCACCTTGCCAGAACTCAATACTATCGACACGAACTCGGAAGCCCCCCCAGAAAGAAGGCACTGGGATCTCTCCTTTAGCAAACTTCTGTTTAAGCTCTAGATACTTACCTTCTAAAATCCCACGAGCTGAGATGCGGCTACTCTGCTTACTTGCAATCGCGGCCAATTGGCTCTCTTTTGGACGTGACGAGAAGTACTTCATATTTTCCATAGCCGTCAGCTTTTCAGCCGTGCCCGTAATATGAACCTGTCGCTCAAGTGGATGCCAAGGGAAGTGCAAACTGATTTTGCTGTTGTGCTCAAGCTGGTGCGCTTTACGGCTACCCAAGTTGGTGTAAAAAACGAACCCGTCTTTATCAACATTCTTCAGCAGAACAATTCGTTGGAATGGCTGACCATTTTCATCAACCGTAGCAACTGTCATGGCAGTAGGGTCCGTCAACTTCGCTTCAATGGCTTGCTCTAGCCATAGATTGAATTGCTCAATCGGGTCTGCGGCCAAGTCTTTACGTCTCAATCCACCCTTAGCGTATTCGCGACGAATATCTGTCAGTTCCATTTGGTTGCTCCTTTCAATTTTTTTGTGATTTTGCGCTGTAATCCTTTGAAACACAAGTCTCAGCCATGGTTTTGTCTCACAGAAGCTGTTCGGTGTTAACAAGATCTCGGTACTCTATCCATCATATTGATAATCTTTATGCAAACCGATGACAAGCAGAGATCCAAGTGACCAAAATACTGCCTAACCTAATGACTCCTTTTGTTTTATTCTCGTTGTTACTGGGAGCAGCAGGGCTGACCGCAACCCACTTTATGGCAGTACAGTTCCAAGAAAAAATCGTCACTCAGCAACTCAATGAAGCGGCCAATAAAGCCAACCTACAAATTGATTCTGAATTGGACAAATTCAAACAGATCCCGAACTTACTCAGTCATGACCCGCGCTTGCTTTCTTATTTTGACTCATCACCGCAAACAGACAAGATTTCCGCGGCTCAGCTCAATCAATTGCTGTTTGAATGGTCAAATCAAAGCCAGGCCGACACTATATATATCCATGACCCAAGTGGTACTGTGGTCGCTTCCAGTAATTATCAAAAGCCTCGCACCTTTGTGGGTGAGAACTTCTCGTTTCGCCCCTACTTTGCTTCTGCCATTCAAGGTAACAACACACACTACGTCGCACTGGGTGCCCGCTCGAATGTACGCGGTTACTTTCTATCTTCACCGCTGTATGTTGAGAATGACATTGTTGGTGTTATCACCGTAAAAGTGAGCTTAGAGAACCTCGAAAACATCCTAACCAGCGACGAATTTGAGATTGTGGTACTCGACTCTAACCAAGTGGTATTTCTATCAAGCCAAGCTCCGTGGCTTTACCATTCATTGTTGCCACTAACGCAGCAACAACAAACGGATATCGCAATTCAACGCCAATACGGTCAAAGCGAAATTTCGATCATCGAAGTCTTTCGCTCTTCAAGCTCTCAACCAGAAGCTAACGCTAATCGATCTAACAACCTTCAATCCAACCAAATCCAAAAAGAGCTCACGGCTAACCAGTTATTCAAGCTTGGTACTTTTAATCTTTACCCAGCTGCCGTCAGTAACAATCAGTACCAAGTGGTCGCACTAAAAGAGACTCGGGCTGAGCTTATAAAAGTACTGCAGATCGATGTCATCTTCGTCGTGATTTACAGCTTGGTGATGCTTATTGCTTGGTCATGGCGCCAAACCTACGTAGCGAAAGTGGCGTTGACCCGACTCAACCAAAACTTAGAGCAAACCGTTGATAAACGGACTCACTACTTGAAGCAATCCAATCAACAGCTGCAACAAACCATCTTTCAATACCAAGAGTCGCAGTTGAAGTTAAAGCAGACAGAACAAGAGCTAACACAAACTGCGAAATTAGCGGTACTTGGTGAGCTGTCAGCCAGCATTAATCATGAAATCAACCAACCACTTGCAGCACTGCGAACCTACAGCGAGAACAGCTTAAAACTGCTTGAAATGGAACGAACCGATTTGGTGAAAAGTAATCTTGAGAAAATGATTGGCCTAAACAACACCATTACCGACATCATCGCGCGACTCAAAGTCTTTACTCGCAAGGTCACCAAACAAGAGCATCATGTAGCCAACCTGCATCAAGCGGTCAACAATGCCACCAGTATTCTCAGCGCACTGATGATCAAGCAAGGCATCACGCTCAGGTTAAGCACGGTACCAGATGACATTAATATCGCGATTCATCCGACCGAGCTCGAACAAGTGCTGGTGAATCTGATTCACAACGCGACTCAAGCTCTTCAGCAGCAAGCCATAGATCAACAAACCTTGCTCCAACAAACAACAGTTCAACAAACAGCAGACCAACAGGCTATTCCGCAGATAGGCGTTGAATGGCAACTGCATGAAGACATGTGTCAGGTGATCATTTGGGATAACGGAATTGGTATGTCTGCCGACAAGCTTGAACAACTTTTTGACCCGTTTTTCACCACTAAGCCTGAAGGTTTAGGGCTTGGACTCTCTATATCTAAACGGATTATTGAAGCGTATCACGGCTCGATCAGTGCAGCCCAGTTGGAGCCGTCAGGCATGGTATTCTCGCTTAATATCCCGTTATACAAAGTTAACAACTGACGCAGAATTGGTATTGTTAACGAGAAAACGAATTTCACATTATTGCTAATCTCACATACAGCTAAGGACTCGGCTTTGCACTCTATGCCCAAACTCTATTTTGTCGACGATGAACCCGCTATCCGAGACTCCGTAGAACAAGCCATGCTGATTGAAGGCATCGATATCGTCTGCTTTCCTAATGCTATTGAGGCTCTAAAGAAGATAAATACCACGCAAGCCGGGATTGTCATTACCGATATTCACATGCCGGTGATGGATGGCATTCAATTAACGCAAAAATTACTGAGCCAAAATCCTCATTTTCAGGTCATTGTACTTACCGGGCATGGTGACGTGCAAACCGCGGTATCTGCGATGAAAGCCGGGGCTTATGATTTTCTGGAAAAGCCGTTTGTGGTCGATGCCCTCCTCACAGCAGTAAGAAAAGCCGCAGATAAGCTCGCACTGGTTGAAGAAAACAACCTATTGCGTAAAGAGTTGGCGATGCAAAATCAGGTGGGCCCAAAACTGATTGGTCAATCGCCATCAATGCAGGCATTACGCCGAGAACTGATCACCTTAGACACCAAAACCAACCCACTTCTATTGTTTGTTGGTGATTTAGGGACGGGGAAAAGGGTCACAGCACAATACACTCATGATTTACACAGTCATCAAACTGCGGAACTTTGCCCTGTTGCTGCGTTTAATTTGCCACGCAGTGACGAAGCGACATTTCATCAGTTTGTTTTGCAACTGTTCTTGAAGCATCAAGGTGGAACGATCTATATCCATGAGACAGAAGCATTAACTCAGGATCAATGGCTGTGGTTAGCGAATCTAAAACCCACTCTACTTCGTGAAAACTCATGCAAGACCAATGCAACTTGTATCATTATCGCAACCAAAATAGTTCCTACTACAATTACAGGTGAACTGCGCCAATTTAATTTACTACCCTTGGCGCAAAGAACGGAAGATATTGGGTCTTTGTTCAAACACTTTGCTCGCGGTGCAGCAAGTCGCTATCAGTTGCCGCCGCCCGTTATTACAGAAAAAGAGATTCAACGACTCATTGCAACGCATTGGGTAGAGAACATTCGCCAGCTTCGCCAGCATGCCGAACTCAGAGTCTTGACTCAAATTAAGCAGCCGTCGCTCGACAGCGATACTAATGAGCAAAATGACGATAACGAACTCGACGTCAGCATTGAAGAACAACAACAGTCGTTAAACCAACGTACCGATAGCTTTGAACAAATTATCTTGATTGAGGCACTACATCGCCATCAAGGTCGTTTAAAAGAAGTACAACAAGAGCTGCAGGTGTCGCGAAAAACGCTGTATGACAAACTAAGAAAGCATCAGCTCGATAAAACCGATTTCAAGAACCGATAAGTCTTAAAAAATATATAAATTCAAAGATTTAAAGGAACAAAATCTTAACATTTATAAGAAGTAAGAATACACTCAATAGGCTTGCACTTTTACTTAGCGAACAAGGACTGTTATGAGTCAGAAAAATTTCAGCAAATTGAACGAGACCGAGCTTGAGTATGTCGACGATAAAACAGCGGCACTACTCCTCAATACGCCCACCAGTGCGCGTATTATGTTGTGGGTGATCGTTCTGTTTTTTATTGCTGCTATTGGGTGGTCTGCTTGGGCAGAGATCGACAAAGTTACCGTTGGCCAAGGCAAAGTGATCCCTTCCTCTCAAATCCAAGTGGTGCAAAACCTTGAAGGTGGCTTAGTTAAAGAGATCTTAGTTAAAGAAGGTCAACGTGTTCAGAAAGGTCAGCAGCTACTGTTGATCGATGACACTCGATTCCGTTCGGACTTCCGCGAACGTGAACAACAAGTGGCGAACTTAACCGCCAACGTGTTGATGCTATCCGCTTCATTAACCAGTGTCGTCATTAACGAAGAGTTCTCTGTTGAAGAGTGGAAAAAAAGCGTGTTGCTTGATTACGGTAAACTCGCCTTTCCACCAAAATTCTACGAACTTCAGCCTAAACTGGTTAATCGCCAAAAAGCCGAATATCGTCAAGATCTGAATAACCTAAAAAACCAACTTTCTGTTTTTGATCAACAAGTTGAACAGAAACAGCAAGACCTAGTTGAGATTAAGGCGCGGGTTCGCAACCTAAAACAGAGTTACCAGTTTGCTCGCCAAGAACTGGATATCACCAAACCCCTCGCCGATGAAGGGGTGGTACCACGAATTGAATTACTTAAACTGCAAAGACAAGTGAACGACACTCGCCGAGAAATGACCTCAAGCGAGCTAAAAATCCCTCTGCTACGCTCAGCAATCAAAGAATCCATGCTCAGCCGTATTGATGCTGCCCTGAACTTCCGCTCCGAACAACAAGAAAAGCTCAATCAAGCGCAAGATAAGCTCTCTGCAATGACCGAATCGGCTGTTGGCCTTGAAGACCGAGTAAACCGTACTGTGGTGGTTTCTCCTGTAACTGGCACCGTTAAAACATTGGGCATTAATACTGTCGGTGGTGTTATCCAACCGGGTATGGACATCGTTGAGATTGTACCGACAGAAGACTCTCTCTTGGTTGAAGCGAAAATCGCCCCACAAGATATCGCTTTCCTACGCCCAGAATTGACTGCCATCGTTAAGTTCAGTGCCTATGACTTCACTAAATACGGCGGTCTAGAAGGCGTACTAGAGCACATCAGTGCCGATACCACTCAAGATGAAGAAGGCAACAGCTTCTACATCGTGCGTGTGCGCACCGAAAAACACAATTTTGGACAGAACGAAGAGTTGCCAATCATTCCGGGCATGACTGCCTCAGTCGATATCATCACAGGCAAAAGAACCGTGCTTGAGTACATGTTGAAGCCACTATTAAGTGCTCAAAACAATGCACTAAAAGAGTAAGGACGTTGGATGTTTGATAACGCCTTTCAGTACGCAGTAAATAGACAAGAGCAGAGGCTATGAAGTCTCGGATTTCGCTATTGCTGCTAGTTCTTACCTCTTTTACCTCTGTGGCGCTCAACAAGAGCGACCAAAGGTGGATAGATGCGGTGACCAAAACCTACGGCGATAGAGCCGGAAAGCGAGTAGCAACGTGGCGTTCAAACATGACGTCATACGACAGATTAAGTGAAAAAGAGAAGCTCAGGTCAGTGAACCAATTCTTCAACCAGATGTACTTTGTCGATGACAACTTACTGTGGGGAAAAAACGACTATTGGGCAACACCACTGGAGTTTTTAGGCAGCAATGCTGGTGACTGTGAAGATTTCACTATCGCAAAATACTTCTCTTTGCTTGAACTGGGCGTCCCAGATAAGAAATTGCGATTAGTGTACGTAAAAGCACTGGAGTTAAACCAATTCCATATGGTGTTGGCGTACTACTCAACACCGAGTGCAGAGCCACTAATTTTGGACAACTTAAACCCTGAAATTAAACGCGGTTCCAAACGCCCAGATCTACGACCGATTTACAGTTTCAACGGTAAAAATCTTTGGCTGATAAAATCGGCAGCGGGCAGCGGTAAATTAGCAGGGAAATCTTCAAGATTGAGCTTATGGAACGACTTACGTTCTCGTGAGCGCTCTCTAAAATTAAACAAACCCATTATCAATTACGATGAGTAGGTACAATGACTTTATATAAACAGCTTGTGGTCGGGATGGTTGCAGTGTTCATACTGCTGATGACGTCAGTTTTTATGATCGAATTCAATACCACCCGAGGATACTTAGAGGAGCAGCAACGCTCTGAGGTAAGTAATACCATTAATACTGTTGGACTGGCTCTCGCCCCTTACCTAGAAGAAAAAGACAAGGTGGCAGTGGAGTCTGTAATCAACGCCCTGTTTGATGGCAGTTCTTATTCCGTCGTTCGATTGATCTTTCTCGACAGCGGTGATGACATTCTCCGCTCATACCCTGTAAAGCCAACTGGCGTACCGGAGTGGTTTACCAACCTAAACCTGTTCGAGCCTGTTCATGACCGCCGCGTGATCACCAGTGGCTGGATGCAACTGGCAGAAGTAGAGATCGTAAGTCATCCAGGCCCTGCCTACGATCAACTTTGGCAAGCATTCATCCGCTTATTAAGCATCTTTGGCACGATCTTCTTGCTCGGTTTAGTGTCTATATCTTGGATCCTTAAACGCGCTTTACGCCCGCTCTCGTTGATCATTACTAAGATGGATCAGATCGCCAAGAACCAGTTTGGCGAACCTCTAGCTCGTCCAAAGACAAAAGATCTAACCTTGGTTGTCGACGGTATCAACCACATGTCGACTCAAGTTGAACTGGCATTTAAAAACCAAGCGAAAGAAGCTCAAAAGCTGCGTGAAAGAGCGTATATCGACCCTGTATCTCAGTTAGGTAACCGTGCTTACTACATGTCTCAGTTAACCCAGTGGTTAGAAGAGTCTAGCTTAGGTGGTTTAGCGGTACTAAAAGCCGAATTTATTAGTGAAGAGTACGACGAAAAAGGCTACCAAGAGGGTGATGCCTTGGTTCATCAACTGGCTGAACAGCTACAGGCTTCAATTTCATCACCAGATATCACCATCGCCCGTATTTCTAGTGACGAGTTTGGCTTCATTATGCCGAACATTGACGAAAGCGAACTTAAACTTGTCGCGGGCAGCATCGTAAATTGCATTCAAAACCTAGGTTCAGACCCTACAGGTACGGCGAATCCACACATCGCATTAGGTGTGACATACAGCAACACCCGAAAAAACAGTACCGAAATCATGTCGTTGGTTGATAACGCACTCTCAAGTGCCAAGGCGAACCGAGAGCTTGCTTACGGTTACGTAACCGCAGACGATCACGGCGCTGTGATGGGTAAACAACAATGGCGTATGTTGGTTGAAGAAGCGATCATCAACGACCTCATTACCTTCCGTCTTCAGGCTGCAAATAATGCCTTTGGTAAAACGTATCACCAAGAAGTATTCTCTGCGATTGAAAAAGATGGCGTGCGTTACGGTGCTAACCAGTACTTGTACGCACTAGAACAGCTTGAAATGAGCCACATTCTCGACCAATACGTTATCGAGAAGATGATTGAAAAACTGAATGCGAAAGAAGTAACAAGCCCTGTTGCTATCAATATTTCGCCAAGCAGTATTTCTCAACCAAGCTTCATCCGCTGGATCGGTAAGACGCTTGAACAAAATACTTCAATCGCTCACCTGTTGCACTTTGAGATTCCAGAAAACTGCTTCATCAACGTTCCGCACTACACGGCACTATTGTGTAACACCATTCGCAATGCTGAAGCGGTGTTTGGTGTCGATAACTACGGACGTAACTTCCAATCTCTGGATTACATCAACGAATACCGTCCAAGCTATGTGAAGCTAGATTACCTGTTCACACATAACCTGGATGACGAAAAACAAAAGTTCACCTTAACGTCGATCTCTAGAACCGCTCACAACCTAGGCGTCACCACCATCGCGTCTCGAATAGAAACTCAGACTCAGCTAGATATCTTGTCTGATAACTACGTAGAAGTGTTCCAAGGCTTCATTGTTGATAAATAGTTGTAAGGGTTATATCACATGCAAGATCCACTATTGAACTCACTGATCTACGTTAGCCGATATTACGGGTTAGCTAACTCGCCTGAAGCGTTGATCAATGGGCTACCATTATCAGACGGAAAGCTAACCCCTTTCCTATTCCCTCGTTCTGCAGAGCGAGCAGGATTGGTGGCGAAAGAAAACCGTTCCGACTTGGAAAAGATACCTCACCTGATTCTGCCTGCGGTTTTACTACTTAAACAAGGTGAGGCGTGCGTTCTCAACAGCATTGATTTAGAAAAGCAAGAAGCGGAAATCATTACAGCGGAAAGCGGAATGGTGCCAATCATCATTCCTGTCGAAGAACTGAAAGAACAATTCATCGGCCGCTACTTCTTGGTAAAGAAACAGTTTCGCTATGATGAACGTTCACCAGAGGTTCTAAAAACACGTAAAGGGCATTGGTTTTGGAGTACCATTTGGGAATCAAAAAACATCTACCGAGATGTGTTGATAGCCTCCATTCTGATCAATATCTTCGCGATAGCCGCGCCAATGTTCACACGCTTGGTGTATGACAAAGTCGTTCCCAACCTTGCCTTTGAAACTTTGTGGGTGCTAGCGAGTGGTATCTTTGTCGTGTTCCTATTCGATTTGCTGCTCAAATTGATGCGAAGCTACTTCATTGACGTTGCCGGTAAGAAATCCGACATCCTCATTTCTTCCAAGCTGTTTAGTAAGGTACTAGGGATTCGTATGGAAGCAAAGCCTGCTTCTGTCGGTGCTTTTGCCAAAAACTTGCAAGAGTTCGAATCAATCCGTGAGTTCTTTACCTCAGCAACCATCGGCTCGTTAATCGACTTACCATTCGCGCTGATGTTCTTGGCGTTGATTTGGTTAATGGCCGGAAACCTTGTATTTGTTCCTGTTGTCGGCGTGGTTATTCTGATCATCTATGCACTGTTAATCCAAGGTCCACTGCGTCGTACTATTGAAGAGGGCTCTCGTCTTGCTTCTCAGAAGTACGCGAACTTGATTGAAAGTTTGGCTGGGTTAGAGACGGTTAAGCTGTTCAGCGCGCAGAGTCAGTTCCAATTCCGTTGGGAAGAAGCGGTTGCGCACATGGCAAATTGGAATATCAAAAGCCGACGCATCACAGACAGCATCCAAAACACCGCCGGCTTTGTTCAGCAAAGTACTAACGTAGGTATGATCATTTTTGGTGTGTATCTCATTGCTGAAGGTGAACTGACTATGGGTGGCTTGATTGCTGCGACCATGCTGAGTGGCCGTGCGATTGGTCCTCTTGTTCAACTGTCTTTGCTTTCTACACGTTATAACCAAGCGAAGTCGTCGATGACTCTGATTGAGCAAGTCATGTCGATGCCTGATGAACAAGAAGAAGGCAAACGCTACATTCACCGCCCGATTATTCAAGGTCATATCGCGTTAGACAAAGTGACGTTCCACTACCCTGACTCGCCAGTCGCTTCTATCAGAGACTTAACACTGCATATTAAACCTGGTGAAAAGGTGGCGATCATTGGCCGAATTGGTTCAGGTAAAACGACTCTAGAGCGCCTGATTATGGGCCTGTATAAGCCCACAGAAGGCCATGTTCGCATTGATGACACCGACATGGAGCAACTGCATCATGTCGACGTACGACGCAATATAGGCTGTGTACCGCAAGACAGTAACCTATTCTATGGCTCAGTAAGAGACAACATTACCTTAGGTCGTCCATTGGTCGATGACCGTGATGTAATGGATGCTGCGAACCGTGCAGGTGTTACCGCTTTTACTCAGCAAGATCCAGCAGGCTTAGAACGCCAAGTGGGCGAAGGCGGTGGTTTGCTGTCTGGTGGTCAACGTCAGTCAATTGCCATTGCTAGAGCCTTCCTAGGCCGTCCTCCAGTGCTGTTGATGGACGAACCGACCAGTGCGATGGATAACCGTTCAGAAATGCACATCAAGCACCAGCTTAACCAATTGCAACCAAGCGAGACATTAATTCTGATTACGCACAAAACATCGATGTTGGACATTGTAGACAGAGTGATCGTAATGGAGAAGGGCTGCATTATTGCTGACGGGCCAAAAGCGCAAGTTCTGTCAGACTTGAAGCAAGGTAAGGTAAGAGCTGCAAGTTAAAGCGCTCATGTGACTTAAAGAATCTAGCTAAATCAATATCAGTGACAAGCAAAGGGGGGAGCATCAGCTCCCCCCTTTGGTTTATTCGAATATATAGAAAACGGTTCGAACCGATCTAGTCAGAATCGTTCAGATTGAGAGTCTTTCAATCACAATGAGATATCTTCTTGTTCCATCTTAAATGAACATTGAATCTCGTATTGATTGAACGAGAATACACTGCCACCATGCGTTCGCTTAGTAGTGACCGTCTCATCACCAAACTGGATCGTCACTCGGGTATACACTTTTTCATGAGCCTCTATGGTGCATTCGGCAAGGTTGGTTTCAAATTCCGCTTCGAGGGTATCCAACTGCGACTTAGTATTTTCAATGGCGAGGTTGTTCTTCTCACGTTGCTGCTCAATTTCTAGGGCTTGCTCTTCGCTTCTCTCAGCTTTCGGGCGCTTCTTAAATTCTAACTCTTGGCGGATCACACCCATGGTTTGCTCTTGAGTGTGTTTATAAGTTTCCTTCAGCTCGGCTATCTTTTGTCGGTAGCCATCGTAGCGTGCAAAACCATGTACCTTGGTTGCGGTGTCTCCCTCAACACCTAAGAACACACATTCTATCTTTCCACCGACTTTGGCTTCGCCACCACTGAGCGTGCCATGCTTTTTCAAACTGTCCATCACGATAAGATTGTTACCACAGCGAATGTCATTACTCATACTGTGCACACCAAGTCGAAGGTCACCGGCGGTTTGTAGCTCGGCATTCTGTGCGTAGCTTGCAGTAATGGAACCTTTACTGAATACCTTACAACTTTTTGGCTCACCCTCTTTGGTGGTGTGGCCGATAATACCTTTCGCGACTTTGATATCTCCCTGAGCTTGAACTTCGGCTGATTCAATAAAACCACCCACCGTGACACTTCCGGTCGCCTTGACGATCATCCCCGGCTCGATGTTGCCAGAGACAAAGACATTGCCTTTGAATTTAACGTGCCCAGTTGAGACATCGACGTTGCTGACACATAAGGCGTCATCCACTTCGATGGTTCGATCTTTAATGATGGGCAATCCAGGGTGTGAGGCGAGTAGTAGATTGGGATCTTCAGGGGAGATGTAGGTACCTTTTCCAGGCTTGATTAAACTGTCTTGTCCAGGAAGCGGTGGGATAACTCGACCTTGGACGGTAAAGCCTGCAATGCCTTTGGTTGCGGGGGTACGTTTCATTAAGTGATCATTTTGACCAACGGTAATGGTTTGTCCCAAATCTCGCATATCGATCTTGCCTTCGTCTTTACTGCGAGGCTTCAAGACTTGGCGAGTAATATCTTCAACCAAAGCGTCAAACTTAGCGTCTTTACCCTTTACGGGTTGTGTCCCCTTGGCGACTGGCTGAGTAAACTTTTCACCCGGCTTAAGCTTGCTACTCATCATCAATGCTTTTCTGAGTGCTAACTTATTAATTCCTTTTGTTATGTGGGCTTGAGCTAAACAATGAATAATGTCGCTACCACGCAGCGCATGCCCATTATATGGCCCCGTTACCACAAGACTTGCGAGCATCTCATCATCAGATAATTCGACCGTAACATTGGCATTTCGAACTTCTGCAATCAAGATTCCTTCATAAGCTTCCCCCTTACCTTCTTTAGCAAGAGTGACAAAACGCAAAACCTCTTCTTCGAAAATAAAATAGTTTGATGCGTTCAAAGCTTCCAAGGTTGCTGGCAGCGTCTTATTATCAAAGCTTGCGTCGACCACAAACCCAGTTGGCAGACACGCCATCACTTGTTGCTTATCTTCCGACAATGTAACGATGTTATCCCACATTCGAATTGAGTATCCCTAATGACTCAGTTGTTATTCAGTCTATATAATTCGTTCTGCGCTTAGAATCACATTATTAGAATAATCAGCGTCACATCACTTACTTTCGATTCTGCAAACATGACTCATAAATAAGACTGACACATTTTATGATCGGCTTCACCTTTACAAATACATTAGTGAATTTTCCAAGATATTTCGTGCGATTGAATGTTGATACGAGGTTGGGCCAAATAGTAAAGACCAGTAGGTATAAAAGATTAGAGGCTGTAATGGAGAGATAAAACAGAAAGGCTAAAACAGGAAATCCAGGTAAAACCAGATTTCGTTATTGTGTTCCAGTTTACAGTGTAAATCCAAGATTCTAATTTACACTGTAAATCTAATTCGTAGCGGTAAGTCTATTAAAATGATGACCTGTCTATTTACACTGTAAATTTGCTAGCAAAGCATCGACATCTTTACGAAACTGAATCTCTGCTTGTTTACGACCCACAAGATTAAACTGCTCGACACAAATCCCCCACTCTTTCTGTTGAACGACCTTTGCGATAAGTAAGTCAGAAACACTGGCTTCTCGATCGTTACTGAACAAAATCAAATTCAATACGCTGAAGCTAATCGCATCATAACTATTGCCACCGTTTACGTAATTTCTAACTAATTGAGTTTCAGACTCACTAACGGTTTGTACACTCTTTGGCAGCAGTGCGCGCACCATATTGGTTTCAAGTGAAACTAAAGAACCAGAAACAAGAAAACAGTAGCCACGCTCGAAGTGATTTTGAACTTGGTTAATCCAGCTTTGAGAGTTTGAATTAAGTGCCTTAACCATCAAAACCGAATGACAGCCACTTGCCTGATCTCGCTGGTGGCCGAAGTGCACAGCTTCGAACTCACTACCACGCCAAAAAGAAATCAATTCGCTGGTCGCACCAAAACTTGTCGCCAGATAATCTGCTTGGCTGATTTGCTGTGATAGCAGCTTCAGCATCCAACGCCCAATTCCCGAACCTTGATGGTGAGTTGAAACTGCGATGCGCATAACTCGAAGGCAACTACTAGTCGCAGCCTGAGTACAGCCAAGTTGGTTTGCGAGTAAAACAGGAGCCAGGTGACCTTGAGGCCTGCGCTTTCCAAGTTGAATCTGAGTGGTCAACTCTTTATCTAAACCGCCCTCCTCCGTCACCAACATACAACCAAGACATTCATCTTTCTGCCAAGCAGCATATAAATGGATAGCTGGATTATTTAAGAACTGCATTAAGTCGTTCGGCGATGTCTGATAATGCGCATCAACGAGAAGAGAAAAACATTGCTGTAGCTGCTCAGGGTTAGCCAAGCATTCTGCTTTTGACAACTCGACCAAGTTTAATTGGTTGCTTTCTTCAGCAGAAAAGCTATTTAACTCATGAACTGCGGAGTCACTTAGCGATACGTCGTTACCAAGCAGGAAGCAATCAAACAACCAAGCTTCTAGTGGATCGTTGTTATTCCAACGAATCGGTTGTTCGAGCTTAAAGCCTTTCCACCCCGGACGATGCTCAGAAAGCCAAGATTCGAACTTGATACCAAACCCTCGTCCACTGCCCTCGTAACCGTGTACCGTGGTTGAAAAAACCATACGGTGATAGATAACGACCATGGATTTAAGCATTGGGATTGGAATTGCAGCCGCTTCGTCAACCAATAACAGATCGCAATCAGGCTTAGATTTAAGTAATTCATCTGGTGCGACAAACCTTAAACTTCCACCTTGATAACCAATGTGAGTCGCGTTAATTACTTCACACGTATCGAGTCGCTGTAACGCATGAGAAAATACCGGCTCAATCGCTTTCACAGACGGAGCGGTAACAATAATATTTAAACCCTGTCGCTCTGCCAAAAGCCCGGCAGCAGCAATACCCAAAGTTGAGCTTTTACCTCGTCCTCGGTCTGCAGTTAAAATAAGTGGGCGTTTTCGATGCCCTGTGACGACTTTCTTAACTAACTCGACGGCCATTTTTTGCTGTTCGAATTTGTCCAAACCATTTTTAACGCTTTGCTTCTTAGGAAGAGCGCTAGTCGCTTGAGTAACCCCCTCTGCTTCATTCTGTTGTGAAACAGAGATCAGTTTGTCGAAATGGAGTTTTAACCAACGTTGACCAAAGCTCTCGCTATCTTCAGAGCCATCAATTTTTGGCGGCAACACCAACAACAGTCCACCACCGACTAACGAACCGAGCGCGGCACTAAAACCATTCGCATCAAACTGTTCTCTAAAATCACAAACAAGAACTTGGCACTCACGACCAAGCAGTTGTTGGCCTTTTTTTACTGGAACATGAATTACACCTTCAAATGGCGTACCGCCAATCTGGAAGATGCTCGGAGTGCATGAGTCTTGAAGGAAGGTAAAAACAGCAGAGTTTTGCCAATCAAAATCACCTTCAAAGACCACACCGTAACGGTGATCGTTATGTTGAGCAATATTAGAAAGTGTATGCAGAAAAGAGTTGGTTGGGTTTGTCATAGTTAGCGTCCAGATTCATCTAAACACAGTTTATCACAGCCAAATAAAAAGCCGCATAATGAACTGACCCCCAATAGTTGGACACCAATTATTGGGGGTCTTTTTATGTCCAAATATAGCCGAGAGCTAAAATGTATCATTGCTAAGCAATATTTAGATGGCACGTCATCTCTCTACTTAGCAAAACAATATTCAATCTCTTCAAGACAGATACGGTATTGGGCTCAAGTCTTTGCCATCCATGGTACTGATTCATTTTTACCAACTAAGCATGCTGCTTCTGCTCAGACAAAGCGAAAAGCATTGAATTTAATGTGGACGAATGAATGGTCTCTCACGCACACTAGCGCTGTATTAAACCTCTCATCCCCTGGGATACTCTCTGTCTGGCTCAAACGATTTAATGAGCTGGGTATCAAAGGGCTCAAAATGCGCCAGAAAGGAAGACCCTCAATGAAACAGCAACCTCAACGTACCACTAAGCCTGATAATGAAATGACGCTTGAGGAGCTAAAAGAGGAGTTGGTCTACTTACGAACCGAGAATGCCGTTCTAAAAAAGTTGGAAGAGTTGGAGCAGGAAAAAAACCGTCGAACAAAGAAAAAGCGGTCATAGCTCTAACTCTTAAAGGCAAGTACCCACTAAAGCACTTACTGCACACTCTACAGCTGGCAAAAAGTGTCTTTTATTATCAGGCTCAAACGAGCAAGCGCCCAAATAGCTACGAACGTGAGCTGCGGTTGATAAAGTCAATTTATCATGAACATAAGGGTCGATACGGCTACCGCCGTATTCACTTGGAACTAAAAAATCAGGGGGTCGTGCTTAATCACAAAACGGTTCAAAGACTTATGGCTCAGCTGAACCTTAAATCGACAGTCAGGATTAAAAAGTATCGTTCATACCGAGGAGAGTCTGGAACAGCAGCTCCCAACGTGCTTGAAAGAGATTTTAGTGCGACTCAACCCGACGAAAAGTGGGTAACTGATGTCACGGAGTTCAAAGTCAAAGAGCAGAAAGTATACTTGTCTCCCATTGTCGACTTGTTTACTCAGGAAGTGGTTGCTTATAGAGTGGCCCAAAATGCCTGCTTGCCGCTTGTCACGGATATGCTGACGGAGGCTATATCAAAGCTGAAACCCAACTCAAAGCCAATTATACACAGCGATCAAGGTTGGCAATATCGCCATCGACAGTATCAGAAAAAGGTAGCGGAGAGTGGGTTAACGCAAAGCATGTCGAGAAAAGGTAACTGCTTGGATAATGCGGTTGCTGAAAACTTTTTTGCTTTACTCAAAACAGAGATGTATCACAACCAAAGCTTTGAAGATGCAGATGCTCTGATAGAGCAAATTAAAGAATACATCGAGTACTACAATACCAAACGTATAAAAGTGAAACTAAAAGGCCTGACTCCGATAGAATATCGAACTCAGGCCTTGAAAGCCGCTTAACAGAAATGTCCAACTTTACGGGGTCACTTCATAAAGCGGCTTTAGAGTAGGAATGAAAAGTCGTCGACTTAGTCGAGCTTCGATTGTACGAAAGCAAGGATCTCTTCCATTGTCGTATCATCAACTTTCTTAAGGTTCAACGCTAAGTTTGAACCTTTGCGGCTGTATGAAGCACGGCCTTTAATGAGCTCAACTTTTGGAGAGGCTTTCTTTGCTGGCGCTGGTGCCAATTCAAGAATCCAACCTTCCAAAGTTTCTGTCACGTCTTTGGTTAGACGAGTTACGCCTTGAGCTTCACTACGCTGCCAAACAAAACCTTCAGAAGCATCACACTTAGTCAGCAATGTTTGCTGTTGTTCACTCGTCAATCCACCAAACTGCTTGTGCAGTTTAACAATAGTTGGACGACCAAGGTCGCTCACATTTGGGTAAGCTTGTAGCAATTCAAGTGGTAAAGCGGCCGCTTTTAATGCACCACTCACCAAAGCTTCACTGCACTGGAACATTTTCGCCAATGCTTTCTGGTCTTCAGCTTCGCCTTTATCCAGCTTCGCTTGCATCTCTTTACCCTTCTCGTAAAGAGAAAGCGGTTTATGAGCGTTAGCAACGTCTGATAGAAACTTAGCGTGTTCGCCGTTAATGTTTTCAGCAACATAGATTAAGAACTCTTTGTCGGCCAAAATACATGACATACGACGACGGCTACCATCAAGAACTTCAATCTTACCGTCTTTGTTTTTACGACCAACCGCTGGGTATTGCTGACCGCGTTCTTTTAACGTCGTCAGTACATCAGAAAGCGCGTGTTCATTTAGGAAAGACTGCTCACGCGCATTCTCTTCAAAAACAACCGTTCGAGTTGCGACATCGGCTGCCGGAATACGAACCAATTCAAATGAAACCAACTCTTCGCCCGCAACTGAAAGTTCAATCACTTGAGCCTGTTCTTTGGCAGCAGTTTGCGCTTCTTGAGGCGTTGCTACGCGACGTTTGTTTGCTTTACCAAATAGCTTGGCATTTAAGTCAGATGTTTTAATTGCCATTGTTGTTATCCCTGATTAAGTGAAGGCCAGTTGCTATGTAATACGCGCTCTAATTCTAGAGCACTTTTTTGTACTGCGTCTTGAGCAACAGCTAGAGTTTTCTTACCGCCCTCAAAGTCGCTCACCGTTAGATCGAAAACCGTGCTGTAAGTGTCAGCGCAGGTTTCAAAAGCACGGCTTCTTGGAATGGTTGCCATCATGACTTGGTCATTCAACAAGTAGTTCATTTCAGTCAGAACTGACACCTGTTTCTTGTTGTCGTCTTCAAACATGGTTGGCATTAGACGAACAAATTCTAGCCCTTTCCAATCATCCGGGAACATTTCGTAAACCGTTGGTAAGTGCTGGAAGAAGTTAACCGTTGAAGCCCAGTCCAAACGCTTCGCTGCACATGGAATCAGAAGTGCGTTCGACGCGTACATTGCGTTCCACACTAGAGGGTCAACGTGCGGGCCGGTATCAATCATAATCACATCAAAATCATCGGCAATTTTATCGATAAGCTTCTCTTTCAACAGACGAACAATATCAAGAGATTGATCTTGTGAAAGGCTTTGCCACGCTTCAGCGTTAAACATCGCATCTTCTGGGAATGCAGAAATTGTCTTCAGGTTTGGATACTGAGTTGGCAAGAGTACGTTCTTACGAAGAAATTCTAGGTCTACGTCTTGGCCTTCAGGCACGTTATCCAACATGATATCGACGGCAGAATAGATACTGTCGTGCTCTGCCCCACTAATTTGTGGATTTAGGAACAGACGCAAAGAGCCCTGCGGATCCAAGTCAATCAGACAGATACGGTAGCGCTTATCTAAATTCAGAGATAAACAAGCAGCTAAGTGAACCGCTGTCATTGATTTACCCGTACCACCCTTCTGGTTTTGTACGTTGATAATCCATGGCTTATTGTCAGCGTGCTGCTTACGTTGGTGGAACTTTGGCACTTCTGCCGCGTCCATCAACATGTGAGCTTCTGTCAATGAAATCGAGTAATGATTGGCGTTGTTCTTTGTAAACTGATGGCCATCAGCTTCAAGCTTAGTGATCGCTTCATCGAGTTTGCGACGCGTTAAACCAGAACGAGTCTCCATCATAGCTTTAGACATTGGAGGGAAATGTTCATCACTTCGCTCTTCCAGAATAATCTCAATTCGGTCAGCCTGAACTTGTTGAGTTTGTTCGGCTAGCTGATAGAGCTTATCAATCGTTTGTTCTCTTTTCATTGCCAGTTTCCGTAATGATTAACTAAGTACAAATTGTACAGCGATTAACAACAAACACAACAAAAACATGAACATACATTTATGAGTAAAATCACATAAAATAGACTGTATTTTTACAGTTTGATGAAACAGCGGCTAAGACAAACACAAAAAATGACCATTTTTATCATGTATAACCATGCTATTTCTGACATACATTTAAAGTGTTACAGCATCACTTATTTACAATGTAAATGGAACTTAAGCAAAAAATCTTCGGAACGATTGAAATACAACCATAGATTACGGTTGGTGTGATTTGCATTCTAATTTATAGATTTTCGAGCCAATAAAAATTTAAAAACGCAGAATGGACAAAAGATTCAAAATAGAAGAGAAGCTTGAGTGCCAGAAAACAAGATAACATTAGAGCGTAACCGGAAGAATGATCATAGAACACGTAACGCGTAAGATAATTAATAACGCCAAATTATGAAGCATGATCAAGGCACAAACTTAGCGATATTGATCCAAGTAACTGCACATTAGAAATGATCAACTTCCGGAAAAATGATCAAGTAAATATCGTTCCGGAAGCATATAATTTAGGAGCTAAGTTACGGACAAATGCTTTTGCAATGGGGATTCAACGCCTATAAGGGCTCAACCATTGAAAATTCAATCTACACAGACCGAGAATACACAAACATGACAATTTCATGATCATGCTTCCTAGTTAATACGCACCTGTGCTCAATCCATCAAAGCAATTCATTATCAGCGAATACAGACTAAATTTTGTGCTCAATAGGGTGGGAACGATAAAAAAGTACACTCTCTTGATCATTGTTCCGCTAGATTGGGCGTCAGAAGTGTCCACGCAGACAAGTTAAAAGCGAGTTAGAAACCTATGCTGAATTCCGATCTGTGGATAAGCTGTATAAGTATAATGATCATGCTTTCGAACCAATAATGATCATGCTTACAATGACTTAATGATCATCGTTCTGATGTTCTGTGATCATGCTTTCTTACGTATAATGATCATAGTTTCGAGTCCTTTATGATCATGCTTTCCAAGCTGATTTATTTTAATACTTTAAATTCAGAAACTTAAAAGCAAACTCACGTCCAGATCATTAGATCACTTAATCATTTAAGATCATATTAATCAAAAAGATCAGTTATTTAAAAGCTAATAAATTCTCTTTATTTATGATCATTCTTTCTTTATCATTCAGGAACTATAGTGAAATTACGGTTAGTGTGATACGGATCAAAAATGAAACCAGAAGAGAAATTGTTAATTAAGGCACGAAGCCACAAAGATGGTCATTTATTTGAGGTATCTGAAACAGCCGTTGAATGGATAGAACAATATCAACACTTCAAAGGTGTCACTAAAAGCATAGTTGAGCTTCTTAATCTAATTTCACTTCGTGGGTTTAGCAGCAAAGACGGGTACGTTTCCACCACTGAGATTATTGAATCAACCGATGGTCAAGTCACTCGCGCAGCCTTACAACAAAGGCTAAGAGCGGCAGTAAATATTGGGTTGTTCAAACAAATCCCCGTTCGCTTTGAAGAAGGCCTTGCTGGTAAAACTATGTTGCATCGCTTTGTGAACCCAAACCAATTGATATCGGTACTGGGTGCCACCAGTTTAGTGACAGAAAGCGTGAAGCAAAATGAAAAGCAAAAACGCTCTAAAGCTCTAGCTCAAACCAAAGTAAACAAGCGCTTACTGAACGAGCATGGACTGAATACCCCACCGACAATGAAAGATGAAGCGGATCAATTCATTGTTTCGCCAACCAATTGGGCGGGGATTATTGATCAAGCGTTAGCGCCTCCTAGAACTCGTAAGAGCTACCAGAAATCTATGGTTTCGATCTCCGGTACTCGAGCTGTGATCGAGACACGATCTTCTAAAAATATCATGACAGTTGATGATCTGATGACGCTGTTCGCGTTATTCACGCTTACCGTTCAATATCATGATCATCACCAAGATGATTACCATCTAGACGCTAAACACACGCCGAACAAAACACCACTCTACATCACTGACATTTTGTCTTTACGTGGTAAGAAAGATAGTGGCCCGGCACGTGATTCGATCCGCGACAGTATTGATCGTATCGAATTTACGGATTTCCAACTGCATGAGCTTACAGGCCGCTGGCTTAGTGAGAACATGCCAGAAGGCTTTAAGAGTGATCGTTTCCGATTCTTAGCGAGAACCATTACTGCATCAGAAGAAGCGCCTACAGAGGGCTCTGATGGCGAAATTCGCATTAAACCCAACCTATACATCCTAGTTTGGGAACCTTCGTTCTACGAAGAGCTGTTGACGCGTGACTATTTCTTCCTATTTCCGCCAGAAATCCTGAAGCAACATACCTTGGTTTTCCAAATGTATTCGTACTTCAGAAGCCGTATGGCACGTCGCCATTCTGATTGCATGTTGTTGAGCGAACTGAATCAGAAATTAGCCCGTAACATCGATTGGCGTCGGTTCTCGATGGATCTGATCCGTGAACTGAGAAAACTGGGCGAAGTCGGGGATCAAGAAGATACCTTCCTGGTTAATCTTTGGGGTTATCACTTGACGATCACGGCGTTGGTCGAAAAAGGCAAAACGACGGATTATCAAGTAGATATCAAATGCAATGTGGAAGAAGTATTACGATATTCAAGAGCGCGCACTACCAACGCCGGTAAGCGTAATATGGCGCCAACGCTTCCGAACCCACTTCGCAACGAGATGGTGTCTAAGCAGAAGCTGGAAGAGTTGTCTGAGATTATCGATGGTGAGTTTGAGCCAATTCAGCGTAAAGCACCGTCGCCAAGAGGCAAATTGGGACGTCGAGTTAAGCAACGTAAACACTCTGTTGAGATCAACGCTGACGAGATCATGATTACTCTCTCTAAATATACCTCTGCAGAGGCTCTAGAACGCAGTATAACGGCTTTATCCGCTATGACAGGGCACTCACATGCCTCAATCAAAGAAGAGTGCTCAGAGCTCATTGAGAAGCTTGATTGGTTGAGAGTAGGGGAAGAGGTTATTCCATACGAAACACTGAGTCGTTTGATTGAGCTGTACAACGATCGTGATAGCACCAGCAATCGACACTTGTCCATTGAACGTTTGATCTCTGGTTTAGCTGTGCGTCGTAAAGTGTGTAAACAGGTTCACGAAGGTCACCTTGACGAAAACGTGTTCCTTGCGCTCGATGAAATGGCGATTGGCCACTAGTCATTATCCTGTAGCGATAAGCCTGTATTTAGCGCTGATGAATGGATAGTTTTGAACACATTAGGTGCTGATTAAAATCGCACCTAACGCTGACAAAGTGATGACAAAGTAACGCATCCAGTTGATTAATATTTATCCCGAATAGACAACCTTTGTCCTTTCTTATGATTAATAGATTGGCTCATATTTTGTTACATCATACTGAATAGATTTTTGCGAGTTCCTAAGGGACTCGCTTTTTTTTGCCTGAAATTCAGCTAACTATTAAAATTCAATAGCTTACAGAATTAAACGCTGAAGCATGATCAAGGCTAGATCATGCTTTCTACGGATCTAACTTTGATGAGGTCCTGATTTGATGTTTGATCGAGAAGGGCTTGATCAGTGGAGGTGGCGTTGAAGACTACTTTGATCATCGTTTCGGGGATGGGCTGCCATAAAGCGTACATGCGATTCGATCAATCTCTCTGATTCTGCTTTCCAACGTGGTTCTTGCTGTTGGTTCGTAAATTCCAAAGCCAATACACACAAATGTTGTAACCGCTGTGTGCACCACTCTTGTAAGTCCGGTTCTGATTTTGAATCACAGGATACGGCTTGCAGCTTGCTATAGGCAAACATCAGGTATTGGTAGGCCTTTTCTTGATGAGTTGAGTTGCTGGCTTCCTGCGAAGCCAACTCCGGATTCAGTGAGTCCGTGTGGTGGCGATAGAAATTAAAGATTCTCAGGCATCCGTCTAGCCAACATGCGATGCCTTTGCTTTGCTCATCCGTGATCAAGGGCCCCCAGAGAGCATCTGGAGGCGTTGAGATCAAAGGTTCTAACCGGTCCACTTGATCATGCTTTCGGTCTTTGTACCAATCTCCGATCCGATCTAACCAAGTGTCTAGTTCATTCATGCAACGTTATCCCACTGTTTTACAAAGTGATTATCAGCAACTTGTTTGATTTTATGCTGTATTTCACTGCTCTGTTCTCGAATACGATCAGCGTCTATTGAATAGTTTGGCTCATTTTTGACGAGTTCGCCAAACGGCAGATCAGGATCAGGGACGGCAGAGATCAACAGTTTAGTGTATGGGTGTTGAGGATTAGTAAGGATCGACTGGGTTGAGCCCCATTCGACGATCTGCCCTTTGTACATCACCGCCGTCTCTTCTGCGATGTAATGTGCCGTGGCAAGATCGTGGGTTATGTACAAAAAACCTATCCCTAACTCTTTCTTCATTTTCTGCATTAGATTGAGCACGCCAAGTCGAATCGAAACATCCAGCATCGAGGTTGGTTCATCAGCAAGAATAACTTCAGCGCCAACCGCAAGCGCTCTAGCTAGGTTAACCCGCTGTCTTTGGCCGCCACTGAGCTCGTGAGGGTATTTGGCGAGAGTTTCTATGGGTAACTCCACCAGCGTTAATAACTCTTTGAGGCGCTCTGTGAGAGCTTGTTTAGTGGCTACCTGTTTATGGATCTTAAGTGGGCGCGTTAAATGGTGCTCAATGGTGTGAGTTGGATTGAGTGAACCAAAGGGGTCTTGAAAAACCATTTGTACACGGCTGCGATAATCTAAGATATCTTTGCGGCTTTTGAGCGTAGAGATGTCTCTGCCTTTGAACAGTATCTCTCCCTCGGTCGCAGGGTAAACCTTGGTCATCAATCGTGCACAGGTGCTTTTCCCGCAGCCAGATTCGCCAACCAGTGCCAGTGTTTTGCCTGCATGTAAGTCAAAACTCACACCATGCAATGCTCTAAAGATCTCTTCTTTGCCAAATCCCCCACCAACAGTGAATTCTTTGACGAGGTTTTTTACTTGAAAAATAGGTTGTGACATAGAGCTCTCCTAGCACGCCGTCGCGTGAGCATGTTCATGAATATTTGGGAAGGAACTCCATAGCTTTTGGGTGTAGGAGTGTTGTGGGTTATTGCGAATCTCATGGGATTTATTGACCTCAACTATCTTGCCGTGGCGCATGATGGCAATGCGATCACACAGTTGGCTCATTAATGCTAAGTCATGAGTGATAAAGAGGATTGAGAAACCAAACTCCTCTCTGAGTTGGTGTATCTGCTGCAGAATCTCACGCTGTACGACCACATCCAAAGCCGTGGTCGGCTCATCCATGATGATCAGCTTAGGGTTGAGAGCAAGGGCAATGGCAATCACCAAACGTTGACGCATGCCGCCACTGAATTGGTGAGGATACTCAGTGAGTCGGTTGCGCGGAATGTTGACTAGGTCGAGTAACTTCTCTGCGCGATCTTTGGCTTGTTCGTTGGTTATGCCTTTGTGGTGGCGTAGCACATCAGCAAATTGTTCTTCGATGGTTAATACAGGGTTGAGTGAATTCATCGCACTCTGGAACACCATAGCAATCTCGCTCCAGCGCAATGTATTCAAGTGGCTGTCTGATAAGCTCAGCAGATCTTGCCCACCAAACAATATCTGGCCTCCGGATATGAACGCTGGCGGCTTATGCAGACGGTTAATGGCAAACGCGATGGTACTTTTGCCACAACCGGATTCTCCGGCTAAGCCGAAAATCTCGCCTTGGCCTATGCTAAAGTTAACGGATTTAACTGCATTGAAATCACCGTCATCGGTGATGTAGTCGACACATAGATTCTTCACTTCGAGAAGTGGTTTATCTGAATTTCCCACAGACATGATAAATACTCAGTTATGATATTGATAACTATTATCATTAGCATGTGTTGGATTTAGTGGAAGCAACGAGCACGAAAAGGATGAAGTGCCTCGAAATTTATCTTGGGTTATTTCACGAATTTTCAGCAGAAAAGAAGTATTGAAAGAGGGGAAAATGAGAGTTGGATCAAACCACATTTCTTATGGGGAATCTTTTAAATGTAATTGCAGAAAATGCCTTTGGCAAAGTTTAAATGAGGCATTTATTAATTAGGTTTGTGAAGCGTCGGAATCATCACATTTCAGTACAGATTTTCTTAACAAGCCAAATAGCATTTGCTACAGATTACCTGTCCATTACATGGTGCTTTTCGGAGGAAAACATGTCCATTAATTCTATCAACCATGATGAAATGACAAATATTGCAAACAAATGGGATGCTGAAGAAGAAGTAGCTTTCAAACCAGAAAAGAAAATGAAGTCTGCTGAAGCTCGTCGTCGTATCGAGGCTCTAAGAGAAATTAGAGAAAGCGGTTTGAGTCTGGAAGAAGCGAGGGAGCTAGGTCTTATTCACTAATAATCCCCATTGCATTTAGAAGGGTGGCACCATGCCACCCTTTGATTTATAAGTATTTTTTTCATAAATCCCATCTAGATTAAATTAATATCTTAGTTATTGGCCTCACTGTTCCGCTAAGTTGCTCCCTTTTGACATTACGCTTTTTAGATGAAAAACACACACATGACATACTCTTGAACTAAGTTGTTTGACAGTAATATGCAACGCCACTAATTTTAAAGTTAAAGCAAAAACATGCGATGTCGTTGGTAAGGAGAAGGCTATGTCAAATTCTGTGGCTAAAGCCAAAGAAGTGCTGTTTTATGAACCTGAAGATCCAAACGGATACCTGTCAAATTTTGCAGCTTGCCCCATTAAGGTTGATGATCAAATTTGGGCAACTAGCGAACATTATTATCAAGCGATGAAGTTTGCCTCTGAAGCGTTACGAAATGCCATTTTTGAAGCCAGTACCCCTGCTGAAGCGTTCTCTTTAAGTCGTGACTATGAAGACCAAGTTCGAGAAGACTGGTATGACATTCGTGTTGACGTGATGCAGTTCATTGTGACTGAGAAGTTCAGACAGAATCCACAGTTTGCGCTGTTTCTTACCAATACCGGAGATTCGGTGATCAAAGAACATTCCCACAAAGACCACTTCTGGGGCGATGGTGGTGATGGGACCGGTGAGAACCATCTAGGTAAGATTCTGATGGCAGTGCGTCAACAACTTCGCACTCAACAACTGCATTTGATTGCTCCGCATTAAATGAATTGTCTCGATCTCTCGTGATACGTTTGTTAAGCCTTCACTAATAAATTAAAAGGCCGTCCTGTAAGCTTACAGAGCGGCCTTTGTAATTGTTGGTCTCTAGGGTTGACTAAAAATCCCAAAACTTTTCACGAAGTCATTCATGGCCTATTAGCTAATCAAGTGAGCGCTAGCCAAGTGTTATAGATAGCTTTGTACAATGTCGTCGAGCTGTCCATCATCTTTCATTTGATCTAGACGTTTGTTGATGAAGCTCTGCAGCTTAGGATCCATCTCAGGGTCAAATGCTAAGTGGATGGGGTAGTTATTGATTACTGAACCAAACTCTTGCATCTGGTAGTCGTCGATACTGAGCTTCTGCTCGTTTAAGTTGTATTTAATTCGAGATTCCATTTCAACAAAAACGGTATCACCCGGAGTTCGGTTTAATACACGAAAAGCCGCGCTGTAATCTTTAACTCGAATCTCGTTGAGCTTACCCTGTTTGATGTAAGGTTCAAGGTTTGGATATTCAAAACCCACCAGTAATACCACCGCTTTTCCGTCTAAATCATCGATTGTATTGAACTCAAACGGCTTTTTACCGCTGCTGAGTAATACGTGTTTTACATTGTAAATCGGGTCTTTAGACAGGTTAACTGATTGGATATTTCCCCAACTAGGGCTGCCATAGGTTACCCAGTTTGGATTCTCTCTAGCATTGAGCTTATCGATCATTCGATTAAATGGGTAGGTGTGGTAGTTGATCTCATACTGGCTGTCATCAAACACGGCTTCAACGATATCCGAAACCATTCCTCTGTGAGATGACCCGTCAGTTTCGATCTGAAAAGGTTGCGCTTGGCTCGCAATAATGTAGTAGTGAAGAGGTTCGCTTGCAAAAGTATAACTGCTTGAAAACAAACTGACTATGGATGCAACGATAAGATGTTTTTTCATAACCTTCCCTAGTTATTTGATGAATGACTACTATTATACTAGTTGAGTAATTGTAGTTTGCTAGGATAACAATAATGGTAATTTGTGTATGGTGAAAAAAGGAAAACGCTATATTGGACTCTCCCGACAGTTGATCGGGACTATAATAGCAATCAGTACCTTATTCACAGTTATAGTGACAGGTCTAGGGTTGTATGTAGAGTACCAAAGTCGAGTTTCTTTTATTAGTTCTCAGATCGAACAGGTTAAGTCTGGCTATCTTTCTGGCTTAACGGCCAGTTTATGGGTTGAAGATCGAGATCAGTTGCTTGTACAAGCTGAAGGTATCTCACGTCTTCCTTCAGTTAGTTACCTTCTTATCGAAAATCCTGATGAGAAAATTCTAGAATTAGGTCAAAAGACCGAAGGTCAGTCTTATTCCCAGTCTTGGGAAATGGTGCATCAGATGGGGGGCTCAGACTTCCAGTTAGCGACGCTCACGGTGCAGTCTGATTTGAGCATGATCCTCAACGACTTTGAAGAGCGTGTTCTCTTATTGCTTGCCTTCGAAGCCGTTAAAATCTTCTTATTGTCTCTAGTTTGTTTAACTATCGTGTATCGTCTGGTCGTAAAACGTTTAATGACCATGTCTTCTCAGATCAACCAGCAACAGGTTGAAGACAACAAACCGCGCTTCATAACACCAACCGAATCTACTTATAGCGACGAGATCTCGACATTAGAGAGTAGTTATAACCAGTCTGTTGAACGTATTCGTCAACAGTATCAAGAGTTGATTAAAGCTAAAGAGACGGCTGAAGTTGCCAACCGTAACAAGAGTGAATTCTTGGCTAACATGAGCCACGAGATCCGCACCCCAATGAATGGGATTATCGGGCTGTCGTCTCTACTTTCCGAAATGGATATGCCCAAAGAGCAAAAAGAGTACGTCAACATGCTCAATACCTCTTCGCTAACTCTTCTAGACCTTATCAATGACATCTTGGATTATTCGAAAATTGAAGCGGGTCGTTTAGAACTTCAGCAAGAACCGATGAAAATGATGGGCATTGCTGCCGATGTAGAGTCGACCTTCAGAGTCAAAGCCGAACAAAAAGGGCTCAGATTCCAGCTGGCGATTGATCCTAAGATCCCAACCATGGTGATTGGCGATGGAACCCAGTTAAGACAAGTCCTGAATAACCTAGTCGGCAACGCAATCAAATTTACTGAGCATGGTCATGTCACGCTCTCACTTCGCTTGGAAGAAGTCATCGAACCAGAACAAAAGCTCAGAATGAAATTTGAGGTTACCGACAGTGGTATCGGTATCGCAGAAGACAAGCAACAATCGGTGTTTGATAAGTTTCAACAAGCTGATGGCAGTACTACGCGTATTTACGGAGGCACCGGGCTTGGTTTAACGATATGCGATAAGATCGTAACCCTAATGGGCAGTAAGCTTGAGCTAACCAGTGTCGAAGGTAAGGGAAGTACATTCTACTTTACTGCTGACTTTGACCCGTGTTTGGACGTCGACGAGAGCAACATTGATTTTAATAAAGTCTCTGTTCTACTGGTTGATGATAGCCAGCTGAACATGCGTATTACCTCTACACAGCTTCAGTCATTTGGCGTGACCTCCAAGTGCTGTGAAACCGCTACTCAAGCGTTAGATCTGGTTTCAGAGTCTGTGGCGAAGTCGTCACCTTATGATCTGGTGTTGATTGATAAAGTCATGCCTTCCATTGATGGGTTCCAGCTAGCAAGAAGCTTAATAGAACTATTTGGTAAAGATTGTCCTAAGTTGGTAATGATCTCTGCCGACCCAAGAAAACAAGATGAAGTACGCGCTAAGCAAGTGGGGTTTGTTGCATACATTGCTCGTCCTTATCAAGATAACCAACTTAAATGGACCGTCAGTGAGGTACTCGCAAGATCGGCGGATACCTCAACCTTCACCTATCCAAACAGAGGTGAAGTCGCATTCAAAGACAATGAACCTGTGCCGCTCACCAAACCTGAAGCAGTTGTTAAAGAGACGTTGACAGCCTCTGTTAAAGCCACACAAACAGATAAACAAGTTCTAATCAAAGAAGAGCCAAAGCCTGAACCCGAAGCCGTTTCGTTTAGCGGTAAGGTATTGGTGGTTGAAGACTCAAGAGTGAACCAACAAGTCGCCAAAATGATGCTCAAGAAGTTGGGTTTTGAAGTCGACATCGCAGACAACGGTAAAGTTGGAGTCGAGAAATTCAAATACAATGAGTACGTGATGATTTTTATGGATTGTCAGATGCCGGTTCTTGATGGCTTCGAAGCGACTAAACAGATTCGAGCGCTGGAGGAGGGAACTTCTAAACATATTCCTATCGTTGCGCTCACTGCCAACGTTGTACAGCGAGACAAGCACTTGTGCTTCGATGTGGGGATGGATGAGTTTTTACCTAAGCCTGTTAATCAAGGCAAGCTGAGAGAGATTGTCGCGAGCTTTATGTCGAAAGAGACGGAATCGAGCAAGGAACATGAGCAGAAAATTGTTTAGGTTCAACTAGCTGACGTCTCGCTAAAGCATACTCAATCAAATAAAACTCCGACTGAATCCGTCGGAGTTTTTTTAGCTAATTAGTACTTGGTTAGCTAATACATATTGAGTTAATCAAAACATTTAGTTAGCCAATGCACCGCTTATCAATACAGATTGAATTCATAAGCTGTTGTACTTAAGACATAAGCAAGGAACGGTTGTCATATGGGTGAAATGCAACTGCCACGAAAATACGCTTAATTTGTCACAATTTCGTAATAGCATACTGCCAACTTGAACTCCTGTTTAACCTTAACGAAATTCAACCTGTGAGAGCCTAAGATGTTCAAACCTTTGTATGTATTTGATATGGATGAAACGCTGATCAATGCCGATGCAGCGATGCTCTGGAATGAGTTCTTGGTTGAAAAGGGCATTGCCACTGCGCCTAACTTTATCGAAGAAGATCAGCGCTTAATGGGCCTGTATTCGGAAGGTAAGCTGAACATGGAAGATTACCTCACGTTCGCTATGCAGCCATTGGCGGAAATGCCAACAGAGCAAGTGACCGCCTTGGTTGAAGAGTGTGTCGAACAGCATATTCTGCCTAAGCAGTTCAAACAGTCGAAACCTTTGATTAAGCAGTTAGAGAATGATGATATCGACATGTTGATCATCTCAGCCAGCGTTACTTTCCTAGTAGAAGCGGTCGGTCGCAAGATTGGTATCGAGAACGCACTCGGTATCGATTTAGTCGAAAATCAAGGCCGTTTCACGTCTCAAATATCAGGCGTGCCAAGCTACCGTGAAGGTAAAGTGACGCGTTTGAAAGAGTGGTTAGACAATCAAGAAACCAACTACTCAGACATTCACTTTTATACCGATTCAATCAACGACTTACCTTTGTGTGAACACGCTGATTTTGCGTATCTAGTGAATCCATGCCCGCGTTTGAAAGCACTGGCCGATCAACCGAACTGGTCGATTCTCAACTGGGATTAACGCGAATCCTATATTCGAATTAGATTCGTTTTAGCACTTATCAAGCCGCTGACTACAGCGGCTTTTTTGCATCATCAGTCTAATATTCGATTTATCGCCTTAGCTGACAAAATTACACATGTAACAATTCAATAACATCTCTTACTCTGCTGTAAATCAAACCACCATCTTTCAATCCCTTGATAGCACTCACTTTCTTGTCGTTGTTATTTGCCTGTAACAAATATTTTACAAATTGACGGGTTTTTAGCGTGATTGCCCATTTCCTTGCATGCATTCCAATCTGCCGGCTTGTGGGCCAAATTTAATTAAGGATAAAAAACACACAGCACTTCTTTAGCAATAAGAAGTCACGTAATACAAAACCAATAGGTACAAGGAGAAAGTTCATGGTGGAGTCATACAACCCGCTTGGCACGGATGGATTCGAGTTTGTTGAATACACGGCCGTTGACCACAAGGGAATTGAGCAACTTAAAGCGCTGTTTGTGTCACTTGGTTTTGCTGAGATCGCCAAGCACCGCTCAAAAGAAGCTTGGCTGTATCGACAAGGTGACATCAACTTTATCGTCAATGAACAGCCTCACAGCCAAGCGGAAGCGTTCGCTAAAGTGCATGGGCCATCGGTATGTGGCATGGCGTTTCGTGTCAATGAAGCAACGGCTGCAATGGAGCAAGCGTTTAAGGGCGGCGGTGAAGAGTACAAAACGGAAATAGGGCCGATGGAACTGAGCATCCCTGCCATTTACGGCATCGGTGAAAGCCTGCTCTATTTTGTGGATCGTTATGGCAAGCAGAGCATCTACGACGTTGATTTCCGATTCTATGATGACGCGCAAGAGCGCATGGCGAAAGCGGATGTTGGCCTTTACGAGATCGATCACCTTACGCATAACGTGAAACAAGGCAATATGGATCTGTGGTCTGGTTTTTATGAGCGTATCGGCAACTTCCGTGAGATTAGATACTTCGATATTGAAGGTAAGCTGACCGGCCTTGTGAGCCGCGCAATGACTTCACCATGTGGCAAAATCCGCATCCCTATCAATGAGTCTTCAGACGACAAATCACAAATTGAAGAGTTCATCCGTGAATATAACGGTGAAGGCATTCAACACATCGCACTTGCTACAGATGACATCTACAAAACAGTGAAAACCCTGCGTGATCGCGGCATGGACTTTATGCCAACCCCAGATACTTACTATGAGAAAGTTGACGATCGTGTGAAAGGCCACGGGGAAGATACCGATCTGTTGCGTGACCTACGCGTTCTGATTGATGGCGCGCCGACCAAAGACGGCATCTTGCTGCAAATTTTCACGCAGACGGTAATCGGGCCTGTGTTCTTTGAAATCATTCAGCGTAAAGGCAACGAAGGCTTTGGTGAAGGTAACTTCAAGGCGCTGTTTGAATCGATTGAAGAGGACCAGATTCGTCGAGGAGTATTAGACGATGCATAAATGGATCTCATTTCCTCATCGGGAGGGTGTGTGCTCTAAACAAGCGCACGCCGACTTCCCCGAAGAGGCAATCTATGAGCGAGAGGCGGGCCGAAGTGGTTTCTTCGGCCCTGCTGCTCACTTTCATCACCAACACGCCCCAACAGGTTGGTCGGAGTGGGAGGGCGATTTACGTCCTCGCGCTTTTGATTTTACGCTGGTGGAGAAAGCTAGCCAGATAACCCCTTGGGCGGTGCCTCATCTTTTGCACAACGCAGACTGCAAAATCCGCGTATGGCGCATGGATGAGAAGATGGATTTCTTGGTGCGTAACTCTGACGGTGATGAGCTGCTGTTCATTCATCAAGGCAGCGCCGATCTCTATTGTGACTATGGTCATCTAGAGGTGAGTGAAGGGGATTACGTGATGATCCCGCGCTCAACCAACTGGCGCTTGGAGCCAAGCGAGCCGATGTTTATCTTGATGATTGAGAACACAGACGCGGCTTACTCGTTGCCAGAGAAAGGCATGGTCGGCAATCACGCGGTATTTGATCCGGCGGTTCTTGAAATCCCGTCGATCAACGATCAATTCCGCGCTCAGTATTCTGAAAACCAGACTCAGGTTCAGGTGAAGCGCCACGACAAAGTCAGCGTGATCACCTATCCGTTCAATCCATTGGATGCAATTGGCTGGCATGGCGACTTAGCGGTGGTGAAAGTGAATTGGCGCGATATCAGACCGCTGATGTCGCATCGCTACCACTTGCCACCTTCTGCACACACTACCTTTGTTGGCGCAGGCTTTGTGGTGTGTACCTTTGTGCCGCGCCCGATTGAGAGCGATCCAGGTGCGCTGAAAGTACCGTTCTACCACAACAATGATGATTACGATGAAGTGCTTTTCTATCACGCTGGTGACTTCTTCAGTCGCGATAATATTGAAGCGGGCATGGTGACCTTCCATCCAGCTGGCTTCACGCATGGGCCTCACCCTAAAGCCTTTAAGGCAGGTCAGGCGCATAAGAAAAAGTTCACCGATGAAGTCGCGGTGATGATCGATACTCGCCATGCACTGCAGTTCTCTGACGAACTTGATAGCGTTGAGAACAAAGAATATGTCTACAGTTGGCAAGAGAAGTAAGGGGCAACAAGGATGAAATTAGCAACCAAGAAAAATGGCACTCGCGATGGCCTATTGATGGTCGTGAGTAAAGATCTCAAACAGTGCGTGCCAGCGACGGAGATTTTCCACGCAATGCATCTTGCACCCACCATGCAGGTAGCCTTGGATAACTGGGACAGCGTTGCTCCTCAGTTAGAAGAGTTATACACCTCGCTCAATAACGGGCATGTGACGGGAAGTGAAGTGTTTGCCACTCAGTATTGTGAATCACCATTGCCACGCGCTTATCAATGGGCGGATGGCAGCGCCTATGTAAACCACGTTGAGCTGGTGCGTAAGGCGCGTGGTGCTGAAATGCCAGAAAGCTTCTGGGTTGACCCACTCATGTATCAAGGTGGCTCAGATGCGTTTATCGGGCCGCGTGACAATATTGAGTTTGCCAGTGATGAATGGGGTATCGATTTCGAGGGTGAAGTCGCGGTTGTCACCGGAGATGTACCAATGGGTGCCAGTGCCAAGCAAGCGCATGATTCGATCCGTCTGCTGATGCTGGTGAATGATGTATCCCTGCGCGGCTTGATTCCGGCTGAGCTCGCGAAAGGCTTTGGTTTCTTCCAGTCTAAGCCCTCTTCAGCGTTTTCTCCGGTTGCCGTTACGCCTGGTGAGCTAGGTGAACAGTGGAAAGGCAGTAAGGTACACCTGCCACTGACTTCAACCTACAACGACACACCTTTTGGGTGTCCTAATGCAGGTGTGGACATGACCTTCAATTTCGCTGAACTGATTGTCCATGCTGCGAAAACTCGCCCACTGTCGGCAGGTGCAATCATAGGCTCAGGTACGGTATCGAATAAGCAAGGCACTGACCACGGCACCTCAATTGCCGAGGGCGGAGTGGGTTATTCATGCATTGCTGAAGTTCGTATGATTGAGACGATTCGCGATGGTAAGCCGTCGACTCAATTTATGTCGTTTGGTGACTCGATCAAGCTTGAGATGTTTGATGAGGCGGGTGATTCCATTTTTGGTGCGATAGACCAAAAAGTGAGCCAGTATCGAGCGGTATAATCCACGTAATAGGGTTTCAGTATGAGCGAGAGCATCGTGAACAAGAACATTGTACTTTACGGTTACTGGCGCTCTTCGGCTGCCTATCGGGTGCGTATTGGGTTGAACCTAAAGCAACTCAAATACGAGTCTAAATCGGTGCACTTGGTGCGTAATGGCGGCGAGCAGCATGATCCACAATATCGCGATCTCAATGCTAGTGAATTAGTGCCTGTGCTGGTGGATGGTGAAGTTCAACTCAATCAGTCGCTGACGATCTTGCAATACTTGGACGAAAGCTATTTGTGTGAGAGCAGCCCAGACACCTCGCTCATTCCAGAGCAAGTGCCGCTGCGCTATCAAGCGTTGGCAATGGCTCAGGACATTGCGATGGAAATTCACCCTCTGAACAACCTGCGCGTGTTGCAGTATTTGGAGCGGGAATTGTCGTGCGAGCAAGAGGCAAAAATGGATTGGCTTCACTATTGGATGAGCCAAGGCTTTTCAGCGCTAGAAGAGAAGCTTTCTAAGCATCGTCAAACACACGGTGATTCAGTTTATAGCCTGACCGATTCACCATGTATTGTCGATATCTGCTTGGTGCCGCAGGTGTATAACGCGCTGCGCTTTGGCGTTGATATGTCACCGTATCCGTTGATTAACTCGATTGTTGAGGCGTGTAATCAGTTGCCCGCTTTTATTGAGGCGATGCCAGAGAATCAGGCGGATGCGAATGAGTCCATGTAGATTCATTGATGTAAACGCAAATACTCTTCCCTTGCGCTACCAAACCGTTTCTTGAAAGAAGCTGTTTCCAAAAATAAAAATATTAAATGCAGTGAGTGAATGAATATTTATCCCATTTGGTACTAATATGGCCTTAATAAAAAAGCCTCGTTATTAAATAAGAGGCTTTAACCCAAGGTTTTATATTAGTGGTGATTATCATTCGATAATGCTAATAATAAATAATACCTTCGCCTTTCGTAATTAGAGTACCAGCTTCATTGGTGATTATTTTATCTAAATCAAATAGTGAACCAATCGCCGCATTACCCAATCCAGCTTCAACGAATTTACAAACGGCATCAATTTTTGGCCCCATAGAACCAGCAGGGAATGAAAATTCTGCTAAACCAGCAGGCGTTGCTTGCTTCATTTCTGCTTGGTCTTCTTTACCATAGTTACGGAAAATCGAACCATCGGTTAAGATAATAAATAAGTCAGCATGGATTTTTTCAGCCAGTAATTCAGCCGTAAGATCTTTGTCAATTACGCACTCTACGCCAGTACTCTTACCTTGCTCGATACTCACGGGAACACCGCCGCCGCCACAAGCGATAACAAGATTTTCTGTATCTAGAAGAGTTTCAATTTGCTGAATTTCAACAATGTTTTTGGGCAGAGGAGAAGGCACAACGCGACGGTAGTACTCGCCATCAGCTTTAAATTGCATTGTGCTCTGAGCCATTAACTCTTTAGCTCGTTGCTCTGTATATACAGGGCCAACAAATTTAGTCGGGTTAGCAAACGCAGGGTCTTGTTTGCATACTTCCGTTTGCGTGACTAGCGTCGCTACGTCTAATTCAGGGTCAATGTTTCTCAGCTCTTGTTGTAACATGTAGCCCACCATGCCACAGGTTTGAGAGCCGAGTACATCCATTGGGTATGGTGTCGTCTCTGGCGAATATTCGCTATAAGCTGCGTTTTGCTCCATCAACAAACCCACTTGTGGGCCATTACCATGAACGATAACAATCTCATGCTCGCGTGCTATCGCAGCAATACTCGCCGCTGATTTGATGATATTTTCACGTTGGTTCTCAGCCGTTAATGCTTGGCCTCTTGCTAAAAGAGCGTTACCGCCTAAAGCTAATACTATGCGCATGATAATGTCTCCGATCATTTAATAATGATTTTAGTTATTTTACGTAGGGATTAACCGCTTGTTTCTAATTAGATTCAAGCTTATTAATAACAATGACTAGGTTTTGTTAATTACTCTTAAGTAATTAACATGCCGAGATAGTATGGGAAAATAATCGTTCTAAATGTGATAGCCATCAAATTATCATTTCACTAGAAATGGAGCGGTGGAAAAGGAAATTATTATTATTCGATTAAATATCCATAAGCTTGTGTGTAATCTAGCGGTGGCGTCTTTTTTGGTATAAATGATTCGTCTTTAGTGAATATTATCTCTGGCTATAAAATGATTAATTTTCTAATTTTGTTTTAAATATGACGTTCAGATCTCATTAAGAAGTTTAGAAAAGGTACGGGGTCAAACTGAGGCGAGGGTTCACGAGCTGCTTGGATCTAAGTCTTCTTTAGCATTTTCTCCGGTCGCATTTACACCCGATGAACTTGGCGAAGAGTGGAAAGGCGGTAAGGTGCACTAGAATGAAATCGATAAGTTCTTATCGTAAAGCGATAATTTCTTATCGATTTTTATGTTTTATCTGTTAGTATCACGTCATCGCAATCAAATGAGCAATCATCATGAATAATCTACAAAACATTCGAATCCTTAGTAATCGTTTATTAATCGTCTTATGGGCAGTACTTATTATTAACCCTATCTTTACCCTGATTATGTGGTTTGGCAGTGTCTATGTGCCTAATAACGAGTATATCTCTTCAGAATTCTCTTTTCCTATTGAACTTCCTTTAAGCGCTGGCCATGCCACTATGGGTTACTTGGTCGTTAACTTAACTGTAATCGTAGCGTCATTAATCACCTGGCAATTGATCAAATTATTTCAACGATACAGCAAAGGGGAGATTTTTGGCCTCAATAATATTCACCACTATAAAGCTATTGGGAATCTAGTAGTTCTTTACGTATTGGTTGGCTGTTTAGATGGTTTATTATTAGGGCCAGCGTTAACCTATGGTCAGCAAGATATGAGCTTTACTTTTGACATCGCAGACAGTGACGTTGCATTACTGATTTCTGGTATTATTATACGCTTAATTGCTCAAGTTATGACTGAGGCCAAAGAGCTTCATGATGAGCAATCTCTAACGATTTAGGGACTCAATATGTCTATAGTAATTAATTTAGATGTCATGCTCGCAAAAAGAAAAATGCGCTCAAATGAATTAGCAGCGTTGATAGGTATTACTGAACAAAATCTATCCATATTGAAGCGAGGAAGAGCAAAAGCAATTAAACTGCAAACTCTTGATACCATTTGCCACCACTTGCAATGTCAGCCCGGGGACATTCTTGAGTATGTCTACGAAGACCATGACTAGACACATATCGTAACAAGATGTAAGTGTCTATATAAATGATAGCTCCTATTAATCGCTTACTGTAGTGGCGCACTGAATTTGACGTCTTAGGTTGAGGTGTAACTATAGTGGCAGACGGATTTTTTCCACCTACCAAAATATAGCGAATACGAAGATCAGAGAAGCCCTCCACGGTGTTCATTCGTGGAGGGCTTTCATTTCTAAATTACGCTCTTTTATGCCTAAGCGCTAAAGCGAAACAACGCGCTTTATCTCTTCCAAAACCTTGGCGTTAGCAATGGCACCGAGATTTTCTACATTCTTACCATTTACAACCTGTTTCACCGCCAACTCCACCAACTTACCAGAGCGCGTTTTTGGCACATCGCTGATCGCAAATATCTGGCTTGGCACATGCCTTGGTGAGCATGATGATTTGAGTTTACTTCTGATGGCTGTCAGTAACGTTTCATCTAGACTCACATCTTGCTGCAGTTGGACAAACAGCCATATCTGCTCATTGCGGTCGACATCTTTACCGACGGCGATGGAATCTATGATGCCCTCAATGTTGTTCACTTGTTGGTAGATCTCAGCAGTACCAATACGCACACCACCAGGGTTGAGTGTGGTGTCGCCTCGCCCGTAGAACAGATAACCGCCATGCGCGCTCTGTGCGACCTCGTCACCGTGATGCCATACATTTTCGAACCTGTCCCAATAAGTGCTGTGATAGCGCTCTCCGGTGTCATTCCAGAAGCCAACTGGGAAATTGGGGAGGGAATTGGTACACACCAGTTCACCACGTTCGTGATCGACTTTATGGCCCGTTGAATTGAATACCTTGATGTCGACGCCAAGCCCTGCCTGTTGGCACTCACCGCGATACACTGGCGAGATAGGGTTACCCAACACAAAACAGCCACAAATATCGGTACCGCCAGAAATGGATGCTAAATGCAGGTCTTGTTTGATGTGTTTGTAAACGTAATCAAATTGCTCTGGGTAAAGCACAGAACCTGTTGAGCACAGTGTTCTTAAATGAGGCAGAGAGTGGTTTTCTAATGGCGAGAGCTCTGCCTTCTCGATCGCTTCTAGATACTTGGCTGAGGTGCCAAATGTCGATACGTCAGCTCGCTGCGCCAAATCCCATAGAACATTGGGTTGCGGGTAAACCGGGCTACCATCAAAGATCACTAAACAAGCGCCGCTGGCAAGCGCAGAGACGTGCCAGTTCCACATCATCCAACCACAAGTGGTGTAGTAGAACACGCGGTCGTTTGGCTTAACATCGCAATGAAGCTGATGCTCTTTTAGGTGGTTGATGGTGGTGCCACCAACCGAGTGAACAATACATTTTGGCTTGCCTGTTGTGCCGGAAGAGTAGAGTACAAACAATGGTTCATTGAAGCTGACACGCACAAATCGTACAGGTTGTGGCTGATAATGATTGATCATGCTGTGCCAGCTTCGAATCGACACATCATTTTCAAAGTCATTCCTTCCCAAGTAACCGATCTGACACACCTGTTTTAGCTCGGTTAAGTGCTCGATGATTTCACGGTTCTTGTCCGTCATATCGAACGTTTTGCCATTGAAGGTATAGCCATCACAGGTGAACAGCACCTTGGGTTTCACTTGGCCAAATCGTTCAATCACACTCTCGACACCAAAATCAGGCGAGGTCGATGTCCAAATCGCGCCCAAGCTGGTGGTTGCCAGCATCGCTATTACGGTTTGTGGCAGATAGGGCGTATACGCAGCAACCACATCACCTTGCTTCACTCCGCTATCGACAAGCCATTGCTGAACGCTAGAGACCGTTTCACACAGGGTTTTCCATGTATAACTCTGTTGTTCGCCACGTTCATTCTCAAACCAAATCGCCAGTTCATTAGGCATGGTGTGCGCCAAACTCAGCAAGTTCTCGGCGTAGTTTACTTGTGCATTGGGAAACCAAACCGCATCACGATTCGATTTAGGCTGCTGCCAGCGGCTCTCACCTTGAGCTTTGATTGTCTCGCTTTCTGCCTTGTTAGTAGAGCCTTGCGAGCCAACCATTCCACAAAACTGCCACACGTTTTTCCAAAACGATTCCGGATGTTCTACAGACCATTGATGGAGTTCGGCGTAGCTTTTTACGTCCCTATCTAGGTTTAACCCAGATTGTTCAAGGCTATCGATAAATCGGGTTAAGTTGGCATCGGCGATACGCTGCTCGCTTGGCTGCCAAATGGGCTTATTGCTTTCGTGCATTCCTTTACCTTTAACAAAAAGTTAACGTTTTCAGTCTGGTATTTAGGTTTTACAAAGTCAAAAGTTCAGCAAAATAAGCGTCTGGCGGAATTGTGTAAATAAAATGTTACACGATCGCCTGTTTCGAAAAATCGCGCAAATTGGCGCTTATAAGGAGTGGAGATAGGCTTAAAGTGAGACATTCGAAAGGAGGTGTGTAATGACTCAATATCATTCTAAGCCCGTGAGCCAAGAGGGATGGGTTGAGTGGAGCCTCGAAGAAGATGCCATTTGGCACGACTTGGTGAAAAGGCAACTGGACGTCATTAGTGACCGCGCTTGTGATGCCTATTTGCACGGTTTGACCCTGCTGGATCTGCCATTAGACAGAGTTCCTCAGCTTCCAGAGATAAATAAAGTGCTAAAGGAAACAACAGGTTGGCAGGTTCAGCCTGTTCCGGCGCTAATCGATTTCGACCGTTTCTTTGATTTGCTCGCTAATAAGAAATTCCCCGTCGCGACATTTTTGAGAACGCGAGATGAGTTCGATTACTTACAAGAACCTGATTTCTTTCATGAAATTTTTGGTCACTGTGCCATGCTTACTAATGCTGATTTCGCAGCATTCACTGAGCATTATGGAAAACTAGGCCAAGCTGCGACATCAAAACAGCGCGCTTATCTTGCCCGTTTGTATTGGTTTACGGTCGAGTTCGGTTTAGTAAAAGAAAGCCAACAACTGAAAATCTATGGCGGTGGCATTCTCTCGTCTCCGGCGGAAACCATGTACGCATTGGGCGGTGATTTGGCGGTTCGCGAGCGGTTCGATCTGCAAACGGTTTTAAGAACTCCTTATCGCATCGACATCATGCAGCCGAAATATTACGTGATCGACGAGCTGTCTGAGCTCTTCAAAATCAGTCAGGAAAACCTATTACAGCAAGCTGATCTCGCGATTGATGCGGGGTTACTACCACCACTTTTTGAACCCAAGGAACCAACAAATGTTGAATGAACAAAAATGCGAAGCCTGCAGTATCGACGCGATTGCCCTGAGTAAAGGCGAGCAACAATCTTTACTGTTGGAGTTGTCTGATTGGCAGATCATGGAAAGAGACGGCATCCCACAGCTTGAGAAGGTGTTTAAGTTTAAGAACTACAAGCAAGCATGGGCATTCAGCAACAAAGTGTCAGAGTTGGCAGAAGAAGAGTTCCACCATCCTTCGATCTTATTGGAGTGGGGCAAAGTCACCGTCACTTGGTGGAGTCACTCAATCAAAGGTCTCCACAAAAATGATTTCATCTGCGCCTCACGCTGCGATGTATTCGCGGTGAGTGAGTAGCCACTGATTAAACCAAGAGAGGTTGATGCAAAAAGCTGCCAATGTTCGTTCAGCCGAATGTTGGGAGCTTTTTAGTCTATCAAGGGCAAACGAAGAAATTAGAAATCTCATTCAGTTCAATGCTAATAAGTAAGGTAATCGTATTATATACTCGATTGCTTCCGCTCTAAAAGTTAAGCATTGGTGTGCAAAAATAGCATAGTTGGTTACGTGCATATTTCTTAACCAGTTCATCCATTCATGATTAAGTGCAAATAAATGCAATGAAATAAGATATCAAGATTCTTCTCATTAAATTCATATGTTATTATTTATCAAATATATCAAGAATTTAGGTGGAAATTTGCTTTCATACCAACAAACTTATACTTGGAAAAGTACTTTAGGGATTACTGATGACGGTAACCAGAACGCTATAAATCGCTTAAAATCCAACTTTGAAGAAATGCGTACCAAAGTGGCTGTTTTAGCGAACGAAATCGCTTCCTCACTCCCTGATTTTACAGTTCATGATATCTCGCATATCGATTCATTGTGGGAAATGGCTGATATTATCTGTGGTGATGACTATCCACTTAATCCGATTGAAGGTTTTGTCTTGGGAGGTGCATTTCTTTTACATGATGTTGCTATGTCTATCCAGTCATATCCTAATGGCGTAAGTGATTTAGAGAAACTAGATTTATGGAAAGATACAGTAGTTCAACGGCATAAGGCTTTGGGCATACCCGCCCCTAGCCGTTTTGAGTATGAGGAATTAACGCCGCAGATTAGAGATTACGTAGTTTGTACACTTTTACGTAAACTTCATGCTGAAACGGCGGAAAAAATTGTTAATTTTTCGTGGCCTAATAAAGTCGATCAGTCACCAACTTTTTTGATCAACGATGTCGAGATACGTCAAGGACTTGGGCGTCTCATTGGTAAAATTGCCCATAGTCACTGGTGGGATTTAAATAAAGTAGAATCCGAATTCGAACGACAAATTGGTGCGCCAGGTTGGTGTTCAAGAGAATGGAAAGTCGACCCTTTGAAAGTAGCATGTGTTCTAAGAGCTTGTGATGCTTCACACATCGATGCAAGAAGAGCCCCTTCATTTCTAAGGACTGTTAGAAAGCTTGACCCATATTCTGATTTACATTGGGACTTCCAATCAAAGCTACTTAAACCTTATCTGTCCGGTGAAAGCTTATATTACAGTTCTGCAAGTTCTTTTCCTGTAGAAAGTGCTGATTCGTGGTGGTTGTGTCACGAAGCTCTCGAAATGATCGACAATGAGCTACGGTCTGTTGACTCTTTATTAACAGATAAACAAATGCCTCGTTTCTCTGCTAGAAGGGTCTTTGGTGTGGAATCACCAGAACGGTTGACTTCTTTAATCCCGACCGATGGATGGCAGCCAATTGATGCAACTATTCACATAGGTGATTTACCGAGCATCATCCGCTCCTTAGGGGGCTATGAACTATACGGAAATAAGCCAGAGACGGCTCTTCGTGAGTTAATTCAAAATTCATCTGATGCCATCAAGGCTAGGAGAAAACTTGAAGGACGCGATAATGAATGGGGTAAAATTCAGATAACAGCATTTCAAGAAAGTAGCGCTATAGCGATATCGATAGAAGATAATGGAATCGGTATGTCTTTAGATGTGATCAAGAAATACTTATTTGATTTTGGCTCAAGTTACTGGAATTCAGAGTTACTGCAAGAAGAACATCCAGGATTGATTTCTAAAGATGTCCCTCATACTGGTAAATACGGAATCGGTTTCTTTTCTATTTTTATGATGTCGGATCAAATTAAAATTATTACAAGAAAGTGCACTGATTCACAACAGAGTACCAAGGTCATTGAGTTTAGGGAAGGTTTGTCCAGAAGGCCAATTATACGAAATGCTCGAACAGATGAGTACTTGATTGATGGTGGAACAAAGATATCTCTCAATATTAATGATAATAGTATAATTGAAAGGTTATTCCCAAAAAATGAAGATTTTCAAACAGATTTAGTCATTATCTGTAATAGACTCGCACCTGCTTTAGATGTTGATTTACATATATCAGACTTAGTACATAATACTGAAGTTACACATACTGCTAACAGTTGGATGAAAATGTCTGATCCAGATTTTTGTGCTTATATGAATACAATTAGGCCTCCTCACTTACGTCTATCTGATACAAATTATGATAATGAATTAGCTACTAATGTTAAGTTCTTGTACGACGAATCAGGAAAGCCAATTGGTAGAGGATGGATTAGACGTAAACCTTATTCAGAAAGTGTCCCTGGCCTAATTGTGGTAAACGGGCTAACAGAAGGCGGACTTCGTAACGTATCAGGTATATTTTTTGCAAGAAATGAGAATGCAGCAAGAGATGTTTGCTCGTTAATTGCGACAAATGACGAACTTGGAAATTGGGCAACAGAGCAGTTTGAGTTAGCTAAAAAACTATTCGATAACGATAAACTCTTCGAGTGTAGCTCATTCATGAAATCACACTATGCAAGGAATAAAGATATCCCTTTCATAAGCTGTAAAGATCGACAATATAGTGAATTAGAATTCATTGATCATATCAAAGATATAGACAAACTGATTGTCACTAATCACTATTTTATGAAAGGTTCAGCTTCTACTTATGATAACTTAGAAATCTACGATAACGTTTATTTTATTGATTTGCATGGAAATGAATCAGTATATCAACTCAATGCTCGAAGAATTGATAATTATCAAGAAATAGAAAAGAATAATGCATTTTACCGTGTGTCAGAACTATTATCTGAAGCTTGGGGGATGGATGTTGATTTTATAGTTGAAAAGCATCGTGATCGTCATAATAATATACCAATTGCAAAGAATAATAATATAGAGCTAAGTGAGTATGGGTATGTTTTTGATAGGATATAATAGAAACTAACTGTCCACACTAGTTCAGCGTATTACTTAATAATATGTGTAGATATGGCGATGGATTTCTAGTGCAGATTGAGCAATAAGATCTGTTAATACTTATTGTGACTTTACAATTTTTCCTGACGGTATACTTGTAAAGTCGCGCTGTGTTTGAATTGACCACCGCAAGCCCACATATCGAAATTTTGCTTTTTGCTTTGTTTCAACAGTTCGATCAAATGTACTTTTCCGCCCCAACTTGACCTGCATCAGTGACTTGTTTGGTTTCGGGTCTCATAAACCCTTTCTGTTACTCATAGTATTGGTTTTATGAGGCTGCTCTATGATATATTTCTCGGCCAAGTGTATTACAGACGAAGGCTAGCAATGTCTATCAACCTTTCACTCCTTCCACCCAGCGAGAAAAATAAAATCGAACTGGATAAGCAAGCATCGTTTCTTGTATGGAAACTGAAGCAAGCGAAATGTGGCCCTGAAGCCATTGTTGAAGAAGCAATGAAGCTAGGTGACCCAGATGAAAAGGTGTGGTTTGAACAGTCTGTAGAAAAATACAAACGGGTAATGGGTGTCGCATAAACGCAGACAAACCTTGCCCAGCAATGCTGTAGAATTGAAATGACACAGTAATTTGCTAGAATTTGCACCGTTAATTGAATCAGAGAGAAGATCCCGATGGGAAGAAGTTTTGAAGTGCGCAAGGCCTCAATGGCGAAAACTGCAGGCGCAAAAATTAAAGTTTATTCTAAATACGGTAAAGAGATTTACGTACTGGCTAAGAACGGCAGCTCTGACCCAGACATGAACCTACCTCTTAAGCACCTGATTGCTAAAGCGAAGAAAGACCAAGTACCAGCTCACGTTATCGACAAAGCGATCGATAAAGCGAACGGCGGCGGCGGTGAAGACTTCCAACCAGCTCGTTACGAAGGTTTTGGCCCAGGTGGCACAAGCGTAATCGTTGACTGTCTAACTGACAACGGCAACCGTACTTTCCAAGACGTTCGCCAATGTTTCGTTAAGACTGGCGCGAAAATCGGTGTTGAAGGTACTGTTTCTCACATGTTCGCTCACCAAGCTGTATTCCAGTTCAAAGGCGAAGACGACGAGATCATCCTAGAAACGCTAATGATGGAAGACGTAGACGTGACTGACGTTGAGCTAGAAGACGGTGTTATCACTGTATTCGCTCCAACGACTGAGTTCTTCAAAACGAAGACTGCACTAAACACTGCGTTCCCAGAGCTAACTCTAGACGTTGAGGAAATCACTTTCGTTCCTCAAACGACTACGCCAGTAGCTGAAGAAGATTCTGAGAAGTTCCAGAAGTTCTTAGACATGCTTGACGACTGCGATGATGTTCAGCAGGTTTACCACAACGCTGAGCTGTAATCTTTACAGTAACAACAGTTATTAAAAAAACCGAGCCTAGTGCTCGGTTTTTTTATGGGCGCAATTCAGGCGTTTATCCATGAACAGCGTTTTTTGAACGCATCTCTTTGATCGCAGCCTCTTAATGATATTGTCTAGAACATAGCTCCTGAACATTAACCCTTGATCATCGTTCCGTGATCTCAGGTTTGCAAAGCGTTCTCGGGCGACAAATCCATGCAGAGAGTTTTCTGATCAAAGGGAGCACGGTGAGGTTGAGCACGATGGCACACGGCCAAGCAATGAAAAAGCTTTGCATCCAGATTGGCGGCCATTCGCGGCTGAACCCCATTTTGTAGCCAGAAATTAACCCAGACATGATGGTCGCCATGGTCAGGGAGGATAAAATCGCGGTTACCCAAAATTGTTTGTTGTTCATATTATGTTTCTCCCGTGATTTTCTGTTGTTGATGAGATAAGGTTACTCCTATCCATTAATGAGAAAAATAGGCACATATAGAAGTATGAATTCCATATTTGGAAACATTGATGATCTGTTCTTATTCTGTGCAGTGGTTGAAGAGGGCTCTTTGCTATCAGCCTCGAAACGGCTGCAACTGCCTGTGTCGACTATGTCACGTCGGTTAACCGCATTGGAAGATCGCCTTAATATCCGACTTTTGGAAAAGAAAGGTCGTGAGCTGGTGGCCACTAAAGATGGTGAAGCGGCCTTTGCAGCGCTGAGTAGCAGCATGGAGTCACTGCATCAAGGGTTTAGTAGCTTGCTTGAAGAGCGCGATGCTATCCAAGGCAAAATAAAGCTCGCGGTGCCTCATAACTTCTATAGCGGTTTTCTTCGCCCGACTGTCGAGCAATTCCTTGCTGAGTACCCAAAAGTACAACTCAACCTCATCTTGAGCCAACAGCAAGTGGTGCCTGAAACCGATCGTGATTTGTTGATCACGTTTCAAATTTCCGACATGGACGGCATGATTGCGCGACCACTCTTTAAGGCCAAGCACGGATTTTTTGCGAGCCAAGAGTATCTGGATTCTCGTGAAGAGATTAAAAAGCCAGACGATCTCGAGCATCAAGAGTGGATTAATGTCGATGATGTGTTTGATATGCCGCTCTACAAATCTGGTCAGTTAGAGCAGATGGTGACGATCAAACCTAAGTTCATCGTTAACGATATTTATGCGGTTGCGGCCGCTGCGCAAAAGGGATTGGGCATCGCCTCACTGCCTTTTCGTCATGTTTCTCCGGAAATGAATCTGATTCAAGTGCTCCCTGAGTATCATCGGGGTGATCGCCAAGCATATTTAGTGTACAAAGAAAGAAAATATCAGCCGAAGGCTTTGACTTTGCTTATCGAGACCTTGATTGAGAGCGTTCGCTCGTTCCATCACGATGAGCTGAGTTAAATGAAAAGGAGAAAGAAATGAAAGTAAGTTTTATCGGGCTAGGCGTAATGGGTTTCCCAATGGCAGGCCACCTAGTCAAAGCCGGTTTTGAGGTAACGGTATTTAACCGCACTCATAGCAAAGCACTAGACTGGGCTGATAAACACCAAGGTAAAGCCGCTGAGAGCGTAGCTGAGTGTGTCGCTGAAGCCGACGTAGTATTAGTTTGTGTTGGCAACGATGACGACGTACGCAGTATGACAACCAGCGAAACAGGCGCACTGGCAGCAATGAAGCCAAACGCGATTCTTGTTGACCACACCACAACGTCGGCAGTCCTGTCTGAAGAGCTTGAAGTCGCTGCGAAGGAAGCTGGTGTTCGCTTCATGGATGCACCAGTGTCTGGTGGTCAAGCGGGCGCAGAAAACGGTGTGCTAACTATCATGTGTGGTGGTGAACAAGAGCTATTCAACGACCTTCAACCTGTATTCGAAGCTTACGGAAAATCGTCGGTTCTGATGGGTAAAGTCGGCCAAGGCCAACGCGCAAAAATGGTTAATCAGATCTGCATCGCGGGTGTATTGAACGGTTTATCTGAAGGTTTGGTACTTGCTGAAAAATCAGGTTTGGATATCCCAACTCTGGTTGATTGTCTTAAAAACGGCGCAGCAGGCTCATGGCAGATGGAAAACCGCGCTACCACAATGGCGCAAGACAAGTTCGATTTCGGTTTCGCAATTGATTGGATGATCAAAGACTTAGGCTTCTGCCTAGATGAAGCAGAGCGCCAAGGCATCCAGCTTCCACTGACTGAAAAAACCAACAACGCATACAAGGCATTGTCTGCCGAAGGACAAGGCCGCATGGATACATCAGTATTGATGAAAGCTGTCGTTGAAGAGACGAAGAAGTAGCAAGACAGAAGTAATTGAAGCTTCGTTTAGATAACTAAAAATAGCCGCTGATTAGTGGCTATTTTTTTGTTTGTGTTAGCTAACTTTATTTAGAACTTTCAGGTGTGTTGGTGGCTTTAATCCCTAGATGTGCTAAAGGCAGAAGTAGCTCATTTGACATCACGTTGTGATAGTTACCTTTATGAACCAAATCTTCATCACTTTCATCAAGAACCAGTTCGATATTGCTTGCCAGATCCGGAAGCAATAAACGAAATGTGTATTCCTTTACACGATTTAAGAAATCAGCCCCTAATTGCGTCAGTTCATCACCAATTACCACTAAATCAGGGTTTAATTGGTTAATATTGTTCACTAATCCATGTGCTAAGCACTTAGCTAAGTAATCAACCGCGTTTATCGCAGCAGATTCTCTGTCATGAAATGCATTTACTACCATTTCAAAGTCCGCGGATACTAATGAGGCCTCTTCCTTGTAACGTTCAATCAAGGCCGTTGTTGAACTATACAGCTCAAGGCAACCTAGATTGCCACACTTACATTGCGGCCCTTGAAAATTGATCGATGTGTGACCAATTTCTCCAGCCGTCCCTAAACTACCGTGATAAACCTGCCCTTCAATCACTAAGCCCGAACCGACCCCCTGCCCAAGAGAGACATACAGTAAAACGCTTGCTTCATAAGTGCTTTGTAGCTGGCGCCAAACCGCGAGTGCAGCCAATTTTGCATCATGGCCTGCATAGATTGGATAGTCTGGAAATTGCTCTCGCATGTGGGAAATAAAATCAACATCTTGCCAATTTTTTGCGTCGGTCATCAGTATAATTTTATTATCTTGCTCTAAGAATGGGCCGGGCATCGCAACCGAGATCCCTAAAACATCACCTTCCTGCTCATTCAGAACATCGCTCACTTGCTTGGTCAAATACTCGATCAGCTCTTCTGGGCTATTATCAGTATTAATTGGTTTGACTATGCTGGTTAGCGAAACACCATTGAGATCGTAGGTATCAATTGAGAAGTTAGTACGCTGTATTCGAACGGACACAATTCGTAGATGTTGGGTATTGAACCCCAGATAGATAGAGCTTCGACCACGTGCCGCTTTTCGCACACCAGTTTCAACAATAAGTCCTTGTTCTATTAGAGGTTTTATCGCTCTAGTTACCGTCGCTTGGTCAAGTCCAACCAATTGGCTGATCTCTTTTCTGGAGCAACTACCACTATTGTGAAGTGCATTAAGAATGACGCGCTTATTATGATTTTGTACATCATCTAACGAAACGCCCAGTCCGCTTCTCATAGGCTTATTCATAGTTCTCCTGACCAATTTGATCTGCAATAACGTTCCAATGGATCTACACAATATATAGAAAAAGTTAAGTTTCAATAAAATCATATAGTTAGAAATTGAGTCTACTTTACTTATGTGAGCGCAATCTCAAGTTCATCATACTATATTTGTTAGCTGCAATTAAATGAAATATATTTGATTGCAGGTTGCAATTAAATATATTTCGATAACATTGGAGGTCCTTGTGGTATTCGATAAGAAGAAGCATCAGGCAATTATTGATCAAGTTGAAGAATACATCGCTGAGCATAAAGATACGGTTAAGCAGCACCATTGGCGTGAACATTACCATTACCAAGCACCGGTAGGCTGGATTAATGACCCGCATGGACTGATTCAATATCAGGGTAAATACCACCTTTTCTATCAACATCATCCTTTTACTGGCAAGTGGGGAACCATGCACTGGGGACATGCAGTCAGCGAAGATCTCATTCACTGGGAAACACTGCCAGAAGCTTTAGCACCAAGCGAAGAATATGACGGCTGGGATGGCGGAGGTATCTTCACGGGTAGTGCTGTGAATAACGATGGTGTGATGACTCTTTTCTATACGGGATGTGCACAAGCTCGCCAAGTTCAATGTATGGCAACGTCGACTGATGGCGTTAACTTTGACAAATATGACGGGAACCCAATCTTATCTGATCCACCAGAGGGAATTAATCTACATGACTTCCGCGATCCAAAGGTTTGGAAGCATGAAGGCTCATGGTACATGGTGACCGGTGTAACAGATGGCGTGAGCGATCTAATTAACCCATCAAACTACGAGACCAATGGATTCGGTAAAGTCTGCCTTCACAAATCAGACAATTTAACCGATTGGGAATTCGTAGGTTATTGTGTAGAGAGTATGGGCGAACTCGGGACAATGCTTGAGTGCCCAAATATCTTCAAATTGGGTGACAAACACGTCCTTATGTATTCACCTATGGGTATGCAACAGCGTCAAGTAGTTTACCTTGTTGGTGACCTTGATTACCGAACCGGTAAGTTCCATTGGTCTACGATGGGCTCTCTAGATTGGGGATTCGACTACTACGCACCACAAGTGTTCGATGATGAAAATGGGCGCACTCTCATTCAAGCTTGGATTGGTTCATGGCCATTCATGCCATGGTGTGATGGCACTTACGATACCAGTGAACTGGGTTGGTACGGTAGTATCACTTTGGCCCGAGAAGTCTCTTTATGTCACGATGGGAAACTGAAGTTCACGCCTGTGCAAGAAGTTGAAAAATTGCGCCATTCGCCAAAAAGACATACAGAGCTCCAGTTAAACGATGGTGAAAAATTCGCATTTGAAGCTGGTGATAATGTTCACTGTGAAATCATTGCGGACATTGACCTAGCTGCTAGCGATTGTGACAGCGTTGTATTTGAAATTCGCAGTAAAGGTGAGCAGAAAACACTGATTGAGTTGGATCTAAAGAAAGGCGAATTGGCTTTTGATCGTACTCAATCGGGCAGTCGTTCGGCCTTACGTAGAACATGTCCACTAGAGTGTGCGAGTAAAGATCGAGCAAACATCCGTATCTTTATGGACAGTATTTCTGTTGAAATCTTTACCGATGGCGGCCGTACTGTGATGACCAATAACATCTTCTCTGATGAAGATAGTGCAGGTCTCTATGTATACGCTAAGAACGGTAATGCAAGAATTGAGACACTAAAAACATTCGGTATGAAAAGTGTTGCTGAGTAACTGATTCAGCTTTCTCCTTCTTCTTTTTAGCCCAGCTTATTGCTGGGTTTTTTTGTCCCTCAAAAAATATTCTCTTAGAAAAAGTCCTTTTTATCCAATTCAAATAGCGATCCTCAAAACAAAAACACGATCCTTTTCACATTCTAAATTCTATTTAATTGTTTCTTGCAATTAAATTGAGTAAATTTAATTGCAAGAAACAATTAAATCACTTTGGAGAAGAAAATGGCTATCGTTACACTAAGACAATTACTGGATCACGCAGCAGAAAATGGTTACGCAGTTCCAGCATTCAACATCAGCAATATGGAGCAAGGACTTGCTATTGTTCGCGCGGCAGCAAAATGTAATTCAGGTGTCATTCTGCAGGCGAGCATCAATGCTCGTAAAAGCTACGCTGGTGACGTGATGCTTTATAAGATGGTTTGCGCTCTCGCTGAGATGTTCCCGAAAACACCAATCGTTCTTCACCAAGATCATGGCAATAGCGAAGAAACATGCTTGTCAGCAATTCGCCACGGTTTTACATCGGTAATGATGGATGGCTCATTGGAGCGTGATGCTTCAACACCAAGCAGCTACGATTACAATGTAGATATTACTTCTCGTATCGCTCAATCTGCGCACTGGGTAGGTGCTTCAGTTGAAGGTGAGTTGGGTTGTATTGGCTCTTTAGAAACTGGTGAAGCTGAAGCTGAAGATGGCGTTGGTGCTGTTGGTATCCTTGAAAAGAGCCAACTGCTAACAGACCCAGATCAAGCCGTTGATTTTGTGAAAAGAACAAAGGTTGACGCACTAGCTATCGCTTGTGGTACAAGCCATGGTGCTTACAAGTTCACTCGCAAACCGGATGGCGATATCTTAGCGATGAACGTTATCGAAGAAATTCACTCGAAGCTCCCAACGACTCACCTAGTTATGCATGGTGCCTCATCGGTTCCTCAATACCTTCAAGATATGATCAATGAGAATGGCGGTGAAATGCCTCAAACATATGGTGTGCCAATCGAAGAAATTGAGCGCGGTATCAAACATGGTGTTCGTAAGGTAAATATCGATACTGATTGTCGTATGGCGATGTCTGGTCGCTTCCGAGAACTAGCGATGAAAAACCCACAAGAGTTTGACCCTCGTAAGTTCCTATTAGCAGGAATGGATGAGCTAACGGCACTTTGTTTAAACCGATTTGAACGATTTGGTTGTGCTGGTCACGGTGACAAGATTACACCAATTTCTATGGATGATATGGCTGCACGCTACGCTAGCGGTGAGCTGTAATTCAAAGGAGTTCTACGTATGGGAAATTGTGTATTTATAGGCAGAAGCACGATTGATTTGATGAGCTTTGTTGAAGTGATGCCTGATCCTGATCAAAAGGTGAATGCAATTGCTGATTTTATTGGTGGTGGGGGGTCTGCACTCAATGCTGCCATTGCATGCAACGCATTAGGCTCTGATGTACACCTTTGGACATGTTTAGGTAAAGATCACCTCTATAAATCGATAGTGACAGCAGAGCTTAATGAACACGAAATTTCGGTTGTGGATTTAAGTTTAGACGATGAATACCAGCTACCACTATCGAATATTATCTCTGCAAAGCAAACGGCATCTAGGCTCATCGTCAACGCCAGTCAGCCCGATTGCGAAAAGGTGATGAGTTTAGACCCGAAGTGGCTAGATAATGCAAAGCTCGTATTACTTGATCAATATGAGCATCCGTTTGTTAGCGCAAACGTACAAGCTTTGGCTGAGTTTACTGGGGATATTGTGTTAGACGCTGGTACTTGGAAATCGCACAGCGACCAGTTTTTATCTCTCTGTACAATCCCTATTGTTTCAGAGGAATTCACCAATGGTGACAAAGACAAAATGCAGGCACTTTGCGACCAATACGGGATCAAAAAGTGGGCAATGACGCTGGGCGACAAAGGTGTTTTTTATAGTGATGAGTCCGGTAGCGGGTTAATCCCTGCACCTAAAGTGGATGCTATCGATACGCTAGGTGCTGGAGATATTTTCCATGGGGCTTTTTGCCATTACTACTCGGAGAGTCAAGATTTCCAAGGCTCTCTGAAGAAAGCTAGTCACATAGCGGCATTATCATGTACCGAATTAGGAACCAGATCATGGCTAAAACACATTCGTTAACGGTTGATGACATTGCAAGCGTTCCTCAACTGGTCGCCAACACCTACCAAGAGTCTGGGAAACAGATTCTTGTCATCGGTATCTCTGGTGCACCTGCGACGGGTAAATCAACGTTGTCTGAATCCCTACTTTCTGGACTATCAAAGTTAGGCCTCAAAGCCCAACTGTGTCCAATGGACGGCTTTCACTACCCCAATTCGGTACTGAAAGAGAAAGGACTGACGTCAGTCAAAGGTAGCATCGAAACATTTGATGTAACCTCATTAGCACATTTGCTTTCCAAAGCGGTGACGCCAAACACTGACGCATTCTTTTGGCCGAAATACTGTCGTGAGTTACACGATCCCATTGCAGAAGGTTTTTTAATTGAGTCAGACACTCAAATTATTTTACTCGAGGGCAATTACATCTACTCAACCGACGAAGACTGGCGACCAGTCAGCGATTTAATTGACTTGAAGATCTTTCTCACAGCAAGTGAAGAAGTACTCAGAGAGCGATTAATATCAAGACACCTAGCTGGTGGAAAGTCGAAAAAAGAGGCGCTCGATAAAACCGAGCGCGTGGATCTAGTCAATGCGTTAAAAATAAAACAATACGAATCAAACGCAGACTACGTAATCCAGACGCACTAGAACAGCGTCCCATGTACCCTACAATTCTCATGGAGAGATCAAATGATTCTTAGCGAAAACAATAAGAAGATGTTCTTTTTAACATTCATTTGCGCTGCGGCAACGATTGGTGGATTCCTATTTGGGATGGACACCATTGTTATTGGCGGCACGATCACGCAAATCACACAACAGTTCGAATTATCGACCTTACAACAAGGCTGGTATGTATCATCAGCGCTTGTGGGGTGCTTATTTGGTAGCATAATCGCAGGTCCTATTGCTGACTATGCTGGGCGTAAAAAACCTCTGATGCTAGGTGCTTTACTAGCTATCGTATCGGTGCTTGGCTGCATGTACGCAGACTCATTCAACTTACTGATCTGGGCACGTATCATTGGTGGCTTTGGCATCGGTATCGCGACCGTGGTTTGCCCAATGTACATTGCAGAAGTAGCTCCAGCAAGGCATAGAGGAAAACTCAGTAATCTGTTTCAAGTTGCCATTGTGATCGGTTTAACTTGCTCAGTGATCACCAACACATTGATTGTTAACTACAGCCAGGCTGCCGTTGTTACGGGTCATTACCTTGACCATTTCTTTATTACTGAAAACTGGCGTGGCATGTTCTCTGTTGAATTTTTGCCTGCAGTTATTTTCCTTGGTTTGGTAGCATTTTTTCCGGAGTCACCTCGTTGGTTGATATCTAAAGCTAGAGAAAAAGAAGCGGCTAACATTCTGAGAAAGTTCTTAACCAAGGGTGAAGCAGAAGAAGCGATTATTGAATGTCGTCAGGTAATTCGCTCAGAGAAAGCAGGATCATATAAACAATTAGTCAAAAATCCAGTGATGCGTTTCGGCTTGATGACGGGTGTATTACTAGCAATATGGTCAGAGTGGTCTGGCGTAACTGTTGTGATGTACTACGGTCCTGTAATGCTAGAAGAGATAATGGGCAACCAAGGTTCTGCACTGGGAGGTTTTGGTTGGATCTGCTTAGTAAGCGTTATATTTACCTCTTTATCAATGGTATTCATCGATAAAGTGGGTCGCAGAAAAATGCTAATAACCTCAGCACTTGGTTGTTTCACTTGCCTGATTGGTTTGGCAATATTCTTCGACAGACCTGATACTCCACCTATGTTGATAGTTGGATTAATGGCGTTCTTTGTTGCCTTCACAGCACTCGGTTTAGGCCCTCTGAAGTTCACGATTTCAGCTGAGATTTTACCAACTTCAGTCCGTGGCCGCGCGGTCTCAATAACAACGGCAGCAATCTGGATTCAAGGTGTTATCTTGAACTCATTTACACCAGCTTTTAGAGAATCATTTGGAACATCGGCACTGTTCATCATGTTCGCGATTATCCTGCTTGGCCAAGTTTGGTTTGCCATCAAAATCCTTCCTGAGACAGCAAATCGCAGTTTAGAAAGCATCGAGAAAGAGCTAAAGCAACGATTTGATATAAAAGAGGTCGAAGGTAAAGAACTTCAACCAAAGCAAGTATAACGATTTAATTAATACTGTTATGAGTAGAGCCTCCACCATTTAGGGGGCTCTTTATTTTCAAAAAACTCACCACATACATTCTCCACTCCTACCCCAACCCCACCATTCAATCCTCATTATTACCATTCGTCGCATTGATAAAACGGCGTGACAGTTTGTGGCTAACCTTTCAACGTCACCTTTGAAAGGGATTAGAAATCGCGAGTATTTGGGCTGTTATTTTTCTCTATTCGAACCAATTGAATCACTCCATCGTTTTCACCTATTGAATCTATCGTTATTTCCCATTAAACAAATGTAAACATTGAAGTTATATTCTTGGTGGGCAGAAAAGAGCTTTTGAATATCCATTAACCACTCGATTGGTTTGATGGTTAGCACGCATTGGAGAGCAACCATGCAGATGTCAAAAAGCTTTTTATTAATTACAGTTGGCTTAGCCAGCACATCTCTACAGGCTCAAACCCTGACCAGAGACAACGGTGCACCAGTCGGTGACAACCAAAACTCCATAACAGCAGGTGAGAATGGCAGTGTATTGCTGCAAGACGTCCATCTGATCCAAAAATTGCAGCGTTTTGCCAGAGAACGTATTCCTGAGCGTGTTGTTCATGCTCGCGGTACGGGCGCACATGGTGAATTTGTCGCTTCTGGTAATTTTAGTGATTTAACGGTTTCCGACCCTTTTACTAATAAAGGTAAGGTGACTCCTGTTTTCGTTCGTTTTTCGACCGTTATTCACTCAAAAGGATCACCAGAAACACTTCGTGACCCGCGTGGTTTCGCCACCAAATTTTATACTGAACAGGGTAACTGGGATCTGGTAGGGAATAATCTGCCAGTGTTCTTTATTCGTGATTCGATTAAGTTTCCGGATATGGTGCACTCTCTAAAACCGTCTCCAGTAACCAACGTTCAGGATCCAAACCGATTCTTTGACTTCTTTAGCAGTGAGCCGGGTGCGACCAACATGTTGACTTGGGTGTACAGTAATCTAGGTACGCCAGCGAGTTATCGCACAATGGATGGCTTTGGGGTTCATGCCTATAAGTGGATCAATCAGCAAGGCGACGTGAACTATGTGAAGTTCCAATGGAAGAGCCAGCAAGGAGTTAAAAGCCTTCGCCCTGATCAAGTCACTGAGATGCAAGGTAAAGAGTTCAACCATCTTACCAATGACCTTTATGCTGAAATTGGCCGAGGTAATTACCCTAAGTGGGATCTTTACGTGAAGGTACTATCTCCTGAGGCATTAAGTAAACTTGACTATAACGGACTTGATGCAACCAAAGTATGGCTGAATGTACCGGATCAAAAAGTCGGCACTATGACGTTGAACCGTCTACCTGAAAATTTCTTTTTAGACACCGAACAGGCGGCATTTGCGCCTTCGAATCTAATTCCTGGTATCGAGCCGTCTGAAGACCGTTTGCTGCAAGGTCGCTTGTTTGCTTACGCCGATACACAGCTTTATCGCTTGGGCGCTAACCTGTTTCAACTACCCGTTAACCGACCGTTAGCGCCAGTGAGCAACCATAACCAAAATGGCTTGAGCAACAATGCAACGCTGACTAATGGTGATGTGAACTATGAACCAAGCCGAAAACTAGAGTTGGCAGAAGATGTTCAATTCAATGCCGTAGAAACCAAGCTTGTTGGTACGGTGCAACAAAAAGCGATCAGCAATCCTCGAAACTTCTATCAAGCGGGTGTGCAGTACCGCAGCATGAGTGAACAAGATAAAAGTGACTTGATTACAAACTTAGCAGGTGACCTAAATAAGGTTATGGATAAAGAAGTTAAGGAAATCATGGTGAGCTACTTCTATCGTGCAGATAAAGAGTATGGAACGCGTTTGGCTAAAGCAACTGACACAAGTCTCTCACAAGTCAAAAAACGCTCCCAAGCGAACGACTAGGCAGTACTGTAAGGCGTAAAGTTTTGGCCTACGGGAGATTTATCTGCTCTTTTCTGCCCGAAAATCAGGACTCCTGTAGGCCATTCTCTAATTATGTTAGTGAGGGGGAATAAATGAAAATCGTATTTTTGCTTAGTTCCATTGTTTTTGCTTTGAGTTTATCGTTCAGCTTATTGGCTGCAGATAACCAACTGGAAGAGGAGTACCAATCTCTGGTTGGGCTGTTCTTTGATGCCGCACGTATTGGTAACAATGAAGTGATCGATGCATTTGTTTCTCAAGGTTTCCCCGTTGATCAACGCAATAACCAAAGTTATACCGCACTCATGGTAGCCGCTTATCAAGGAAACAGAGAAACCGTGAGGCTTTTACTCGATTCGGGTGCTAATGCATGCCTGCAAGACAAACGTGGAAACACCGCTTTGATGGGGGCATTGATTAAACGCGAAATCAGTATTGCGAAAGACTTGTACCAAGCGGAGTGTTCCCCAGAATTGCGTAATAAAGCAGGACTTAATTTGAAAGAATTTGCCGAAATCTATGGTCAATCCAATGTGCTGAAATCCCTTTCGCACTAAATGAAGTGTGCTAATAACAATAAAAAGGACGTAATAATATGAACAAAACAACATGGCTTGCTGCACTCGCCCTTATCTCTTCTCCTGTTTTTGCTGAAGTAGTGAATGTTGAAATGATCGATCTTGGTTCGGGTCAGTCAACCGGAACTGTAATGATAAGCTCAAGTGAATACGGAGCTGTTTTTACGCCGGAATTGAAAGGTTTACCTGCTGGTACACATGGCTTCCATGTACACGCCAATGGTTCATGCGACAGCCTCACCAAAGATGGCAAAATCATACTCGGTGGGGCTGCAGGCGGACATTATGACCCAGAGAAAACGGGTAAGCATGGTTTCCCTTGGACGGATGATAATCACCTTGGTGATTTACCACCGCTTTACGTCAATGCTCATGGTGTAGCTGACCAGCCAGTAATGGCGCCAAGAGTGACATTGGATGACGTGAAAGGCAGAGCGTTGATGATTCACGCTGGCGGTGACAACCATTCTGACCATCCGGCTAAACTTGGCGGCGGTGGTGCGCGCATTGTATGTGGCGTGATTAAGTAATCTCTTCTTTAAGAGTTACAAAAAGCGCTCCAACCTATTTGGGGCGCTTTTTGTATTTAGGGATGACACTTATCTCTACAGAACTATTATTAATCACTTAGACTTCTGTTTGGATGGACGCTCTTCAAAGGCTTTAGTTTTTCAATTAAAAAATCAATAAACAAACGGATATGAGGTCTTGGGTATTGAGTGTTTTTATATATTGCGAATATTTCACCACTCCCTTGCTCACTGTGCATTGATGTCCAGTGAGGGAGTAAATCCGTTAACTGTCCATTTTCTAAGTACGGCTTTAGCATCCAGTCAGACAACAACAGCACGCCAACTCCGCTTAGCGCAGCATGTAAAAGAGGTGAGCCGCCTTTTGATATCAAATTGCCTGTCACTAACACTTTTTTGTTAACTGAATTTTTCTTAAAGTACCAATAGTTTTTTTGCCGTTCATGGCTTATCAACAAACAGTTGTGATCTTGTAACTCTTCGGGTTTATCGATAGTTCCGTACTTTTCAATATACGACGGGGCTGCGACCAATGACGCGTTATTTGTCAGTAGATGACGAGCTTTGAGTCGACTGTCTTGTGGTGTACCAATACGGATAGCGACATCAATATTTTCACTATTTAAATCGACCACGTTGTTATCCAACTCTAACTCAACTTGTATCTTAGGGTATCGTTCAAGGAACTCTGGAATTAGAGGAGTAAGACACAAATTGCCAAAGCTTTCAAAAACTGAAATACGTACTACCCCTTCTGGAGTACCTTGATTGCCTAGCATTTCTTCTAACAGTCTATTGCTATCTTGTAAGATCTTGGCTGATTTTTGGTAAAAATATTGACCTTCCTCAGTCAGTATTAGCTGTCGTGTACTGCGTTTAAAAAGCGAAGACTTAATCTTACTTTCCAAGTTATCTATATTTCGTGCGACCGAAGATGGAGCCATATTGAGAGCTCGGCCTGCCTGAGAAAAACTTCCAGACTCCACGACTTGGTCGAATATTTTTATCAACTCTAACACACGTTCACCTTTGCGTTTGGTGCATAACTAATTCACATAATATGTGTATTCCGCTTATATTTCGAGTTGTGCACAATAGCCCTGTCGCATTGATAGCGACATCCATCAATCAAATTAGGGTGCCAAAATGTTAAAACGTATCGATCTCGCACAAGTTCAACCTGATGCTTTAAGTGCAATGCTGTCTATCGAGGGCTATTTATCTGATGTTGAATTATCTAGCGAACTAAAAGAAATGATCAAAATCAGGGCGTCAATCATTAATAAATGTGCTTACTGTATTCAAATGCACACAACTGAAGCATTGAAGATCGATATCTCACAGCAGAAACTGTTTGCTCTGTCAGCATGGCAGGAGTCACCACTGTTCAATGAAACGGAGCGAGCAATTTTGAGCCTAACGGACGAAATGACGCTGATTTCAAATTCGGGTGTTTCGGATACGACTTATCAGCAGTGTCTAAGCTTATTAGGAGAAGAGTTACTCGCACAATCTATGATGCAAGTAATCATGATTAATGCTTGGAATCGCTTTGCACTTGCTACAAAAATGACTCACGGATAAAAATCAGAACAGATCCAGATAGCTGTAACTTAAAAAGGTTACAGGCTCTTTTGAGCTTGTAACCTTCTGAACTAATTAGACCTATTTTTCGTAATTTTTGGTACTAGGGCTGAAAAGCGTAATTACTCGTACTTTTGGTTTATCGTTCTCCCCATTCACGCCCTCGCTTAACCATTCACTCCTTGTTATTACCATTCGTCGCATTGATAAAACTGCACGACAAATTCTAGTTAACCTTTCAACGTCAACATTTGAAAGGGATTAGAAATCATGACTACTGCAAACACTACTTACTCACTTACTTCTCTATTTAAACGTTCATTACTGATTGCTCTTGTTTCGTGTGCACCGTCATTAGCTTTGGCGAACCCAAGTTCAGACGTGCTTGATATTTACAACCAAGCGGCGCAAGGCAATGAAGACCTGGTCGACGTGGCTTATGAGCGCCTTAACGATACGCTGCAACAAGACGGTGCTACACCACTAACCTTGGTCTACTTAGGCAGCACAGAAACTTTAATGGGGCGTGATGCGTTCTTGCCTTGGAACAAGATGAAGTATGTCGAAAAGGGTCTATCGACTATTGATAAATCATTGGTGCTGCTGAAAGACGAAGAGCAACCCATTCATGAACAGCCTCGTGTTCAAGGATTACCTGATTCTTATCTGACTCGCGCAATGGCCGCGGTGACTTATACCTCTCTACCAGACATGTTTAATCACTTTGATCGCGGTTATGACCTGTTCCTATCGCTACTCGCGGAAGATGAATTTCAACAACAGCACTTCTCTGCGACCTCGTGGATTTATCGCTACGCCATTACCGCTTCGATTCGTGCTGAAGATCTTAAGCAAGCACAAGCGTGGCTAGAACAAATGGAAACAGCCGATGCTGGCAATATCGAAACTATGACTGCGAAGGCCCTAATAGCGAAAGCCAACTAACAGCTGCGAATGCTAAATAATGGACGCGAAAGCTAAATAGTAGCAGCGAACGCTTAAGAATGGATTGGTAATCAGAGGACAACGGAATGATTGAATTTAAAGGTATCGGCAAATCGTATCTCACTGGCGGTCAAAGTGTAGACGCTCTCAAGGGAGTCGATGGCCAAATCCAACGCGGTGAAATGGTGGCGTTGTGTGGCCCTTCTGGGTCAGGGAAAAGCACGCTGTTGAACATTCTTGGTTTGTTGGATATGGACTATCAAGGCGAGATAAACATTGATGGTAAAGCGTATCCGACTGAGCAAATTGCCGCTGCGCGTTTTCGTCGCGGGTCACTGGGTTTTGTATTTCAGCGCTTCAATCTGGTTCCTGTAATGACTGCGCTTGAAAACGTCGCTTATCCATTGATGTTGAACCAATGTTCGAAACAAGAACAGCAGACCAGAGCGCAAGAGATGTTAGAGCGTGTTGGGCTAGGAGATTACGTTCATCATCGCCCAGACAACCTTTCAGGCGGTCAGCAACAACGTGTCGCGATAGCCAGAGCACTGATCCACAACCCAAGCTTAGTGATTGCCGATGAGCCGACCGCGAGCTTAGACAGTCATACCGCAAACCTTGTGATCGACATTATGAAAGAGCTTGGCCACGAAATGGGCACTACCTTTATTGTCGCAACGCACGACCCAAGAATGGCGCAGCGCTGCGACCGAGTGATTGAACTTATCGACGGTCAACTGGCGCCACAAGCCACAGCAACGGAGGCTATCTCATGGGCAAGTTAACACAAAGAATGAGCACGTTTTTGTTTCCAACCTCTGTGCGTTTGGCATGGCTCAACTTATTGAGAAACGGTCGACGTAGTCTGCTTTCGGTGTTGATCATCGCGATTGCCGTATTTGCACTGACGTCGGCAGGAGGCTATGGGCTTTACACCTACGAATCCTTAAGGGAATCGACCGCGCGCGATACTGGTCATCTCACCTTGAGCACGCCGGGTTATTTTGAACAAGATGAAGACATGCCGCTGAGCAATGGTCTCGATAACGTTCAAGCGCTAACCAAGAGCATTATTGGCGACAGCGACGTTCGTGGTGTGCAGCCACGAGTCTATTTCAGCGGTTTGGTTTCTAACGGCAGTAAGTCGACCATCTTTATGGGAACGGGCGTCAATGAGCGTGAGTTCGACATGAAAGGACCTTTCCTTGATGTGCGCAGCGGTCAGACTCTCTCGGATGTGAAATCACCAAGATACGACAACCAAGAGCCACAAGTTATGCTCGGAACCGACCTTGCTCGTAACCTCAAAGTGGCCGTTGGTGATTGGGTCACATTGCTTGCGACCACCAGTGATGGCGCATTGAATGCCTTTGATTTTAAGGTGCAGGGCATTTACTCGACAGGTGTACCTGAGTTGGACAAACGTCAGTTGTACGTACATATCACCACCGCACAAGAGCTTTTAGCGTCAGATAAAGTCAGCACCTTGTCGGTATTTCTTTTTGAAACCAACAAGACTTCGACAGTTCAACAACGCATCCAATTGGCTTTGGACAAGCAAGTTGGTCAACAAGGCTCAGATATTGAGATCACTCCATGGCAAGATCGTGCGTTTTTCTACACCAAGGTTAAAGACCTTTACGACCGTATCTTCGGCATCATGGGCGCAGTGATGGCATTGGTGGTGTTCGTATCTTTGTTTAATACCATGACCATGTCGGTGACGGAGCGAACTCGTGAGATTGGCACTTTGTCGGCGCTCGGTAGTTACCCTTCTGAAATCGTCGCAGGCTTCTTAAAAGAGGCGGGATTACTGGCGGTAATTGGCAGTGCGATAGGCGCACTAGTGAGCGGTTTAGTGTCGGTGTTATTGCTGGTGGTTGATGTGCAAATGCCACCACCTCCGGGAAGAACCGAAGGTTACCCACTCAATGTTTACTTCTCATTGGAATTGGTTGGTTACGCCACTTTGGGTGTGCTGACGATCTGTTTGCTGGCTGCTTATTTCTCTGCTCGCAAAGGCGTAAATAAGCCAATCACGGAGGCGCTGGTTTATGTATAAATTTACTCGTTCACTCACTATTTTAGGTTCTTCGTTGGCTTTGGCTCTAGCATCGGCACCAAGCTGGGCTATCGATTCACAGCAAGTTACCGAGATGATTGCTAAGGCAGACAGCTACCGCTTGAACAGCGAACAAGCGTCGAAAGTGGTTTCTCTGGTGGCGCTATATCAAGATGATCAACTGGATAAAACCCGTGAATACAACGTCTATACAAGACCAAATCGAGAGTCATTAGTCGTCTTTAAATCAGCCGTCGAGGCTGGGCAAAAGATGCTGATGATTGAAGATAACTATTGGTTGTTGATGCCGAAATCTCGTCGACCTATCCGAATCACACCAATGCAGAAACTCTTGGGTGAAGCTTCGGTCGGAGATATATCGACGCTGACTTGGAGCGAAGATTACCAAGGTGAGTGGGTTGCTGAGCAACAGGTTGAGATGTCAAGTGGTGATCTGCTTGATACCCATCACTTAAAACTCGCGGCGAAAACCAAGGGTGCGAGTTATCAGTCGATTGATCTGTGGTTAACAGCAGACCGAGCGTTTCCAGTTAAAGCGGATCTGTATCTGCGTTCAGGAAAACTGGCGAAACAAGCGTGGTTTACTGAAGGCGTGCGAGATGGATTACCAACAGTAGTGTCGATGACCTTGCTCGATAAGATTCAGCCGAGTAAGAAAACTGTGATTGAGTACCGCGAAGTGATTGAACAAAGCTTGGAAGACAAATACTACAACCCTGCTTATTTATCTCGTAACAGCGTGTCTGGGCTGTAGGTGGATGTCATGAAAGCTTCCGATCTTAAGTCTCACATCAAGTTTTTAATCGCTACTTTACTTGCTTTGTCTTGTGTGAGTAACACGCTTCAAGCGGACGATCTGAGTTTAGCTTGGGACTGGCAATTGAGCGCTGAGTCGGTTGAATCGAGAGAGTCGCCATTCACTCCTTCAGCATCTGATAATCGTCAGTCGCTCAATGGCTTGCTGGATCTAGAGGTTGGATATAACAATTGGCTTGGCCTGTTTGCAGTAAAAGCCAACGATATTTTGAGCAACAATCCTCAAGGGCAAGAGGCGAGCTTTGAATCGGAATTCATCGTGCGCGAGTTGTTTTGGCAAGGTGGTGTTGAGGTGTCTAATGCAGCGTTCGGTGACCACTACCTCGATGTGACGCTCGGCAAGGTTCGCCTAGATTGGGGCGTGGGCTATGGCTACCGACCGCTAGACATCATCAAGCCGTATCGACAAAACCCAGTAGGCATTGTCGCTGAGGAGGGGGCGGGTGTTGCGTCGGCGTCACTGTTCGATATGACGGGCGAATGGACACTGCTTTACAGCGATTCGTCTTGGACTTCTCAAGACGTAAATGAATTCGAAAAGCAGAACCAGCAACAAGGATTTGGCTTACGTCGTTACAACCTAGTGGGTGACCATGAGTATCAGTGGGTCGCTTATTATGATGATGTGCGCCACGGCTTGCTTGGAGCGAGTTTGGTTTCGGTCTTAAACCTTGCATGGGAGTTTCATGGTTCGGTGGTCTATCAACGACAAAGCCTTGGCTACAGTCAGCCGGATTCAATGCTTAAACCGGTTTATCTTGAAGAGCAGGACGAAGCTTATCAAGCGTTAGCAGGACTAACATGGGCCAATGACACGGGCCACAATGTGGTGTTGGAATACTGGTTTGATAGCCGCGCTTGGAGTGATTCTGAGTGGCAAAACGCAATAGAAAGTGCCGAGTCTTTGTCGGTTAATCCGCTAACAGCATCATTAGCAGGTTCTTACGCTCAAGGTTATCAACACGCCAATTTGGTTCAACACAACATCATGTTTCACTGGTCTTTGGACTCAACACATGGCTGGCTTGAAGGTATCACACCGACATTCGACGTGATGTTGTCTCCTCAAGGCGGCGGCTTTATTGCCACTCAGTGGCTTAACTATCAGGCTATAGATAATGGCGATTCATCGTTGGATTTGGAACTTGCTGCACGCTTTCTAGGCGGTAAAAGTGATTCTGCTTACGCCAACTTACCCGATAGTCATATGATTCTTTTAAATATCAAAGGACGATTTTAATGGACACTTCTTCAAACAGTCAGTTTTCATGGATTAAAAGCTTTACGCTGACCACTTTGTTTTGTTTTGTTATCGCCATCACCACACAGACTATTTGGGGCGGCGATCTTGTGGTCAACCTTGCGATTAGTTTTGGTTTTGGTTACAGCGCAGTCGGTTCTTCTTTTATCTTGGTTAAGTTGTTCAAGAGGACATCCAGAACGCTTGAAGTGGGTATCTCAATGGTGATCGCGATGACCTTTGGTACCTTGAACGCGCACTATTGGCTGAACGGATTCTTTGGGGCGAATATTTCTGATCTTAAATCTGTAGTGTTGTTGGGTGTGATTTTCTGTTCGGTTTGCTACTACTACTTCTATACCCGAGAGCAGCAGTTACGTGCCGATAACGAATTGGAAGTGGCCAAACGTAGACAAGCAGATCAAGAAAAGGTCGTAGTACTTAGTCAGCTTAAACAGCTGCAAAGCCAAATTGAGCCGCATTTCTTATTTAACACGCTTGCGACCATCAATGTGTTGATTGAAAGTGATAGCGTGAAAGCGAAGTTGATGCTTGAAAAATTGACTGACTTGTTGCGCGTAACGCTAAAAAACAGCCGCACAGAGCAATCGACCATCGCACAAGAGGTCGACTTGTTAGACGCGTACCTCAACATTCAAAAGATACGTTTAGGTGATCGATTAGTATACTCGATTGAAACCAACGACATCAGCGACCAGCAAGTGATTCCCCCCTTCTTGATTCAACCTTTGGTTGAGAATGCGTTAACACACGGAATTGAACCTAAGGCCTCTGGTGGTGAAGTAAATATCCGAATTGCTCAACAAACCGATCAGATAAAAATTGAAGTATCAGACAGTGGCGCGGGGTTGAAAACGCCCTCTATTGCTGCAGGCCATGGTGTTGGATTAAGTAATATTCGCCAGCGTATTGATACCCTTTACGGAGATAAGGCGAGCCTAACGATTACTGAACAAGCTGAAGGTGGGGTGGTGTCAACGATCTTGCTACCGCTGACTGTCGCAGCTGCCTAGAATTTCAGACCAGAAAGCACAGAACAGTGACGAAATATAGACGATTTACAGTGTGAATTTAAAGGAATAATCATGAATAACCCAGCATCAAAGCCAAGTGTCACGGCGATAATCGCAGACGATGAAGCTCTGTTAAGGCACCATCTCGACAAGAGTTTGGCTGAGGTTTGGCCGGAGCTAGAGATCGTCGCTAAGGCACAAAATGGGCTAGAGGCGATGCTGAGTATTCAGCAGCTCGAGCCTGATGTGGTCTTTCTTGATATTCGAATGCCAGAGCTGGATGGTATCTCGCTCGTGAAACAATTGAACAAGCTAGATTCGCCGCCATTGGTGGTTTTCATTACCGCTTACGACGAATACGCAGTCAGAGCTTTTGAGCACAATGCGATGGATTACCTGCTTAAACCCATCAATGAAGAACGCTTACTGGCCACATGTCAAAAGGTTCAAGCGCGTCTGTCGATCAACCAAACGCAATCAGGTATTACGCCAGAACAACCGGATATCACGGCGTTAATGGCTCAGCTTCAACAATTATCCCAACCAACTCAGCAGCAAACGTATCTAACGTGGCTCAAAGCCAGTGTCGGAGAAGACATCCACCTGATTGCCGTCGATGATGTGGCGTATTTCAAAGCCGAAGACAAGTACGTATCGATATTCAAAAAAGGCCAAGGCGGTTCGCTAGAGGAGTTTATTCTTCGCGTATCATTAAAAGAGCTGATTACCCAACTCAACCCAGATGAGTTTTGGCAGATCCACCGTTCCGTGGTGGTGAAAGTATCTGCGATAGATAAGGTGAAAAAAGGCCTCTCCGGCCAGATGTCTGCGTATGTGTCAGGTGAAAAACTACCCATCAGCCGCGCCTCGCAAGCGTTGTTTAAGGGTATGTAGAGAACGAATAAAAGGCGCTACATATCGGCTCTACAACTAATTCATGTAATTTATAAATTAAACACTTTCATACTTATATCGAGTGACTCTAAAATTTTAGTCGTTTGATTTAATGGCGAATTATTACACTTTGGCGATCGGATATATTGGAGGAAAGCCCTTCAAAGAGATCGTTATGAAAGCATACTATTTAGTCGTCGTACTGAGCTCCACATTGCTAGGTTGCAGCTCTACTCCTCAGCAACAAACGTTATTGAAATCCGATCCGTATTGGGTCAAAGGAGAGTTAGATAACGGATTAACCTACCATGTCTACCCTGACCAAGAACAATCGGTCTCGGTACGCTTACTAGTGCATGCCGGATCTTTGCAAGAGAGCGAAAAACAGAAAGGGTACGCCCACTTTGTTGAGCATATGGCGTTTAATGGCAGCAAGAACTTTTCAGGAAATGAGGTGGTCGAGCTATTTGAGCAATCTGGTGCCAGCTTTGGTGCAGACTTAAATGCTTACACCTCTTACCAAGAAACCCTCTATAAGTTAGATCTACCCGATAATAAAAATCTAGACAAAGCGCTGGCTTGGTTTAGAGACATTGGCGATGGTTTACTGTTGTCCGAAGATGAAATCGAAAAAGAGAAAGGTGTGATACTTGGGGAGTTTCGATACACGCGAGTTGAAGATAAGCCTCTCTCGTTTAAGTTCTACGAGCATCTGGTTGAAGGGACGACTTACCAAAGTAACGATCCTCTTGGCAATAAAGAGTCTGTTTCTAATACGAATGTTCAAGAATTAAAGAACTATTACCAAACCTGGTATCAACCTCAGTTAACCGAAGTGATTGTCTCTGGCGATATTACTCTAGCAGAAGTGATCCCTTTGATTGAAGAAACTTTCTCTGGTTGGCAAAGAGGTACAACACCGGTTCCTGTGAAGAACACGTCAGCGGATTACAATACTCAAGATTTTGTGGCGTATGGATCTGGGGGCGAGCCACCGAGCATCGGGATAGTGGTTGATCGTGGGGAAAGAGTGACACAGAGCCATGAGCAACAACATCAGCTTTGGTTAGATGATATTGCTCAACAACTTATCCAACAAAGGTTGAATTCTGATTTTGTTGACGCTGCATTACCCGTGCAGTGGGTTGCTTCAACACCCTACTTATTAGAGTACCAAAGGTATTCCATTACTACCGTCGGTTTTCCTGTGGATAGCCGAGAGCAAAGTCAGCAGCAGTTTGTTTCTACTCTCGCCTCTTTGCGTGATTATGGCGTAAGTGAATATGAGTTGGCGAGTGTGCTACAGCAATACCAAGCGAACCTTGATGACATTAAAGTTAACTGGGAGAGAATGGACGCAGTAGCTCATGCTGACGGTAAGTCGACGGCACTGGTAATTGACCAGACGGTTCAATCACAGCTCGATTATAAATCGAGTTTGAAAGAGTTTCTTTCGAGTACGGATCTGAAAGCCGTAAATGATAACTTAGATGATTTACTTTCTAGCCCATATATTTTGGGATTAGGCTTATCGTCTAAAGAAGACTTGCAGGCAATGAATAACGAGATAAAAGGTGTCAGAAAAGCCTATAAAAAGACAGGCAACAGGCCATTGCTCGTTACTGCTAGCTCGGCGTTTAGTGTGCCAATGTCTCAAGGCGAAATTGTAAAACAAGTTCAGGTGAGTGACGATCCTAATTTGAAGCAGTGGACATTAAGCAACGGCATTGAAGTTTTGTATCTCCGTAACTCTGAGGCTGGTAATAGTGTTGGGGTTTACTATGCAAGTGAGGGGGGGAAAGCGGCGTTGGATCCTTCGCTGTTTCCTGCTGTAGAAATTGCTCTGCCAGCTTCGATTCGTAGTGGTGTTGGTAAATTTAGTGGTTCGGAGTTAACCGCTCACTTGAGACGCGAAGACATTGAAATCTATCCCTTCATCAACTTTACTCATCATGGCTTAGAAATAAGCGCCAAGAAAAAGACGCTTGCAGAGGGTTTAGCTGCGCTCCACACCATTGTAACCGAACCTAAAATAGACAGTGATCAGCTTGAGGCTGTGAAATCTGAATTTGCTCAAGATCGTACAGCATATTTAGAAACTCCAGTTGGTCAGTTTATTCAGATGGTTAATCGCAATAGCTATCAAACAAGCAGCCGTCACATGATGCTTGAAAGTGACGATATCAAAGCTGTCACGTCGCAAGATATACTAGACGTGCACCATCAACTCTTTCAAAAATTAAGAGACAATACATTGGTTATTGTTGCTGATATTAACCCTACTGAAATTAAGCCTCTTGTGCGTCAATATGTTGCATCATTGCCATTAGAAGCCGCTATGTCTCCGGACTATCAGGTGGCTTATAGTACTGATTCGAAAGAACGAATGGATATATCCGTCAATAATGAAGACAGCAGTCAGTATTTGTTACGTGTGATTTCCCAGCAAGCTCGAGATAAAACCGCAAAAGATGTTTTTATGGACGATATGCTTCAGCGTGTATTGTCGAGCCGTCTAACGGCTTATGTTCGTGAAGAGTTGGGTTTGGATTATGCGCCTTATGTGTACTCGGTCGCACAAGACAGTGAGCCAAGTTATGACTGGCTAATCGGCTCTCTAACGGCCCCAGAAAACTCAGATAAAATTGAACAGGCGATTGATAAGGTCATCGCTGAAGCAGCAAAAGGGATTTCTGAAGATGAGACTCGAACAGCCGCTAAGCAGCTTGTAGCAGATCTCACTCCACTAAAATATAAGCCCACTCAACAAGCTTGGTTTATTTCTCGTTATCTGATTCATGATTATGGTTTTGAGGCGTTGTTCGACCTGCAGGGGACGGCAGACTCAATTTCTAGTCAAGACATGACAGAGTATGCGAAAGAAATTTTTGGTGATAACAGCTATCAGCTGAAGAATTTGTTAAGCCCACAAGGTTAGGTCTAGTTAGGTGAGTGGTTTTTGTTGAAAGCCACTTCTACTCTTTATATATGGATTCACTTCCAAGCCAAATGTTCAAGCATTTGGCTTTTTTATTGTGCTGAATCTTTACGAGGTTTGGTAGAACCACTCAGCGGCCTCACCTCTCAAGCCCTGTTTAAAGGCATGTAGAGAAGTGGTTTAAAAGTATGTAACGATCTCGCAAATCGCATGGTGATTTATAAAATGTAGATCAAAATCACAAAGATACTCATCCGGTTCAGTATTAAATAATAATCGTTAACTCAATCTGTATATTGTCGATGAATGACATTAAGAGGTTGTTATGAAAAAATATTATTTAGCGACGGCACTATGCCTCACCTTAGTTGGCTGTAGCTCAACATCAAAAACTACCGGAACGCCAATCCAGCCGGACCCGGCATGGACTTCAGGCCAACTAGAAAATGGCCTTACCTACCATGTTTATCCAGATCATGAAGAATCCGTATCTGTACGTTTAGTCGTGCACGCGGGTTCGATTCAAGAGACTGACCAGCAAGAAGGTTATGCACACTTCTTGGAACACATGGCATTCAATGGCAGTAAGAATTTTTCTCAAAATGATGTGATTCGTCTATTTGAAGATGCAGGCGCTAGCTTTGGTGCAGATATCAATGCTTACACCTCTTATGAAGAGACGGTCTACCAGTTAGATTTGCCAGATAACATCCAATTGCAGTCTGCTTTGACGTGGATGCGTGACATTGGCGATGGTCTTGATCTATCAAGTTCAGAAGTTGAAAAAGAAAAAGGCGTAGTTCTTGGTGAGTTCCGTATGGCTCGCCTCGATGATAAGTCATTCGGAGATATATATTATGATCACTTCATTGAAGGTGGTCCGTACGAATCGCAAGATGCACTAGGGACTAAATCGTCGATTGTGAATGCCACTCCTCAAGGCATCACCAACTTTTATCAGGCTTGGTATCAACCTCAAATAGTTGAGCTGGTCGTTTCAGGTGATGTGGACATCAAAACCGTGATTCCTCTCATTGAAGAAAAGTTTTCTAGCTGGGAGCGTGGCGACACGCCAAGACCAGAGAAACAGAAATTGACCTCGTTCAATGAAGATGATTATGTCGAGTACGCAGGAAGAGAAGCGCCAAGCATCACTCTGACGTTTAACCGAGGTTTAAACAGAGTCGAAAACCACGCTCAGCAGCATCAACGTTGGTTAGATGAAACCTCTCAACAATTGATTCGACAACGATTAGAAGCAGTATTTAATAATGCCGCGCTGCCGACTCAATGGATAGCGTCTGATGGCTATCGAATGGGTGCTCTGCACTATTCGTCAATAAGTGTTGGGTTTCCGGCTGGAGACCGTGAAGTAATCCAACAAGATCTGCTTTCTACATTGGCGTCATTGCGTGATTTTGGTGTTTCGGAAACAGATATTGTTGGCGAACAGCACTACTATCAAGACTTACTCGATAACATCGAGCATGACTGGGATAAAATGGACAGCGTTGAACACGCGAACTACAAAGCGAGTGCTTTAGTCACTGATCGAATCGTCCAATCACAGAACGACTATCAAGTAAGTTTGGAAGCCTTCATTGCTAGCTTGAGCCTTGAAGTGATCAACGACAACATCAAAAATCTACTTTCTGATGATTACTTTATTGTTATTGGGATGGATGACTCTGAAGACAGAACTGCTGTCGTCAATTCTTTAGATAGTTTAAAAGCCACGTATAGCGAGGCGGGAATTCCGCCGCTTGCGATTGGAACAGTCAGTGCTTTTGCAGTACCTAGCTCGCAAGGCGAGGTTGTACTTGCGGAACAAATGTCCGTAGATCCATACCTCCAAAAGTGGACGTTAAGCAATGGTATCGACATGTGGTACCTGCGTGATTATGGTGCGGGCGATGATGTTGGTTTGATGTACATGAGCCTCGGCGGAAAAGCCGCTTTGGATCCGAGCTTGTACCCTGCCGTTGAAGTTGCGTTACCTACCTTCGCTCGAAGTGGTGTCGGTGAATTTACGGGTTCTGAGCTTTTAGCGTACTTTGATCGTGAAGATATTAGAGCTGATTCCTTTATTGGCAACACTCGCCATGGTGTTGAGTTTAGTATTAACAAAGATGGGCTTGAAGACACGTTTGCTGCGCTTTATACCTTCATAACTGCGCCTAAAATTGTTCCCGAGCAGTTAGATGCAGTGAAGCAGGAGTTTGTACAAGGTCAAGAATCTTTCTTGAGCAGCCCTGTTGGTCAGTTTGAACGAGCGGTAAACCACAATATTTATCGTCAGGAAAGTGGACATTATCTTGTAGATAAAGAGCGTGTTGAAGCGGTTTCTGTGGAAGACGTCGCTAATCTTCATCAGCAGCTATTTGGCCAATTGAGACACAACCAGCTGGTGGTCGTGGGTGATATAGACCCAAGTGAATTAAAGCCTTTGGTTGAGCAATACTTGGCTTCGATTCCATTAGAAAAAGCCGAGGTTCCGGACTTTAAGGTGGCTTACAAGCAACCAACTGAAACACGCATTGATTTAGCCATCAACAATGTGAATAGTGCAGAGTACATCCTACGAGTCATCTCTCAGCCTAGTGTTGAAGTTAAAATGTCGGCAAAAGATGTTTTCATGGAAGATTTACTGCAACGCTTGCTAGCTACTCGTTTAGATACCTATATTCGTGAAGAGTTGAGTTTAGATTACTCTCCATATACGTATTCAGCGTCCGCAGATAGTGAATTGAGTGGTGAGTGGGTTATAGGGGCGATGGTAGCGCCGGAGAACGTTGAACAAGTCGAAGTGGCGATCGATAAGGTGATTGCAGACCTTTTACAAGGCGTCTCTGAAAAGGAAATGCAAGCAGTCGTGAAACAGTTTGAAGCTGATTTTACGCCTCTAGAGAATAGCTCTATCGACCAAGCGTGGTTTGTGTCTCGTTACCTGCTACATGGTTACGGTGTCGAAGCTTTGTCTCAAGTTGAGCGTGTTGCGAGATCGGTCTCTGTCGAAGAGATGAATGCGTTGGTGCAAAGTATCTTTGGTGAAAATAGCCGTAAGGTTAAGAACATCATGCGTCCTAAAGCCTAAAGCCAACAAAAGAGACAACTCAAAGCCAAGCGAGCACCGCTTGGCTTTCTTGTTTTTCCACCATTCATAACATCTATGCATCACCTGTTGTTAAGCCGTTTTAGATCTATGTAAATCTAAATTGCGAGAACGCTTAATCGGTTGCCTCGAATCATTTTCTAAAAAAATGTTTTAAATCAAGACAGCGTTTCATTTGTATTGTAGATTGGCGATCTACGAGAATATTATTTGGATATTAGATTGCTTAAACTGGGTACCCGATTAGTCTTAATGTTGTTTTTACTGAGCTTTGGCTTAGTGAATTCTAACGGCTATTCGTTTCCTTCTAAGCCGTTTCAAATATACTCGGCGCAAGAGCAATCTTCACAGAATGATCTTTGTAAACAAGCCGCTACGGATAATCCGTCGAGCTACTTAGAATGCGATAAGGCTCAGTTTGGCAGCGTGCCTTCTGGTGACAGTTCCAACTATCACGACACCGAGTCGAGCCTCCAAGCAGCAAACTTCAGACGTATGCTCAGTAACGAGCAAGAAAGCGTGGCCGATCTTGAGCCTGCTTATCATCTACTGATCGACTTCTCTCCCCCTTCAATACTGGCTTCTCTGCTTTTCAACACACCGTTGTTGGATTCTAAGCAGCATTGGACCAGTATTGTGAGTTCTCCGTCTTCCCGGCTCTCTGGGTGGAAAGAGGGCAACATCCAATACTCGCATTTCCGAGAACTTCTTAGCTAATCGTTTGACCCTAAATTGGTCGTATCGGTGGTCACTTTGTGCCCGTTGAACTCGCCCATTAATCAAATATAGCGACACACCATTTTTAGCATTACTACTCAATCAGTTGGTTCTGGTTATGGCTAGTCATCGCTCGTGTTCGCAAAACATTAGTTGTACCAATCGTAGTAAATAACAGGTCACCCTAGCGGGTTAAAATGCTCGGCCACTGCTTTTTTCCGGCGCTATTTTTGAGCACGTGTTTACGATGATTGGTAAAAATAAGAGATCTTGACTGTGAAAAAACGCATTCCAAGAAAACAAATTAACCACTACTCAAAGTGGAAATACGTGGTGCTTATTGCCACCATTATCATCATGATTCTGAGTGCTCTACCTTCTTGGTTTGGTGAGAATGCATCGGTTCAAATCAGCAATCGTTCTGAACAGACAATCGACGCCACTCAAATTACTCAATACCTTGCGAGCGAGGGTATTCAAGCCAAATCAGCCTTTCAAAAAGACAAACGTTTAGTCGTGATCTTAGAAGACGCTGAACAACAAGCGAAAGCCAAAGAGGTGCTGAATGAGCGCCTATTGGATAACGCGACCGTTGCGTTAGCGATGGAACCAGCAGCACCTAAATGGCTAACTGACATGGGTTTTGCGCCGATTCAGTTAGGCCTTGATTTGCGTGGTGGTGTGCAGTTCTTATTGGAAGTGGATATGGAGCCGGTTTATCACGCGCAAGCTCAAGCGATGGTCGACGAGATCACCAGCGAAGTGCGTTATGCACGCGGTAAAGTGGTGAACAATCAAGTTGAATTTAACTTCCGTACTGATGCCGATTTCGAGAAAGCACAAAAACTGATTCGTGAAGAGTTCCCACAATGGCAGCGTGACCGTTCAGATAAATCGCTAACGTTAACTCAGTCTGAAGAAGAGCAAAGAACGCTACGTAATCTAACGGTTCAACAAAACCTGCAAATCATGCGCAGCCGTATTGAAGAGCTAGGCATCACTGAGGCATCGATTCAACGCCAAGGTGAAAGCCGTATCCGTATCGAACTTCCGGGTGTGCAAGACCCTGCAGCCGCGAAAGACGTGATCGGTGCTACGGCTTCGCTTGCGTTCTACTCTGTGTACGACAACGCAACGCGCAATACTCAAACTCTGAAAGATTCAGATGGTAATCGTGTCGTGGTTGCTCGCAAAGCGGTATTAAGCGGTGAACACATTATCGATGCACGCAGTGGCATTGGTGAGATGGGCAGTGCAGAAGTAAACATTACGCTGGATTCTTCTGGTGGTAAGAAAATGTCTGAGTTTTCTCGCCATAACATCGGCAAGCCAATGGCGACCGTTTACAGCGAATACAGCCGTGACAGAGCGGGTAACAGCGAAAAAACCAGTGAAGTGATCAGTGTGGCGAACATCCAATCTCAACTGGGTAGCCGCTTCAGAATCACAGGTGCAGGCAGCATGGCAGAAGCACAAGAGCTTGCTCTACTGCTACGTGCAGGTTCATTAACAGCGCCTGTTACCATCATTGAAGAGCGTACTATTGGCCCATCTCTGGGTGCTGAAAACGTAACGAATGGTTTTGCTGCTTTAGCGCTTGGCCTTGGTCTTACTCTAACGTTTATGGCGCTATGGTATCGCCGCCTTGGTTGGGTTGCGAACGCTGCATTGGTCGTCAACATGACCACACTATTCGGTTTGATTGCGATGCTCCCGGGTGCGGTATTAACTCTGCCGGGTATTGCGGGCTTGGTACTGACCGTCGGTATGGCGGTAGACACTAACGTGCTTATCTTCGAGCGTATTCGAGACAAAATGAAAGAAGGGCGCAGCTTTGCTAGCTCTATCGATCGTGGTTTCGATAGCGCCTTCTCTTCAATTTTCGATGCTAACGTCACCACCATGATCGTTGCTGTGGCTCTGTACACTATTGGTAATGGACCGATTCAGGGCTTCGCTCTGACACTGGGCTTAGGTCTTCTAACCAGTATGTTTACGGGCATTTTTGCTTCACGAGCGATCATCAACTTGGTTTGGGGGCGTGACCAGCGCCACGATGTAAGGATTTAAGCATGAGTACTTCAAAAATGACTATTTCAGACCGCTATTTTTCAAATAGTAATATGACTCGCCTTCGTAAGGTGATGTCTGTGATTTCCATTGTGCTGTTCATGAGCTCTGTGATGCTGGTGGCAGTGAAAGGTTTTAACTGGGGCTTGGACTTTACCGGCGGTGTGGTTGCCGAGGTTCAGCTCTCTGATCAAGTAACCAAAGATGCGCTGAAAACCAAACTTGATACGGCTTTCCAACAAGATGTGCAAGTGGTTGGTATGGCAGAACAGGATCGCTGGACAATTCGTTACAGCCAACTGACAGACGCGCCACAGCCAAACTTAGTGGATGCTTTGTCTTCTGTAAGTGATCAAGTAAAAGTGCTCAACAGCAGCGTGGTTGGCCCTCAGGTAGGTCAAGACATGGTTGACCAAGGTGGCTTGGCGGTATTGGTGTGCTTCCTAATGATCATGCTGTACCTGAGTGTACGTTTTGAATGGCGCTTGGCACTCGGCGCACTTGCCGCGATCATCTATGACGTGACGCTTATCTTGGGCCTGTTCGCTTTTACTCAGTTTGAGTTCAACCTGACTGTATTGGCTGCCGTGTTGGCGATTTTGGGTTACTCATTGAATGACTCGATCATCATTGCCGACCGTGTTCGTGAAATGCTGCGTGGTAATCCAAACGGTGACACTGATAACCTACTTAACGAATCGGTTAAAGCGACCTTCTCACGCACCATGGTGACTTCAGGTACAACGCTTATCACCGTATCAGCGCTTTGGCTACTTGGTGGTGCGGCGCTGCAAGGTTTTGCGATTGCCTTAGTCGTAGGTATTGTCAGCGGTACGTGGTCTTCAGTGTCTGTCGGTATCACACTGCCTAAGCTACTTGGCCTACAGCCTTGTCACTACCAAGTGAAAGCGCCAGTAGAAGTTGAGGGCGAGTACCCTTAGGTTATCTATTGGTTAACAGTACGATTTAGTCAGTAACGTCAATAAGCCCTTCGTTTATAACAAAACGAGGGGCTTTATTTTTTATAAGAGTCAAACAGTTACAGAAAAGAGAGCCTATTTCAAAAAACGATGGATTGAGCAGGCAAGCCCTCATGATATGAAGTATGTTTAGATGACGTTCGTAGAAATGAGGCAAGGGAATGGAATATCGACATCAATGTCATGTAGGCGACCATGGTGATGCACTGAAGCATCCAGTATTGAGTGCACTGGTTCAGTCATTAATGCAGCAGCATTCACGCCTCAATGTTATCGACACGCACTCTGGTACAGGGTGTTATGACCTCACTACAGCTCCAAGTAATCACGCGGGTGAGTTTGCTGAAGGGGTCGGGTACTTGTGGCGAAACAAGGCTTATCTTCCTCCGGCATTTGCTTCATTTATGTCGGTTCTGGAATACTACAATCCGAATCAACATATCTCTCTTTATCCGGGTTCTGCGGCCATCACCTATCAACAAGGCCGCAGCCAAGATAGCTTCTATTTTTCAGACATTCAGCAAGACGAAGCTGACCTATTACAAACTAACATTGAGAAGTTGCAACGCGATCTCGATGTCTCAAGTAAGCTCACCATTACCGCTGGCGATGGGCTCAAAGCGCTGCCTGATGATGTAGCTAAACACGATAATCATCACTTAATTGTTATCGACCCGCCCTATGAAACCGATTCTGAATACCTTGAAGTAATTGATGCCTTAGTTAAGGCGTATCAGCAGTCTGATAAGGTATCGGCCCTGATTTGGTATCCGCTTTACACGGATGATAAGAGTTCACTGATTCTGAACCACTGCGTGACAGCGGTGAAAGATGGCTTGCTACCAAGTCCGATTAAGTCGGAGCTTCGTCTTCGAGATCCCAAGGGTGATGATCGCCTGATCGGCAGTGGTTTGCTGTTGTTCAACCCACCACAAGGCATTGCGGGAACGGTCGCAGATACGCTCGATTATTTACACAGCCAACTCGCGACTAATGGTGAAGGCTATTGGCAAATGAGAAGCTTATAGATCTGATTTTTATGGGTTTTATGATGATTTTCTAGACGTCACTCACTAAATCACTGTTATCTATGTGGTTTAAATTGACCAAACGCTAACTTTTATCGATTGATTAATTGCAGTGAATCATTTAAAAATAGAATATCAATGCGCACAAGTGCATAATGGCTCATAAGTTAAATAATTACCCCTAATTAATATCAGATTGTGGTTTACCCCCTAAACTGCATAAGGCTCGCACTAGTCATGCGAGCCTTTCTTTTGCCTGTAGGAAATGTTTACAACAATTGCTCTTCAATCTTTAGTGCTTTCTCGATGAGTTTCGCATTGAAATCTGCAGCTTCCACTGAGTAGTGCGCTTTACGATGGCAAGTCGGACAGAGTGCAATCACGTTTTCAGGACAATCTGCACCACCATCCGCCAACCGTGTCAGGTGATGTACTTCTAGGTAAGGACCTGACTTGGTCTCAAAAGGCGAAGGCACTTCACAACCTTCACAGATACCATCTGCTCTCTTTTTCGCGTAAAGTTTAATGGCTTCACTACGATATTTTACATGTGTGAGTTGTTCTTTGGTGTCAGTTTTAAGTGGCGTCGAAGCTAAAGCGATGTCTCGTAATTGCTTTAATGATTTACTTTTAGTTGGCTTAGTAAGGTATGACATTTTTGGAGTTTGAATTGTATCTCCAATACTTTGCGGGACGATATCTAAATGGAAAACTATCGCATCACGGAGTTGGCCGTTCTTGTCGGGGCGTTGCTCGATGTGATGACAGATGTAGTTACAAACACCGACGAATCTAACAAAACCAGTTGAGACAGATTCAAATAAGAGAATCTCTTTGAGGTTGTTTTGGTGCTCAAAGATGGCCAAGTTTCCTTTAACCATTTTCATGTCACCTTCTTGCCCTTCTCCTGTATATCGGAAAGTGCCGTCTGCACTAAAACCATCAGAGTAGCCAAACTCTTCGCCCGCATCGCTAGTGAAGATAAATACATATGGGTGAGCAGCCGGCGTAGCGATACCACCGTATTGTTGACCTTTGTAATGACCGTGTATCTCTGCACGTCGATTGTAAACCTGTCCTACATTGAACAATGGAGAGTCCTCATTTATCCGTTTGAATTGGAATTATTATTGATACTTTTGTAGTTTAAATTATATTTAAAGTTTAAATATAACAGTGGTTTAAGTGAAAATATGCAAGTGGATTCTTGGGTGTGGAAAGGTCTCGGCTCGGTCACGTTTCTAGAGAGACAAGCCTGCTGGACTCAGCAGGCTTGGTGTTTGTTTAATGCTTTATCATTACAAAGCTGGATAATCGGTGTAGCCTTTTTCGTTGCCGCCGAACAAGGTCGCGCCGTCGAGTTCTGATAGTTTGCTGCCGTTTTTTAGGCGTGACACGAGGTCTGGGTTGGCCACGAATGGGCGACCAAATGCGACAAGATCCGCGTAGCCTTTGCTTAGTACTTCTTCGGCGCGTTGTGGTGTGTAACTGCCTGCGACGATGATTGTGTTAGAGAATAACTCTCTTAGTTCTACTCGGAAGCTTTCAGGGATAACAGGTGCATCATCCCAATCGGCTTCTGATAGATGCAGGTAAGCGATATCACGCGCTTGCAGTGCTTTTGAGGCCTCCAAAATTGTTGGCACAATGTCTGGGCAGTTCATGTCTTTGAAGGTGATGAATGGGGCTAAACGTACGCCCACTTTGTCCGCGCCAATCGCATCAATCACTGCATCAACTACTTCAATTAGAAAGCGAAGTCGGTTCTCACGGCTTCCGCCGTAGTTGTCGGTACGTTTGTTCGAGTTCGTTCTTAAAAACTGATCAATGAGGTAGCCATTGCCTCCGTGGATCTCGACACCATTAAAGCCTGCTTCAATGGCTTTCTTCGCTGAATTAGCAAAATCTTGAATGACGCGATCGATGTCTTCTTGGGTCATCTCTCTTGGCTGGATGCAATCCACCATGTTGCCGTTACCATTCTCATTGGAAATCCATACTTGAGTTTCTATTGGCGCCAAAGCTGACGGTGCAATTGGCAACTTGCCTTTTTGAAAGGTAGGGTGAGACACACGGCCGACATGCCATAACTGGCAGAATATTGCGGCACCTTGTTCTTTCGCGGCTGTGGTTACTGATTTCCAACCTTCGATTTGTGCATCGGTATAAACGCCGGGTGTGAATGAGTAGCCTTGAGAGTCGTCGGATATTTGTGTGGCTTCGGTGATGATTAAACCTGCACTGGCGCGTTGCTGGTAATAGGTTGCCATCATATCGTTTGGCACGTTTCCAGGTTGACTAGTACGAGCGCGAGTCATGGGTGCCATAACGACACGGTTTTGCAGTTCTAGGCCTTTGAGCTCTGATGTTTCGAATAATTTGTTCATGGTATCTACCTTGTTTTAATTCAGTGTTTTTAGTTTTGTATTAGGTCTATAAGTCGCGTTATTTGCTTTCTGCTGGGCTGAAAATAGAGTTGCTCTGAGGCTTGTCAGCTCGGTTGGCTTTAGCGATAAGTAGCAAGCCAATGACAGGGACAACAACGGCTGCGAACGGAATCATTCCTGCGCCTAGTTGGCTGTCGAGTACCATTCCGCCAAGGAATCCACCAAAGGCATTGGCTAAGTTGAATGCTGAGATATTCGCAGTTGCTGCTAACTCTTGGCCTTCGCCACCGTGGTTCATCACTCGAAGTTGCATGGCAGGAACGTTCGCAAATGATGCAATACCAAAGACAAATGCAGCTGCAACGAATAGGGTTTTGTTGTCTACCACTAGGCCCACCACAACCAATGACACGATCATTGCGACTGCCCAAAACATGGAAGCTTTGCCTAGGTCTTTATCTGAAGAGCGACCACCCAATGTGTTACCTATAATTAAGCCGACACCTACTATCACTAAGATCCAAGTGACCGATTCTTGGCCGTAACCCGTGATGTGCATAGCGATAGGTGCTAGGTAGCCGTAGAGCGTCATAAAGCCAGACCAAGCAAAAGCGGTGATCGCCAAGCTGATAAGCAGCATTGGATTTTTGAACGCCATAAGCTGAGTTTTGATGTCTTTCGCTTCGCTATGACCTGTTGATTTGATTGACGTTAAGATTGAAATCATCGCAACTGTGCCAAGTGCCGCAACGGTAAAGAAGGTGGTGTGCCAACCGAATTGCAAGCTCACCCATGTACCTGCCGGAACGCCAAGAACGTTAGCGAGCGTTAAGCCTGCGAACATTTGACCAACGGCGCGACCTGCCATTTTTTCCGATACTAAGTTGGTTGCAACAACCGCTCCTATGCCATAGAAAGGTCCTTGCACTAAGCCTGCAATTACGCGGCTCGCGAGTAGCAATGGGTAGCTTGGTGCGAGTGCCGACAAGACATTGCCAATAATGAACAGCGCCATTAAACCAATCAGCACCATCTTTTTATTAAATCGGGCAAGGTAGATGGTTAAGATCGGGCCGCCGATAACGATAGCTAATGCATACGCACTGATTAGATAGCCAGCTTGGCCTTCTGTGATCGAAAGGGAGGTCGCAATTTGTGGAAGAATGCCTGCGATAACAAATTCAGCCGTACCAATCGCAAAAGCAGCGAGTGTCAGTATCCAAACTTGGAATGGAATCTTTTCTTGTTTCATGATGAGTTACCTATGTAAATTCTTGTTTGTTAGGACGTTTAGATACACGTCCTAACGATTGTTCTTTGTGTCTTTGCTAAGTGTTTTAGCCGAGCAGTGCACCACCATCGATGTCGATGATTGAGCCAGTCACGTATGGGTTATTAATCACGAACAGGTAACCCATCGCGATTTCTGAAGCTTCGCCAACCTTGCCTGCGGGTAAGTTGTTTTTGGCGTTGTCGTACATGGCTGAGCGAGCTGTGTCGTCCATGTTTTTGTAGGCTGTTGTCATGGTTAAGCCCGGGCTTACGGCGTTCACTCGAATTGGTGCGAGTTCTTTCGCAAGCACCTTAGTTACGCTTTCAAGTGCGGCGTTGATGGCGGTTTTTACATAAGTGCCAGCGACAACCTTGCGTGACAACATGCCTGTGGTGAGTGTGATAGAACCGTTGGGTGTCATGTAACGCGCAGCATGCTTAGCTACGTTTAGGCTGCCCCAAAACTTGGTATCAAATGCCGTTTTTGCATCTTCAAGAGCAACATCTGTCACTTTTCCTGCCGGAGCGGATGAGCCCGCTGTCACGACTAAATGATCGAAGGGACCAATGGATTCGAAGTATTCGCAAATCGACTTTTCATTGCTGATATCAACACCTGTGTGTCGACTGGCAATGTGCACTGTGCTGTTGTCGTTTCTCAATTGCATTGCTAGTGCTTTGCCGATGCCTGATGTGCCACCAATGATGACGAAAGTGCTCTTTTCTTGGTTCGCTAGTGTGTTGTTCATGGTCTGAATTCCTGCGTGTTCTGCTGATGGTTGTCATTATATTTGTTCGACTAAATTTGATAATTGGGTAAAATATAAATTCATTATTCGGTTTAAATGAACAATAAAGCGAGAGCACGAATAGCATGGATAAGTTTTCAGACATGGCGATGTTCGTCAGTATCGTGAAGCACCAAGGGTTGGCAGCAGCAGGGCGAGAGCTAGGCTTATCACCTGCGACCATGACGGCAAGACTGCAGGCACTGGAAGAGCGATATGGTGTGAAGCTGTTGAATCGAAGTACTCGACATGTGTCTTTGACTGATTCAGGCGAGCTATATCACAAGGCGTGTTTGGAGATATTGGATAACGTTAGCGAAGCCGAAAACCTGATTCAAAATGGCGTCAAAGAGGTTAAAGGCCCACTAAAGATTGCGGCACCTAAAGACATCGGAAAGCAGTACATCCTTCCTATTCTGTCGGAATTTTGTCAGCAGTATCCAGACGTTATTCCCTATCTGTATTTGAACGATAACCTATCGAATATCGCCGAATCAGGCATGGACATCGTGATCCGCTACGGCGAATTGGTTGATAGTAGTTTGATCTCTAGACGCTTATCACCAAGCCGACGCGTGCTGTGCGCTTCACCAGAATATCTCGCCAAACACGGCACGCCGATCAAGCCACAAGATTTGGTTGAACATGACTGTTTGGCTATGCTACGCAGTAATGAAGAACTTAAAACATGGCACTTTCAAGATCATGATATGAAGAAGGCTGTGACGGTTGTGCCGAAGCGATTTTCAGACGATGGCGAAGTGATTCGATACTGGGCATTGCAAGGAGAAGGAATTGCGTTGAAGTCGGTACTCGATGTGCAAGATGACATCAATAACCAACGCCTTGTTACCCTGCTCAACGGCTATATGAAAAACTTCAATACCTCGACCTCTGTATCGAGTGCCGACTTAAATGTGGTGTACATCAGCAAGAAGTATCAACCTAAGCGTATTCGGTTGTTTCTTGATTTTCTGTTTGAACGCTTTGGCGATTTGGTTGAAAAGTGAAGTTAGATTAGCCGAGAAGCAGCGCATGACAGATATCTCGAACTCAACACCCGGCTACGGACAGAGGGCATTGAACTGGTTATGATACGACCAACATAAGGATGTGATTGGAGAGAAAAATGAAAGTCGTCGGAGATACGGTCATCGAACCTTTTCACAAGGCAACCTGCCATTGCGGTGCGGTGGAACTTGAGCTCAGTTTACCTAACGGAATAGAAAAACCGCGTCGATGTGATTGTTCTATCTGTCGTCGTAAAGGCGCGATAGTCGGCTCTGTCGCGCTTGATGGGATCAAGATCGTGAAAGGTGAGGAGCATCTCAAGCTTTATCAATTCAACACCAATACTGCGAAGCATTATTTCTGTTCGAACTGCGGTATTTATACACATCATCAGCGCCGTTCAAGCCCAAATGAATATGGATTTAACATTGGCTGTTTGGAAGGGGTAAACCCTTTTGATATTGGCGATGTGGTCACCAACGACGGTGTTAATCACCCTGCTGACCGTTAATTTATTGAGCATTAAAAAGGAAATGTTTATGTCTGAATATGGTGCGGTCATTCGCTGGCAAAAAGCGGAAGATGAAGCCTTTAGCGACAATCAATACAGCCGTGGCCACACATGGGAATTCGATGGTGGTGTTACTGTACCTGCTTCGTCTTCTCCTCATGTTGTGCCACTACCGCTGTCGGTTGAAGCGAATGTTGATCCAGAAGAAGCATTTATCGCGGCACTTTCTAGCTGCCACATGCTGACTTTTTTGGGCATTGCGGCTAAGCAGAAGTACGTGATCGACTCTTATGTGGATGATGCGATTGGTGTGCTTGAGGAAGATGAGTCAGGTCGTTCATCCGTAACTACAGTGATACTGCGCCCTGAGATTGTGTTTATTGGTAGCAAGGTTCCTACCCGTGCTCAACTCGACAAGCTGCACCACTTAGCACACAAGAATTGCTTTATCGCTAATTCGGTCAAGACGGAGATAAAGGTAGAGATATGAGATTAATTTGTATTGTTCAGATTATTTTCTAAAAGTTTCGTCTTTTTGATTTTGCCATCGTCTTAAGGGTATTCATGCAGTCTAGTTGATTGCAAAAAAGACCGAACAACCTATTGAGGGCTCCTCCATGACAGCGTTTAAGAGTACATCTAACTACGGTGAGAATGCGTTTATCAAAAGCAAACCGCAGATGCTACAGAACATTTATAACACCACAGATGTATTCCCATACTGGGTTGCCGATATGGATTTTCAGGTAGCGGAACCGATCACTCAAGAGCTTAATCGTTTGGTTGAGCGTGGTGTGTACTCTTATGAGTTTCATGAGCAAGCGGTGTTTGAGGCCCTTTCTCAATGGTACTCAAAGCGTTATGGTTTGAACCTTTCGGCTGATAAGTTCGTTCAGGTGCCGGGTGTGCTTTCTGGTATCGCGTTGTTACTGCGTCAGTTTACTAATGAAGGTGATGGTGTGCTTATCCATACGCCGGCGTATCACCAGTTTTCTAACTTGGTGAAAAAGGCTAACCGCAAGGTCGTGAAGAGTCCCCTTATTAATGATGAGCAAGGTTACCGCATTGATTTCGACGTCATGGAACAACAGATCATCGAACACAAAGTAAAAACGATGATTTTCTGTAATCCTCACAACCCAACGGGTCGTGTGTGGACGCAGCAAGAAATTGAACAAGTCATTGAGATCGCCAAGCGTCACGATGTGCTGATCATCAGCGATGAAATCCACTCAGACATTATCTTCGAAGGTCACGCTTTTACGAGCTTGACCAGCTTTGATTACGATAAAGTCATCTCTTTGATTGGATCTCCGGCGAAAACCTTCGGCATGCACAGTATCTCAAATGGTTATGTCTATACCAATAATGATGAGCTATTTGAAGCGTTCAAAGCCAATGTAGCGGCGATGTACCTTGACCATGGCAACGCGTTCAGCACGTTTGCAACCGTGGCGGCCTTCGAAAAGGGTGAAGAGTGGTTAGATGGTATGTTGGCGTATCTGCAAGACACAGTTAAGTGGATTACCGAATTTGCAGAGCAGCGAATTCCTCAGTTAAAAGTATTCCAACCGCAAGGCACTTACCAAGTGTGGTTTGATTTTTCTGAGTTAGGTTTCTCGGAAGAAGAGCTAAAGAACGTGGTGTTTGAGCGGGCTAAAATGGGGTTAACGCCGGGCGGCTGGTTTGGCGCTGAAAGTTATCATTTTATGCGAATGAACATCGCTACTTCGCGTGACAATATTGAGCAATCATTTACTGCGTTGGCCGATGCGATTGATGGCTTTAAGCGAGGCTCTGTGGTGGACTTAAATTGTTGCGATAAAGGAAATGCTAAAAGCTGCTGTTAAATCCAATAGTACACAACAAGCATTAGAATCAGAGCGTGTAACGGCACAGCTTTAAAGTTCGATTAGAATAAAATAACCGCGAGTCTGCATAGCGCATGACTGGCGGTTTTTTTGTGTCTGTGTAATTCTACTCATGGTTTTATTGAGTTGTGATTGAAGTGCCGATTTTGCAAGTCCATAGTGCTTCAATGATTGATAGAGATTGATTGGCAGAGAGTTATGTTTAGCGTTCCACTGAATAGTTTTGTACATCGTGTGAGTGATAAAAGCCAAGTAATGGCGAATGCGACTGAGTGTGGATGCCAGTTGAAGCGAATTCGTCGTTCACGCAATTGGTTATTAGTGGCTCAAGAACATCAACTCATTGAATTTAAAACCCTGCTCACCCATGAAAAAGACGGTTGGATTGCGGTTGCGATAGACAAAGTACTGCCTAAACCTGTGGTGTGTTTGGCATCGCTGTTAGCAGCAACACCCTCGATGACTGTCGCTCAGCTGGTGATGGAATCTGGATGTTCAATGGCAGAAGCAAGGCGTGCGATTGATGAACATGAAGGGTTATAAACACGAGACTTAAGTAAACCGGTCATGTTGTGAAAAGATAATCGGGAGCAGCAAAAAGCCCGTAACGATATTACGTTTTTCAGCGGAATATCGTTACGGGCTTTATCATCGGTGCTGCCGTTAAGCTAAGCCATGTGGCTTATGAAGCATTGACTCGATTAAGAGTTAGCCACTTTTACACGAATCGTGTTTTTGCCAAGCTTAGTCATGTTCAGCTTGTTTAGTGCCGTTTTAGCTTCTTCGTGCTCTGGCATTTCAACAAAAGCAAAGCCTTTTGAGTCGCCAGTTTCTTGGTCTAAAACTAGGCTGCACTCTTTTACTGAGCCAAACTCAGAAAATAGCACTCGGATGTCTTGCTCAGAAGTAGAGCGCGATAGGTTACGAACTAGAAGTTTCATAATAAACCTTGAATATGAATTTACGCCGAGCATTGTCGCACACTTTCATGCTCACCCTCACAAATAATTGTCTCGCGACTCTATTTCCTTGGCGCTCTGTCTAAGCACTAGCCGCGGTTTATCGTGATGTCCGATACGAAGCCATGCTCAGTGCTGGTTAACGCCTGTTGCAGCATTTGAGCGGCTTCTTGAGCAGTCATAAAGCTTGAGGTATCCATGTCTTTGCCGCTTGTATTCCAAAACTCGGTCGCCATTCCTCCAGGATAAACCGCCACGATTTTCATCGGGTGACCTTTTAGCTCTAATCTTACTGATTCGATAAAGCCTTTTACGGCCCACTTGGCAGCGCAATAGGTGGACTCTTCTGCCTTAGCGCCTTGGGCCGCAGTCGACATCACCACAGCAATGGTGACAGGTTGATCCTTATAACGCTGAACAAGCTCGCGAATCAAAAAGATAGAAGAGTCGATATTGTTCTTCAGCATGTCGCTGATGGTAGCCGGGTCTTGCTGTTCAATCTTACCGAAGTACCCACTGCCAGCACTGTGGATCACCAGCTTAGGCATTTCAGGTAACACATCCAATAACTCGCTCACTGAGTGTGGGTTACAGAGGTCACTCGCTTGGCTAATAGTATTCGCTGGTAGGTTTTGAGCCACTTCAGCTAAACGTTGTGCGTTGCGACCTGTAATGGCTACACGCTGAGCGTCGTTAGCATATTGTTTCGCGAGAGCTGCGCCTAAACCGCTGCTTGATCCGGTAATTAAAATCATACTGTCTTAAATTTGTAGAGTTGATTCGAGATAGTAAGGGGCTAGGCTAAGATTTTCTGAGATCTATGGCTAAAGTTAATCGACAGCTTGGGTGATAGGTTGAATGGTAGGGCTGAAATAAGAGTGTGGAGAAAGCCGTTAAGGATCGACTTGTTTGGTCAGAAATAACACCGCTAAAAAGTAACAGAACTAACAAGTAAAAGCGCCGGCATGGAGCCAGCGCTTTGAGTAATCATAAGTGATTATTCGTCGTCGAACTGTTTGATCGTGAACGCGTCCTCGATACGGTTAAGCTCTTCTTGTTCTTTTACTCGCTTCTCTTCTTGAAGCGTTGCTCTCGTTTCGTTGAAACGTTTCTTCTCTGACTTAGTCAGGAATTTTACAGCTTTTTTGTTGGTCAGTGCGTAAGCAACTACGTCTTCACCTTTTTCTCTGCGGTCGTTTACGCGTTGTGAGAAACGTTCATTGTCGCGAGCTTTACGCTCCGCTGAGGTCAACTTGCTCATGCTTTAAAGCCTTTTCAATTATTCATGGTAGGGAATCTACGCTTAGCGAAACAAACAGGAACTACTGAGTATGAGTCTAGCCCATTTGTGTGCTGGTGGCGCATCTTAGCACAGAGGCTTGAGCTTGCAGGTATGCAATTCGCGGGAACAAACAAAACAGCCCACAAATTTCATTGTGGGCTGCGTGCAGCAGTGGCGAAGGTCAGAATCAGAAATGACAGTTAAATCATATCTTCTCTATGTATAAGATGACTTCTCCGACTTTAAAGCCAAACTTGGACATCTCAGTCTTGTTGAACAAGCGTTTGTCGTCCATCAAGAACATCCAATCATCGAGCACCACTTCATAGGTGCTGCCGTCGACTTCTATTTCTAAGTCGTATTTCCAATATAGAGCAGAACCTTGAGTCTCCCCATAAGCGGTTCCAACGACATCGTTGGCGGTCCCAGAATAGGTGTTTTCGCCCGTTTTTATCAGATTCCAAACGCGAGTTGAGCGTTCGCCATCAGCAAAAGAGAACCACTCTTTTATCTCTCCGTTGTCACCGTCCCAAGTCGCGATCAGTTTGGCATCGAAGCGTCGCAGTAGGTTACCAGAGCGGTCGAGCACCATGCCGTAGGCCATTAGCTCGCCATTAAAAAAGGTTTCAAGCTTTAGCTCTGGCGTAGTGTCGACATGGTCCTCTAAACTTGCAGAACCACAACCTGCCAGCCAAGTGAGTGAAAAAAGTGCCAGAGCGAATTTTATTATTGTTGTTTTTGGATTCATTTGTTTAAACCTAAAAGTTGTTTACGTAGGCCGGGTTCGGATGTGTTCTCAGATAACCAAATCGCCAGAAACGCTTCGCCAAATTGTTTGTCTTGGATTACTCCGATAGGTTGCTCATCAAAGTAGAAGCGGCTGACATTATCTTCAGCGACACGTATGGTGAGAGTGCTTCCTGCTTCTACGTTCGGCCACATCGCGTATAACGGTTTCAACCAACGCTGAATACTGTTATTTGAGTAACCAAGCTTGTTCCATTGATCTTCGGTTGCATCGACTAAGTCTTTGCTGTCGATAGCGCGGTAATACTCGAGTTTCAGTGCGCGTTCTGAGTTGGTTGGTGTGGCATAAAATTCAGCAGAGTAGAGTGTCCAAAATAGGTAACTCATTTCGCCTTGGCCACGTTTATTTAAGTCATCGACCGCAGAGGCTTTAGTGTTTCCGGAAAATAACAGCGCAGCAAAAATTAACGAGAGAGTGATAAAGCTTAGAAGTGTGTTTTTTGCTTGCTGATGAGCGCGAACCATATCGTTCTCAGGTTTGAACGTTTGTGTCGGATTGCGTTGATAAGCCATAAGTCACCTCGATATTGCCATTTTAGGTTGTACTAAGTTGGAGTAGGCGGCCACCAGTAAGGGCAACAAAATCCCCCAACTTATTGCAAGGGCAGCAACTACCGATGCATCTGGCCAAGTAGTCAGGAGGGCGCCTGCTTTGATGCCTCCCCAATAACTACTAGTACCTGCTACGAACCCTATGACAAACAAGATCACTTTTGAGCATTTTAAAAGCCAATTTAGGCTGTGGTTAAAACTGATTAAGAACATGATCCACAGGCAAACAAGCCACACTGGAAACCACGATTGATTAGCAATTGCAGAGTCGACGGCAAACACGCCGAAGTGAAAGAAGAGGCTATCAAGTAATAGCCCTAATGGTAATAAGATGAGTATCTTAAGATCGCTACTGCGAGTCGGTGATAGGAGGAAATGAACCACTACAATCAGTGGTGTGACGAACGGGGCTTGCGCGGTAAAGAAGGCACTGCAAACCCAGGTCGCTTGAAACAGTACGAGATTAATAATCCAAAACCGTTTCATCTTTTGCTCCAAAGTAACGAGGTTTTCTTGCGATTAAATGGTGAGTGCTGATCACTCGCTCTTTGAATGCACCTTCACAGTAACAGAAGTAGAAGATCCATAAGCGCTTAAACTCTTCTGAATAGCCGAGAGACTCTAGTTCTTCCCAGCTATTCTCAAAGGCGATATTCCAGTCGTTAAGCGTTCGAGCATAGTGCAGGCCAATGTCGTCAATTTCTTGAATCACAAGATCTGTACTAGTCGCAAGGTGTTGGGTCATCACTGAAACCGAAGGTAAACAACCGCCGGGGAAGATGTACTTCTGAATAAAGTCAACGCCCTTACGGTATTTATCGTAACGGCTGTCAGCAATCGTAATTGCTTGAATCAGCATCTTGCCTGAGGGCTTGAGTAGCGACGAACATTTTTCAAAGAAGGTTTGTAGATATTCATGGCCGACCGCTTCTATCATCTCGATAGAGACCAACTTGTCATACTCTCCTGTAAGGTTGCGATAATCCTCTTTAAGCAGGGTGATTTTGTCGGTTAAACCAAGTGCTTTGACTCTCTGTTCCGCAAGTGCGTGTTGGGCATCTGATATTGTGGTTGTGGTGACATGACAACCGTAGTGCTGCGCCATAAAGATGGCTAAGCCGCCCCAACCTGTGCCTATCTCAACCACGCTATCCTTCTCAGACAACTCTAATCGCTCACAAATGGTTTTCATTTTGTTCTGTTGAGCTTTGGATAGGGTTTGTGCATCTTCGCTGTAGATAGCGGAAGAGTACTGCATCGAGCTATCTAAGAAGCGCTCATACAGCTCGTTGCCAATATCGTAGTGGGCGAGAATGTTGCGCTTGGAGCCTTGTTCGGTGTTGGCATTCTTACGACGCAGCAAGAGGTTTTTGATGCGAGAAATCCACTGTGTCTTGTCATCAAGTTCATCCAATTGGGCTTGGTTACGAGCCATGATTTGAATCACACGCGTCAGATTTGGACTGGTCCATTTGCCATCGATATAGGCTTCAGATGCCCCAATGCTACCGTTGATAACGACATCTCTAAAAAAGGTCGCATCATGAATCACGATTCGACCTTTCAGTTCGGCTTCTCGATCACCAAATACTGAATGCTGGTCGCGCTCAATGATCTCAAGCGTCGCGAATTGTAGGCTTTCTAAAACCTTGAAAATTAAAGCTCGATATTTACAGTTGCTTGAAACAGCAACGGCTTTAGCTTGTTGTTCAATATTGTTGTTTTGTTTGGCAAGCTGTTCCATGTAAACCTCGCTGATAACTCATTCTAATATTTTGTGCCAACTAAGCTGAGTTTTGCTCCTTGGTTGGAACAAACCCAAGCTTTAATTGAGTTCTTTCATGTGCGCTTAAGACGTTGAGTCTGGATGCGCCACAAACGGTACTTTTTTCAGGAATAATTTGAGAGCCTGATAATAAATTCCCATCACGACTTTTATCGTCATCGCCGGAATCTTGAACACCGTCCGTCTAATGTTTGTCTTGGTTACTGACTGTTTGGTCAGGGCCAGTGTCGCATCGAAAAGCTTGTTGTCTCGGCGGCTTTCGATGTGAACTAACGTGCGTTTCGCTGGTGGCTTAATCTTCCAAAAATAAGTCATGTTCAAATCCATGAACGGCGAAACGTGAAACTCTTTTTCTACCTTCAACTCTTGGTGCATGTCGATCAGATAGTAGTGTCTTTCTCGCCAAGGCGTGTTACTCACTTCTGCCAACATGTATTTACAATCTCCAGTTTCGTCATAGCAGAAGAAACAGTTGATTGGGCTGAAATAGATGCCTAAGCAGCGGCACTGAGCCAGCATCGTCACACGGTTTGAATCAGACCAAACCCCACCAAGTTGTTGCACTTTGGAAGCTATACGTTGCTTAAGTGATTTTGGTTCATTCGTAGTGACATTTTGTTTTTTTTCAGTGAGATAATCCGATTCTACAAAGCGAATCGGGTTATACCATCGAGTGCCGAACAGCGCACTGCGCGATGTGGTTTGGGGCAGTTCGTCAAGATCGAGCCCCATCATATACAGCTGATAGCTGAACTCATGTGTGATGTTGCCAAAGCGGCGATGTCTGACGTTGCCCCAATAGATACCGCTGAGCTCTTCACTCTTTTCAGATGCGATCCCCATCTCGGGTGTCAGGGTTTGACTGTTCATAGCACTGAACTCGTACTCAAATCCAAACCGAAGCGTTTGGTCACATCGAGTGCACTGTGGACACCGTCTTCATGGAACCCGTTATACCAATAAGCACCAGCAAAGTGAGTCTGGTTTTTGCCACAAATCTGCTCGCGTTTGTGCTGAGCTTCAACCGTGTTCGAATTAAGTACCGGGTGATGATAAACAAAGCTGCGAATGATTTTCTTTGGGTCGATGGCTTCGCTCTGATTCAAGGTGACGCAGAAGGTGTCTTGGCTTTCGATGCCTTGCAGAATGTTCATGTTGTAAGTCACACAGGCAGGTCGTTTACTGTCGCCATCTAACATGTAGTTCCAGCTTGCCCAAGCCAGTTTTCTGTCTGGTAATAAGCGAGTATCGGTGTGCAGAACCACTTCATTGCGACTGTAAGGGATCTCGCCCAGTACCTGTTGCTCTTGTTCTGTCGCATCACCAAGCAGACGTAAGGCTTGGTCTGAGTGACAGGCAAAGATTACTTCGTCGAAGTTTTGCGTGCTGCCATCTTCAAATTCAACAGTGACGCCCGGTTCTTGGCGAGTGACTTGTTTAATCGATGTATTCAATGTAACAGGCTTACTCAAACGTGAAAGGATAATTTCAACGTAAGAGCGTGAACCTTTTGGAATCACATACCATTGTGGACGGTTCGCAATATCGAGTAGCCCGTGGTTGTAGAAAAACTGGATGAAGAACTTCAGCTCAAACTCTTCCATTTCCTCTAAGCTTGTCGACCAAATCGCCGCGCCCATCGGCAAAATGTAGTGCTGACTAAAGAAGTCAGAAAAATGGTTTTCACGCAAGAAACGGCCAAGGGTAACGTCTGGTGTGAATTCATTGCTTTCAAACTGAGCCTTGCACAGTTTGTTGAACTTGAGAATGTCAGAAACCAAAGACCAGAACTGAGGTTTGAAGATGTTACTCCTCTGAGCGAACAACGAATTAATGCTGTGGCCGTTGTATTCAAACTTAGTAGTAGTGTTGTGGACGCTGAAGCTCATCTCGGTAGGTTGCCTTTCGACCCCGAGTTGTTCTAGAAGCTGATTGAAATTCGGGTAGGTTCGATCGTTGAATACGATGAAACCTGTATCTATCGAAAACGCCGAGCCTTGATGTTCAATATCAACGGTCGCGGTGTGACCCCCAACATAATCGTTCTTTTCGAATACCGTTACGTCGTGGTGCTTATCTAATATGTGCGCGCAAGTGAGTCCAGAGATGCCTGAACCAATAATGGCGATTTTCTTCATTGTTATACCATCCTTGAAGCGAGTTTTTGCCAAACTGGAGTTGGAAGCATTCTTAGTAGCTTCATCAACATGATGAATCGTCTTGGGAAATCGATTTCACTCTTTCCTTGAGCGATACCATTTACGATTCTTTGAGTTGCGGCCTCACTACTAATAATCATAGGCATAGCGAACGTATTTCGCTCGGTTAATGGCGTTTCAACAAAGCCAGGGTGCACAATTGAGACATGAATGTTGTGCGTTGCCAGATCAACCGAAAGTGTTCTGCCTAAGTAGGTGAGGGCTGCCTTTGAAGCGCCATAAGCCTCGGCTCTAGGTAAAGGTAAAAAGCTGGCGCTGGAGCTGACTATAACCAAACGGCCGCCGGGCTTGATGTTTTTTAACCAGGCTTTAAGGGCGTAGCCAATTGAAATTAGGTTTATGTTGATGACGCGCTCGAAAAGTTCGGCATCAAAATTCAATGGGTCGTCGATGTATTCACAATCACCCGCATTTAGAATCAGCAGATCGAGCGGCTTGTCTTGGTCGAGTTCTGGGAAGTTGTGGTAATCGGTCAGATCGAAACAGAGCGGTGAAATGGATGAATGTGCGATGTCTGTATCGTGAGAATCAACTAAGGCTTGCAGTTTGTCTGGGTTGCGGCCACAAGCAATCACCTGATGCCCTTGCTGAGCGTAATCTTTAGCGAGGGATTGGCCGATACCTGAGGTCGCGCCTGTAATCATAATACGCATTATCGGCTCGCTCTCTTTTTGATGGATTTAATCGCGCAGCCCAGTACTGGAATGTGTTCATACAACATAGAACCGACGTCGAGGTAGTCTCTGTGGTAAATCACCTGACCGTCGAACATCTTGAGGTGGCTGTGTCCTTGTACTTCGATCGGCTTTTGCCCATTTAGTTGCTTGTGAGCAAATTGCATCGTCCAGTAAACCGAAGCTTCATCGTTCACTTCGAAAGTGTGTTCAATGTGGAAGTAACAGCTCGTCACTTGGGTGTAGAGGTTCTCGAAGTAGTGAGTAAGCGCAGAAATACCGCTGACATGGTGCAGCGGATCTTGGAATTCAATATCAGGGTGATAAACCGTCTTCAGCACGTCGAAATTGTCTGTTCCGAGTTCTCGATACATGTTGAGAAAGTTATCAAGCCATAGAGAGTTATCCATAATATTCACTCTAATTATTTGAAGAAGGCTAAGGCTCTCAATCGTGCTTGTTTGTGCTCAACGATGGGTTGCCAGTATTCGCTGTCTATCCCGTTTTTAGCGATAAAGTCATGTGGAAAATGCACATGCTTATCAGGGATGTTTTGCAGCTCTGGTATGTACTTACGAATAAAAATTCCTTTTGGATCAAACTTTTCACTCTGGGTGATTGGATTGAAAATTCGAAAGTAAGGTTGAGCATCGCAGCCAGTACTTGAAGCCCACTGCCAGCCACCGTTGTTGGCGCTAAAGTCACCGTCGATAAGGTGTGACATAAAGAAACGCTCGCCCCAGCGCCAGTCAATAAGCAGGTGCTTGGTTAGGAAGCTTGCCACCACCATTCTTAGCCTGTTGTGCATCCAGCCCGTTTCAACCAGTTGACGCATGGCTGCATCAACCAATGGATATCCGGTTTTTCCTTCGCACCATGCTTTGAAGCTAGGGTGATCTTGATACCAGTCTAATCCATTGTATTTTTGCTGAAAGTTCGCTCCTTTAACCAGTTTAGGATGGTGGAACATCAAATGCTTATAAAAATCACGCCAAATCAATTCATTAAGCCAAGAAAAGGCCGGCAGCTGAGTATCAAACAACAAATCGGGTTGTTGCTGAATCAGCTGAATCGCTAGCCAACGTGGGCTCACAGCGCCAATCGCCAAATAAGGTGATAGACCAGACGTGCCTTTTACCGAGGGAATATCTCTCAGGCGCGTGTAGTCGTTGACTTTATTGGTTAAGAAATTCGGGATCACATTGCCCAATACATCTTGGCTTAATGGCCAGCGGCTTGAATCAACACGCGGAAAGTCAAAATCATAGTCAGCGGAGATTCTTGAAGCATTTAAGTCGTCAGGAAGTTGTGATTGTGGACGCTGAGTTTGTTGAAGCTGTGTTTGTTGAAGCTTAGCGGGCACGATAGGAGCCGGGCTACAGATGATACCTTTCACCTGAACTTCTTTTAACCAAGCGTTCTTAAATGGCGTAAAGACTTTGAACATCTCGCCTTGTTTGTTAAGAACGCTACCTAATGGCAGCATAACGTCACAAGAGCTGATCTGAAGGTTTACCCCATTTGATATCAGTTGCTGGTCACGGGTTTGTTCATCTACCTCAGGTTCTGAATTTGCGTATACGCACTTAGCATCAAGTTGTTCGTATAATTCGATGAGCTGTCGGGCTTGGTCATCAAAATCGCTGGCTTTGAGATGCAGCAATGAAATCCCAAACTCAGCGAGTTGGGATTCGAGCTGTTTTAGGTGACGATAAATGAAATCGGCTTTGATGGGGGCAAGGTGGTGTTGCTGCCATTGCTGTGGTGTTGAAATAAAAACGGCGATAGACACGCCGTTTTCAACTGCCGCGACGAGCGCTGGGTTATCGTGAATCCGCAGGTCTCGTCGTATCCATAGAATGTTGCTCAATATCCGTATCTCAGTTTAAGTTCTTGTGGGTGAGGGTTTAGGTAAACCTGTGACTCCAAGTACTCGTTTGGGTACTCCATTAGGTAGTGGTTGATCAGTGTCAACGGCACTAGTAACGGAATTACGCCCTCTCTGAATGATGTAATTTGGCTTGAGAGTTCTTGCTTGTGAGCACTGCTCAGCTGCTTCTTGAAATAGCCTTGCAGGTGTTGCAGAGTATTGGCGTGAGTACCACGGTTGGCATGATGTGATAACGCCGTCATCAGGCCTTTAATATATTGGTCTGCAAGCTCATTAATGTCGAGTTTATTGCTCGCTAGCAGATTGCCCAAACTTTTGTAACTCTCTACGTGGTGACACATCACTAGATACTTGTGCGCACTGTGGAACTGGATAAGCTTGTGTTTTGTTACACCCTCATCCACAAGGTCGAGCCACTTTTGATAGGTGAAGACACGAGTCATGAAGTTCTCGCGCAAAATAGGGTCGTTAAGTCGCCCGTTTTCTTCAACAGGAAGTAACGGGTTAGCGTCCATGATCTGCTTAGTAAACATGCCAATACCAGTCGACTCAGAACCACGACCATGGTGGTGGTACACTTTCACTCGCTCCATACCGCAAGTTGGGCTCTTTTGGCAAACAATGAATCCAGCAATGTGCTGATTGTTCTTCGAGTAGTTTTGACCGAACTCGATTAACTCATTGGTCACATCACCAGAACCGTCTGGACGGGAGACGTGAATGATATCGTCTAACATCCGAGTCTGGCGAATAGTTGGGCGAGGCGTTGGCAGACCAACGCCCATCTCTGGACAAACGGGTTCCAACTCAACGTAATCTGCTAAGTCGTCTGTGCAGAAGCGAGAACGTTTATGGCCAGTATCGAACCGAACTTTATGACCGGCGACACATGCACTAATGCCTATTTTTATTTTCTTATCCATTGGTCAATTCCTTACGCTCATTGCTCATTATTGTTTTTATATTATGTGGCTTGTTGCTTATTCCAGTTTACTTTAGTCCGGTTGTTACCTTTCCACCTAGCCAACGCTGTGCATCTTGTGATCTACCCGGTAAATCCTTCTTAACTAGTAAATGTATTTACCTAGTGGGTTGAACAGTTGGCTGACACCTTTAGTGAAGTACAAGGCATCACTTGAAACGGTCAAGCACACACAACCTTCTTTGGTCGCAGGTTGATGAGTGTGACTGCCATCTAGCCAGATGAAGTCGCCTTTGTTGTAGACGCCCATTTCGTCTTCGAAACTGCCTTCTAAAAGAAGTGTAATTTCGAAACCTTTGTGAGTGTGGCAAGGCACTTGTCCGTTTTTATCGATATGCAGCAAACTTGTGTGATGTGCTTCGTCATCGAAATCGAGTCTTGCGCGTGAAATTTTGCCTAGGTTCATCCAATCTTTTCTCGCCACCGAGTTCAGAGCGCGAGGAATAGTGAATGTGGTATCTGCAACGGTAACTTGCTCTACCTTTGGCTCAACTTCCACTGACTGAGATAAATCAGCAGTAATCTGCTCAATTGCATCAAAGTCGAAATCCATGTCGTCCATTGAAAAGCCGCCTGACTCTTCGTTCGTGAACGCAGGTTCTTTATCAAAGGCATTGTTCGCCGCCTCAGCGGTAAGCTGCTTAACCTGCTGTTGGCAATGTTCACACAGTTCTACGTGACTAGAAACAATCAATGAAACAGAGTCTGCAAGCGTGCCATCGACAAAATCTTTCAAAATTTCAGCATTTGGGTGATGTTTAATCATGGCTTTGTTCCCCCATGTGAACCTTAAGTTTGGCTAAAGCGAGTCTTAGACGTGATTTCACGGTTCCAAGTGGGACGCCAAGTTGTTGTGCAAGCTGTTCTTGAGAGAGCTCTTGAAAGTAGACACCTTTCACAATGGTTTTCTGAGCCAGAGGCAGCTTCTCTATTTGTGTCATTACGTGTCGGCTCATCAAATGATCGCCAAACGGTAATTCATCACTTTGAGATTCCGCAACCATCGCGTCAATAGGCCAGATGTCGTCTGCGATTGTCTGTTCCGCTTTGGCTTTTACTTTGCGTAACATATCAAACGCAGCATTTCGCATGACTGTGTAGACCCAAGTCGTCGCAGCGCCCTTATCTTCATTGTAAAGGTGGGCTTTCTTCCAAACGTTAGTCATGGTGTCTTGAACCAGCTCGTTCGCAGCAGCTTCACCGCCTAACTTGCTGATTCCGAAACGCTTTATCTTGGGGGCAAAGAACTTGAACAAACAGGTAAATGCCTGCTTGTCTCGGTCTGTACCAACTAAGATCAACCAGCTTGAAAGCTCTGTTGGAACCTTGGATTCGTTCGTTGTTTTTTTGTCTGGGATAATGACATGCTCCTTGCCTTTCCCTGAACTTCTACTTTCGACTTGCATAGTAAATAACCATCATGCGAATTTGAGTGGCACTACGTGAAAGTTGAAGGCCGGGATCACTTTAATTTAAATTATTTTCCACTATACAAAATTATAGTGAAGAAAAGTGCTTATTGCCCCGTAATGATTTGATTCAAAAAAGGAACTAAAGAAGGAAAGCTAGCGGGCTCGGTGAACTCTGTTTTCTTTTCCAAAGGGATAGGCATCATTTCGAGTAGTCGCGCGCAAATCCATTGCGGGCTTTCGAAATCAGGAGTGGGGTAAAGGGTTCTTATCGAATCGTGGTCGCGAAACAGCTGAACCAAAAACGCTGTAAACACGTTAGGCACGTCGTAGTCGAGAACCGGCCAATGGGGCAGTGGTCTGAATTTGCTTTTGATCAAGCCAGCAGTGTCTCTGTGAGAGGAGTGAAGCTGCACTAGCTGCTGGCCTTCCACATCGATTTCCAATATCTGATCATCAGCCATATTAAAGTCTACGATGGATACTTTTGTTCCCCAAGAGCTAAGGTGATCAGCGTTTACGTTGTCTTGAGTAGCAATGATAAAGCCATCGCCCTGCGCTGCGTGTGCGACCATCGCAAGGTATTTGGGCTCGAAAATGCGTAGCCTTTGACGACCTCTTGGTAACAGGAAGATGGGGAGCGGAAACACAGCGACTTCTAGCGAAGACTCTGCGGGTGTTTCTGGTTCGGCGTCTGTCCGTGTGGCCTTACTAGGTGAATTCGGCACATAGTACTCCTTAATTCAAATGTGATTTTAGAAGATATACGCCGGGATAGCGGTGTTCGATCAATTCGCTTCGACTTATGTTTGCAAAGGGATAAGTATTTTGTTGCACCTGTTCATAAATTCATTGTTTTTACCTTTTCTCACACGTGTCATTAGGTAGTATATGTACAAATAGTAAGCGAATGGGTGGTCGCTAGACGATGCTTCTATCTAACGTTCCTCTATACCTAACATCGCATCAAAGGAATGGTCATGATTGTTATTTATGGTATCAAAGAGTGCTTAAATCCAATTAAGTTGCAACTATCAAACGTGTTGCAGCAGTGTTTAAACAGTGAAATGGGTTTGCCTGATGACAAGCGCGCACATCGGTTTGTGCCATTGGAACGGGATGACTTCTTTTACCCGGAAGGAAGAACAGAAGCCTATACCGTCATTGAAATCAATATGATGGAAGGTCGAGCGGTGAACACCAAGAAACGCCTAATAAAGAAGATATTTTCTGAAATAGAAAAGCAGTTGGCTATCTCTCCGATTGATATTGAAATCACCATCAAAGAACAGCCATCGCACTGCTGGGGATTTCGAGGTATGACAGGCGATGAAGCTCAAGATCTTAAATATAAAGTGAAGGTCTAGGGCTTAAACTCTTAACTCTTAACTCTTAACTCTTAACTCTTAACACATAAGACTTAAGCCAACCTATCGAGTGGCGGCTTTGGAGTTTGATGCCAAAGCCGTTTTATCTCGTTCTTGACACACCTTTAAGTATCGTCACTCTCTTTTAAATACTGATGCCAATTTTCATTGATCACATCAAAATGCTCCACACAGAACTCTTTCCGATCTTTCAAATAGTCATTTTCCACTTCATCGAGCAAGTTCTTATAGGCATCAGGGTCGCTGCCATACACCAAGCATAAAGTAGAGAAGTAACGCTGCAGGTCGAAACTGTGCTCGTCGATGTATTCCCCTAAGTCGTAATATTCTGGGCGGTCTTCTGATTCGAAAGCGAACATGTCTGCTGCGCTGATCGCGGCATCGGCGCCATGTTCCACATAGTTAAGTAATAGGATGGTCGCTAGGTTGTCGACCGCATCTTCCTCTTTGCCCAAGATGGCAATCTTTTGGTCTTCAATATAAGCATGTCCTGCTTCGTGCAGCAGAGTGTGTAGTAAGGTATCGATAGCGCCAGTTTGCGCAGATTTTCCATACTCTTTTTCGTATTGGTTCTTCTCAAAGTAGTTAAGTGATTCAGCGTAAAAGCGGTAAGGGATCAGCACTTGATGGGTTTGTGGATCGTAGAGGGGCCCGTCCTCTCCGCCATATTGAATGGTTAATGGCTTCTCAAACATGAAGAGTTGGTTTGATAGATCGACCACGGTGTCATTAACGCCACTGATTTGAATCTCGCGTTTGAGCTGCTCTTCTTCGGAATTTGTCGGTGCAGAGTACTCGACGATTAGGTTATTTTGGGGTGTTTGTTCACTAGATGCATAAGTTGCGGCAAACATTGAACTCAGGGCTAGACTGTAGGTCAATATTCTTTTCAATAATGTCATCGGTTATCCTTGTGATTACGTTGCGAATCAGAGTCGTTGCAGGGGAGGATACCCCAAGCTGTGTACCCTGAGTTAGTTACTGCGTTAGAGTATAAGTTTAGACGGAATTTTGATGTATCGAGGACTGCAATTTTTGAGGTAGACGCTATCCTATCAATGAATAATCCGCTCAGAGGCTCGCCACAAAGAATAGGTAACCTGAATGAACGGTATCGATGTGATTTGTTTCTGTTGGTAATTAACAGATAAATTTCGGTTCAAGTGAACCCTTGTGCTATACTCCGCGCCCCAATCCGAATTGGCTTGTTAAATCTTAGGAAATTATTATGAGTGTTAAAAACGAACTTCAACAAATTAACAACCGTCTAGACAAGTGTCGCCACAAGTTAGATGCTGCTAAAACTCGTAATGATCGTCCTGTTGTTCGTCAATTCGAGGAAGAGATTAAGAAGCTAACTAAGAAAATTGCCCAGCTTAAACACAAAGAAAGCTACGATGTGAACCAAGAGCGTAAGTCTTTGGTTGATATGCCATTTAGCCGTGAGATTACAAAAGCTGAGCAAGCGGATATGGGTAAACTTAAAAAGTCTGTTAAAGGACTCGTAATTGTTCACCCAATGACGAAGATCGGTAAAGAACTTCGCATTGAGGTTATGACTGGTTACGCACCGAAAAAATTCTAATTACCAGCGATGGTAATGAAAGAGGAGCTAGTAATAGCTCCTTTTTGCTTTTTTAGGTATTAAAAAAGCAGAGTCAGCGGCAAAATTACTCACGCCGCTTTTAACTTTTTGGAGGTGATTGTTGTCACAAATCCTTTTATCTCCTATAAAAGTTAACGAGCTACTAACATGGCACTAAGTGTTCGCAGTAATGTGTTCGCTTCTCGAATCTACAATTTCTCTCCAGTTTGCATAAATATAGGTAGAGCAGCACAGATAATTACAGATAAAACTAGACTCATTAAGGAAGATGAGAACGTAAAAAATAGAGGTTATATGAATCAATTAATTTCAATTGGACCACTAGAATCCTTCCTAATCGCGATTAGTGTTTTGTTTCTAGGTCATTTCGTCAATGCAAAGCTTCCTGTTCTCAAAAAGTACAACATTCCAGAGCCCATTGTCGGCGGCTTGATTGTCGCTTTTGCTATTACAGCCCTGCACTTTAACGGCCTTGATCTAGAGTTTTCTTTGCCCTTGCAGAACACCTTTATGTTGATGTTCTTTGCAACGGTCGGCCTTGCGGCTAACTACACACAGCTGATGAAAGGTGGTGCTAAAGTATTCCTATTCTTAGGGGTAGCGTCGGTCTATATCATTATCCAAAACGGTGTAGGCGTAACCTTAGCAACGGCACTAGGCCTTGAACCCTTGATGGGTTTGATTGCTGGCTCTATCACGCTTTCGGGTGGCCACGGTACAGGCGCGGCTTGGTCGCAAACTTTTGCAGACACGTTTGGCATTGCAAATACGCTAGAAATCGCAATGGCTTCAGCGACCTTTGGTTTGATCATCGGTGGTATTATTGGTAGCCCAGTGGCGCAAAAGCTGATTGATAAAAACCAGCTTGAATCTGAGTACGGTACTGGCACGCAAACGCACGAACGCTTCCCTGAACTTGTTACTTACAACGAGTATGAAGAAGACAAAGTGACGGCGAAGAAGGTGATTGAAGTGTTGTTCATCCTTCTTATCTGTATCACGGGTGCGAAGTACCTAGAGCAGTGGGTGGCGACTTTTGAAATTTCTTGGTTGATGATTCCTGACTTCGTTTACGCGTTGTTTATCGGTGTGTTCATCACTAACGTGTTTGAAGTGACTAAGCTGCATAAGACTGACAGCGAAACGGTCGATATTCTTGGTACGGTATCATTGTCCCTGTTCCTTGCCATGGCGCTAATGAGCCTTAAGCTTTGGAACATCTTTGACCTTGCGATTCCGTTTTTGGCTATCCTTGCAGTTCAGGCTGTGGTGTTAGGTATTTTCTCTTACTTTGTGACATTCAAAGTAATGGGTTCTAACTACGACGCAGCGGTTATGGCGGGTGGTCACTGTGGTTTCGGTCTAGGTGCAACACCAACAGCGGTAATGAACATGGGTTCTTTGGTGAACAGATTCGGTCCGTCACCCCAAGCCTTCATGGTTGTGCCAATTGTTGGTGCCTTCTTTATCGATATCGTTAACCTGATTATTCTTCAAGGTTACATCTCGTTTATCGGTTAAAGTTCGCCTTTGTTTAAGTGCGGTAAGCTCATCGCACTAAGATGAATACAAGAAAGCCAGTCTGTTGACTGGCTTTTTTATTGCTTGCTTATACTAGAGTTGCTCTAGTATAAGCATCAAATTTTCCCGAATTTGATGTGCATTTTTGTGTTGACTACAGTCGACCAATATAATGAGTCGACTGCTTTTACACCTTTGTGCTTATGATGGTGAACTTATTTGCAACTCCTTTAGCAAAGGAAATGCGGCTTTGATGTGCTCTCCTGTGACAATGAACCCAACCAACTGGTTATCTTCATTGAAGCCTTTGGCGACTATACCTTTAGGATCGAATCGAGTTTCCCAGCTCTGAGCAGTGTGAATATCGCGCCCTGCAAGCTGAATAGGATAACTCGGTGTTTTCACCTTGGTGATCATATGAGGCAAGCTGAGCTTTGCTTCGCCTACTTTGCTCTCTCCTTTATCCATAGTCAGCTGCTTCGCCAACACGTTTGCCGACAAGATTGCTGGCTGTAAATAGGCCATCACACGACCTTCAATTTCAGCGCAATCACCAATCGCATACACATTGTTGGCACTGGTTTTCAGGGTGTCATCGACCACAATACCTCTGTTGACCTCAATTCCCGCTTGCGTGGCTAAAGCTGTATTTGGCCTTAACCCTGCTGCGGCAATCACGATATCTGCTCGTATTAATCGAGAGGCGGTAGTTTGTAGCCTGACTCCATCATGAAGATAAGTCGCTCGACAAATCGCAGAGTCGGTTTCGACGGTAACCCCTGCTTTTGCTAGCTCCTTTTCCAGCTCAAGTGAAACGAAAGGCGGCACTAAGTTATTCAATAGATAACTTGCGGGTTCGATTATCGTGACACTTTTGCCCGTAGTTTGAAGATCGAATGCAAGCTCGACCCCAATCAAGCCTCCTCCAATCACAGTGACTCGCTGTGCTTGATCAACCTGCGCTTTGTGTTTTTCGAACTCTTCCAAGCTATTTAACGTAATGGTCGCGCTGCGTTTAAGCCCTTCCGCTGGTGGTATGAAAGGTGTCGCTCCCGTTGCTAATACCAACTTCGAATAGTGGATGATTTGCCCATCAACATGAACACACTGCTGCTTGGTATCGATTTCACTTACAAGCGCTTTGGTTTTGATAACGACGTTGTATTGCTCAGCCAACTGTTGAGCGCTATGTATTGCCAGTGTTTCTGGCGTTTGTGCTTGGCTGAACGCGTGCGAAAGATTTGGCTTACTGTACTCAACGCCAGCATCTGCCGTGATCATAGTAATCGCGATATCTTGGTCAATTTTACGTACCATCTTTATGGTTTGAAGGGCAGCGAAACCGCCGCCCACAATCACAATGTTCGACATGTTACTTCTCCACAAACACTTCTTTGCCTAGATGACATTCTGGGCAAAGGAAATCATCCGGCACTTGTGCCCATGGTGTTCCTGGTTCAACGCCTTGGTAGGGTTCACCCAGTTGTGGATCGTACACCCATTCACACACAGTACAGCGCCAGCAAGTGCAGTCTGCGCTATGTACAGGCTTATCTTGCGCTTCTTCTGGCTTCTGCTCTGCCGTGTCTTTGAGCTCGGAAGTGGTGTTCTCCGGTGCCGGTGTGGCTTCGAGCGGTGTTACATTGCGTGATACTTGTTTTGGTGTGCTCACTTCATCGGCTTCTGCACGCCACACCTCAGCCAATGTCATGCCGTAATCAATACATTGGCGAAGTGCGTCGGTATCCGGTTTCCAGTGAATATGCTGAGGTGCGCTCACTTCGAAGTTGGCTTCACGTAAGCGAGCATCGATGCGTTTTACTGCGCCGCCAGTCCAACCTGAAGAACCAAATGCTGCGGCTCTTTTTCCTGCAAAGCGCAGGCCGTGTATTTCTTCAAGTAGCGCTGCGATTTGCGGCATCATCACGTTGTTCATGGTCGATGACCCAACAAGCACACCCTTCGAGCGGAAGATATTGGCAAGGATGTCATTCTTGTCGTGCTTAGAGATGTTGAAGACCTTGATTGCTGTTTCTGGGCTGCCTTTGCGGATACCTTTGGCGATCGCGTCAGCCATCATGCGAGTGTTGTTGGACATGGTGTCGTAGACAATCGTGATACGATCTTCTTTGTAGGCTTTCGACCACTCGTAATATTGCTCAACGATTTGAGTCGCATTGTCGCGCCAAATACAACCGTGAGAAGTCGCAATCACATCGATCGGCACACCTAAACTCAACACTTCTTCTATCTTCGCTTTTACTAGAGGTGCAAATGGCGTCAGGATGTTAGAGAAATAACGCAGACATTGATCGTGAAGCTCTACTTGGTCTAGCTGGTCGTTGAATAGGTTTTCGTCACAGTAGTGTTGGCCGAATGCATCATTACTGAACAGGATTTCATCGCCAGTTAAGTAGGTCGCCATTGAGTCTGGCCAGTGCAACATCTTCATCTCAACAAAGATAAGTTGCTTGCCGTTACCGACATCGAGCGTGTCGCCGGTTTTTACGGTTCTGAAGTTCCAATCTGGTTGATGGTGATGGCCAACAATCGAGTTAACACCAGCTTCTGTGCAGTAAACCGGTGTGTTTGGAATTTTGGCTAATAGTGCAGAAAGGGCTCCGGAGTGGTCTTCTTCAGCGTGCTGGCAAATGATGTAATCGATCTCATTGATATCGATTTCCATCTCTAGGTTTGCAAGGAATTGCTCAGTAAAGCGATGATCGACAGTATCGACAAGCACTGTCTTCTCTTCACGGATCAGGTACGAGTTATAACTCGTACCTTTGTTCATGTGGTATTCCTTACCGTGGAAGTGCTCGGTTTCCCAATCGTGGACGCCGACCCAGTGAACATTTGATTTAACGTGAATAGTCATAATGATAGTACCTTATTGAAATATCTAAGGCTCTCATTGCACTAGTTGTGCCATGTTTTTAAGTTATTGTTTTGGTTGTTTTTGTTTGATTTTTGAGCTCCTGTTTGTGTCTTTATGACTTGTTGGTTTTTGTAATCATATTGATTTTAACGTGTCTTTATGACTAGTCGGTGGGTAGTGGCTTGGATAAATAACAGATATAAAAAAGGCCAGACGAGCGTCTGGCCAAATAAAGCAGTGCGATTTGTTTGTTTCAGCTATTACAGCGTTGTGCCTATTATAGCGCGGTAACTGTTATAGCGTGGTAACGACTTCATCAAGAGCTAGACGCGCTTTTGGTTTACCGTGGTTGTAGTCTTCGCCGTCTTTGTGGTAGCCGATAGCTAGCGCTACATCAACAACGTGGCCTTCTAGTTCGTCAGCAAATTCTTCGCTGATCATAGCAGCGTCTACACCTTCCATAGGTGTTGAAGCGATACCTAGGCGAGCAAGTGTGTGCAGTGTGTTACCTAGTGCGATGTAAACTTGAGACTTAGTCCAGTTACCGTTGAAACCTGTTTCGTCTGTGTTCATTTCTGCAAATGCGTAAGCACCTAAGAATTGCTCGTACATTTCAGCTGGTAGGTGACCAGAGCTTACTTCTGTATCTGCACGCTTCGCGAATTTCTCTTTAGTGTATTTAGGATCGTGAGCAAACAGGATCGTGTGTGACGCTTCTTTCGCATGTGGTTGGTTAAACTGGAACATGTTTTCGAAAGTATTGTGGAAGCGTTGTTTTGCTGCGTCACTCTCAATGATGATGAATTTCCAAGGCTGAGAGTTGATAGAAGAAGCTGACAAACGAAGTGCTTCTTTGATTACTTCCATGTCTTCCGCAGAGATGCGCTTTTCTGCATCGTATTTTTTAGCTGTGTAGCGAGTGTTTAGATCTGAAATGATTGGATGAGTCATGTTGAATCCTAATATCTATCAATATATATGTTGTAGGGGTTTATGTTCGGTAACGTCAACAATAAACGGATAACGCATTTAGACGGCTCTCAATAGATTGAACGTCTAGATAGTTATCGAACATGCCCCAATTAAATCGAGTATCTGCGGTAGCTCAAGTCGATGGGTGTAAGATAATAGAAGATGGGGTGGGGAAAAATAGCGAACATATCAAATCACTATGGTAAATAATTTCCATAATGAGTAATTAAATGTGATCTTGATGTGTTATGGCGCGCTAAGATCAGTCGCTTAGTACGCCTTGATGCCATATTGACGCAATAATGGTGGAAGTACACTGTCTAGGTTTGGGATATCTTCTGGGGTGAGTTCAATTAAGCTGAAGCCGTGTTCTGCGTATGTTTCTCTCGTTTCAACGCGTTTGTCTTCTGGGATAGGTGCAGAGTCCGTTCCCCAGAACTGGATGTATACCTTGCCATTTGGCAGGTAAAAATCACTGATCACTTCTTTTGATATTGGTAGTGGACGCTCATACGCATGCACTACTCCTGCCATATAAAGCCAGTTATCGATGATCAGCTCTCCCTTTGAACGAACATAGTGCCCATCTAAGGTTCGGTGTTTCGCCTCAAATTTCTGACGGAAGCTAGAAAACGACACATCGGTCGAGTGGCTTTCTGCATCGTGGCCTAAGAACTCGACAACAGATTGCTTTAATCGTTTATTGCGGACTAACGAGTCGTGCCACACCACAAATAAATTCTCAGTCGCTTTGTCTTCTCTTTGTTCACCTCCGGCTTTTAAGCCTGTGGAGGTGACGTGCCAGCCATCTTCTTCTTTCTTTATCCACCCAAGTTCATTGAGCAATAAGTTGATCTTCTTGGCGCTGAGCTCAAAGGCGTGACCAAGTTGCGTCGCGGTTAATGTTTTGCCAGAGAATGACTCTAAGTCGATAAGCAGTTTTTCTGGCCATACGATAAAGACACCAAACTTTTTGTGCTCCACATACTCCCCACCAAAACTTTCCCCTCGCTCTGTCAGTACCCAACGCTCTTGTGAACGCACAATATAGCCAGCGGTTTTTAGATCACCAAATAGCGCTTTGGCTTCTACGCCTTTCTGTTTCGCGAGTGCTGATGTGGAAATTTTGTCTGACATAGTCTTTTCTCAAAGCAGAGCGATCTGCGGATTCAGGTTGAGGCGGTGGTGAATATGAATAGGTAAATACAATAACACATCTCTTGTCGCTGACAGCAGTGCGTTGTGCTCAGCTTTTGCTGAAATAGTGTGGTGAAGGTGCGCATGATGCACAAGCCGATAGTGTAATCGAGAAGATGCGATAGGATAATTTTGAGTGTGATCTATATCCCATTGGTTTTGTAATTAAATTACACAATGCCAATTCATACTCAAGAGTGTGCGTATATTTCACACTTTGTATGGCGTTCTTTTATACGTGGTTTATAGTTTTATGGAGTGAACTTTTATTAAGTGTGATTTTGATCACCATTTATTTTTTATGGTCGCGAGTGAAAGTGTGATCTTGATCGTGTGTTAATGAGAGTTATTCTCACTAATTTTGTTTTGTAATTTAAATTCATGACATTTTTGTGATCTAAGGCGTTACTGTTAACCACAAAGTGTTTTTTGTGTGTGATGGTTATCACGAAAGTTGGGCTGGAGTGCATTTTGGGAATGTTGTGATACATTTTAATCAACTTTTGAGCACACACTTTCGGTCATTTGACCAACCAATACACTACGGGGTTCTACCTATGTTATCACCAGAAGCTAAGATCAAGGTTCAAAACTTTGGTCGTTTCTTATCTAATATGGTAATGCCAAACATCGGCGCATTCATTGCGTGGGGTTTCATTACTGCACTATTCATCCCAACAGGTTGGTGGCCTAACGAAACGTTAGCATCAATGGTTGGTCCTATGATTACATACCTTCTACCACTATTGATCGGTTACACCGGTGGTAAAATGGTTGGTGGTGACCGCGGTGCGGTAGTCGGCGCTATCACAACAATGGGTGTTATCGTTGGTACTGATATCCCAATGTTCATGGGTGCAATGATTGTAGGTCCACTAGGTGGTATCGCAATTAAGAAATTCGATGAAGCTGTTCACGGTAAAGTGAAGAGTGGTTTCGAAATGCTAGTGAACAACTTCTCTGCTGGTATCATCGGTATGATCTGCGCAATCATCGCGTTCATCGTGATTGGTCCTGCAGTTAAAGTTCTGTCTTCTGGTTTAGCGGCTGGCGTTAACGTGATGGTTGAAGCAGGTGCACTACCTCTTGCATCTATCTTTGTTGAACCTGCGAAAATCTTATTCCTAAACAACGCAATCAACCACGGTATCTTCTCTCCACTAGGTATCCAGCAATCTGAAGAAATTGGTCGTTCAATCTTCTTCCTAATCGAAGCGAACCCAGGTCCTGGTTTTGGTCTTCTACTTGCTTACATGGTGTTTGGTAAAGGTAGCGCGAAGCAATCTGCTGCTGGTGCTTCTATCATCCACTTCCTAGGTGGTATCCACGAAATTTACTTCCCTTACGTTCTAATGAACCCACGTCTAATCCTTGCTGTAATCGCAGGTGGTATGGCGGGTGTATTCACTAACGTAGTGTTCGATTCTGGCCTTATCTCTCCAGCATCTCCAGGTTCTATCTTCGCAGTATTGTTGATGACACCTAAAGGCTCTTACATCGGTGTGATTCTTTCTGTTATTGCTGCAACGGCTGTGTCTTTCATCGTAGCTTCAATTCTACTTAAGACTTCAGCTCAAGGTGACGACGAAGATTCACTAGAAAAAGCCTCTGCTCAAATGAAAGACATGAAAGCGTCTTCTAAAGGTGCAGCAGCAGAAACAAACGTAAACCTAGCGGATGTTAAAGCTGTCTATGTAGCTTGTGATGCAGGTATGGGTTCGAGTGCAATGGGTGCTGGTCTACTTCGCAAAAAGGTAGCAGCAGCAGGCCTAGACATCGAGGTAACCAACTACGCAATCAACAACCTACCTGCTGATTCGCAAATCGTTATTACGCATAAAGACTTAACAGACCGTGCACGTAAAACCGTACCAGGTGCAATGCATATGTCTCTGAACAACTTCCTAGACGGTGGCGTATACGACCAGCTAGTCGCTGAGCTTACCGACGCTCAAAGTGGTGAAGCGAAAGTAGAAGCTCCGGCTCCTGCAGCCGCTCCAGCACAAGAAGGCAACAAGCTTGCACTAACAGACGACAGCATCTTCCTTGGCCTAAAAGCGACTCAAAAAGAAGACGCAATCAAGTTCGCTGGCGACCAACTGGTAAAACTTGGCAACGTATCGCCTGAATACGTAGCTGGCATGTTTGCTCGTGAAGAGCTTGTGTCTACCTACCTAGGTGAGTCTATCGCAGTACCACACGGCACAATCGAAGCGAAACAATACGTACAAAAAACCGGCATCGTTTTCTGTCAGTACCCTGAAGGTATTCAGTGGGGCGAAGATGAAGATGATATCGCTAAGATGGTTATCGGTATTGCCGCACAAGGCGATGAGCACAACATGGTGCTGATGGCTATTACCAATTCACTGGATGATGAAGAAGCTGTGGAATGCCTACAGAACACAACAAACCCTGCTGATGTTCTACGTATTCTCAACGGAAACTAAAAAGCTCTAGTCAAGCTCCTGAGTGAAGGAGGCCGGTATCCCCCTACTGGCCTCATTTTCGGTCTTAATCTCTCTAAGAAGATTCAGTCTGAATAGCTTACTGCTTAATGCCTAGGGCACATCGTCAAGGCATGTTGTTGAGCAGTTAGCTATCTAGATTCAAATATTTATAAGGTCAAAATTATGAAAGCGTTACATTTTGGTGCAGGTAATATCGGTCGTGGTTTCATTGGTAAGCTTCTTTCTGACGCTGGTATGAAGGTTACGTTTGCTGACGTAAATGAAACGGTTGTAAATGCGTTAATTGAACGCCAAGAATACCCAGTTAAGATTGTTGGCGAAGAGTGTGTTGTTGAAGTTGTTAAGAACGTAACGGCAGTAAACTCAGCAACAAGCGCAGTGGTAGATTGCATTGCTGAGTCTGACATTGTGACAACAGCAGTAGGTCCTACTGTTCTTAAAATTATCTCTAAGTCTATCGCTCAAGGCATTGAAAAGCGTGCAGCAGCAAACAACACTGCACCAATGAACATCATCGCGGCAGAGAACATGGTTCGCGGTACTAGCCAATTAAAAGCAGCAGTTCTAGAGCACCTTTCTGATGACATGAAAGCCTTCACTGAACAGCACATTGGTTTTGTTGATTCAGCGGTTGACCGTATCGTTCCACCGGCAGAAGCTGGCGAAACAGACCCACTAGCAGTAACGGTTGAAACGTTCAGTGAGTGGATCGTAGACCAAACACAATTTAAAGGTGAGATTCCAAACATCCCAGGTATGGAATGCACAGATAACCTAATGGCTTTCGTTGAGCGTAAACTGTTCACGCTAAACACAGGTCACTTGGTAACGGCATACCTTGGTGTGCTTGCGGGTCACGAGACAATTAAAGATGCTATTGAAGACCAATCGATCTACTCTGAAGTAACAGCAACGATGGAAGAGAGTGGTGCAGTTCTGATCAAGCGTTACGGCTTCGATCCTGAAGCGCACGCGGCATACATCCAGAAAATTCTTGGTCGTTTTGCGAACCCGTTCCTACGTGATGAAGTGGATCGTGTTGGCCGTCAGCCTATTCGTAAGCTGAGCCCACAAGATCGTCTAGTCAAGCCATTGAACGGTACGCTAGAATACGGTCTTCCTAATGCACACCTAGTAAAAGCGATCGCAGCTGCGTTCCATTACAAGAATGAAGATGACCCACAAGCGGTTGAACTTCAGGCAATGTTCGCAGAAAAAGGTTTTGCTGAGACATTAGCGCATTATTCTGAGCTGAATAGTGACTCAGAAGTTGTTAAACTAGCGGAACAAGCTTATCTAGCATTGAAATGATAAATCATCAAAGTGCCACACCTGTGGCACTTTCTTATTACCGAGCCGTTATGCCAATACATCCTAGCCATGAAACTGAATTACTCGAAGCCCTATCAGAAGCTGAGAGTGCTGGCGCCTGCCTAATGGCGGCTTACGATGCATTGGATGACACGGTAGATGCCGTATTAAAGAATATCTTTAAGAAAGATGACACTGCAATTAAGTTCGTTGTAGAACCTCTTCTTAACAGCGGTGGCCCGTTAGGCGAGATTATGATTCGCGCTAAGCTACTATTAGGGCTTGGTGTCATCAGTAAAGAGCTTTATGACGATTTAGAGGTTTTCGTTACCTTGAAAGAGTGGGCGAAAATACAGGGTGACGACACCAGTTTCACAGAAGTCGACATTATATTTGAGCTTAATAAGGTACACGCGATTCAGCGTATTATGCCAATCGAATATGATGTGGAGATGGTGGAGACCATGTCTGGTCCAATGCTTGAAATGTTTTTGGGGCGACATAATCAAAAAGTGAAGTCGACGATCGTTTTAGCTATCACTGACATTATCACTACCTTGTGCCGAGATAACGCGCTGAGTTCTTAGCTTTAGTTTATAGTCTTGCTTATCTTGTTTTTCATCCTACATATCTTGTAGCTGTTCGTTCGTTTCAATCCAAAATTTAAAATGATGGCGGTTTCTCTAGTTTGAGAAATCGCTTTTTTGTATTCACTCCAGCCCTCCTATTTCTTCCGAGCTAAGCATGACACAAATTGACGATTCTTATGTCGATTACAATCTGCACGTTTTGTTTTAATCGTTGGATAGTCTTGTACCTTGACTGCGAAATTCAGGTACAAAAAAAGCCACATAATGTGGCTTTTTGTCTCAACAAAACCTGAGATTATAGGTCTTGGATGTTTTCAGCTTCTAGCTCTTGGAAGTAGCGTAGAGTCTTAACTTTTAGCTCTTGTTGAGCAGGCTCATCAGCAACGATGATAGCTTTACGGTGCATCTGTAGAGCTGTAACAGTCCACATGTGGTTTACAGAACCTTCGATAGCCATTTGAAGTGCTTGAGCTTTGTTGTGGCCTAGAGAAAGGATCATTACTTCTTCTGAATCTAGAAGAGTAGCAACACCGATAGTTAGTGCGTATTTAGGAACTTGGTTGATGTCGCCATCGAAGAAACGAGAGTTCGCGATACGAGTGTCTTCAGTTAACGTTTTGATACGAGTGCGTGAAGATAGAGAAGAACCTGGTTCGTTGAATGCGATGTGACCGTCGATGCCTACGCCGCCCATGAACAGGTTGATTTTGCCGTATGAACGGATTTTCTCTTCGTATGCTGCACAGTGAGCATCGATGTCTTCAGCTTGACCGTCTAGCAGGTTGATGTTTTCTGCTTGGATATCAACGTGGTTGAAGAAGTTCTCGTGCATGAATGTGCGGTAAGACTCTGGGTGGTTAGGGTCGATACCAACGTACTCATCCATGTTGAATGTTACAACGTGCTTGAAGCTAACTTCGCCAGCTTTGTAAAGTTCAATTAGCTCAGCATAAGTAGTTAGAGGTGTGCTACCAGTAGGAAGACCTAGTACAAATGGACGCTCAGCAGTTGGAGCGAATTTGTTGATCGAATCTGCGATATGACGAGCAGCCCATTTACCTACTTTTGCTTTGTTGCTTAATGGAATAAGTCTCATTGATTTTGCCCCTAGAAATAAAATTTTATAGTGTTCTGAAACATTAATTCGCATTATAAAATAAGTTATCAGGTTCCGCTATTGTTTTAGGTCAATTTTTTGCTTTTTTCGTTGTATCTGTGACTAGAACTCTCAAAATTGCACAATAATTGTATGGATATTTGGTGGCGTTAAACAAGATTAATACGCTTGTCATATACAGGAATGTTGATTTGATTCAGTGCCTGAAAGGGTCTGTGCGTTTCTGCAGATTTATAAGCTTTGGCGTATTAAAGAGCTGCTGCGTACTCACTGGCTTTGAGAGTATAGTTGAGGCGTGAAAAATAATGATGGCAATGTGCCACTATCGTGATAAAAGGAAGTTGTTGAGCGAGGTTCGAAGAATTTAGTCGGGTTAGACACACTTAGGGTGACTAGAATAGATGTTGATTCACGCTATCGCTATGAATTATCTATAAATATTGGTAAATCCGAACAGGTTAGCTAAACTTACCAACTAAGAAGAAAAAGCGAGCTTGAAGTGTAAGCATTGAAGGAAAAAAAAAGCCCAAAGTGATGAGGTATCACCTTGAGCGATTTTACTAATCTTCTAACACTAACTCACTTTCGTATTCTTCCCTAGGCACTTCGCCGCGTTTGCAGCCGTTTAGGGTATGAAAGCGACGGCGTCCACGAGCTAGTTGAATGTACTTCAACCAAACACGCTCTAACTTGGACTTTGCCTTATGAGGGTGAGACAACACTTTAATGAAGTGTTTTTCTTCTGCATTGATTGGTGCTAGTTCACCAGTTTCAAGTGCAAGCATAGTGTCACCAAACAAGGTTAGGATTTCCTCTTCTGACAGAGTAAAATCACCCGACTTAGCGAACCCTCGTGGGAATTTAATGGTGTCATAAAAACGTTTTTTTCCGTGACGGAATTCGGTCTCAGACATATCAGCCTCAGTAATGTGGTTAGATAGAAATTAGTGTTTATTGCTCACGCGAAAATATTGTTAAAAGGCTAAAATAGGAAACAAAACGTTTTTGCCTTTACGATAAACAATCCTAGATCGGCTAGTTAGCAGATTTATTACAGAGATGTATTTGATGGATGTGAAAGTATTTAGAACCTTTCTTGAGGTTGCAAGGGTGCGCCATTTTGGGCGTGCAGCTGAAAACTTGTATTTAACGCAAGCGGCGGTGAGTGCGCGAATCAAGCAGCTTGAAGGCTATTTTGATACTCAACTCTTCATTCGTGACCGCAATAACATCAAACTCACATCTTCCGGTGAACGTTTGATTGGTTATGCTGAAGTGATGGTTTCCACCTTACAACAAGCGAAATTTGAGCTGTCGTTAGAGAGTGGTAAAGCCTTGCAGTTAACGCTGGGCGGCACGCCGAATATTTGGGATGCGTATCTGCAAAACTGTTTAAGTGTTGTGACCGACTCTTTTGGTGGTTATGGCTTTATGGCAGAGGTGATGGGGCGCGAGCAACTGAACCGTAATTTGTTAGAACGAACCTTAGATATGGCTTTCGCGTTCGATCAGATCAAAGCGGAAGAGCTGAACTGTAAAAAAGTCGCTGATTTGGTTTTGGTGTTGGTATCAACGCAGCAAGATGACCTGGAATCTGTATTCCAACATAAGTATGTGTATGTGGATTGGGGAACGCGTTTTGGTTCTGAACACGCAGAACGTCACCCTAAAGTGCCAGCGCCGTATCTTCGTACCTCTACGGCTCGTATCGCCCTTGATTTCATTTTAGAGAAAGGTGGTAGTGCATATCTTCCGGTATCTCTAGTTGAACCTTTTATCGATTCGGGTCAGCTGCACAAGGTGAAAGGGGTGGAAGACTGGTATCGCCCAATTTATCTGAGTTACCGCAAGAGCAGCACCTCGGTGGATGCGATCATGCAGGTTGAGAAATTGGTTAATGAGATTGACCCATCGACCGCTTACACGCTGCAACAAGCCGCTGAACAAGCTCCTGAGTAACGGCATTTGCTATAACCAATATGCTTTGTTGTTTAGGTTAAATAAAAAATGGCTCCTAATTAGTTAGGAGCCATTTTTGTTTTAAACCAGAGATGTACTTCTTTTCGGAACTAGAGATCGTTTCTCATTCCAATAAAATCGTTTAAGCCTGGTATATCTAGCCCTATTTTAAGGCTCTATAGTGTTAACACACTTATAGGTTCATGAGATTCTCAATAGACTCTTCGAGAGAGTGTGACATGTACGAATGGATTGTGTGGCCATCCGTTGCGTCAATCTCAATCTTAGAAATCCCGTTATCTGCTTTGTTTTCAAGAAAGCAAAGAGATTGCTCGACTGATTGACTGGTGAGAACCTGTTGGTTTGATAAAACAATACGACATGTGTGTAGAACCATAGCCTTTTCCTTTTTATATTCGATAGGTCTCTGCATCTTGGCGTGCTAAGTACCGATCGTTGACGTTGTGAGAAGAATTTCTTCTCAAGATTAAATTTAGTCGAATTGAATAAAAAGAAAACCCTTTTTTGTGATTTATCTAACCTTCAGTTCCGAAAGTGGCTAGCGACTATGGTGGTTCACGGTAAACTTTTAGTTATCGGATCGAAAGCGATGGCAAATGGGAAGAGTACAGCATGTCGAAAAATATCAATCACAACAGCACCTTAACGAACGAGCAGTGTCATCTGGCTCGATATGCGCGAGATGCTCGCTTTGATGGAATGTTTTTCACAGCGGTGAAAACGACAGGGATATTTTGTCGCCCGATTTGCCCAGCAACGCCACCTAAAGAGGAAAACGTCGAATACTTTTCCCATCAAGCTCAGGCGCTAAAGGCTGGGTATCGCCCTTGTTTACGTTGTCGACCAGACAGCGCACCTTTTTCTCCAGCTTGGAAGGGCGTCGAAACCACTTTCTTACGTGCGATGCAGTTGATTGATAATGGCGCGCTGAATTCAGGATCTATCGTCGATCTTGCGACCCGTTTAGGCATTTCCGATCGTTACTTACGAACCTTATTCGACAATTACATCGGTGTGTCACCCAAGCAATATAGCCTTTATAGCCAGTTGATGTTTGCTAAGCAGTTGCTGCATACCAGTAGCATGAGCATTACCGATGTAGGTTTTGCGAGTGGCTTTAATAGCACACGTCGTTTCAATGATGCCTTTCAAAAAGAACTGCAGCTTTCGCCAAGTCAAATTCGGCGGGCAAAGCTAAGTGATAGTGTGAGTAATCATATTCAGCTTGGTTTTCACGGTCCTTTGGATTGGAAGCACCTGTTAGCTTTCTATCGACGAAGAATGATTGAAGGCTTAGAAGAGGTAGGTGAGGACTATTACCAGCGAACGGTAAATGTGAACGGGTCGAAGGGCTGGTTCCAGGCGACTCTGGCTAAAGATAACCGCTTGGATATTGAATTTGAGTTGGACGATATAAGCCATTTAAGAAGCTTGATTGCGAATATTCGACGTATGTTCGATCTTGATGTCGATATTGCAAAGGTCGAGGCCTTCTTTGAGACTATCGATCCTAACTTGGTGGCCAAGAGTGGTATCCGTATCCCTGGCGTATGGAATCCTTGGGAAGCAGGAGTGAGAGCGATCCTCGGGCAGCAAGTCTCGGTAATCGCAGCGATTGGCCAGCTCAACTTATTGGTTAAAGAGCTTTCTGATGCATCCGAGAAAGCGTATTTCCCAACGCCAAAGCAGATAGCGGAGGCTGATGTTAGCTTCTTGAGAATGCCGGGAAGCCGCAAAGAGACCCTAAAGCGTTTTGCCGAATACATGGTCGACAATGAAGCTGAGCATCCTTCCAAATGGATTGAGCTAAAAGGCATTGGACCTTGGACGATTCAATATGCACTGCTTCGTGGGTTAAGCGAACCTAATCATCTGTTGGTTGGTGACTTGGTGGTGAAGAAGTTTATTGAGCATCGCCCTGCTATTAATACACAAAGCGTGTCGCCGTGGGGCAGTTACGCCACATTCCATTGTTGGAATCAATCTTAATCGGAATACTAAGCGAGGAGATATTATGGCTAACCGTTTTACTTATTATGAGAGCCCATTGGGAACCGTAACTTTACAGGCGAACAATGAGGGCTTGCTCGGCCTTTGGTTTGAAACACATACCACCAAGCCGGAACAGTTGGGTGTTCAAGATGATAGCTTTCCGATCTTTGCATTGGCTATCGAGCAGCTTAATCGCTATTTCTCAGGCGAAGCTATCCAATTTTCTGTGCCGATTGCAGCCAAGGGCACGCCATTTCAGCAGTCGGTTTGGCAGGCGCTGACGACCATTCCTTATGGAGAGACTTGGAGCTATGCACAACTGGCCGATGCGATAGGCAATCCGAAAGCCGTTCGTGCTGTGGGTTTGGCGAATGGCAAAAATCCGGTTTCAGTGATTGTGCCGTGTCACCGTGTGATTGGCAAAAATGGCAAGCTGACGGGGTATGCAGGTGGCGTAGTACGTAAACAGCGCTTGTTGGTGATAGAGGGAAGAGAGCAAGACTAGTAAGCGATTTGGCAACGAGCCTGTCGTGATGCTGGCTGAGGATTACGTAGCACTCAAGGACAAAAGCTAATAGTTCTTAAAATGTGACTTTGCATTAAAATCAACGCTTTCTGGAAAATATCTATTTGGTTGCATATTCTTTGACTATGTTCTCTAGGCAAGGATGCCCAAATGAATAGATTTCCCTTATTAATATCTGGCTGCAGCTGCGCATTATTGCTGACAGGTTGCTTAACTGATACCAGCCGACCTTTCGAGGTCCCACAACTTGTTATATTTAAAGGCGTGTACGAGAACGCTGACAATGACAGCTATTTGTATTTCGAGTCGGGACAAGTGATTTATCAAACAACGGATAATTCCGTGACTCGAACCTATCGTGTTGAAGGTGATTTGCTCAACATTAAGTTGAATTCAGCGAATAGCCGAGAAGATTCTGGATTGGTGATGCGAATACAACACGAAGGCGCGGTGCTAACCTGCAATCGGTGTCCAGCGATGCAGTTAAGCAACGTCTGGACACGCGTTGAACAACCTTTGAAAGGATCATCGAATTAGAAAAGCCCGCCATTTAGCCATAAGTGAGCAGCGATACTGACGGCATAGCCAATCATGATCACTGGCATCCATTTCAAGTGGCCAAAGAAGGTGTATTTGCCATGCGCTGCCCCCATTAATGCTACTCCAGCTGCACTACCAATAGATAATAAGCTACCACCAACTCCAGCGGTTAAGGTGATCAGTAGCCAGTTGCCCATCGACATTTGTGGCTCCATGGATAACACGGCAAACATTACCGGAATGTTATCGACAATCGCAGATAGAATCCCGACCATAATGTTGGCCCAAATTGGATCCCATTGGCTATACATCACACCAGACGCGAGTTCCAAGTAACCAAGCAAGCTTAAGCCACCGACACACATCACCACGCCGTAGAAGAACAGCAGGGTGTCCCATTCGGCATGCGACACTCTCCGAAATACATCAAAGGGCACGACTGAACCGAGTCGTTTCAATGCCCCCTCATCATTATTGGCAATCGCCACTGCCTTTTTCTTCGCTAGTGAATTCGGTAAGGTCTTACGCAAGAAATACCCAAAGAACTGTAGATACGCCAGCCCCATCATCATCCCCATGACCGGAGGGAAGTGGAGTACGGCATGGAAAGCAACCGCAGTGGCTATCGTCATGATGAACAAGAACACGATGCGTCTTGCACCACGTTTTAATTCAACGTGTTGATGCACCGTATCGGGTTGGGTTGTTGGAACAAAGTAAGACATGATCAGTGCAGGGACGAGGTAATTCATCACTGAAGGAATAAATAAGGGAATGAACTCACTGAAGCTCACATAACCAGCTTGCCACACCATCAGTGTTGTGATGTCGCCGAATGGGCTGAATGCGCCGCCAGCGTTAGCGGCTATTACGATATTTACACAGGCTAAGTTAACGAATTTAGGGTTGGATCCTGCGACTTTCAGAACCACGGCACACATCAATAGAGCTGTCGTGAGGTTGTCTGCGATAGGTGAGATAAAGAAGGCCAGAATACCGGTTAGCCAGAACAGAGATCGGAAGTTAAAGCCTTTGCCGACCATCCAAGCTTGCAACGCATCAAACAGTCTTCTCTCTTCCATGGCGCTGATGTAAGTCATAGCGACGAGTAGAAAAAGTAATAGCTCGGCGTATTCAAGTAAGTTGTGTTCGAGCGCTTGTTTAGCGACTTCAACGAGGTTGTGTTCTTGGTAGGTAAAACCAATGATTATCCAAATCAGGCCGGCCGCAAGTAGCACAGGCTTGGATTTTCGGAGCTTTAGGTACTCTTCCATCATCACCACAATGTAGGCGATAACGAAAATGGTCAGTGATAGGTAGCCGACAAATGAGTTAGTTAGCTTGAGAGGCTCCCCTAATTGAGAGGTAGCCGCGCCTGCTACTGAAGAAAAGAAGAATAAAAAGAGAACAGCAGGAAGCTGGATACCTAACATGAATTACGCTCCAAAGTTAATAAGTTATTAACACGCGTAAAAGCGTAGACCTAAATAACCATGTGGAGTGTGATAGATATCTTAATAATTCAATAGATTATAGTGAAAGCAATAGACTGTGATGAAAACGAAATACTTGTTTGAAGAGAAAAGAGAAAAGAGAAAAGAGAAAAGAGAAAAGAGAAAAGAGAAAAGAGAAAAAGCTCTATCGGATTTAATGCCGATAGAGCTTACTCGGAATTGCCAATACTATGCAGCATTGAGATCAAACGTCAGTGTTTGTTCTGCAGCACATACTTCAACAGGCCAGCCATAGGATTGGTATTCAAGCGCAAGTTTGTCCGCTACTACGCGAGATACCGTTGCAGTGATCCACATGCCTTTGCCCATTACTTGATATTTAAGCGTTCTCATTTCCATAGTCATCACCGTTCTCCTTTTATATTGGCAGCGCGAAGTCTATAGCACCTCTGAGGGCTGAAATTTCGAATCAAGCTCAAATGCTTTATAAAATGGCTCACTGTTTGAGCCTGGCTCAAAACTCAATCAACTAAGGGTAAACGGTTGTATTTTGGAAGCGAAGTCACCATTTAAGTGTCTGTATTATAATTGAATTAAAATTTAACAGAAAAGCAATGTAAGAGATCTCTTACAACATTACCAGAGATTGCACTAGGTGAAAAATTTTCACTAGAAGCCAGATTTTTGTGGCGATTGTGTGCGTTTTTAGTTGCGCTGTTGAAGCAAGATTTGTTTAGTTTTGTATGTGAAATATTCTAATTTATTTAGCGTATGGTCCTGCTTTTAAATCCAAATCACAGTTTTATATGTTGCTGTGTTTCTTTTATTCAAACCGATACGCTATTTGATTTTGGTCATTAACCTTTCGCTCATTAGTTTGCACTATCTATACGTGTTCTGTTCCACATAAACGAGATGTATAGAGGTCCTTATGACTAATCCAACCAAAACCGATCGTAAAGTCACGATCGGCAGCTATATCGCACTCGCTTTCGCGATTGTGTTCTTTTCAGGCTTAATGCAGTCCAATGAATGGTATGGAGTGTTCGATTTTACAACGCTCAACGGCTCATTCGGTAAGGTCGCTTACGATGTGAGTGAAACGGCCGATGGTATTCAAGCAGCAACGACGTCACTGCGTGGTAAAGGCGGTAGTGGTGCTCGTGACGGTTTCATTTTTGCTTTGACACTTATTCCGACCGTGATGTTTGCACTAGGTATGATCAACGTACTTGAGCATTACGGAGCATTGGATGCAGCTCGTAAACTGCTGACACCTCTGCTTCGCCCTCTGATGGGTATTCCGGGTAACTCAGGCTTGGCACTGATCGCTTCTTTGCAAAGTACCGATGCGGGTGCAGCGATGACACGTCAGTTGAAAGACGAAGGGCATCTAACTAAGCGTGAAACTGATGTCTTCACCATGTTCCAGTTTACGGCGGGTGCAGCGATCGTTAACTTTTTCTCTTCAGGTGCCGTGCTGTTCACTCTAACGGCGATGGATGGTTCTTTAGCGGTAACATCGTCAATTGGCTTGGCTGTCGCTGTGATGTTCATCTTTAAGTTTGTCGGCGCGAACCTGTTCCGTATCTACCTGAATATTACTGAAGGCAAAGAAGACAAACCAAAATCAGACAAAGAACAAAAACTGGAAGAGGAAGTAGCATAATGAGCGAAGTTAAAGCAAAGAAACCAATGGTTACTGATATTTTCGTTGAAGGTGCTAAGAAAGGCTGGGTTATTGCGACTACTTCTACAGTACCGAATGTTCTGATGGCGTTTGTGATCATCAAGGCATTGCAGATTACGGGCGCGTTGGATCTGATGGGCAGCGTATTTGCTCCAATCATGGCGGTATTTGGTTTACCTGGCGAAGCGGCAGCGGTATTGATCGGTGCGTGGATGTCGATGGGTGGCGCAGTGGGCGTGGTTATTACGCTGTTTGACCAAGGCATTTTGAACGGCAATCATATCGCTATTTTGGCGCCAGCTATCTACTTGATGGGTTCTCAAGTGCAATACATGGGTCGTATCATGGGACCAATTGGTACTGAAGGTCGCTACATCCCGGTGATGATCGCGATTTCGGTATTGAATGCCTTTGGTGCAATGTTCCTGATGAACATTATTTTGTAACGTAACTTTTAACGGCTAGCTACTAATCGCTTTTAGGCGTTATAAAAAAGGAAACCCCGTTTGGCTTTCACCAAACGGGGTCTATTCTTTTCGTAGCCATCCTGCTACTGCGCGTTACTTATCTTTCAATAGGTAACTAGTGCTCCCTGCATCGTTCCTTGACGTGGCTAAATCCTTTAACCTATCCAATTCATCGCCTTCCTAGCGGTGTCCTTGCAAACTCATCATCCTGATAAGCGACTCTATCCTAGAGCATAACTTCCTTGCTGATAACTCATCCTAAGCCATCAAATCTTCATCCTGAAGATACCTAATCCGTTAGGCTTTTTCCTGTTCCTGCCAACTCCCTGTCGACATGTGTATTAAACACTGCAGAGGCTTTACTCACAATCCACCTCAAGCAGATAATCTGCAGGTTTATCCAAAGAAAACTGTGCGGACTCATACAAAACAAGGGCTTGGGTTTGTAATCTAGGATTTTTCTGCGAAGCTTGATTGTAATCTCTTACGTTTTTTGTGAGAGATCTCTTACACGTGCGCGGGCGTGAATGCTCATTATTTTATGAATACAGATACTATGAGGTAGCCCGCCGAATAAACTAACCAGTAGGAAATGATAATGGTTACAGCGTTATATGCTGCGTTGCTCACTTTGGTTATGCTATGGCTTTCCATTGAAGTGATTAAGCAAAGAAGAAAGAATCAAGTGGCACACGCAGATGGTGGTATTGAATCGTTACAAGTGGCTCGTTCCGCTCAAAGTAATGCTATGGATTATATTCCGATTACAGTGATACTGATGGCGTTGCTAGAGTTCAACGGCGCTAATGTGTGGCTGATCCATGTTATTGGTATTGCTTTTGTTATTGGGCGTATTGTTCATGGAAAAAGTATTCTTGCTCGCAGTCTAAAGGGAAGAAAGCAAGGCATGTATTTGACCTTTGCCAGCATGGTATCTTTAGTTGTCCTAAACTTAGCTTACCTACCTTTTGATAAAATGTTCTAGGAAGCATTATGGCGTTGCGCCTTCCACCTGCTTGGGCGATTGTCCTCGCAGGCTTGATACTCAACATCATGGCGATTGTCATGTCGAGCTTGGTGCTCGATAAAATTGAAGCTGAGAAAGCGGAATATAACGATCGAAAATTCGGCAATGTGTACTCAATACAGCTTGCTTGGAATACGATTGAAACCCTAGAGCGCAAGCGCGAAGCGATTCTGATTCACCTTGATAAACCAGAAACGGTGCAGCCTACCACTGTTCTTGATGAAGCACTGCGTGGGCAACTTAGGCGTTGGGTGAGTAGCGAAGTGCCAAATATCTCTTTGGCTAAGTTGCCGAAACTGATGATGCTGATAAACAGTGCTCAAGAATCGCAACGAACTCGAATCGATGACTACTATTTGGATAACCTGACCTTAGTTGAATTAATCCAAAGGCTTGATGAGAAAATGGCTTTCTATAAGAATATTGCCCTGTTTCTTCAGGTGTTTGGTTTGGCGCTTATCTTAGCTCGTGACCTCGCTAGAAGACCTTAGTCTTTAACTTTATTTCCTCTATTTACTTGTCTACTTTTACCTTTAGCGAGACTCACTTGGCAGGTTAGGATGCTGTTGGCCTTGGTACTTTGGTAACTGTTCTTTCAGTCCCTTAAACGTGCTCAGTGCACTGCCTATCGATAACTTGTTCATCAACCAATTCGGTAGGATGCCACCTGCGTTCGCATAAGCGGTGTAGGTGATGTAGGTATTGCCATTAGTCAGCGGTTGCAGTGTCCAAAGTGCGTCCACATCATAGATTCGAATGTACCCCGACTCTTTCGCCAAATAGTTCGACGCATCCTTTATCGACAAGACAAATTGCCCATCCTCGATACTGTATTTTGAGTAAGTCACCATGTCTCTATCTCTGGCAGGCCAAGGTGCTTTGAATTGGGTATAGACGATGTTTTCATCTTCAGATATCTGCATCAACACACGGCTTTGCGACACATTATCTATCCAGTTTGGCACGTTCTCGCTGTCTTCAAGCAACAACAAAAAACCGGAGTAAGTGGTGGGCGTTTGCATTTGCGCTCGTATTTCGACCAAGCCTTCACGGTGTGGCCTTTTATCAATCATGATGCCATCTTCACTTTTGACGAACTGCCATGGGTTGGCATAACTCAGTGTCGATAGGGCGCAGAGGCCGAGTACCAAAATCCTAGGTAATGTCATTATTCTTCCATAAAAAGAAAAGCTTATCTGCTAGGAGTATAGAATAAAATGGGCTTGGTAGGTGTTACCTATCGCTTTGGGTTCACCTCTTTTGGAAAAATCACAATGAAAACGGAAGCGTTCGGCCGCTTCCGTTTTATTCTTGGGTAATGGATAAGTGCTGTAGGCGAGAACTTAGAACCTAGAGCTTATAGGCTTCTACGGTTTTGATGGTTGTCCAGTTGCTGTTAGCGTCTTGGATGAACTCTTGTGTGTTCTCCAGCCAGCGTTTTTGAACCGATTTGTCTAAGTTCAGATACAACTTCCCATCTTCCACCTTCCAAGCGAGAGGGTCGGTTTCAAACTTCTTACCCATCGCTACCCCAAACGCGCAGTAACCGCCATATTGAGGGGCATAGGCTTCTGGATTGGCTCGAAATTCATCTCTGTTTTCACTGCTCGCAAAGTTATAGATCGCATTCTTGTAGGTCGCTGTGAACTCTGATGTGCCTTTTACTGGGCCTTCATTGGCAAAGTAAGCGACAGGGTCATAACCTTTAATCGCGAGATCATTGCTGTCGACACTCATATCAAGGTCTGCTGCCATTAACGAAAAGCTGGTGCCTAGTAACGCGGCCAATAGAGTGATTTTTTGACTGGTCGATTTCATGTGTGACATATCAAGTTCCTTGTCAGTGTTGGTTATCTTGTTTGAAATAATTTAGCCCACTCGCCCGGTCTATAGAGGGACAAAAGAACTAAAAACTAAGCGAATCGTTCGGAGGATGCATGGATCTGCTTTCACAATTAATGGAACACTTCTCGATACGCACTGGCGTTTTCTATTCAGGAAACCTGTGTGGAGTATCGTCATTTAACGCGCAACAAGGTAAAGAGGGGCATCTTCATGTATTGAGCGCAGGGGAGTTGAGCTTGTCTAGTGCTCACACGGAACACCGGCATTTGTCGCAGCCTTGCATTGTTTATCTGCCGAATAGCACACCACATGCGATTGAAGGTGTGGGAGACGGTGCGGAGGTCGTGTGTGCGAACGTGGAGTATCGTTCAGGACAGATGAATCCTTTATTGTCGGCTCTGCCTGACGTAATAGTGATTCCGTTTGAGGATGCGCCTAACTTAATGCCAGTGATTGAGGTGTTATCTAATGAATCGAGCCAAGAATCGTCGGGGCAGCAGTACTTAATGGATAAGTTGAGTGATGCCTTGATGGCTTTGATTTTCCGTCATCTCATTGAACAACAGAAAATTGATAGCGGCGTTTTCTCGGCTCTTGCTCACCCGCGATTGGCTTCGGTGGTCACGGCTATTCATCGATTACCTGCTCGTCATTATTCGATCGCCGAAATGGCGTCACTGGCCGCGATGTCTCGCACTCAGTTTATTGAAGCGTTTAAGCGAGAAGTGGGTGAAACGCCGGGAGACTATGTGCAAAAGTGGCGAGTCTCTGTGGCTCAATCCTTGTTATTGCAAAATAAGCCGATCAATTGGGTTGCTGATGAAGTGGGTTACAATAGCTACTCAGGATTCTCACGTGCTTTTCAACATGTTGCCGGAGTGTCGCCGCGTCTTTGGCTGAAGCAAAATGTGTCGTGAAACGCCGGGCAACCTTACGCGATTTATGGCTATTCGCATGAGGCTGGCCTATGTTTTAGCGGAAATTGAGCGTAGTTTGTTCATTTCTCGAATGACGGTGTAAAAAGGTGGACTTTATAAGCTCGTTGTAACATCCTGCCCGTCCTATTTTATCAGACATCAATGAGACGAAGTGCCTGCTGAACATTATTCAGCCTCCCGTATCTCATTAAAGCACTAAGGAGTTCCACTTGAACCTATTTGTAAGAGACCTTACCGTTATCGATTCTTCATACATCTGTGAACACAGAGGGGTCGTAGGAGATAGTTGGATTTTAGATGTCACCATGTCTGGTGAATTGAATGAAATGAGCATGGTTCTGGACTTTAGTAGAGTCAAAAAGCAGATCAAACAGCTGGTTGATCAACATGTCGATCACCGCTTACTGTTGCCAATGAAAAACGCTGCAATCGTGCATCAAGCAAGTAAACCGGGCTACGCTAAGGTGGATGTACTGCGTGGTGACAAGAGCCTACACCTGCACTGCCCTGATGAAGCATACTGCTTGATTGATGCTAAAGCGATCACCATCGAGAGTGTGACCGCACACGTTTACAATATTCTTCGCGATAACCTACCAAGTAACGTCACAGGGTTAGAGATCACCCTACGTCATGAGAACATTAATGGCGCGTTTTACCACTACACCCATGGCTTGAAAAAGCATGATGGCAACTGCCAACGTATCGCCCACGGTCACCGTTCTCCAGTCGAAATTGTGGTTGATGGTCAGCGTGACGAACAACGCGAGCAGGCGTTTGCTCAGCGCTGGGAAGACATCTATTTAGGCTCTAAAGAAGACCAAGTTTCAGTTTCATCACTTAACCTGAGTGAACACGCAAAAAGTGTTGATGACGAAAGTCACTATGGCTTCCGCTACACAGCGCCACAAGGTGAATTTGAGTTAGCGATTGCTAAGAGTGAAACAGAGATCTTGCCAACGGATACCACGGTGGAATTACTGGCAGGCTATATTGCAGATCAAGTTGCTCCAAGTTTGGTAGAAAACCAATCACTACAAATTGTGGCTTATGAGGGGGTAGGTAAAGGCGCGATGGCGTTCCGATAACACCTCACGGGTGACGCAAGTTCACTTTCTATCAGAACAAAAAAGGCAAGATAATCCGTTATCTTGCCTTTATTTTTTGTTGCTCTTTAAAACTGATTTAGCGAAGTAGCACGCGTCGTAATGGTGTTTTTTCGATCCCAACAACTAACCCGAAGCTCAACAATACGGTGCCAAAAAATACGGTCACGTCTTTTGCTAACTCAGTGATACCCAAAACTCCGCAGACGTTGAACAGCACGATAATGATCAAAAGGTGGCAAACGTAGATACCCAACATACGATTCGAGATCGCGCGAACCCACGCATAGTCGCCGATGTTTGGATTAGCCAAAAGCCACATAAACACGCCCATTCCCCATAGTGCCGTACCAAACAAGAAATCATTCATGTTGAACCCGACGTCGAACGTGGTGAGCCATGCCGCCTCAGCAAAGTGAATCAACATGCCTAACACTAATAACACCAACGCTTTGGCTGACGACACCTTCCATTGATTCTGACGAATGAGGAAGCCTAAGGTCACCATTAACGTGCTAAAGAACGGGCCGTTACGAGTAAAGAAAGGTGCGCTCAGGTCGGTTAAGTTCGCGTAGCTGCCCGCTAAAACACCATAGACGTAAAGCAGAATAGCCGTTGGTAATAGTAGTTTGTCGAGTTTCATTTCGACCATTAGAGCGATGATCAAAACGGCACACACAAGTGCAGGAATAAACCACAAGTGCACCAACCCACCCTCTAAGAAAGAGTTGAGCGGGGTGTTCATTAAAAAGCCCCAATAGCCTTGGCGTTCGCCTAAGTAACCGAACTCTTCCACCTTCGCGAGGTTGAATGGCATGACTAGGCAAATGATGCTCCAAACTAACCAAACCTTGAGTAGTGGCTTGGAGTAGTTGACCACGGTTGTCCAAGGCGATGCGGTCAGCTTAGGTTGAATCAGATACCCTGAGATAAGGAAGAAAAGAGGCACAGCGAAGCGAGCGGTTTGGTTAAGTACATAGCCAATCCAAGGCACTTCATCGATTTGCCAATAAGTAAGTGCCATTTGGCCATGTAAGCCGATGATCGCCAAGATAGCAATCACTCGACCCAACTCAATACTGGCGATGCGTTGTGAAGGCGTATGTTGAACGGAAGACATATCAGATCTCTAAGAAAATTTTCGTAGAATCTAACAGCCTTTTTATTGAACCAGTTAGCGCTAAATCAAGGGTTGCGACCTTTGTTTTAAGGCTTATCTTGATTCTTTGAAGCCTGTCGCAGCTATATTAAATCCATTGCAGTAAGTGCAAAAATACCGAGAGTACAAGTGATAAGAGAAACAACGGTAGTAAGCGCGATAATATTGGCAGCCAATGTTGAATTCCCGCCCATCGCACGTGCCATAACATAGCTCGCAGCAGCGGTCGGCGCGGCGCTCATCAAGAAGATAAGGCCTAGATCTAATCCTCTAAAACCGAAGAACAGGGCAGCAAGCGTGATCAGTAGCGGAGCTAAAACCAGTTTGTATCCGGTAGAGAACCAAGTTGGGCCCTTATCTTTTTTCAGCGAGCGTATATCAAGCGACCCTCCCGTGCACAAAAGGGCTAACGGTAACGTCATGTTTGCGAAATATTGCCCTGCATCGGTCACCATTTTCGGTACTGGGATCGATAGTAAGTAGAACAATACACCTGAGGCGATCGAGATAATCAAAGGGTTTTTGGTGAGTGTTTTAACGATTACTTGAATGGCTTTGTCACCCGACTCTTGTCCCTTTGGAGTGAGCGCGATAACCGCCTGAATATTATAGAGAACCGTCAAGGAGGCGACATAAAGTGCTGCGAGTGCGACACCATCGTTGCCGTATATATTGGCGACGTAAGCAAGCCCGATAATAGCAGTGTTGGCACGAAATCCACCTTGCACTATCACACCTTGGTCTTGAGGCTTTTTAAAGGTAATTTTAGTGCTGACAGTGGTGAACACGAAGAAGGCCAGGTTGGCTAACAAGCCAAAGATGACGAGCTTTCCACTGGCGGCAAAATCGTGGTTAGATTGAACAATACTGAGGAATAACATCGCGGGTAGAGTGACTTGAAACACCACCTTGGATGCGACATCAATGAAATTGTCATTGATTAAGCCAATTCGCTTGAGCATGACACCAAGAAACAGCATTAAACAGATAGGGCCCGTTACTGACGCCGAAAACGCAAACTGTTCCCAAAGTGTGTTCATTCTTCTTCCTTTGTTAGTCGATTTCAATTTCCTTGAATACTGTCGCATTTTTCCACAATTATTAGACAAGAGAAATTAATTCCCAGTGGTTAGGCAAAAAACTTTGAAAAAAAGAACGAACGTGCTAAAAATAATCCATCAGACTTATCATTGGTGAATAATGAGCAAAGGAAAGATAACCAAAGAGTATATTTTGAGCCATGCATTTGCGCTTGCAAGTGAGAATGGGCTTGAGAGTTTGACGATTGGCGAGTTGGCCAAGCAATGTGGCATGTCTAAGAGTGGCTTGTTTGCACATTTCAACTCTAAAGAGAACTTGCAACTCTCTGTACTCGAGTATTCCAACGCCATATTCACCGAAAGAGTCATCATTCCCGCAAGAGTACTGGGAGATGGTGATATTGAAGCGAAATTGAAACAGCTGCTCGACAATTGGTTGGGCTGGAATCATTCGTTCCAAGGCAGTTGCATGTTTATTGATGCATGGAAAGATGCGGGCAGTGAAACGTCTGTGATTCAGAAAGCACTGCAGAAAACGATTTCAGTGTGGATTGATTACTTGACGATTCAGGTAGCAAAAGCGGTGGAGAGCAAACAGTTCAGAGCCGATTTAGATCCTAAACAGGCAACCTTTGAGTTATACGGCCTCTACTTGAGTGCGAACTTGTTCTACTCGTTACGAGGCCAACAAGCGAGCCACACGCATTTTTGGAGTGGTGTAGATCGCTTAATTGCTAGCTGGAGAGCGGTTTAACTCGCAAACCATGTGACTTTGCTTAACTAAGGTTGCAAAAGACTTTAAGAGAAGTGGCGGCAAGCAGTCATAAAAAGCGCTATCGCCATTTTTTATATTAATAAATAGCACGGTCGTTCGTTTATTTTTGGCCGAGCTCGATCCGCCAATGATGATGGTGATACAAGGAACGGTCATGAGTGACAAAATCTATTTTAATACATCGAACAAATTCAGCTTTAAGCGCAGCCTGATTGGTGCAACAACCAACCTGCATTACATTCTCGCGCCGAGCCATGCAAAGAAAACAGCGCGCAAGTTATTGCTCACGCCAATGCGTACCGAGCAGAAAAATGCTGATCCACAAGGGTTGATTAAGAGTGAAATCAAAGGCCGTGATGGCGTGCTAAAAACGTACTCTCTGGGTACAGGCCCAGTTTGGGTGCTGACTCATGGTTGGTCTGGTACGGCGAGTCAGTTCTTTCCTCTTATGGAACATATCGCAGCCAAAGGCTTTACGGCTCTGGCTTACGATCATCCAGCTCATGGTGGTAGTGATGGTGTTCATGGTCATATCCCTGCGTTTGTGAATGGCTTGGAAGCGATTCTAGATTCGGTTGGCGAAGTGGCAGGCTTAGTAGGTCACAGCATGGGTACCGCTTCTGCGTTGGAATGTAAGCACGTTAAATTGGAAAACAAGCCATTATTGCTGATTGCACCTGTACTGGATTATCTAGAAAACCTATTTGGCAGCGTTGCGCGTTCAGGTTACTCAATGAAACTGTTTGAGGCGGTAGTTGGAGAAGTAGAAGAGCAGTTTAACTACCCAATTCAGTCGGTGGATCCCTATGGAAAGCTAGCGCTTCGTGAGTCTCAAACGATCATCGTACATGATGAGCAAGATAAGTTTACTAAGTTTGATGTGTCTCAGCGTGCTGCTAATGAAATGGGTCGCGTTACCTTGATTACTACTCAAGGACAAGGCCATGGGCGAGTGATGAAATGCCAGCAAGTGTTCGAGAGCTTTGATAACTTGATTGGTTAACTTTAACTAATCAAGCAAGTAGAACGTGGGTTGAGAAAAAAAACACTAAAAAGGCCAACCAGACATTATCTGGTTGGCCTTTGCTTTTAGGTGCTTAGTTGGTGTTTAGCTCAACCCTATTTTTAGTTAGCACAGCTTGCTGGGCCGATCTCTTTCCACACGCCCCATTGGCCTGTCGTTGTTGGATCTTCACCTGTTGTCCACCATTTCGCTTCCCAAACCTTACCGCCTTGAGTCACTTGGTCGCCGCCAGTGTAAACCGCGCCTGAATCCCAAGCGTTAGTACACGTACCGCCGCCTGTGGTTTTCTTAAGAACTTTCACTGATGCAGCCGCGACTGATGTATCGGTACCATCACTCACTGTCACAGAGAAGTTCAGTACTGTATCTTGCGTATATTCCGCCGCGACAAAGCTTACTGAAGAACCTTGAATCGTCGCATCAATACCAGCAGGTACATCCCATGTGAAGGTCAATGTGTCTTGGTCTGCATCGCTTGAAGCCGAAGCATCAACCACGACTACATCACCCGCATTAACTTCAGCCGGAGCCGTAAGCACAGCAACTGGTGCTGTATTGACTGGGCCTGTGTCTTTAGGGGTTACCGTTATAACAACCGTGTCAGTTGACGTTGCGCCTTCGTTGTCTGTTACGGTTAGGCTGAATGTTAGAGCTTCTTGTTGTGCGACTTCAACAACATCGAAGCTTGCAACAGCTGCATTGGCATTAGCCAGTGTTACGGCAGTTCCGCTTACTTGTGACCAAGCGTAGCTCGCGATTGTGCCGTCGCTGTCTTTTGAAGCGCTGCCATCTAGAGAAACAGAAGCTGGGCCTTCAACAGATTGGTCGGCACCTGCTGCTGCAGTTGGTTTACGGTTTACAGGATCGGTGGTGCCACCTGCTAGACCTTCATGCATTGCATTTAGGATATCGCCGTTATCTGCATCAATTTCCCAAGAGAAGAGACCTGCAAGACCAAGACTACGAACGTACGCGCCTTTTGCTTTTACCGAGCGGTCATCATCAAATGTGATTAGCTGACCTGAGGTGCGATTCCAAACGTAAGGTGCTTCTGCCATTTCGTCGTAGCCGTATTCGAAGCCATTGATACCTTGGTTGTTAGCACCAAGCATGTTCGCCTTAATGCCTTTGTAGTCGATAACGCCATCTTCCCAGACACCTTGTACAGAGCTGCCTTTCAGTTTGCCGTTACCAACCCCTGTCATAGGGTCGCTCGGATCAGAAAGTGATGAGGGTAATACGCCTTCCCAACCACGACCGTACATCGCTGTACCAACAACAAGCTTGTTGGCTGGAACACCTTGCTCAAGAAGCAGTTGGATGCCGTTGTCTGTGGTGTAAGCTGGGCCTGTGTATGGTTCGCCATTTTCATCAAGCCCAGTGCCATCACATTGACCAGGGCGCATGAAGTTACCGCAGTTCAATGCTGTTTGGTGACCCAATACGTTATTCCAACCGCCGTAGAAGTCATAAGTCATCGCAAAGATGTAATCCATGTATTGGATAGCATCTCCATAGTTCACGTCTTCAATTTTATCGTGGCCAACACCGATGGCTGATGTGAGTTCGTAAGTGCGACCATTTTCAGCTTCTAGCTCATCGAGCATCACGCGTAGTTCTGCCATCAGTGCTATGTAAGCAGGGCCATCGTTTACAGGATCACCAAGATCAGGTGCAGCACCGCCGCCACCAGGGAATTCCCAATCGATATCGACACCGTCGTAGAATTTCCATGTGTTGAGGAATTTCTTAACAGACGCGACGAAGGTGTCTCGGTTGGCTTTGGTTGTGAAATCAAAGAACGGGTCAGATAGCGTCCAGCCACCAATCGATGGGATGATCTTCAAATCAGGATTACGCTGTTTGAGCGCCATCATCATTGCGTAGTTACCCTTGATAGGTGAGCTGTATTCGTGGCCCGCTTGAGGGAAGCTCTTCTGGAAAGCGGCCCATGGGTCATGAATCACCACTTCGTAATCGTTAACACCCTGACAAGCTGTCATTAGTGCGTTGTAGCTGTTTCCACCTACCGATTTTACTGATTCGTTAGGACCACAAATTGGGATGAAGCCGTAAAGGATGTGGGTCAAGTTATCAGCGGGTAGGTTATCTACCGTGTAGTCACGACCATAAATACCCCACTCAACAAAGTAAGTACCTACTACCGTGTTTGGATCGGTGTTGTATGACTTGTTGTTTGGATCCACATTCATCGCAAGTGGTGCTAAGTGCGCGCCATCGGTATCGGCAATCGTGATTTTAGCGGGTGCGCTTTTGCTACAACCTGTTTCGTCACACGCTTCAATTTCCATATCGAACAAGCCGCCTTGGCCGTATTCGAATGAGGCCGTGGTTTGGCTGCCAGTGATTGGGCCTGTGGCGACTTTAACGCCATCAAAGTAGATGTTGTACGTGTTTCCTGACGTTCCGCTCCATTGGTTGAACTTGACGTCGACCTTTGCTTTATCGTGATATTTCACCATCTGGTTGTAGCCAGAGGTGGTTTCCATCGCGAGTTCAATTTTGGAAAATTGCAGGTTGTTGGAACCGTACATGTCGATGCTAGGTGCTGTTGGAGCAGCTAATGCTGTACCAGATAGCGCTAGAGCAATGCTCGCAGCACAGGTATTTATACGAATCATACTTTTTCTCTCATTCCTTGAAGGTTACGAGAACCAAATGGCCCCATAAAACGGCTCCAGTCAGTTTTGAAGGAGCTTCCCAGTCAGTATTCGAGAGAGTTTTAATTTTATAACTGAAAATAAATCCGTTTTCGATGGACAACTAAAAAATTGTATCTTGTTACAATTCTGTTGCTTAATGAGTGAGATGCTGAGTCCATGTTTTATAAAATAAAACATCCTTCAGTAGGAAAATCTCACAAGTGAAAATTCACGACATGAAGTTATGAAAAGGTGCGACAAACTATAAGAAAATACTGTGAATTGAAGCAGAATCACAAAGTGAAGTGTGTTGAGCGAGCGAGGCCAATCGACGAGTAGGCTAATGCATCTGGAAGCAAGGAGAAGAGGAGGTTTATCTTTTGAATTGCTCAGCTAGGGAAGCACGTCGTTGTTGCATGACACTATGGGTATCACCAATTGCAGTATCTTCGTAGCCTTCTTTAACAAATTGCTGAGACGGTACGCTTGGCTCTAGTCGCTTCAAGCGAGGTGAATCATAGGTGCCGCTGATGGTGTAAACGGTGGTTCCAGATCCTGTGTTGATCGTGACAATCTTACCGTCAAAATCGAATGAGGTAGTGATAAGACGATGATTCATCATCACACCTTTGTCTGAAAATGTCAGGATATCGGTGTTGTAAGGTGGAGCCGCAATCTCTATCCATGTGCCATAGACATTACTTGGACTGACAGATTGCTGGTGGGCTTGGTAAGCAAAGTAGCCGGCGGTGAAGGCAACCATAAAGCCAACTAATAGGAAGCCGTAGAGTAACGAGTTGGCAAATAGGTCTCTGCTTTTAGTCGGATTTTTTGCCATTATCTCTTCATTTTTCGACTGATATTGTCTTAGATTCTATTAACTAAAATCTTAGTTTGCAAAAATTGTTATAAGAGTTAGAAGCAGGATCGAATGTTCTAATAGATTTGATTGCGTTAGTGGTTTTTTAGCCTTGCTCCTCAGTATTTACGTTATCAATGAAAGCGAATTCCAGAAATGCTTAAGCTATGCGTATTTATTTCTTGTAGGAAAGTCTCGAATTGGTTAAAACAATTATCACCTAAATTTACGCATAGGCTTACTCGGTGAGCTCAATAAGTGCAATTTGAAGATAACAAGGAAGTACAATGATTAAAGAAAATACATACTTTGAAGGTGGCGTTAAGTCGTTAGCGTTTAACCAGTCTGGTGCTGATGTGAGTGTTGGTGTCATGGCGGCTGGTGAGTACACGTTTGGTACTGCAGCTCCAGAAAAGATGACCGTTGTTAAAGGTGCTTTGATTGTAAAGCGTGTTGGCGATGATGATTGGACGACATACCAATCTGGTGAGTCTTTTGACGTTGCGGGTGACTCTTCATTCGACCTACAGGTAAAAGAAGCGACGGCTTACCTGTGTGAGTACTTGTAATCAGGTCTAAATTTGTTCAATCAGGGCATCGTTTGTCCCTGCTTGAATAGAAAAAACCACGCTCTAGGAGCGTGGTTAAATAAGTGATAGTAACCGGCAGTGGATAGTGTCACTTGTTTTTGTAGTCATCAAATGGATGACCAAATCGTTGTTCGTTGCAAAATCTCTTCAATCTTCAAAGCTCAAAGCTCAAAGCTCAAAGCTCAAAGCCAAGACATCAGTAAGTCTCAAACACACCGTTGTTGTAGTCTTGAATTGTCTGTTCAATCTCTTCCATCGAGTTCATGACAAACGGACCATAGTGAACAACAGGTTCATTAATCGGTTCACCGGAAAAAATTAGTACCCCTGAATCTTCCAAGCTACCCAAAGCCAGCAAGTCAGCTTTGGTAAGCAGGGCAAGTTGACCTTGGTTGATCACTTTGTCGCCGATCTTAATACTGCCTCGGTACACGTAAGTCATGGCATTATGATTAACATTAGTCCCTAACGTGACTTTTTGCCCAGAATGAGAGCGCCAATCCGCAACGCTTAATGGCACACCTGTTTTCTGTAATGGACCTTGCGATCGTAAAGCCTCTGAATCATCGTCAGTTTGGTTGTGCAGTTCAAACTCTCCAGCAATCACTCTTAACAAACCACTTTGTTCATTTTGATGTTCCGCGATGCTTTCACTTTGATAATCGTGATACTGCGCCGGTTGCATTTTGTGTGTCGCAGGTTGGTTTATCCAAATCTGAAAACCATGCAGCGCACCTTCTTCCATCATTGGCATTTCGCTGTGAATGACACCACGGCCTGCGGCCATCCACTGTGCGCCACCGCTGCGCAGCTCTCCAACATTCCCCATATGGTCTTTGTGTTGGAAGTGACCTTGGAGCATGTAAGTGAGCGTTTCTATCCCACGGTGAGGGTGTGGAGGAAAGCCGCCAACATAGTCTTTGCTTTCATCCGATTTAAGTTCATCAATCATCAAAAATGGAGAGAAGCGCGTGTTATTAAAACCCGTGAGTCGTTGGATTTTGACACCATCACCGTCTGAGGTGGCATGCGCTGCAATCACATGATCTACTGCTCTTACATTCGTCATTTTGAAACCCTCATATACTTGAATAGCTGTAGTTTATGTAATTTGATTGAAAAAGAAGATGGCACAGCGTTGAGTGACTTATTCGAAAATCTTGAACAGGTAACAATATGAAATTATGTCTATACTTGAATAGAGAGTAGACCGCCAAGGAGGCCGCTATGGCAGTTCAGCAAAAACATGGCGAAAGGCATGGTCGGATGGGTTTTGATAACGACTTTACAACGGAGCAAAGTCAGCGTTTTACAGAAGTTGCAAACAGCGCGGTTAAACGCCGCGTCAAAAAACGTGAGATTGAAGCACCGTTTATTCAGTCGGCTAAGCAAGCTGCTTTTAAAACAGTGGTGAGGCGACCTAAAGGTAATAACCCAAACCGAACACGGCAAGTCATATGGATTATTATGATCGGGTTAGTGAGCCTTTGGCTTATGTACCTTGCAGGTTAGCAGCGCCGCTAAGTTATAGGGCTGGCTAGCGTTGACGAGTTTTTAATAGCGTAACATTGTTCCCTTCGATCTTTGCTTCAAGACAATCTTCAAGTTCAGAAGAATCTGACCCTGAGCAGGTTAGATTCGTAGGTAGTTCTTCTATCAAGGTTGATACTGGGTTGTCGTGATAATAAGCGTATCGGTTTTTTCCTGAATGCTTGGCGACATACATCGCTTTATCAGCACACCTCGTCAGCTCATGTAATTCTTGGGCGTCTTGTGGGTATAAAGCAACCCCAACACTTAGCGTCAATTCCTTGATTCTCTCGTTTGTTTGGCAACCACTTTCGAACAGCCCGCAAATCCTATCTAAAATACCGTCTAGATCTTTACGAGAGGGTACATCGTAGAGCATAAAAACAAACTCGTCTCCAGCAAAACGCGCAATCGAATAATCGTATTCATGGCTTTTTCTGTCTCGGGTTCGAATATTGTTGCTCAAGCGATTGGCAAAATGCTGCAAGACACTGTCTCCGACGTCGTGTCCGTAGCTGTCGTTAATGCCTTTAAAGTCATCAATATCCAAAAAGACCAGTGCGGTAAGTGATCGCTCACTATCCACCGTAATTAATTTTTCTGTCGCCCAGCGTTCAAAGCTCCAACGGTTAGCTAAGCCGGTAAGTTGATCTCTGTAGGCCAGATCTTCGATGCCTTCTTTATACAGACGTTGGATATAACTGACGGCTTTGGTGTAGTAATAGGCGGATGTGTGGCACACCAAGCTCATGGTAAATAAACTAAGAATAAATCGATGGGTACTGTTAAAGGGTAAAGAAAAGTTGTTTGGCATGGCGGTAATCAAGGTGCTGATAAACAAGCAAAATGAGGTGCTGAAGATAATACCAATTCTGAAATCATTAATGAAAATGACCGCTGCTAGAATTGGGTAGAGCCAAAGTATTCGGTCGGGGATGGCGTGACTGTACAAGAATAGGATGACGCCCTGTACAAGAAGAACACTACTCAGAATCAATTCGGAATAATCAGAGCTGGCTACTTTTCTCACATAGAATGCATTGGAGATGGCAATAATCGCGAAGCACAGCTCGAAAATTGAAAGGGTATAGTGTTGGCCTTGGAAGTAAGCCCAAGTATAGAAAATGAATAACGCAGCGGCAGTCAGTGAAAAGGAGTGGACAATTTTTTGTTTACGGGTGGATCGTATGTCCGCCATTTCTTCTAGGTGTCTGCCGACCAGCCTTTTCATGTGATTTGTGCCAAAGATTTTGATAATGGTGTTAATAGTAGATTAAATAATGAGCTATGCGGAGGTTTAGATAGCTATTTAGTGTGATTGTACTCAAGGTTTCATATTAAAAAATAATCAACCGAGAATTAATCGTGATGTGTATCACTGACGGTGCAGACCCATTCGAAAATAAGACTATCAAGATTCGAGTCATAAGAAGCGGCTTGGCGATTATCTACTTGCTTTCCAGAGAGTTACTCAACATAGTTTGTTGGTAACCAAAACTTAGAGAGGCTCATAATGTTAATTACCTTTAGTTGCAAGGCTCATGCTAGCGTCACGATGTTTGGGGAAGTCGGTCTTCAGTTCATCAAGATGCTTGGGCATAGCGGCACCGTCCCAGGTGCCATTGATGCTTCAGAAGTTTCTCAAGCGTTAAATAACTTACGTGCAGCGATCGCCTCTGAGCAGAGCAAGCAGGTAGAGCAAGAAAATACTGATGACGACAATGAAGAAGAGGTTGTTGAAGCGCCTGTTAATCTCGGTAGCCGAGCATTCCCACTGGTGGAACTATTAAAATCAGCCATCAAAGATGAGTGCGAAGTGATGTGGGAAGACGGCAGCGGTAAACGACTGTAGTACGATTCGTAAAAAGCCTATTGGCTCTATTTTAATAGGCATGAATGTTGAGTCAGTATCGGTCACACCTTGGGGGTTGATGGTGATGAATCGATACTGGCGCTTTGTTTGTTGCGCAGTGTTTGGCTTGCTTCTGTTTGTTTAAAAGGTTCATCAGCCTTGAGATGAGTTACTTTTGTTATCGTAATATCAATCCATAACAGATCGTAAACAAAGTGATGCTGTTCACGCTTTCTTGACTCCCAATTCTGAACTAAGAATTTTTCCTAGTTATTCTAAGACCCTCTCTCATGCGGTCGATTTTTAGACTCCTTATTATTTCACGGTCAACTAACAAAGATTGCATGGCCGCAATTATGCCGTGCAGACCTCACAAAAAATAAGAGAGTTCACAATGTTAAAGTTCCTAGATCAGGTTCGAAAACCGACACTGGATCTTCCGGTCGAAACCAGAAGAAAAATGTGGTTTAAACCATTCCTGCAATCTTACCTAGTGGTGTTCATTGGTTATTTAACCATGTATTTGATCCGTAAGAACTTCAATGTCGCACAAAACGACATGATTTCTACTTATGGGTTATCGATGACGGATCTAGGTCTTATCGGTCTGGGTTTCTCTATCACTTACGGTATCGGTAAAACCGTCGTTTCCTACTACGCCGATGGTAAAAACACTAAGCAGTTCCTGCCATTTATGCTTGTCCTTTCTGGTATTGCCATGTTGGGCTTCAGCTTCAGTATGGGTGGCGGCAGTGCTAGCTTATTCATGATGGTTGCCTTCTATGCATTGAGTGGCTTCTTCCAAAGTACAGGTGGACCTTCAAGTTACTCAACCATCACTAAATGGACGCCTCGTAACAAGCGTGGTTCTTATTTAGGCCTTTGGAATATGTCACATAACGTGGGTGGTGCAGGTGCTGCTGGTGTTGCTCTGTTTGGTGCAAACTACCTATTTGATGGCAACGTGATTGGTATGTTCGTGTTCCCATCGATCATTGCGATTGTGGTTGGTTTTATTGGTATGCGCTTTGGTAATGACTCTCCAGAAGCATACGGCTTAGGTACGGTTGAAGAGTTGTTTGATGAAGAAGTCAGCGAAGAAGATACCGCTGCTGAAGAAAATCAAATGACTAAGAAAGAGATCTTTGTTGAATACATCCTTAAAAACAAAGTGATTTGGTTGCTCTGTTTCGCGAATATCTTCTTATACATTGTTCGTATCGGTATCGATCAATGGTCTACCGTTTATGCGTATCAAGAGCTAGGTCTATCAAAAGAAACCGCGATTTCAGGTTTCACGCTGTTTGAAGTTGGGGCACTGGTCGGCACGCTAATGTGGGGTTATTTATCTGATCTTGCGAATGGACGCCGTGCTCTAGTTGCTTGTGTATCGCTTGGGTTGATTATCGTTTCTCTAGAGTTCTACCAGCATGCAACAAGTGAGTTCATGTACCTAGCATCCCTGTTTGTGCTTGGCTTCCTAGTGTTTGGCCCTCAGTTGCTGATTGGTGTTGCTGCGGTAGGTTTCGTGCCTAAGAAAGCAATCAGCGTTGCGGATGGTGTGAAAGGCACGTTTGCTTACCTAATCGGTGATAGCTTTGCAAAACTTGGCTTAGGTATGATTGCGGACGGAACACCTATTTTCGGCTTAACAGGTTGGAAAGGAACGTTCGCTGCACTCGATACCTCAGCGGCTATTTGTATCGTATTGCTGCTATTTGTTGCGGTTGCTGAAGAGAAGAAGATTCGCCACGCGAAGAAAATGCACTTAGCGGCTCAAAACGCCTAGCTTGTCTCGCGGACTTGTTTTCGCAAGCACAGTTTCGGGTAGATAGTCTCACGTGCTTTATTGCTTTAAAGCTCGTGAGATCATACCAATCGTTAGTTCGATTCAGTATCATCTCTATCAATAAACTTAATTTTATATAGCTCCTGTTGGGGCTATTTTTCTTTCTTACTCTTAATTTTGGTTAATATCATGATTAATGTTGCGCTTGTTGATGACCACGTCATTGTTCGATCTGGCTTTGCTCAATTACTCAGTCTTGAAGCTGATATTACGGTCGTGGGTGAATTCAACTCTGCTGCAGAAGCTCGTCTCGGACTGCCAAGCTGTCACCCTGATGTCGTGATCTTGGATATCTCGATGCAAGACGAAAGTGGTTTGAGCTTATTGGAAGAGATCCCATCAGGCATTGCCAGTGTTATGTTGAGCGTTCATGACTCTCCGGCGATGGTTGAGAAGTCATTAGAGTTAGGAGCCAAAGGTTATCTCAGCAAGCGCTGCAGCCCCGATGAGCTAATCCAAGCCGTACACACGAGCGCAAATGGTGGCTGTTATCTCACACCCGATATCGCTATAAAGCTTGCGACACCCATGAAGAATAAAGCCTCTTTAAATCAACTTACCCGCAGAGAGAGTGAAGTGTGTCAGTTATTGGCCACGGGGCTCGATGTAAAATCTATCGCCGTTGAGCTAGGGGTTAGCCATAAAACGGTGCATGTACACCGTGCCAATGCGATGGACAAACTCAATGTTAAGAACAACGTTGAGTTAGCTAAATTGTTCACACAAGACCAGTACTAATGCGTTCCTATCTAGCCACCTCCCTATGTGGGGTTTTTATGGCTGGTTGTGCATGGTTCTGTTTGTGGGTTATTGCCTTCTATTTCATTAATGACCCTGAGTTAGCCATTCTGCTTTTCCCATTTTCACTTCGACTGGGAATGACGCTGCACACTCGCACTCATTATTGGCCTGCTATCTATATTGCAGAGTGGGGGCTTGCTATCGCTTTAGCTTTACTGCTTGATGAGCCTCAATGGCTGACGATACTCATCGCCAGTGGATTGAGTATTCCTGCCACTCTAATTGCCAAGCGTTATTATTATGGTGACCAGAATCGTCACTTGTTAGTGATGGCGAGCTTAATCATGGTTACAGCATTCATTAATGTTGCAGTGGTGGGTTCTCATGTTCCGGCTGTTTACATGGTGTGGTTGGTGAGTATCACTGGCGGATTGATGTTGGTGCCGATGTGTTATCTGGTCTGGAACTACCTATTCCAAAACAAGTGGGCGCCACTGAGCTCTTACTTAATCAATAATGTCGTTGAGTTCAAAATCCGCCACATCGCTTTGTACAGCGTGTTGTTGGTCACCAGTATTTTGATTCAAACCAGCTTGCCAGATGAACTAAGACGCTTCGCCCCATTCTGTATGGCGATCCCTATCATCTTGCTCGCGGTTCGTTACGGGTGGCAAGGTGCTTTACTGGCGACCCTGTTAAATAGTGTCGCGTTGATTGCTGCTCACAGTGGAACATCTAAACTCGAAATTACCGATTTACTCTTGTCTCTGTCTGCTCAAACCATCACCGGTATTTTGCTTGGCCTTGCGGTTCAAAAACAAAAAGATCTCAATGCGAAACTACGAAGTGAGCTCTCCAGAAATCAAAACCTTTCACGCCAGTTAGTGACAGCTGAAGAATCGGTTCGTCGTGATATTGCGCGTGAGCTGCATGATGAAATCGGCCAAAACATCACGGCAATTCGTACTCAGGCAAGCATTATTAAACGCGTCGATGCCGCTGAGATGAGCGTTCGCTGTGCGGGGACGATTGAGTCATTGTCTTTGAATGTTTATGACACCACCAAACGTCTACTTACAAAACTAAGACCTAAGATGTTGGACGACCTTGATCTAAAAGATTCTGTTGAACAGTTAATTCGAGAGATGGAGTTTTCGGATCACGGCGTTGATATCCAGTTAGATTGGCAAGGTGATTACTCGTGTTTGAGTGACACGCTCAAGGTCACTATCTTCAGGCTGTGCCAAGAATCCTTAAACAATGCCCATAAATACGCGAGTGCGAGCGAGATTAAAATTGAACTGATTTTAGATGATCAGGCTTATCTTCAGATATCAGATAATGGCGTTGGTTTTACAGCGCAAGATCTTCTCAAAGGAATGGGTGTTCGTGGTATGCAAGAGCGTGTTCAGGCGCTCGGCGGCAAGATGACAATTAACGCGAATGGCTCATCTTCGGGTACCAATATCAGCGTTACATTACCTAAAGTGTGAGAACGAATATGTTTGGATTTCTGCGCTCAGCTACGTCAAAGAGTCATTCTCTAAGTGATGATGAGGTCAATCAGAGTTATCGCTACTGGCGCCTACACATCATGATAGGGATGTATGTCGGCTATGCAGGTTTTTACTTCACCCGTAAAACCTTTAATTATGCCGCGCCAGCCATGATTACTGACCTTGGCTTGGACAAAGGCGATATTGGCTTAATTGGCACGCTCTTTTATCTTTCTTATGGCTTATCGAAATTTATATCAGGCACGATATCGGATCGTTCAAACCCACGTTACTTTATGGGACTTGGCTTAATCGCGACTGGTCTGATAAACATCGCGTTTGGCTTTTCGAGTTCGTTAGCGGCTTTCATCTCGCTGTGGGTACTTAATGCATGGTTCCAAGGTTGGGGCTGGCCATCGTGTTCTAAGTTATTGACGACTTGGTATTCTCGCTCCGAAAGAGGTTTTCGTTGGGCAATCTGGAATACAGCACACAACGTTGGTGGGGCGCTAATTCCTATTCTTGTGGGTTATCTGACGCTGCAATTCAGCTGGCGAGCAGGGTTTATCTGGCCGGGTGTGATTGGCGTTTTTATTGGTCTGATTGTTTGTTGGCGTTTGCGTGATAAGCCCACCACCATGGGACTTCCAACGGTAGGAAAGTGGCGCAATGACCATCTAGAGTTGGCACAAGAGAGCCACGGACAAGGGTTAAGCTATCGAGAAATCCTGAAAACTTACGTATTCAGCAACAAGTACATTTGGTTGCTCGCTTTTAGCTATGTGCTGGTTTACATCGTAAGAACGGCGGTTAACGACTGGGGTAACTTATACCTAACCGAAGAACACAATTACAGTTTGATCAATGCCAACGCTGCCTTATCTCTGTTCGAGATTGGCGGTTTCGTTGGTTCACTTGTTGCTGGGTGGGGATCTGACAGGTTGTTTGGTGGCAACCGTGGCCCGATGAATATTTTGTTTGCCATCGGCATATTTCTTTCAGTCTCTGCATTGTGGTTGATGCCTTTGACCAACTTTGTGTTTCAAGCTGCTGGGTTGTTTTGTGTAGGCTTTTTTGTTTTTGGACCTCAAATGCTTATTGGTATGGCGGCGGCCGAATGCTCACATAAAGATTCTGCCGGGGCAGCGACAGGCTTTGTTGGCTTATTTGCTTACATGGGAGCAGCACTCTCGGGTTATCCATTAGCGCTCGTTTTAGAAACCTACGGTTGGAGTGGGTTCTTCATTACCATCTCTACTTGTGCTGCTGTTATCGGGTTACTGCTACTGCCTTTCCTGCAAGCTCAATCACCTCAGAAAAGTGCAGAGGCTCGTTCTGGCTTTTAAGGACCCTTCTCGATAACAAGATAGTCACCATTGTTTGCATTGTAGAAGCTTGTATCACTGCTGTAACCAGTGTGATACAAGCCGCTATCTTATTTTCGGCGCTTTCTATGCGTGATATTCAAATGTGACTCTTTTCACGCTTTTCATCGTTCTCACCTGTTTCTAAGAAATTTTCCTATTGCGTCTAAGACCTCATCTCATGTGGGTTCTAGCTGCTCTCTGTAGTCTTTCTAATTATTTACGTTATTAGAAATCAGCTCTCTGAATTGTGTTCAAAGGGCTCACTACGGAAAACGCCATGTCACTCAGCCACTTCTCAGAACACTCATTTTTCCCAATGGAAAACACCATCCAGAATTATGCATGGGGGAGCATCTCTTCGATACGTGAACTGTTTGGTTTTAAGAATGAGTCACAAGAGCCACAAGCGGAAGTTTGGATGGGAGCGCATCCGAAAGGTTGCTCAATGGTCAAGCTGGACCAACATTTGGTGCCTCTCTCTGAGCTGATTAACAAGAATAAACCGGCCTATTTATCAAACGATATTGCGCAGGAGTTTGGTGAACTGCCGTTCTTGTTTAAGATCTTAGCGGCAGAAAAAGCGCTATCGGTTCAGGTCCATCCAAATAAGCACCAAGCTGAGGTTGGCTTTGCGAGAGAAGAGCAAGCAAGAATCCCCCTAAACGCAGGGAACCGTAATTACAAGGATTCGAACCATAAGCCTGAATTGGTTTACGCGATCACTGAATATCAAGCGATGAATGGCTTTCGAGAGTTCGATGAAATATTAGGTTTGTTCAAAAAGTTAGATTCGAGCGAGCTGGCTGGTTTGGTCGATGAGTTTGGTAACAATCTTGATTCTCTAGGTTTAGAAACGTTTTTCCGTGACCTTTTAACTCTAGATTACCAACATAAACACCGAGCATTAGAGCAACTTCTGACTTATGCAGTCGCTCACCAAGATCAATCTGAGTTTGCTTTGGTTGTTGAGCTTAGCCATCAGTACCCGAACGACATCGGTCTGTTTTGTGTTCTGTTGCTGAACTTGATTACATTGAAGCCGGGTGAAGCGATGTATTTGAATGCGAACACTCCGCATGCTTACATTAAGGGAACCGGGCTCGAGATCATGGCAAATTCAGACAACGTGCTAAGAGCTGGTTTAACGCCAAAACACATTGATGTCCCTGAATTGGTCGCCTGCACAGAGTTTACGCCAATTCCGTTTAAACACTTGTTATTGGCGCCCTCCAAGCTGGGTCAATGTGATAGCTATGATATCCCGGTCACTGACTTTAATTTCAATATCTTTCATAGCCCCAAGCAAGAAGAAGTCATCACAAGCGGCGCTGAAATTTTAATGGCAATAGATGATGATTTAACGCTAGTGAGCCAAAGAGGTGAGCACTTAACCCTTACGAAAGGGCAATCGGTATTTATCCCAGCCTATATTGGTCATTATGAATTGAGCAGCAACGGCCGCGTTGCCAGAGCGTTTAATTAAGGGATTCGCTGTCGTATAACGTTGGAGAGTTTTCGGCTGGGGATATGTGGTAAAGCCTTGGAGATATGAGTAACAATAAACACTTCATAACAATAAGAGTTCTTTGGATTTAAAAACTGGCTTTCTCATAGGTTGACTAATAAATGTAAACTGAAACAATAAGCTACATTTATAAAAAGTGTGTTGATCTAAAGGAAATTTGATGAGCTCTTATTCTCACGTTCGCAGTTACGCCAGTTTGTTCAGTGCCTTATCGTTGGCGGTTGCGTCAGCTCCGAGTGTCGCTGATATATCAACAACGCCCGTCATTGGTGGCGTGTTTAGCTCCAGTGAAGTGTTGAAAAATCAGGTGCTTTCAAGCCTAAGTTATTCTGCCAAACTCACTCGTGATGCGGCTCTTTTCACCATTGGTGGCGTTACATTAGATGCGTATATTCTCGCTCTTCCTTTAGATGTCAAAACAAAAGCCAGAGTCGTTGCTCAGTTATCTAACCCGACGTACTCAATTCCTTTGGGTTATTTTCTCTATAGTTATTACGACCGCTATTCGGGTTTGGGCAGTGAAGATGTGTTCAAATCTTACTTGTCGACGGTTTATGATAAGCAGGCGCTAAAGGGCTTTGAACATAGCCTCTATCATGTTGGAGATAAGCCAACCTCAGAGCATCACGAGCCAGATACCTCGACTGAAGCAACGGGACATCATGAAGGGATTCGTATCGATGAACAGTTCATTGCCAACATGGTGGTTATCTACGATGCGTTATTCGAAATTGGTGTTTGGCAGGATATGGACACGCTCCCTGCGAATTACACATACTTAACCAATAGCCCTGAAGATCTAGCGATCATCGCTCAGATTCAACCGATCATCGTTGATTTGATCGGTAAAGCGGCATTGGGAATGGATGAAGGTGACATGAAGTCTGCAATGTTGGCGATTGCAGAAGATGGTAAACCAGAAAACGCTGATAAGCCGAATAACAAAGCACAAGCACTCACCATCACGCTTATTGATTTTGTGCGCTTAAACTTGCTTAAAGCTTATCGACAATTTGTGTTTAAAGAAGAGCGTGCAGAAGCGCTGGATGATTGGATGCAGCAAGCGTTTAGTGGCCAGCCTGATGCGCTCATTCAGTTCTTAGAATCCCAACAGCACAAACGTTTTGCGGTTCAAGTGACCGTCGATGGTTTACAGCAAGGATTGCTCGAGGGGTTGGTCGATGAGAATGCGCCTTTCATCTCAGTGGCTTACCAAAATCATAAAAACCGAGCGCAATACAAACCTCAGTTAGAAACGGTGATTGAGCCTGAGCATCAACAACAAGTGAGGTTCATGGAAGTTCTGTCTGAACAAACCTACCGTGATCCGAATTATCTTCCGTTCTTCAAAAAACTCTATCAAGAGCATCGAGACAATATTAGCCGAGTGGGTATCTCTTCAACTCCCACAATCAGCGTACGTAACCTACCTATCATCAAAACGGGCGCAAAAGTGTCTGGTAACGGTGGTACGGGTATCCCTAATTTCCACTTTGTCGACCGAGAGATCGACCGAGCGTATTACTTCTTTGGTAATGATGCCCTGCAGTTAGATGTGCTGATGGCAGACAACAAGGTGCAAACCATGTTTGATCGCCTTGATTACTTTAAAACGCTGAACTGCAACGCTCAATACGATTGGAATGCTCACACCACTTACGATGGGTTAGTAAACCTAGGTTTGGGTGAGTCACTGCGTGATTATGGCGAGAAACGCTGCGTTAAAGAACTTCAGGAACGTTCTGAAGTCGAAGTAACACTGCGAGAAAAGCGTGCTGCCTTGATTGAAGATATCGAAGCGTATCTGTCTATATCTGGCTTTGATTTTTTCACTAAGTTTTCAAAGAAGGCTCAGGTTAAACAATCGATTACTCAGTTTGCCGAGTTAGATGGAAAAGGGATGCCAGATTACACCTTGGTGTATAACCCATGGCCGGATCACTTTGCACACTTTACCGGTCCTTTTAGTGACGAAATTCTGATGCCGACCGGAGAGCTTAATCGACTAGACTATTGGATACGCCAGATTGAAGCGACCTACCGCAGTGCCGGCGTTTACGATAAAACGCTGTGGGGCATGGCAGGGGATCATGGTTTAACGCCGGTGTTCTACGCGCTCAATCCCGAAAAGCAGGTATTTGAAGGCTTACAAGCAGAGCTAGCGTATCCAATTTTGGTTAAGAAAATATCTTCAGACGAGGGGGAAGGGCCTAAAATCACCAATACCCTAAGCTACCCAAGTTCAAAGGCGTTGGATGTTGTGGTTGCTTCTACTGCTGGTGGTAACTTCATGATGGACTTCTTTAATTCGGCTCACGGGTGGCAGGTTCAGCCGGTTTACCAAGAACTCACGCAGTGGTCTCCGATTGCGGCGCCAACTGGTCAGAATATCGACATCATCAATCAGATAGCGCAACGCTTGCCTGAGAGTCTTGATTATATGGTCGTCAGAGAAAGCATATGTGATCAACAACGTTGCGCTGTTCGTGTGATTGGCAACCGTGATTTAAAGCGGGTCGATGAATTGATCACACGTGAAGGTGACAAGCTTTTTTATGAGTCATTGGAAGACAACCGAGCGCCGATTTTGCTCGATACGCAAAGGTTAAATCCATACCTAGCATCACCAAGCGAAGCTGATTTTGCACAGTATTCTCGATTGGTTGAAAAATGTATTAACCGAGCGGTTAAGGCGGATGTGACAACGTGGTGTAGCAGTGCTGAGTGGACTTCATTGACGCAACCAACACCTCGACCAGATTCAGTAAATCAACTGGCTAATATCTACCTTGAAGATAGGGCTGGCACGGTTAACTTGTTCCCTAAAGCGGGAATTGGCTACAACACTAAGGTACCGGGGCGTCATGCTGGTGAGGATTACTTAGAGAAAGATGCCTTCATCGGATTCTGGGGAGTGCCAATTGGCGATAACTCTCAGCAATTGAAAATCGAAGCTAATGGCTCTTTGGCTCCAACGCTGTTTGAGTATTTGACCGGAGAACCTGTGGTCGAAGGCGAGAACGGTTGGGGTTTTCCGTCGTTGCTGAATAATTTGGATGTGTCAGTTGATCGCTAGGACTTCGCTTTCTACCTAACTGGCTGTTTATAAATGGTTAGTTAGGGTGAGAGTCATCCCTACAAAATTCTCATCGCTGTCATCAACAATTTGGTAGCCAAGCGCCTGATAAAAACTAATGCCGCGAGTGTTACTTCTAAAGCTCGACAGAGTGACTTGCTCACGTCGCTCTTCCGTGGCTCTCTTATGTATGAGAGTCATGGCTTGCTTGCCAAGTGAGCGGCCTTGGTTTTGAGGAAAAATGATCAGCAGATGAATATGGTATGCGTTGTCATAAGGCTTAAAACACACAAGCCCAACCCTTTGTTTTCCAAGGTATACCCAATGAAACCAAGAGGGATGGTAATCGTTTAAAAGTCGTTGGCGTTGGAAGTCGTCATCCCAGCCGAAAACGTTATCTACGTGTATGAAGAGCCCTTGCTTAACAAACGCAAACAGTTCTTCGAATTCAGAACTGGAAACGAGTTGGAGTTGTATATTCTCTTCTTTTATTGCCACTTTACTTCCTTTTTAAACGCCTTTTGAATAAGCAAACAGTAACATAATTGAATAGGTAGGCTGCACTTTAGGTGTGGGTTGTTTTGATGCAAAAAAGCCACGCGTAGTGCGTGGCTTCTATACTTAATATCAAGAATATTCTATGCGTTAGTTATTGTCTTCAGCTTCGATTTCGCTAGCGATGTATTGGTTACTCACCTTATACGTTTCTGCTTCAATACGTTGACCTTGTAAAGTATAGAAACTTAGACCATCTTCATAGCGAGTATTTTGGTTAACGTAGACGGTTTGACTACCTGCAGTTGTCTGAATAACAAAGCTCAATGTTTTGTCATCTGTGCTCTGAACTTCGCCTTCAAAATCAACGTCATTATCATTCCAATCTTGCGAATCATCGTTGTGTTCAAATTCGATTTCGGTAGCAACATTTTCGCCGTTCGCTTTTTTCGTTGTTACTTCGACTTCTGTACCTACGGTCAAGCTTGATTGGTTACCATCTTCGTAACGAGTGCTGTCATTGACAACAAAGCGCCCTTTGTAGCTTAAATCAAATGATGATTTGTCGTTAGCTACCCAAGTAATAATGCCTTCGATTTCCGTGTCATTGCTTACTTCGCTAAAATCTTCGACTTCCACTTCATCTGCTTTCAATACAGAGCCTACCATTGAGCCTGTCACTTCAACCCAAAGACCGTTAGATAATCCGTTGCTGCTTCTATCGTTGTCGATGTGGGAATTTGAATAATCAACGCTTAGGTTTGCGCCAAGTTTGAATGTTTTCGCGTTGCTGTCTAACTCGCTAATCAAACCTTCAACTTCAACCGACTCTGTTAAGTTAGAGTGCTCGAATTTCACTACAGACAATACTTTGTAACCTGCATTCGCTGTCGGTAAAGAAGAGACCATAACCCAATCGCCATTTTCAATTTCACCTGACAGATTTGTAAAGGTCAATGCGATGCCATTGACTTTAAATGTACCATTATTATGGTTGGTGTCTGAAATAAGACCAACGATGGTCGGCTCAAGGCCAACTTGAGTCCCGCCAGTGTGAGTTGAAGCGCTGCGAGCATTAGATGAAATGGAGACCATCATATTCTTTTCTAGGTCTGTAATAGCCACGTTTTCACCTGCGTAGTTCGCACTGTCTACTTGATAGCTATAACCATTCACAACAATGGTGTTGCCAGAAACAGAGTCAATGGTACCTTGAACTGCTGATGGAGCTTGCGTGTTGTTATCGTTGCTTCCATTGCTATTGCTGTCACTACCGCCACAGCCAGTTAGAATTAAACCGACAACTGAAATCAGCGCTAACTTTTTCATCTATATACTCTTTATTTAGTTTATTGAGGGTGTATCTTATAAACTCAAACGTGAAGCACTCGTGAAGAAAGGTGAAATAAATCGATGAAAGTTTTGCTCGTTGATGACAGCCACAATGTTGCAGAAACCATTGCCGATTACCTAGAGCTGGAAGGGATGGTGATCGATTGTGCTTATCATGGTGAAGCGGCATTGAAGTTAGCGTCTGAGAATCATTATGACGTGATTATCATGGACATCATGATGCCTAAATTGGACGGTATTTCTGCTGTCAAAAAGTTACGAGAAGAAGTGCAATGCCCTACGCCAATTCTTTTTTTAACCGCTAAAGATAGGTTGGACGACAAGATTGCGGCCTTTCAAGCGGGCGGAGATGATTACTTGGTTAAGCCTTTCGCCATGCAAGAGCTCAGTTTAAGGCTCAACGCATTGGCAAGCCGAGGGCCACGCCAAGGTATAGGAAAGCTGAGTTTTGCCGATATCTCTCTCAACTCGCAGACCGACGAGGTATACCGAGAAGGTAGGCTTATTAAGTTGAGTCGTATTCAGCTCAAGATACTAAAAGTCCTTATGCGTCATGCTCCAGCGATTGTTTCAAGAACTGAAGTGATTGATTCTATTTGGGGTGATGAATCGCCAAGCAGTGATGCACTGCGAAGTCATATTTATGGCCTGCGTAACGCGCTCGATAAAGGGTTTGAACATTCACGATTAGAGACTATTCATGGACAAGGTTACCGACTCAAAGCATAACGGCTCAAGCCACGGCGATTACCCGAGCATCTACCGAAAAATCCGCCGCAGTTTTGGCTTGATGACCTTGGTCATGTTCGGGCTTTTTTGGACAGTGATTTATATCGCTGAAAACCAGATGGAAGTGATCAGCCTCCATCACTGGCTAGACACTGAAGCTAACCGTTATACGTCTGAATATCAGTTACTTGGCGAAGATGCGTTGTTGCCGAATCAAAACGAGTTTTCGAGTTACTGGAGTGAAGCGGAACTGCCTAATTGGTTAGCTCGATACAAACAGCCCGGCTTCTATGAACATCTGTTGGGTACGGAAGATAAACACTTTTACGTATTCGAGCACCCATCAGGCGAAGGGTTGATGTATATCTTGTTTCAAGATGACGCTGACGACTACCTCGACGAGTATGAATGGAGCCTCCACAACTACACCCTCATGCTTGGTGGTTTAACGTCCATTTTTATGGTTTTGTATGGAATCTATGTTGTACGCTCGCTGTCGAGGCCACTCAATCAAATAGAAAAGAAAATAGGGCAAATGCACCCTGAGCAGCCAAGTTTTGAAGTCGAGACGTCTTACGCTGAAACACGACATATTGAGCAAACACTTTTAGATTCAAAGAATCACATTTCAGGATTTTTTCAGCGGGAAGAGGAGTTCAATCGATTTGCCTCTCATGAACTTAGAACCCCGATTATGGTGATTAAAGGGTCGGCTGATCTGCTAACTAAAGTACCCAATCAACCTCCTGTTGCGTTAAAAGCGATTAATCGCTTGCAAGAAGCGAGTGAACAGATGCGAGTGCTGACTGAAATGTTTTTGCTGCTTGGTAAAGAGAGTATCGATGAGCACCATTTCGGTCACTATGACCTGGAAGTCGAAGTTCAGAATCAGCTGCTTGAAATGGCGCCTTTGTTTGCCAAGCAGGATGCGAATTATAACCTAGACGTAAAAGGGACTGTCACTGTGTATGCGCCAGAGAGCTTTATTACTATTGTATTGAATAACTTAATTAAAAATGCGTTTAGCTACAGTGTTGGCGATGTTGGAATTGTGGTGACAGGTTCTCAATTAGTGATCACTAACCGTCATGATGGCAATGAGACTTACAATGCTGGCTATGGTTGTGGCCTAGTGATTGTGCAACGAATTTGTGAGCGAATGGGTTGGAGTTTTGAAACTCAAGATGATGGGCTTCAATTCAGTACTTACTTAGATTTCTCTGTGAATAATCAGGTGGGTAGCAGGTAGTTTCGATTACAAAAAATGAACCCATTGAGAAGGAGAGTAGTGTGGCTAAGTTAGCCACACTAGCATATGAGTTGTTATACGATCTTAAGCGCGTGATGGCGCGTGAGCTGTTTGTGTAGCGAGTCTTTGAGCTCCATGCGTTCTACTTTGAGGTTGTGCATGCTGTCGTCATCGATAGGGCTGCCAGAGATTTCTAGCTGACGGATGTCGTAGTCGAGTTGGTGGTACTTCTGCATGTCTGCTTTGAATTTTTCGTCGTCGTGGTTGAGCTGAACAATGTCTAATTTAAGATCTGGGAAATCTAAGATAAAGGCATGGTTTTCATTGAGCATTGGCACTTCCTCTCTAGTCGAATTATTAACAGTATAGAAGTAATTTTTCGAAAGAAATGTGGTTCAAAACACAAAGCCGTAAAGCGATCAAAAAAGGGCGCAAACTCGAGGGATCATCCTCGAACTTGCGCCCTTTTTAATGTTCATAGCTATATATTCAAAGCTATACGTTTAGAGCTATACAGTTATAGGCCTAAATCAGAAAGCCTACTTTGCTTTCTTACCAGAACGTTGTTGCTCTTTGTGCGCAAGCTTCTCTTTTTTACGTTGCTCGATAAGGTGAGCAGCATCGCCGCCTACGTGGGTTTCGCCACGAGCATTCGATAGCTGAACTTGCTTTTCACGTTCGCGGAAACGCGCTTTCTGCTCGTCGCTGTGTTTATCAATACACTTAGGGCAGCTTACGCCTTTCTCAAAGTGCTCAGACGCTTTGTCTTCGTCTGTGATTGGCAGGCGACAAGCGTTACACACGTCGTAACCGCTCTTCTCTAGCTGGTGGTTAACTGCAACACGACCATCAAATACGTAGCAGTCGCCTTCCCACATGCTCTCTTCTTCTGGTACTTCTTCTAGGTACTTAAGAATGCCGCCTTCAAGGTGATAAACCTCATCAAAGCCTTGCTCTTTCATGTAGGCTGTTGATTTTTCGCAACGAATACCGCCAGTACAGAACATCGCGACTTTCTTGTGCTTCTTAGGATCAAGATTTTCTTCAACGTACTGAGGGAACTCACGGAAGGTTTCAGTGTTTGGGTTTACAGCATTTTTGAATGTGCCGATGTCCACTTCGTAGTCGTTACGAGTATCAACCAGAATCACATCAGGATCAGAGATCAGAGCGTTCCACTCATTTGGTTTCACGTAAGTGCCTACAACGTGGCGTGGGTCGATACCCTCTACGCCCATGGTTACGATCTCTTTCTTAAGCTTAACCTTGGTGCGGTTGAATGGTTGTTCTTCGTTGAACGACTCTTTGTAAACAACATCAGCCAAACGAGAATCTTGTTTGAACCATTGAAGAAGAGCGTCGATAGATTCGCGCTTACCTGCAACAGTACCGTTGATACCTTCGCTTGCAAGTAGCAAAGTACCGCGGATTTGGTTGGCTTCTAACACGTCGGTTAGTGGTTGGCGAATTTCTTGGTAATCATCAAGTGCCACGAATTTATACAGAGCACATACAACATATTGAGACATGGTTTTTCCTTTCTGCGAGCTGGAACGTAAATCCAGAGCGGTTACCTATTCTGATCATAGCTGGGTAACTAAACCTAGCTTGTCATGATGGCTTATTAAAATCCGCCGCAGTATAACCAAGGCGATGTAGGACAAAAACCAACCAAATGTAGGGCTATTTATCACCTCACTTTTTGTGGACTTACAGTTTGAGGAACAAAAAGGCCCTGCTGTAAAACTACAGCAGGGCCTTGGTATTAATCTGTCTGACTTAATCAGCGGCTACGCTTGGTTAAGTACTTCCGCTAAGCGTTTTACCGCTTCGGTTAATTCTTCTGGATTAGCATTGGTGAAGTTTAGGCGTAGCGCGGCTTTTGCTTCATCGGCCTTTGGATAGAATACTGGGCTTGGTACTACTGCTACGCCATTCGATAGCAAGGTTTTCGCTAATTCGAAAGTGTCACACTCTGGGATTTCTACCCAAATGAACATCCCGCCATCAACGGCTTTTAACACGCAATCTGCAGGCAGTTGTTTTTCTAGCTCTGAAAACAGAACCTCATAACGGGACTTGTACAGGGTGCGAATGTTTTCCATGTGCAGATTGAAATCTTCATGTTTTAGAAGACCAACAAGCAATGCTTGCATAGGAACGCTTGAGTGCAAATCCGCGCCTTGCTTCACTTTAATCAGTGGCTCAAGGTAGCTGCGTTTACCTGTCACCGCACCAATACGTAAGCCTGGAGATGCAATCTTAGAGAATGAACGAAGAACGATAGAGTTGTCAGGGCAGAAAGATGAAACCAACGGCAGCTCTGTTCCTGTGAAACGCAGCTCACGGTATGGCGCATCTTCAATGAATGCCACGTTGTACTTGATACACAGCTCAGCGACTCTTTGACGAGTTTCTGTTGTCCAACAAACGCCAGTCGGGTTATGGAAATCTGGCACCGCATAGAACATCTTCGGAGATTGCTGTGCGAAGCACGTTTCTAGTTCGTCTAGGTTAGGGCCAAATTCAGTTTGAGACACAGTCACAATGTTTGCCTGAACCAAACCAAACACTTGCATCGCACCCAAGTAGCTTGGTGCTTCCATCACAACCACATCATTTGGATCAACATAGGCACGAGCAATCAAATCCAGACCTTGCTGAGAGCCAGTACAAATCATTGCTGTGTGAGTTTCTGGCAGTTGGTAGCTTTGTGTTAGGTGGTCAAGCAATGGGCCGTAACCCGCAGTCGAGCCGTATTGGAAAACTTCAGGCATGTTCGCTAGGTTTTCTAGTGTAGGCTTCATTAAATCGATAGGGAATGTTTTCGCATCGGGTAAACCACCGGCCAATGAAATGACATTTGGATCGCTTGCGGCAGCGAGGATCTCTCGAATGTATGAAGATTGAATCTGTTGTAATGACTGTGCGATTTCCATGTGTTGTGTCTCGTCGTTTTTCGTTTTTATTCTATCGCTTGATATTACACGGCAATTGTAAAAATAAGCGTGTCCGTTTATGCTCTTAAACATGTCCATTTATGCTATTTAAACGATGTCGCGTCAACACATATCTCGAATCAATGATGTTCTGTTCCATATTCACCAAGACATTAGCCAACCTTTGTCTGCCAAAGCGCTCTCTGAGATCGCTGCGTATTCAGAGCAACACTTTCATCGTATCTTTAAAAGTGTGGTAGGGGAGTCATTGCATCAATACATTCGACGCACTCGAATGGAGTATGCGGCCAATCAATTAATGTTCGATACCAGCTCATCTGTGGTTGAGATCGCCCATAAATGTGGCTTTAGCTCGGTGTCTTCGTTTAGCCGCGCATTTAAAGCGACCTTTAATATGTCGCCGGGCGAGTGGCGTAAACATGACTTACAGATCGCAGAAAAACCTTACCTTAAAGATCCCGAAGTGGCGGCAGGCTATTTGAATGTCTCGCAGCGGGAGTTGCCGGAACCTAAAATTGTTGAAGTATCAGACCGAATGGCAGCTTATGTTCGACATACGGGCTATAACCGATCCATTCGTAATGCTTGGTTGATATTGAAAGCATGGGCGAACTCTGAACAGCGTGACTTTTCGAGTCAGTTTGGTTTGCATCACTCTAACCCTGCTTGGGTTGAAATGGACCAGTGTCGCTATGTAGCCTGTATCGCGATTGATGAGCCGATTAAGTACCGCAGTGTGGTTAATCAGATGGTGATTCCCGGCGGTTTGCATGCCGTGTTTCGACTTAATGGCCGTTATGGTGAGCTGCTACCACAGATCAGTATGGTATTAGAAAAATGGTTACCGGCCTCTGGTTTCAAACAACGCTCGACTCCTGCGTATGTGCATTATCATCGGAACCATTTTCTCAATAGTGATGAAGTGTTTGAGCTTGATTTCTATCTGCCAGTGAGTTTTTATTAGTAACCCCATTCTTGAGGAAAAATTATGTATCTCGTTTTGTATTGCCACAATATTGGTATGACCGATTTTTCATTCTTTGAAACGGAAGACTTCGACAAAGAAGAGGGCTATATCGTGCGAGGTAAGTGGCCGAACGAGAAAGCGTTTCGTGATTACTTGACCAAAGAGTTCGGTGAGATGAGTGAGTTTCAAATGATCGACTTAATTGCCAAAGGCGCAGAAGCAGAACACTACTCACCAGAAGAGTTGATGCGCTTAGCTGTCTAGCCGTTAGCTCAGTAACCACTAATCCAGTAACATTTAGCTCAGTAGCAACCAGCTCAGTCGCATGTTTCAAACTTCCGAATAAAGAAATGGCAGCCTGATTGGGCTGCCATTTTTCGTTTAGGTTTAGGCAATTTGCTTGAAACCTTAAGTAGTGAAATTGGGGCTATTGCGCCACTTCATCCACCAAGTACAAGATTGATTGATATGGAATGCCACTGTGGTGTGACAGTCCTATCTCACAGGTTCGGCTGTTACTGAATCCACGAGTACAGTTGCTCGGCACTTGTTCCTTAAGTGGGTGTACCGCCGCTTCATTCAGCTCTGGAGTGGTAAAACCTTTATCACCCGCCCAACCACAGCATTGAATGTGCTCAGGAACGATGACCTCTTCGGTACAGGCTTTAGCAAGGCTCAACATCGCGCCTTCTAAGCCCATTCGACGAGAGCTACAAGTCACATGCAACATCACGGTTTCTTGCAGTGGCTCAAGTGTCAGATGTTCAAGCAAGTATTGGTTCACAAACCCTGTCGGCTCTAGCACTTCTAATGGCTTGGTGAACTGCTCAATACTGCGTTTAGCACACGGGCTGGTATCCATTAATACTGGGTATTCACCCTGACGACTGGCTTGCCATAAGACTTCTTCCAGTTGTTGTGCTTTCGATTGAGCTAAGTTGGTCATTCCTTTGCTGTCGTAAGGCATGCCACAACATTGGTCATCGAGCTTCTTCGGAAGAATCACCTCAAATCCGGCTTTGTTAAGCAAAGACATGGTCACTTCAGTTAGAGGACGTTGATCGCCCGCATCGCTTTGCTGTCCCATGGTTCGACTAGCACACGAAGGCAGGTAAACTACCTTCTTATGATTGTTTGAATTTTCTGCCGTCATTGGAGAAGAGGTCAGTGTATGACTGTTGGACTGTGGCATTTCTGGCATCCAAACGGGTGTCGCACCTTTAGTCATCGAGCGCAAGCCATTGGTTAGCTTACCGACTGTGTTTGCGCCTAATACTTTACTCGCCACTTGGTTGGTTTTGAGGCCAGCCTTGGTCAGCTTAGTGGTGGTGGAGAAATGATCCGCCGTCCATTTGGCTATTGGTGTGAATTTCTGATATTTGGCAACACGAAGCTTCTTCACCAAGTCGCCAGTATTAATGCCTACCGGGCAACGCTCGGCACACAGGCCTGTCGCAGCGCAGGTATCAATGCCTTGGTACTCAAACGTCTTTTCTAGCTCGCTAGCTTCTATCTCTTCACCTGCTGCTCGGCGACGTTGCAGTTCTCGGTACAGCACAATACGTTGGCGTGGTGATAGGGTCAGTGTGCGAGACGGACAAACAGGCTCACAGAATCCACACTCAATACAGCGGTCAACAAGGTCGTCAGCAGCAGGCATCGGCTTTAAGTCTGTGATGTGGGAATTTGGATTGTCGTTAATAATAACGCCGGGGTTGAGCAGTCTTTCTGGGTCAAACAGCGCTTTGATTTGTTGCATCAAGGCGTAGCCATCTTTACCCCATTCTAATTCGACATAAGGGGCCATGTTGCGGCCAGTGCCGTGTTCTGCTTTCAGTGAACCTTGGTATTTCACCGCGACCAGTTCGGCAACGTCATCCATGAAACCGCCGTATCGATCGATCTCTTCTTGGCTGTCGAAGCCTTGAGTAAACACAAAGTGCAGGTTGCCTTCGAGGGCATGACCAAAAATGATCGCTTCGCTGTAGTCGTATTTATCGAACAGCTCTTGCAGTTCTCGAATGCCGTTAGCGAGGTTTTCAACGGGGAAAGCCACGTCTTCAATGATAACGGTAGTACCAACTTCACGAACCGCGCCAACCGCTGGGAACATACCTTTACGAATGCCCCACAGAGTTGCGACTGTCTTTGGATCGGAAGTGAAAGGCACTGATTCAACAATCGTGTAATCAGCTAATGCGTCCAAAATTGATTTACATTGTAAATCTAAGTCCTGCTGGGAGCTGGCGTGTGATTCAACTAAAATCGCCGCCGCTTCTAAATCTAAGCTCGGCATAAACGCAGGCATACCTGGTTTATCCGCGACTGAACGTAGTGCTCTGCCGTCCATCAACTCAACCGCGGCAACTGGAGTTTTAGACAGAGTAGTGACGGCTTTACTGGCTTGCTCGATGTCGGCAAACACTAACAGTGCTGAGGCTTTATTCGGGTGTTCAATCACCGTGTTGTAGGTGATCTCAGCGATGAAGCCTAGCGTGCCCTCTGAACCAATCATCAGATGTTTAATGATCTCGATTGGATCGTGATAATCGACCAAGGCATTGAGCGCGTAGCCCGTGGTGTTCTTAAGGCGGTATTTATGACGGATTCTGTCGGCGAGTTCTTGATTCGAGCTGGTTTGACGGTGCAGTTCAACAATGCCATCAAACAGCGCTTTGTGTGATTGTTTGAAGGCTTCAACGCTTGCACTATCTGCTGTGTCTAAAAGGGTGCCATCGCTGAGTACGACTTTCATACTTTCGACGGTGCGATAAGAGTTTTGCGCGGTACCGCAACACATACCACTGGCGTTGTTCGCTGCAATTCCACCAATTTTACAGGTGTTGATAGAGGCTGGATCTGGGCCGATTTTACGTTGGAAAGGGGCGAGGTACTTATTAGCATCGGCGCCAATCACGCCGGGTTGCAGGATAATTTGATTACCGTTATTGACGATTTCGTGGCCACGCCAGTCATCGGTCAGAGTGATGAGTATCGAATCTGAAACCGCTTGCCCTGAAAGACTGGTACCTGCGGCGCGGAAGGTAAAGTGAATACCGAGTTCACGACAGCTTTGAATGGTGAAAATCACTTCGTCTAAGTTCTTAAGCCTTAGAACCATTTTCGGCACCAAGCGATAAAAACTCGCATCGGTGCCGTAAGCCAAGCGCTTTGCCTCTTGAGTGACAATGCGTTCCGTTTCTATTTTTTGAGCCAGTATCGCTTCAAGCTGCTGATAAGCTTGTGCGTCTACTACTCGCTCATTAGATGTGGTTGTCTCCATCTTTGCTTCCTTGTGCTTCTTATTTGGCACTGGTTAGGGCGTGTTGACCTTTCGTGGTTAAATTTTGTTCGAGATAAAAGCGTTTTAATCGCGGCGAGGGGGAAGTAGCCTAGTCACTCTAAGCAAATCCCCCTCAACAAAGAGTAAAACGCTTTTAGCCGAACCCTTCGGGCAGCGTTTGCTGGCCATTTCTACTACGTTATCGGCTTCTCATGTAGGCTAGCTACACATCGACGCCTCTGCCTTGTATAAATACCCAGCAACTCGCTGCAAAAATCAGCTCGAAAGATCAACACGCCCTAGTTTTTAATTTTATTTTCCAGTGCTTAAACGGTGTCACAACGGCTGTGGAATTGCTGTGACACCGATTGAACTTCAGTCTAAGTAGACCAAAGCATTAGTCCGAATCTGAATCCGAGTCGTGGCGGGTTAATCTAACCCCACCAAAGATTCACGAGTTAAGTCTTTGATTGTCTTTGCACCTGTTAATGTCATCGCAACACGCATCTCTTTATCGTAAAGGTCGAGTAGGTTTTCAACACCTGCTTGTCCTTGCGCTGCTAATGCGTAAACGAAAGAACGGCCAAGCAAAGTGCAATCCGCGCCCATTGCCATCATACGAACCACATCTAAACCTGTCCGGATACCTGAGTCGACCAGAATCTTGGTGTCGCCTTTAACTGCGTCAGCAATCGCAGGCAGCGCTTTGGCACTTGATAGAACGCCGTCAAGCTGACGACCACCGTGGTTTGAAACGACGATGCCGTCTGCGCCAAATCTCACCGCGTCTTTTGCATCTTCTTCGTCGAGAATACCTTTGATGACCATTGGGCCGTCCCAGAAATCACGAATCCACTCTAGGTCTTTCCATGAAATTGACGGATCGAAGTTATCACCCAACCAACCGATGTAGTCTTCCAGTTTGGTAGGAGAGCCACGGTAAGTAGAGATGTTGCCTAGGTCATGTGGTTTCCCCAGCAAGCCGACATCCACCGCCCAACTAGGATGACGCATAGATTGGAATACGCGGCGTACTGCTGCATTTGGCCCACTCATTCCGGAATGCATGTCACGGTAACGTGCCCCGGGTACTGGCATATCAACGGTGAAGACCAGTGTGGTCACGCCTGCTGCTTTTGCACGCTCAAGCACGTTCTTCATGAAGCCGCGATCTTTGAGCACGTAAAGCTGGAACCACATTGGGCGTTCAATCTTAGGTGCAACCTCTTCTATTGGACATACCGACACGGTCGACATCGTAAAAGGGATGCCTTTGTTATCTGCTGCTTTTGCTGCCTGTACTTCACCACGTCGCGCGTACATGCCCGTTAGACCAACAGGAGCCAGTGCGATTGGCATTGCTAGCTTTTCGCCAAATAGCTCGGTTTCTAAATTTAGATCCGACATGTCATTGAGTACACGTTGCTTGAGCGCGATTTCTGCCAGATCGGCCGTGTTGCGGCGTAAGGTGTGTTCTCCGTAAGAACCGCCGTCAATGTAGTGGAAAAGAAACGGTGGCAATTTAGCTTTTGCTGCGGCGCGGTAATCAGTCGATGCGGATATGATCATAATTTCAGTCCTAAATTCTTGGGATGTTGCTCTTCTATGAGAGCTTGGCTTGGGCTGCTTTAATTCTTAATAAAATGGCGTTAATACCCGAGGGTGTTGATGTGTTTTAGTATCCATTCCGAAACTCATCAACTGTCTTGTTAGACGGTGTTGCAGTCGGGGAATTGAGTATTAACGCCAAGTACTTTTGTCACGACTTACGGGTTTACATAAGTGCGTCTGTCATTTTGAAGCCGTAGATAACCACTAGGCCGATGATTCCTGTCATCACCAAGTAGTAAAACGTTGGGATGATTGTCTTACGTAGGGTTGCGCCTTCGCGTCCTAATAAGCCCACGGTTGCTGATGCGGCTACCACGTTGTGAATCGCAATCATGTTACCGGCTGCTGCACCAACGGCTTGCAGAGCAACAACCACTGCACTAGAGATAGTCAGAGTTTGCGCGACTTCGAATTGGAATTGGCTGAACATCATGTTTGAAACCGTGTTCGAACCTGCAATGAAGGCACCTAGCGCACCAACCGTGGCACTCAGCGCTGGGAATGCGCCGCCGACTAGGTCAGCTGCGAAGTTGGCAGTAGTTACTGGCATACTTGCCAAATCAGCGCCGTTAACACCAGAGTTAATGAAGATACGAACCATTGGGATGGTGAACACCAATACAAAGCCTGCACCAATCAGTGTCTTGCTCGACTCACCAAAGGCTTTAGCCAGTGGAGCTGCGCTGCGTGATTGCATTAGAACCGCAACTAGCGCGACGAAGACCAAGATGCCGCCTGGTAGATACAGAGGTTGAATAGCAGTGCTTACGCCAGTCTCGCCAAGGATGTTGCTGAACGATAAGCTCACGCTCTTAAGCAGGCCTTTGAACTCAGGGCTCACACGGCTAGCAACCAGAGTCATAGCGAGCAGCACGTAAGGTGCCCATGCCATCGCCATACTCATCTTCTTGTGGCCTTGGTTGTCGTCTAGATCGATTTTCAGAGAACCTAGCCATTCTGCTGGCCATTTGTCTTCGCTTTCAAAATCCCATTTTGATTTTGGAACTAGGAAGCCACGTTTTGCTGCAGTAACCACAATTGCTAGGCCAACCAGACCACCAATCAATGATGGGAATTCTGCGCCTAGGAAGACACCAGTCAGTGCGTAAGGAATAGTGAAAGCAGCACCCGCGAACAGTGCGAACGGTAGGATATCTAAACCTTCAGTCCAGCTTTTGTTTTTACCGAAGAAACGAGTCAGCATCATTGCCATCAGCACAGGCATCATCACACCGACAGAAGCGTGAATCAGCGCGACACTTGACGTGATTTGTTGTAGGTAAGCATCCCAAGTAGAGCCGTGAGCAATCAGGCTTTCACCGATGTTGTGCGTGTCCAAACCTTTGTTCACACCGACGATAATTGGAGTGCCAACCGCGCCGAATGATACTGGTGTCGATTGGATCATCATGCCCATCAGTACCGCAGCAAGCGCAGGGAAGCCGATAGCAACCAGTAGCGGTGCTGCAATAGCTGCAGGTGTGCCGAAGCCAGATGCCCCCTCAATGAAGGAGCCGAAACACCAAGCGATGATGATCGCCTGAACACGACGGTCAGCGGATATGTCCGTGAAGCCGTTACGGATGGTGGTGATAGCTCCGGTGTGTTTCAAAGTGTTTAATAAGAAGATGGCGCCGAACACAATCCAGAGAACCGACACGGTAATGCCGAAGCCTTGAAATACAGAAGCCAGCACGCGAGTGCCAGACATATCCCAAGCAAATAGGGCAATAGCAACGGTTAATGCAAATGCCACTGGCATCGCTTTTTTCGCAGGCCAGTTCAGGCCGACCAGCAGAATCGCTGCAACAACTATTGGTGAAAAGGCCAATAGAGCTAGTAGAGTTTCACTCATGGGTACTTCCTCGTACTGTTTTCAAACGTTCATGTTTGAAGTAGATAACACGTTATGGGTTGTCATTTTTGATTCGCTATTGGCCTCTAAGCGGGAACCATTTAGGTGCGAATCTTGTAATTGGAATGACTCTTTTGTAATTGTTTTGTTAATTTGGCGTGAATTTACCCCTTTATTTTTTATTGATATAGGGAAATAATGAAAATAATTAATTCCAAAATTGGCATAATCAGATGCGAGCAGATGATTTGATCCTGTTTTCACAGGTAGTAGAACTGGGCAGTTTCAGTAAGGTAGCAGAGCAAAATAACCTTACAAATTCGGTAGTTAGTAAAAGAATTGCACGCCTAGAGGAAGAAATTGGCGTGCAATTATTATATCGAACGACGCGTAAATTGACCCTGACTGAGGCGGGCAAGGCAATTTTGCACGGAGCCAAAAATGTGAAGCAGGCGACTCAAGAGGCTATGGACGCAGTTTCAGGCTTTGGTGAAAATGTCAGCGGTCATATCAAAATGTCAGTGCCTACTATCTCTGGAGATTTGATTCTGGCAGACGCCGTTGCTGAGTTTTGTAATATGCATCCAGGTTTAACAGTCGATATGTCACTGGACAATCGCTTTGTGGACTTAGTAGAAGATGGTTTGGACTTGGTGATTCGTACCGGTTACCTAGAAGACTCCAGCTTGATTGCGCGACACATATTGGATTCTCAATGGGTAGTGTGTGCCTCGTCCTCTTATATTGCCAAGAACGGTAAACCGATGCAGCCCAAAGACTTAGTGGAGCACAACTGCTTGCAATACGCCTATCAAACCACAGGGGCGAGTGAGTGGCAGTTTCTGCATAGCAAAGACGGTTGTACAGACAACGACAAATATATCGTGCGTGTTTCGGGCTCTTTCTCGACAGACAACGCGACTGCATTGAGAAAAGCGGCGCTGGGCGGTCATGGGGTCGCGTATGTGCCACGTTGTCTGGTTTATCACGATATTCGCAATGGTCAGCTGGTGGACATTTTCCCGGATTTAGTTGGCAAAAAGTTGGGTATTTATGCGGTGTACCCTTTTACTCGCCAGCCCCCGAACAAAATTAAGCTACTGATCGAACACATCAGAACGCGTTACCTGACGATTTCACACTATTTCTAATGCTATGAGTTTTCTCCATGTTTTGATGAGTAGAGTCATAGCGTTACAGCATATAAAAGAAGGATCACGACGACCGCGTGGTATCTGCACACTCTTATAAGTTCATGGCTGAGCTGCAAGACAAGTATGAAGGTGGTGCGCCTGGGATGATTCGTATTGATGTCAATGCGGATCATGGTGCCGGAATGCCATTAATTAAGGCTATCCTATGCATTTACCCTGTTTAATATGGGCGTTGAAACGTTGAGCTAATTTTCCCAATATCAGACATTACCCTTCCAATAAAACCTCAAAATCTAGCGCAGACTTTGAGGTTTTTCATATATATGAAAGCCAATCAAAGCTGCACCATATTTCCCCCACTTTTACACTCTGTTTTCCGTGATAGACCCCGCCATTATTGATGAAATGAAAGCGATTTCAAGCTGCTATTTTACGAAGTGTTTAGTGTAGGTGGTTGATATTTAATTGATAATTTTAGCTGTGAACTTTCTAAAAGTTTCATGGGTTTTAAGCTAATTTATCAGTGTGAACAGCGACTAACTTTTCAACGCTTTCATTGCTTAATATTTCCCTGTTCGATGAAAACTCAAAAAAATAATAGGGAATTACAATGCAAAAATTTAAGCTTTTGCCAATAACAGTCGCAGTGGCGGCTTCGCTTGCTTCACTTTCTTCTTTTGCTGCTGATACTAATATCGAAGCATTAGAAAAACGAATCCAAGAGCTAGAGTCTAAGGTTGTTGACATTGATTATGTTAACGATCAACAACCCGCGGTTTTAACTGCAGAAACTAAGGTGCCAGATGGCATCGTCTTCTCTGGTTATGCTCGTTACGGCGCTCACTACAAGAGTGGTGATGAGCGTTATGTAGACATCGGTACAACGGGTCGCTCTGTTGGTCGTTTAGGTAACGAAGCTAATGGCGGTGAAGTTCAGTTAGCTAAGCTTTTCCAAGCTGACAACGGTGCTATCTGGGACATCGTGTTCATGGCTGACCATTGGGAAGCTGACGCTTGGGCTGACGACGGCGGCCTAAGTATGAAAAAAATGTACGCAGGTGTAACCAACGTATTTGAAAGCCAGCCTGAGCTTTACATGTGGGCTGGTCGTGACTTCCATCAACGTCCGCAACAAGGTTTGAACGATTACTTCTGGATGACACACGATGGTCAAGGTGCTGGTTTTAACAACTTAGATTTCGGTGGCGCCAAGCTAGACATGGGCTTCGTTGGCCAAGTGAAAGGCGGCCTCGTAAATGATAACGGCCGATACGCTGTGACTGCAAAATTGCATAGCATTAATGCTGGTATTGGTAACTTAGATTTTTATGCGAACTACGGTTTTGCTTCTGATGAAGCTGACGTAGCTGGTGAGCCAAAAGTTAGTGATGAAACGGCATACTTAGTAGGCGCGACATTAGGCTTGGGTGAGTCTAACAAGTTGGTTGTTAAGTATGGTGACGGTGCGGATTCGTCAGTATATGACCTGAAAGGTGACTACCAAACGTTGTACGCAAGTGTTGAAGGTAGCTATGCAGCGACAGACAAGTTCATCATCGACTATTTAGTGTCATATAAAGACAACTCTGGCTCAGACCTAGATCGCGAGAACACGGAATACGCTGGTATCGTTCGTCCACAGTACCAATGGGATGATGTTCATTCTACATGGTTAGAAGCGGGCTACGGCATGGTTGATTACGATGACGACGGTGAAGAGAACGCATGGAAAGTAACGCTTTCTCAAAACGTTTCTCTAGGTGGCTTACCTTGGAGCCGTCCAATGCTTCGTTTCTACACAACTGTGGGTGATGTAGAAACCAAAGGCAACACAGTGAAGACAACGAATGTTGACACATTGTCGTTCGGCGCAATGTTTGAAGCTTGGTGGTAATCACCGATATAGAAAGAGCGGCTCTTTGAATTCGGCATATTTTCAAAGAGCCATGCTTTCGAATATCCATGCTTTTCAATAGTACGTAAATACTGTCCATTTTAGCCCTAAAGGCAGATTGATTAGGGCACGTTTCAATTAACTCCATTCTTGGGCACATTTTTGTGCCCTTTTTTTCGCCACTAGGTCAAGGATGCACTATGAGACTTTCTTCCATCGTGTCTCTAGTATATTTAGGTTTCTCTGTACTGATCGTGATTATGCATGGTTAAGCATCAGTAGCAATAAAGACATAACGACTCGAATCGAAAACATCACCCAATCGCGCTGATAGAAAAACTGAGTTTAGACGTGCTTGTTTGATCTGAAGAACAAGTAACCGATAGGCGTCCTGATAGTATTAACAATAATCTCATGAAACAGTTTCATGGCGTGAAGTGAATCTGTAAGCGCTTTCATAATTTCCACAACTGGCCTTTTCACCTCCAAGTTTAGTGTGATGACACTCACTTCAAGGAATACGTAATTTCTTAATAATCGTTTTGTAAGCGGTTACAAGCTAATGAAGTATCGAGGTTCGAGTGGCGACAATTAAACACGTATCAGAACATGCAGGTGTGTCTCAAGCGACAGTGTCTAGAGTGATCAACGGCACCAGTAGAGTGAGTCATGACAAGAAATTAAAGGTTGAAAAAGCGATCAAGGAGTTGGGTTATCGCCCGAATTCTATCGCTCAAGCCTTAGCTTCAAGTCGTACCGGTAGTGTTGGCGTTGTTGTTCCAGAACTTGGTGGCTCTTTCTATTCAGGCATCTTGCATAGCATAGAAGAAAACCTACGCCGCTTTGGTTACCACGCTGTTGTTGCGGCGGGCTCGAACACCGAACAAGGGCAGCGCGAGTCGGTGGAGTTTCTGTTGGGGCGTCGTGTTGATGCTTTGATTCTTCATACTCAACTGCTCAGTGATGACTATTTAATTGAATTGGAAGAACAGGGGACTCCTGTGGTTTTAATTAACCGCTTCATCCCAGAAATGGCGATGAGTTGCATTGATATTGATAACGAAGTCGGGGGGCTACTTGCTACTCAATATCTTTTGCAAAAGGGACATACAGATATCGCGTGTATTACCGGGCCTTTAGATAAAGCAGACGCTAGGGGGCGTTTGCAGGGGTATCGAAAGGCCTTGGAAGAAGCGGGTGTGCCTTACGATGAAGCTTTAGTCTCGGAAGCGGGCTTTACTGAAGAGACTGGCATCAGTGCTATGAAGAAGCTGATCAACCGTAAGTGTAAGTTTACGGCGGTGTTTGCTTCTAATGATCACATGGCATTTGGCGCCTTCGAAGTTCTGCATCAAGAGGGATTGTCTGTTCCGAAAGATGTTTCTCTTGTTGGCTTCGATAACACTATCTTCGCGCGCTATCTGACCCCTAGTTTGACCACCATTAATTTCCCTATTGAAGAGATGAGCATTGAAGCAGTGCAGCTCACTCTGCAAAAGCTAAAAAAAATCAAACATGACGTGAACTTTAAATTGCTGCCGACGTTGGTCACTAGAAACTCGGTATCGGATTTACTCGTTACCCTATAAAAACATTAAGGATAGAACATGAAATTTAAGACCTTAGCGCTTTCATGCGCGGTTGCTTTAGGATTAGGTACAACAGCTGCAAATGCAGCAGACAAAGAAATTCGTTTCGACGGTTTCCCTGATTTCGATAGCAGCCTGAAGGTATTACTGCCTGATTTCGAAAAGAAAACAGGGATTAAAGTTGATTACCTTATGAATAACCACGGTGACCACCACACAAAACTAACCACTAACCTAGCAACTGGCTCAGGTGCGGGTGATGTGATTGTTGTGGACGTTGAGAAAATCGGTCCATTCGTTGGTTCTGGCGGCCTAGTTAACCTGTCTGAAAACTATGGTGCAGATAAATACGAAGAACGATTCGCTCCATACGCATGGGCGCAAGGCAAAGGCGCTGACGGCGACATGTACGGCATCCCTGTCGATCTTGGTCCAGGTGTTATGTACTACCGCACCGACGTGTTTGAAAAAGCAGGCATCAATGTAGAAGACGCAATCAAAGATTGGGATTCATACATCGCTGCGGGTGAAAAACTGAAAGAGCAAAACGTACAACTTATCGCTTCAGCAGCCGACGTTGCACAAGCGATCATCTTCACAACAGTTCCTGAAGGTGAAGGTCTTTACTTCGATAAAGATGGCAACCCAGTGGTGACATCTGAGCGTTTTGTTCACGCTTTTGAAGTGGCAAAAGAGATTCGAGACAAAGGCTTAGATGGCCGCATTCTGGCTTGGTCTAACGAATGGTACGAAGGCTTCCGCAACGGCACATTTGCAACTCAACTTTCTGGCGCTTGGCTACTTGGTCACCTAAACAACTGGATTGCTCCTGAAACCAAAGGTAAATGGGCAGTAGAAAACCTACCTGATGGCATCTACGGCAGCTGGGGCGGTTCATTCCTTTCAATTCCAACTCAATCAGATAACCCAGACGAAGCTTGGGCTCTTATTGAATACATGACAACTGACCGTGAAGTACAGCTTAAGCACTTCGAAACGATTGCTGCTTTCCCTGCGAACATCACCACGTATGACGATGAGCTTTTCCAAGAAGAGATGGAGTTCCTAGGTGGGCAGAAAGCGCGTCTTCTATTTGCTGAAGTGGCGCAGAACATCAAGCCAGTATCTCCAGCTCAAGGCGACCACGTAGCACGTTCTATAATTTTAGAGAACGCATTGATGGAAGTGCTTGATGAAGGTAAGGACATCGAGACTGCATTGAAAGAGGCAGAGCGTCTAATCAAGCGTCGTACGCGTAATCTTTAATTAGTTTTTATTTTGAGTAAGTGAGGAAGCGTGGATAACGCGCTTCCTTTTTTAAGAGGTCGTTACTATGAATCATACAGCGAGCACAACGATAGAATCTGCGGACAAAAGCCTTTTTTCTCGTCTGAATATGAAAGCGCTTACACCGTATGGATTCCTTCTGCCGTTTCTGATCATTTTTTCTGTATTTGGGATCTTCCCGCTGTTGTTCTCTGTTTACCTGTCGTTCCACGAATGGAACCCAGTACAGGGCATGGACGCAATGCAGTTCGTTGGTTTTGAGAACTATCACATTGCATTGACTGACCCGTGGCTATGGCGTTCATTAAAGAACACATTGTGGCTAGCAATCACATCGGGTGTGGCTCAGCACTTAGTCGCTATTCCAGTGGCTTACATGTTGGTTTCAATGGGTGACCGTATGCGTCACTGGCTAACATCGGCGTACTTTCTACCGTTCATCACATCAACGGTCGCAGCGTCACTGATTTTCTTCAATATGTACTCTCCTAACTCAGGAATCATTAACCAAACGCTAATGGCACTGGCCGATAGCACGCTGTTTGGTTGGGCGTTTGCTTGGGTTAACGATTTCCAACCAATCCGTTGGTTAGACGATGCGACTATGGTGAAGCCGTCTATCGCGATCATGGTTTTCTGGAAATACACCGGTTTTAACATCGTCCTTTACACCACAGGTTTAATGACGATTCCTAAAGATATTTTAGAAGCTGCTCGTATGGATGGTGCTAACGCCTTCCGCCGCTTCTGGAACATTTCACTACCAATGATTCGTCCATTCATATTCTTTGCTATCACGATGACCATCATCGGTAATCTGCAAATGTTTGAAGAACCGTTCGTTCTAACACGTGGTACAGGTGGTACGGGTCAATCAGGTCTAACTATCTCTATGTACCTCTACAAAGTGGGTTGGGAATGGTTAGAAATGGGCACAGCGTCAGCGATTTCATGGCTCCTGTTTGCACTCATCGCAACGTGTACCTTGGTTCAATTTTTATTCTTCGGTAAGAAAGGCTTAGGGGAACATTAAGATGTCGACATCAATTAAGACAAATACCTCACCACTAAGTGGCCTAATGCCAAGTGAACGCACCATGTACATCATGACTAAGATCTTGATGGTTATGCTCGGCATATTACTGGTTGTTTCCGCAATCATTACGGTGTTCCCGTTTGTGTGGTCAGCACTGCTTTCAACACGTGACCGTTCGGAGATCTTCGGTTCAGGCATCAGCTTTGCGATTGGCGATAGCCTAATGGTGAACTACGCAAAACTGCTGGAAATCATGCCGTTTTGGAAAGCGATGTTTAACTCGATTTACGTGGCTTTCTTAGGCACCACCATCTCACTGCTGTTCTGTAGCATGGGTGGCTACGCGTTTGCTGTGTTTAAGTTCCGCGGTAAGAACGTGTTGTTCGGTATGCTGGTTGGCTCAATGGCGATTCCGCCTGTGCTTAGCTTGATCCCTTACTTCATGATCGTGAAATTCTTAGGCTTGCTCGATAACCACATGGCTGTATGGCTACCGTTCACAACCACGCCATTTGGTATCTTCTTGATGCGTCAGCACGTGATTGCATCGATTCCTAAAGAGCTATTAGAAGCGGCGAAACTAGATGGCGCAGGCGAGTTCAGAACGTACTGGAGCGTGGTACTGCCACTAATGAAGCCAGCACTTGCAACATTGGCTATCGTGCAGTTCGTCTTCTTCTGGAACATGTTTATGCAACCTCTTGTGGTGCTAAATAACCCAGACAATTATGTGATTACACAGGCGCTACGAAGCGTTCAAGGTATTCCGAATACGCCATGGGGTGCGGTAATGCTAGGCACCACAATTTCAATTTTACCACTCGTAATTACATACCTGTTCGCATCGAAACAGATGATCAGTGGTTTAACGTCCGGCGCAGTTAAAGGTTAGGTTTAAGGGTTATAACAATGCATAAATTTCAACTTCCAAGTGATTCAAAGTTACGCAGTAAGGAATTTGTATTCGGTGTCGCGACATCTTCATACCAAATTGAAGGCGGCGTTGAAGAGGGCGGTCGTACACCGTCTATCTGGGACACGTTTTGTAAGACGCCAGGTAAGGTAGATAACGGCGACAATGGTGATGTGGCATGTGATCACTACCACCTATGGAAGCAAGACATCGAGATGATTCAAGGCTTAGGCGTTGATGCTTACCGCCTATCAATTGCATGGCCACGTATTCTGCCGCAAGACGGTGTGGTGAATCAGCAAGGCCTAGAGTTTTATGAGCAGATCATCGATGAGTGTCATGCTCGTGGCATGAAGGTGTATGTGACTTTGTATCACTGGGATCTGCCACAATACCTTGAAGACAAAGGCGGTTGGCTAAACCGTGAAACGTCTTACAAATTTGCGGAATACGCAGAAGTCGTGAGTAACTACTTTGGCGACAAGATTGATGTTTACACAACATTGAACGAACCGTTTGTGTCTGCATTCCTTGGTTACCGTTGGGGCGAACACGCGCCAGGCATCAAGGGTGAGAAAGAGGGCTACTTAGCATCTCACCACCTAATGTTGGCACACGGTTTGGCGATGCCGATTCTTCGTAAGAATGCGCCTCATGCTAAGCATGGCGTGGTATTTAACGCGACTCCGGCTTATCCATTAACACCACAAGATCAAGGCGCCGCAGACTACTGCGAAGCGGAGAACTACCACTGGTTTATCGACCCAGTATTAAAGGGTGAATATCCGCAGTTAGTGGTTGAGCGTCAAGCGATGAACATGCCAATGATCCTTGAAGGTGATTTAGACATCATCAGCGCACCTGTCGACTACATTGGTATCAACTACTACACACGCAATGTCGCTCGCTTTAACGAGAATGGTGATATTGAATCAGTCAAGCAAACCGATGCTGAACACACTTACATCGGTTGGGAGATCAACCCACAAGGCCTAACTGATTTATTGGTAAGACTGGATGCTCGCTACGAAAATATGCCGCCTATCTACATTACGGAGAACGGTGCTGCAGGTAACGACGAGCGCGTTAATGGACAAGTGATGGATGATCAACGTGTTCGCTACTTCCAAGGTCATATCGAAGCGGTTCACAACGCAGTTGAAGCCGGTGTGAAAGTGGATGGTTACTTCGCTTGGAGTCTGATGGATAACTTTGAGTGGGCATTCGGTTACTGCCAGCGTTTTGGCATCGTCCACGTTGATTACACCACCCAAGAAAGAACATTGAAACAGAGCGCAATTGCGTACCGAAATATGCTTCTAGAGCGCGCTGAGGAGAACAGATAATGGCTAAAGTAGAATTTAAAAACATCAAAAAATCATTCGGTGATGTTGAAGTTGTCAAAGAGTTTGATTTTACAGTTGAAGACGGTGAGTTCGTGGTTTTCCTTGGCCCATCTGGATGTGGTAAATCGACAACGCTACGTATGCTTGCGGGTCTTGAAAGCATCAGCTCTGGCGACATTGTGGTTGGCGGTAAGTTGATGAATAAAGTCGACGCGAAAGACCGTGATTTGGCGATGGTATTCCAAAGCTACGCTCTGTACCCACACATGACGGTGTACGAGAACATCGCCTTTGCGTTAAAACTGAAAGGCATGCCGAAAGCAGAAATCGACGTAGAAGTACTAAAAGCGGCGAAAATGCTAGAGCTTGACCCGCTACTGAACCGTAAGCCAAAAGAGCTTTCTGGTGGTCAACGTCAGCGTGTGGCAATGGGTCGCGCAATGGTTCGTACACCTAAGGTTTTCTTGTTTGATGAGCCGTTATCTAACCTAGATGCAAAACTTCGTGGCGTGATGCGTGAAGAGATCAAACACCTACACCGCGAACTAAAAACCACAACGATCTACGTAACTCACGATCAGATCGAAGCGATGACATTGGCGGATCGCATCGTGATCCTAAAAGACGGTTATGTTGCTCAAGTGGGCACACCAACCGAGGTGTTCCAACGCCCAGCTAACAAATTTGTCGCGCAATTCATTGGTAACCCGTCAATGAACATGTTGGAAGCGAAGCTGATTGAAAAAGAAGGCGAATACTTTGTTGAACTTGGCGATGTTCATATCCCACTGCCGGAGCGTTTTAAGTCTCTGGCCTCTAAAAACCTAGCGCTTCACTTTGGTGTTCGTCCAACAGATATCCATCTACGTGCTGAGCAAGTCGACCACGACCGAGTGCTGCCATTCCCTGTGAAAATCAAAGACAAGGAACTGTTGGGCGCGAGCATTCTTCTGAAAACAGAAATTGGTGGTCAACCGCTGATGGTTGAAACCCAAGCCGCTGAAGTGGACGTGAAAGAGCTGACACTTTACTTGGATTTGGATGCTTTCCACCTGTTCGATGCACTGAGTGAGAACTCGCTAGCGAGCTAGCTAGTCAATTTAAATCAGCCATTGAGCTGACTCCAACCAACTTACGACAAATTGTTTTGGCTCCTCCTGATTTGGGAGGGGCTAGGGATAGTGATGATGAAATTCGGATATTTTGACGATAAAAACAAAGAATACGTAGCAACCACACCATGCACACCGATCAAATGGTGTAACTACGTGGGCACATTAGATTTCGGTGGCATTGTCGATAGCAACGGCGGTGTGTTGTTGTGTAAGGGCGACCCCGCACTGAACCGTATTACCAAGTACATTGCTCAGCTGCCAAGCTCAGATTTCAAAGGCTCGACTCTGTACCTCAAGGTGCGTGATGAAGCGGGCAACGTAGAGGTGTTCTCACCTTTCTATACACCGACTCTGAAGCCGCTTGATAAGTTTGAAAACCACACAGGCTTGTCTTACACCTCCATCATTGCGGAAGCGTTTGGTGTGCGTTGTGAAGCGACGTTCTTCGTACCAAAAGCTGACCAAGTGCTATTACAAGACATCAAAGTCACCAACATGTCAGACAAAGCGCTGCACGTTGATGTAGTGCCTGTCTACGAATTCACACACTTTGATGCACTTAAGCAGCTATTGAATGCGGATTGGGTTCCACAAACCATGACACTGAAAGCACACCAGCAGGAGTCGGGTCACACCGTGCTTGAGCAGTATGCTTTCATGAAGCGTGACTATGCAGTAAACCTGATGACCGCGGATCGCCCTGCGACGTCGTTTGATGGTGATCGCCAATCATTCCTAGGTCAGTTTGGCTACGGTACTTGGGCTGCCCCACAAGCGTTAGAAAATGATGAGCTTGGCAATACAGAGTGTCTGCGTGGCGATAACATTGGTGCACTAAATCTGCGTTTAGGATGGTTATCTCCAGAGCAGACAGAACGTACGGTTGTACAAATTGCACAAGAACAGAGCCTAGAAGCTGCACTTCCTCTGCTGGCTAAATATCGTGACCATCAAGTGGTTGATTCAGCTTTCGCTGAACTGGCTGAGCACTGGGACACATACTTGCAAGCGGTTCAGGTTGAAACACCAGACCCTGCTATGAACTCGATGCTTAACGTACATAACCCACGTCAGTGTCACACCACCAAAAACTGGTCTCGTTACCTGTCTCTGTACCAGCTTGGCTATGGCGCACGTGGCATCGGTTTCCGTGATTCTTCGCAAGATACGTTGGGCGTGATTACTCATATGCCAGAAGAGGCGCGAGAGTTTATTGAGCGTCTACTATCGGTGCAAAACACCAATGGTTCGGCGATGCATCAGTTCTTCCCCTCAACCATGGAAGCGAACGCTGGTGACTCACGTGAAGAAGAAGATCGCCCGGATTACTACGGTGATGATCACCTGTGGATCATCTACGCGGTGACGCAATATGTGAAAGAAACGGGCAATGCAGACTTCTTGAATAAAGAGATCCCGTTCTATCAAAAAGACAAAGCGGGCAACCCAATCGAAACGGGAACAGTTTGGAACCACCTGTGCCGCGCGATTGAATTTACCTACACCAATACTGGTGAGCACGGTCTACCGCTGCTAGGTTTTGCAGACTGGAATGACACGGTGAACCTGCCAACGGGTGCTGAGTCGATGATGGTAGCCAACATGTACGGCAAAGCCCTGCTCGATATGCTGGACCTTTGTGAGCTACGTGGCGAAGCGCAACTGACGACTAAGTTTAAAGATCAGTACCAACAGATGCAGAGTACGGTGAATGAGTGCGGTTGGGATGGCGAGTGGTTCGTTCGTTACTTTGATGAGCAAGGTTTGCCAATCGGTTCTCATAAAAATGAGCAAGGGCAGATCTACACTAACGGTCAAAGCTGGCCTGTAATTTCTGGTTTCGCGACTCAAGAACGTGCAACGCAAGCGCTAGATTCGGTTTACAACAAACTGAACACCACCAATGGCATCAAACTTTCAACACCGGGTTACAACGGCTTTGATCCACAGCTAGGTGGCGTATCAACATACCCACCGGGTGCGAAAGAGAACGGCGGTATCTTCCTGCATTCAAACCCATGGGTGATTATCGCAGAAGCGAAAATGGGCAACGGCGAGCGTGCTTATGAGTACTACCGTCAAATTAATCCGGCTTCGAAGAACGACGATATTGATACCTTCGAGTCAGAGCCATACTGCTACCCACAAAACATCTTGGGTGACGAACATAAACAGTTCGGCTTAGGTCGTAATGCATGGCTGTCTGGTACTTCATCTTGGACATACGTTGCAGGTACGCAGTGGATTCTGGGTGTTCGTCCTGAAGTGGATGGTTTGCTGGTGGACCCTTGTATTCCGGCTGAGTGGCCTGAATTCAAAGTCCGTCGTCAGTTCCGTGGCGCGACATATAACATCCATGTCTCGAACCCGAACAATGTGTGTAAAGGTGTGGTTGAAATGAAGGTCAATGGTGACCTGATTTCAGGCAACAAAGCACCGGTATTTACATCGGGTGAGCACATGGTAGAAGTGGTATTAGGCTAACAAAGAGAAGGGCGCTTTATGCGCCCTTTATTGCTTTTTGGTTTCTCTTTAGTGTTGTTTTATTTTGGTTGATAGCTGGCCTGGCATTGCCAATTGAAGGTTTGAGACTGGTTCGGGCTAAGCGTCAGTAAGCCAATTTGGTTATTGAATGCATCTGCAGGGCAAGTCATTGGTTCTATTGCAATGCTTTGCTCGCTAGCCGGCGTGTACAGCTGAACGAATGGGTAGCTTGCATCTTGTTGATAGTGAATCGCAGCTGATGAATCTGAGCGCGTCAAAGTCAGTTGGTTGGTTGTTTTCGAATCAAATTCAAAGCAGTGATTTAGGCTTTGACTGGTCAGGGAGTCACCTAAAGACAAACGGTCAAAAACCTGTTTTTCACCATTGGGTAGGTCGTTCTCATGTACGACCTCAGCGCAAGGCGACATAGTCAATTCACACTGTTCTAGGTCATTGCCGAGCGAGAAATAAGGGTGCCAAGCATCACCGAATGGGAAGGCGAAATCACCACAATTAGAGACAGTTGTTGAGCAAGAGAGCTTACCCGTTGTGTCGATAGTGAAGGTGACTTCAAGGTTAAAAGCGAACGGGAAAGCAGGGTGCAAAGATGATGTCTGATATTGCAGCGTCACACTGGCTGATTTTTCATTGGCTGCGCTGTTTTTGATTGAAAAAGGTTGGTTGTAGAGCAAGCCATGTACGGCGTGATCAGACCAAGGGAAGTTAGCTGGGAGTTGATGGTTTTGGTTGTCGAAACTGTAGCGACCTAAGTTTAAACGGTTTGGAAAAGGAAATAATTTAGCACTGCGGGAAAAGAACGGATGTTGGTTGATCAGTTCATCATAATTCTGATAGCCACAAATAAAAGAGAATGGACTGTTATTTACAATGTATTTATTTAAAACAGCACCAAACCCATTGATTATTTGAAGTTCTATACCATGCTGCTGATTTATTAATGTGACAGAGTCAATATTTCCAAATTTTTCATTTATAATTTTAAACATGTTGATGTCTCCATTTTTGAAAGATATTAACAAGAAGAAAAAAATATTCAATGGCGGTTTTAACATGAATAATAAAATTCCATATTCAAGCTATTCAGGAAATTCAGAACACTTGTGTAAAAAGGGCGACGCAGTTGAATTTATTCAACCTTGGTACACGCCAATTTCTACGACACCAGAAAATACAGGTATGGCGATCGGTGGTATCGGTAATACTTTTACATTGACGCCAAATGGTAACACGCCAAACTTCAGCTTTATTCCAGGAATATTTGTCGACTGTTCAGAACAAGTTATTAATTTTAATGATTTTTATGCGTCAGTGATGGATGTGCCGACCATTGAAGCGCTTCAGGTTGTTAACGAGCAAGAGCTTAGTGTTCATCTGAATTTTTACCCAGCGCTATTCGATGGAAAGAAGATAGATAAAGAAAACATTTCGAATGCGATTAACCTCATTCGTGCTGCATTAGAAAATGGTAATTTCTATAAAGAAAATAAAGATAATTTTATAAAGTGGAATGTCGAATTTTCTAATAAGACTCAATTATTAATAGAATCAGATTCATCGTCGATTGATTGTCAATTATATGTAGCCTTAGATTTCTTTAATGGTTTGTTAATAAATGATACAACGAGACAGCTATCACTAACTGCGGGAAATAATAGTGATATAGAAAGTGTTAATGGTAGCGATATCGAATATAAGGCTTTATATCCATTAGCTGAATATAAATATAATAGTTTTGATGGTATTAATATAAAGCGAAAGGTAGTCTCGCCGATCGTTAAAGAGGATAAGCGCCTCTGTTCTATGCCGATGCACTGGAACCACTTCCAGATTACTAATGAATCACAGCAAACACGCGTGATTACTCTTGCTCAACCTCTACAAAACTTGATTGGTTCAACCTACCGAAAAGGTCGTGATGGGATTCAAGATTCGGCGTGTACCTTATCTCAAAACCCGATTGCTCAGCAGCATAAAGCGGTGAAGGTTAATGATGAAAGCCACAGTTTTACTGGTGTTCAGCTCACTAGTCAGTCCCCTTATCAAAGTGACATTGAGGGTGAGGTGGTGTTTGGTGTTCAAGCCGAAAACCGTTTGACTAAATCTGGCAAGGTATCGGTGTCTGTTAAGCCAACGCTTTATACTTCAAAAGTGACCCAGCAAACCGAGTTCGCACTGAAAACAGGCCGTACTAATACAGAATTCCAAACTGGGATCTACACTGGGCGCGAAGCATTGAGTGCATTGGTCGTGGTTCAGGTTGAGTTGGAGCCGGGCGAATCCGTTGACCTGCGTTTCGCACAGGTGATGGCACACAGTAAAGTTATGCTCAATGGCTGGCATTCAGACAAGGCTTACACGCAATTCTACCCACAAGCAAAGCCTGCCTTACCGATGTTAGAAGATGTTTTGCCAAAGCTTGAGGTGATTGAGCAGAAGATTATTGAGCAACAGACCGCTTTCCTAGAGCAAGCTCAAAGCAAAATATCACAGCCTGAATCAGCGCTGCGTTATGCGACGATGGCGATGAACTCACTGTCGTTTTTAGCCGAATCTACGGTATGGGATAAAGAAGATAAGTTCCTAGTGAAAGAGTGTGTTGATTACCCATTCTTTAACTCTCTGGATGTGTATTTTTACGGCTCGTTTTCACTGCTTTACTTGCTGCCGGAGCTTGATGGCTGCGTAATGAAAGAGTTCTCAAAAGCGATTTTGGCTGAAGACTTTACTCAGCGCCGATACTGGGAATATGAAGCAACACCGAATGCCGAATTGATCGATGAGAAGTACCAAGGCGTGCGTGCTATTCGAGGTGCGGTTATTCATGACTTGGGTAGCCCGTTCGACATCCAGCCTGACGCGTACAGCTGGCACAACGTGAAAGAGTGGAAGGACTTAGCACCGAAATACATTCTGATGGTGTACCGTCACTATCAAAACACACAAGATATTTCTGTAGTTAAAGAGTGCTGGCAGGCTGTGACTGAGAGCATCGATTTCTTATCGAACTTGGTCGCTGAGGGCGATGATTTACCGCTAACCCGAGGCACAGACGATACCTTCGATAACCTGGCTTCTCATGGTATTTCAATTTACTGCGCGAGCCTTTGGGTTGCTGGCCTGCAAGCGGCGAGCGAACTTGCGCAGTTGATGGGTGAAAACGATCTAGGCGCGGGTTATCTAGCACGTTCTAAAAAGGCATTAGCAACGGTTGAGCAAACCTTGTGGGATGAAAAAGAAGGCTACTACCATTTCTTCGTGACGCCAGTTCAAGCTAAGCATCTAACGGGCGAAGGCTACCAAAACCTGGAAACCTTAGGCCTGACTTTGACGGGTGAGGCGATTGCTGACAAGAATACGCTCAATGCCTATCTCAATGAGACAGATACCTCCATCAACATCAGCAAGGTATCTCAAAGAGTCTCTAAGAAACGCTTACTGAGTGAGACCGCGCCTCAAGCCTTTACTCAAGAATATCTAGAACTAGTACCAGATTCAGACAACAGCTTTGGTGATGCAATGCTTGCAGACAGCTATCTCAAGCTGATTGGTTTGGAGGGCATTTTCCCGCAAGAGCGTATTCAACGCGCATTGGACTATGTTTATAAACATAACTTTGAGATCAACAGCCCTAAGCTGGGTGTGGCGAATATGACATTGGTAGATGGTTCACCACATGAGGCTTTTCAGGCACAAGATGTGTGGATTGGTGTGCAATTTAGTGTCGCAATAGCGTTGAGTTTAGCGGGCAAATCGCAGCAAGCAGAAACATTGATGGACACCGTGTATACCGCGCTGTATGACTATTCAAAAATTCCATTTGCCGCGCCAGAAGGGTTCAATTGCTCAGTCTCATTTGATGAGAAAGATCTTTCAGAGTCTTTTAAATTGTCACAAAATGATGCGAAAAAGTGGCTTACTGCACTTAAATTGCAAAAGTGTGTGCTGTCTGACGGTCGAGTTAGTCCTGACCTGACTAAAGACAGTGATAAATTTGTTAGTATGTTGCAAGGCGAAATTTCAGCGAAACAAGCCATGATTCTTCACAAATGGCTACTGAGCACCGGGTTGAAATACACCGCAGGTCGTTATTTCAGACCGGGGATGATCTTCGCCTACATGTATTAACTTAATGATACGAGTTTCAACGAAAGCTGTGGTATGCAGGTTGAAATAGGTGGGGAGCTTTCGGGCTCCCCAAATGTCACGGGATTAGGGTATCGAGATGCGCACTAAAACTAAAAAAACAACCGTATACGATGTAGCGAGACTCGCTGGTGTTTCCCCAAGCACGGTTTCTCGTTTTCTTAATCGAACCACTTATGTGTCGGATGATAAAAGCCAGAACATCGAGCAGGCCATCAAAGACACGGGCTACAAGCCCAATTTTCAGATGCAGGAGAATATCAATCGCCGTTCATTGACAATCGGTGTATTGGTGCAACACCCTGACAGCCCTTACACCAGTCGTATTCTCAACGACATGGAGAAAACTTTGATTGCTCAAGGTTACTCTTTGGTGATTGCGACAGGACATTGGCAGAAAAAACTGGAATTACATGCACTGGAGTATCTGGCGAAAAGTAATGTTGATGGCATGATCATTGTGACCGGAAGCGTGAGTAAAGAAGATATCGCCAAATATGCACAAGACATCCCGGTCGTGGCGGTAGGGTACGACATTATTGATGACAACATCCGCACGCTCAACATCGATAATGTGCTGGGCGGCTACATGGCGACCCTGCACTTACTGCAACAAGGGCATGTGAATATCGCTCATATTAAAGGGCTTTCAAGTCAACCTGATGCGGGGAACCGCTTTGAAGGCTACAAGAAAGCGCTGCAAGAGGCGGGTATAAAAGTGATGCCAAAACTCGTCAAACAGGGTGACTTCAGTAGTGAATCTGGTTATGAGAAAACCGTTGAATTAATAGAGTCAAAGGTTCATTTTTCGGCTCTGTTCGCAGCCAATGACCAAACCGCTTACGGGGCGATTAAGGCGCTCCATGACCACGGCTACAAAGTACCAGAAGATGTGTCGGTGATTGGCTTTGATGACTTGCCAACATCGAAGTATTTCACGCCAGCATTAACGACCTTGAGACAGCCGATTGAAGAGATTGGAGAGGTGTGTGCGCAGTCGATTTTAAACTTGCTGTCAGGCGAGAGGCATGAAGCGCGATTACCACCGATTGATTTAATCGTCAGAGAGTCGACCAAGTCTTTGTATCGCTAGGTTCCTATTTTTTAGTCGAGAGACTGGAGATTATTATCTTTCAGAAACGAAAAATGTCGCATCCATGCGACATTTCTCTTTTGGCGGCCAAACCAGTTTTGCTATATCCATTCTAGAGTGCAATCCATTAGATGCTTTTTCAGAATGTACTTATAAGACGCTGTTAATGTTGATTAGTTCCCTCTATGCGGCATTTTTTTTCGATTTATTTTCTAAGTCGAATGACGCTGCGATGAGTTTCTTGGTGTAGTCGTTTTTCGGCGCATTGAAAATCTCTTCTGCAGACCCTTCTTCCATCACTTCGCCCTTCTGCATCACCAGCACGCGATCCGACAGAGCTTTCACTACCGAGAGATCGTGGCTGATGAATAGGAAGCCGATATTGTGCTTAGCTTGAATGTCTTTCAGTAGGTCGATCACGGTCAGTTGTACTGAGCGATCGAGTGCCGAAGTTGGTTCATCCAGCAAAATGAAAGAAGGTTCAAGAATCAACGCGCGAGCAATCGCGATACGTTGTCTTTGTCCACCTGAGAATTCGTGCGGGTAGCGGTTAATTGAGTTTGGCTCCAAGCGAACCTCAATCAGTGCTTTGCGCGCTCTTTCTAAACGTTCTTGTTTTGACAAATGAGGTTGATGTACCGTTAAGCCTTCGGTGATGACTTCCCCAACCGTCATACGTGGTGACAAAGAACCATAAGGGTCTTGGAACACCATCTGAACATCTTTCTTAAGCTTATGGCGTTCTTTGTCGGTTAATAAACTGACATCTTGGCCTTTATAAACAATACGTCCGGTACTTGGCAGCAAGCCGATTAACGCTCGTCCCAGTGTTGATTTTCCTGATCCGGATTCACCAACAATACCCAAGGTTTCGCCCTGTTTAAGGTTTAGCGAAATGCCTTTTACGGCTTCGAAGTACTGATTTTTGCTCTTGATAAAATGTGATTTAACCAAGAATTGAACTCGGATGTCGTCCGCACACAATAGCTCTGGGGCTGATGCCTCAACAGGAACCTTAGCGCCTTTCGGAATCGAGTTAATCAGCATGCGTGTGTAGTCGTGTCTTGGGTTTTCGAATAAGGCTTGAGTCACCCCTTCTTCAACCAGTTCACCTTTACACATCACCAGAACACGGTCTGCAAAGTGTTTTACTACGCCAAGGTCATGGGTGATAAATAAAATCGCCATGCCCATCTTGCTTTGAATCTCTTTGATAAGAGAAAGTACTTCCGCTTGAACGGTCACATCCAATGCGGTGGTGGGTTCATCTGCAATCAGAATATCCGGTTCATTGATCAGTGCCATTGCGATCATGATGCGCTGTAACTGACCACCCGAAAATTCATGCGGGTACTTGGTGTAAGCCAGCTCTGGCATAGGTAAATGCACCAGATTGAAGAGCTCTAGTACACGCTGTTTTGCTTTTGATTTCGATACCTTTCGGTGACACATAATGGCTTCTGCCACTTGAGTGCCGACACGCAGGTATGGATTCAAAGATGTCATTGGCTCCTGAAAGATCATGCCGATTCTATCGCCACGAATCGACTGCATTTCTCGCTCAGTTTTGCCAAGAATCGATTGACCTTCAAACTCGATATCTGATTGTTGATCGATAATCGCGTTATCAGGCAGCAAACGCATCAGCGCGTTGGAAGAGACGGATTTACCTGAACCTGATTCACCAACAATGGCTAAGGTTTCGCTTGAGTTAAGGGTAAAGTTAATCTTTTTGACCGCATCAATGATTCCATCATTGGTTTTGAAACTTACGGAGAGGTTATTAACTTTAAGAATGGCCCGGTCCGACATGATATATCCTTATCAATTTAAGACATTAGGTGAAGATTGAACTTCTGACGTTGTTTTTAGTTGCCCAAAATGGTGATGAGCACGTTGAATTTGTTCTAGTTCGAGCATCCAATGCGAACTGCGCTGAGCACTGCAAAAAGCAATTAAGTGATTGAGCAGGTCTTCACTCTGCTTTTCCAATAGCCCATAGGTGCGTTGAATCAGATCAGTGCTTTCAAGCGAGATAAATTGCATCAGTGCATAAGATTGATTCAAGGTGTCGAAGGCTTGTTGGTGCTGCCCTAAACGGTTGAGAATCTCAGATTGAGCAACACTCGCATCTCTCAACCCGGCAAGCAGGCAGGCAAATTGGCAAGGCTTGATATCGCTTTGGTATGCTGCATCTTGTATGTGATGAGGAAGTGATGTTAGAACATCACCATACAGGCGCTGTGCTTCAGGCCAGTGACCTTGTTCCATTAACTGTTCAGCTTTTAGGTAGTGCATCCAGCATCGTTCAATTTCCATATCCACATCCTCAATTTATAATATCTGAAAATGTTAATGATATTTATTATCAATTGCAAATTAAAATCATTCACATGTTAAGTTGATGAATTAAATGACGGGCTATTCCTAAAAATGGCTTAAATTGTGTGTTATTTGTTCAGTTGAACAGCTGTGTAGCGTAAGTCACTAAATTTGTAGGAAATTACATCTACACTGATTTTATCTACACCTAAGTAATGAAGGACTAAGGAGGCGGCGATGGCGATGCAAAGACTCAATACAGAACAGCTGTATCAGGTAGCAGAACTCGAGAAGTTACCATGTAAGTCGACCAAAGAACTGGCTCCAATTGACGAGATCGTCGGGCAAGAACGTGCTCAAAAGGCCGTTGAGTTCGCGATGTCAATCAAGGAAAAGGGTTACAACATTTATGCGATAGGGCGAAATGGTCTGGGTAAACGCACCATGATCTTGCGCTATCTAAACCGACACCCTCAAGAGGTTCAGGAGCTTTTTGATTGGTGTTATATCGCGAACTTTGAAGATATTCGTACACCTAAGGTACTCAAGTTACCAAGAGGCGTCGGTAGTAGCTTAAAGCAAGACATTGAAAAGCTGATGCGTAAATTGCTGAAAGGTATGCCTCTAGCATTTGATAACGAGATGTACTTTAGCCGTGCTGACAGGCTTAAAAACCAATTAGCAGCTAAGCAGCAAGCCGCGTTAGAAAGCATTAGCCAAGAAGCGAAAGACAAGGGCATTAACCTGACGATCACCACTCAGGGTGATTACCAATTTGTGGCAATGAATGGCGATGATCTTCATACCGAAGAGAGCTTTGATCTGCTTTCGCCGGAAGAACAAGATCAATTTGATAAAACCATTGATGGGTTGGAAGTCGGACTGCGAACCATTTCTCGTGAATTAACGGAACTTGAAGAGACGTACACTGAGAAAATTCAAAAGCTGAATGATGACACAGCACGAGATGTGACTACTCACTTTATCAAGCAGTTAAAGCAGGATTACAGTCAATATCCAGAGATCAAGAAGTACCTAACGGCACTGCGTAAAGACATTGTCGATAACGCTGACATCTTCTTAGAAGAGAGCACCGAGCAAGCCGAAGTGGCGACTGCTTCTTTGGATAAGAAAATGCCGCGTCGCTACAAGGTTAATGTGATTGTTAGCCAGAAGGAGGAGGCGATGCCGATCGTGGTAGAGGAAAACCCAAATTACCACTCTCTGTTTGGCCATGTGGAAACAGCGACTTTTAAAGGTACCGTATTTACCGATTTCTCCTTGATTCGCGCAGGTAGCTTGCACAGAGCAAACGGCGGCGTATTGTTGATGGATGCGGTCAAGGTGCTTGAGCAGCCGTACGTTTGGGAAGGCTTGAAGCGAGCGCTGCGTTCACGTCAATTGAGTTTCACTTCATTAGAAAAAGAGGTGACCTTAACGGGGGCGGTATCGCTTGATCCTGAACCGATTCCATTGGACGTTAAGATCATTCTGTTTGGTGATTACCGAACTTACCAACTGCTGCAACATTACGATGCGGAGTTTGGTGAACTGTTCCGTGTGACAGCCGATTTTGAAGATGAGATGAAGCGCACTCCCGATTCTGAAATGCATTACGCGCGCTTTATTTCGAGCATCGTACATGACAACAACATGTTGCATTGTGACCGCAAAGCGATTGCTCGCATCATTGAGCACAGTTCTCGTCAGGCGGGTGACCAAGGTAAATTGTCTCTGCACTCGGCACACATTGCCAATCTGCTTCGTGAGTCAAACTACGTTGCGAGAGGCTCAAAATCGAACCTGATTCGTGCAACGCACGTCGACCAAGCGTTATCTAACCAACAGATGCGTGTTGGACGACTGCAAGACAGTGTGATGGAAACCTTTACTAATGGCACAACGCTGATTCATGTCGATGGTCAGGCGGTTGGGCAAGTGAATGCGCTTTCTGTACTTAGCACGACGGATCATATGTTTGGTGCGCCGAACCGAATCACGGCAACCACCGCTTACGGTGATGGTGAAGTGATTGATATTGAAAGAAACGTAGACCTAGGTGGCAGTATTCACTCGAAGGGTGTGATGATCTTGTCGGCTTACCTTTCTTCTGTGTTTGGTAAAACGGCCAAAGTACCACTCACTACTAACATTACCTTCGAGCAGTCGTATGGTGGCGTCGATGGTGACAGTGCGAGTATGGCCGAGTTCTGTGCGGTGGTATCTGCATTTTCTAAGCAACCAAACCGTCAAGATATTGCGATTACGGGTTCGATGAACCAGTTTGGTGAGTCTCAACCCATAGGTGGTGTAAACGAGAAAATTGAAGGTTTCTTTGATGTGTGTGAAATCAAAGGGCGTTCAAACGAACAAGGAGTGATCATCCCGCGTTCAAATGTTCACAACCTGATGCTGCGTAGCGACATCGTAAAAGCGGTTGAAAAGGGCGAGTTTAATATCTGGGCGATTGACCATGTAACAGAAGCGATTGAGCTGTTCACAGGCAAAGCCGCAGGTGAGGCAAGTGATGAGGGTAGCTACCCAATTGATACTATTTTTGGTATCGCTCAAGCGAAACTGAACGCACTGCGTAAATAGCTAAATACAAAGTTTAATAGCTAAACAAATAAATAGCAGTCAAAACGCAAAAGCCATCGTTTAGAGTCGATGGCTTTTTTATTGGTTGAGGTTTGGCTCGCTAGGAGCCATTTTTTTTGGTCAGCTTACGGTATTCGGAGAAAGTAGCGTCTTAAAAGGCGTTAACCGTTTCGTAAGCAGAGCTTGGTGCCATCAAACTTTAATTTTGCCAACAAGTGCTTAGCGTTGGCTCGGCCAATATCATCAAATTCGACACCGTATCGAGCGTAATGCGTCGATTTTTGCAGATTACAAATGATGCCCCTCAATGGCGGAATCAGCGGGCCATTGTAGTTTTCAGGCGTAATCTCAATCGACACTCGATCGGCAATCTGAATCGCGCGAGAAGTCGGTGAGGTCACAAAACGACAACCACTTTTCGATAAGTCTCTTATCTCACAGTTTGCTCGTTGGTCGTTGAAGATGATTCTTGAAGCTAGATTCACTTCATATCGGGTCTCTTTACGCAGTTGAGTCACTTGCATGGTACTTGGTGTAGAGAGCACTAAAATCGGAAAGGGTTCGCCAATCCTATGGTGAATTTGGCTTCTAAAGTGGATAAGCGCCCCTTCACCTCGCAGAGAATACGCACGAGCGGTCATCCAAAAGCCTTCTTGAAAGAAAAAGTTCAGATCTTCATTGGATACCTCGGGAACCTCAACCACAATACAGTTATCACTGTGCGTACCGATAAACTTGGTGGTGGCGAGAAACTTCGTGCCAACGGGAGTCGAGACATTTAATGTCAGTTCACTGCCGTGCTCAATCATGGCCAGCGCATCAGTGCTATTGATAGTGGAAACAGTGCGATTACGAGGGTCTTGAAGTGCCTGATTATGCTCCAAAGGCTTCTTCAGGGGTGCGTTCATTATATGTTCTCCATGCGCCAACATGCGTCTGTTAGTTATATTGGTAACTTGCTAACAAGGGGTTATTACGTGCTAGATTGGGTAGACGTACTCACATAGATTTATAGAGTGCCTTCTATCATTGCTGATTTTATATTAAGCCGATTGCACTGAATTATTTACTGTGTTTGTAAGTACTTAGTTTTATTTATATGCACTTGCGTTAGTCTATTACAAGGAACTCATACTTCAAACTTTTATTGTTTGTCGTGTCAATTATTTGCAGGAGTTGAGAATGCAGGCAGTAAAATGGGATCAAGAAGTGAACCAGATCACAGTTGAGCTAGAACCCAACCAGTTCGCGGTTGTTAAGTATCAAAAGGACGGAGATGTACTACATATCACGTCGACTCGTATTCCTGATGAACTGCAAGGCAAGGGCTTTGGTAAGATGATGATGGAGTCGGTATTGCCTGAAATTGAACAAGCGGGCTTCAAAATTGTGCCGGTTTGTAGCTATGTGGTTCACTACATGAATAGGCAGCCACAGTGGTCACATCTTCTATCCGATAAAGCATAACAACGAGTAATATGTCTCAATCAATACCGTCGAATAATCGAGCTCAAGCTACAGTGAGCTCAAGTCAAAATCAGCCTGAGCTTTATCAAAAGATAGCGACCTGGTTGGGTTGTTATGAAGGATTTGATGTCGAAGTGATTCAACGCCTGTGGGGCGGGTATGGCGAGTTAGTTCGCTTGGTCTTTGCTAAAGATAATAGCGCTTCGATGAACAGCGTTATCGTTAAACATGTCGCGCTGCCAGATAAAGCGGAACACCCTAAAGGCTGGAATACTAAACTCTCTCATCAACGCAAAGTTCACTCTTACCAAGTGGAAACGGCATGGTATCAGTCCTTCACTCAACAATGGGACGATCGTTGTCCTGTTCCTGTTGGACTGCATTGTGAGCTACAAGAGAATGAGTGGCTTATCGTGATGCAAGACCTAGCAGATATAGGTTTTCCGTTAACCTCTCAGTTTGATGTACCTGTTGTTTCTGACTATCAGGCATCTAGTTACACACGAGAAGAGCAAAAACAACGCGATGCTTGCCTTAAATGGCTCGCTAATTTTCACGCAAAGCACATCAATATCAATCAAGAACAGTCGTCGTCATTGTGGCAAGTCGGTACATACTGGCACCTAGACACTCGCCCCGATGAGCTGAATGCTTTGGCTGATGTCCCACTGAAGAATCAAGCTAAGCACATCGACCGTTTATTAAAAGAGTGTCCATATCAAACCTTGGTTCATGGTGACGCTAAGCTAGCCAACTTCTGTTTTGATCTAGAGAGCGAAAACGCCGCTGCCGTCGATTTCCAATATGTGGGTCACGGCTGTGCGATGAAAGATGTGGCTCTATTTATGAGCAGCGCAATTAGGCCGCAAGATTGCCAAGAGTACGAGCAAAAGGTATTAGATATTTACTTCCAACACTTGAAAGATGCACTCGCGCACTATCAGCCACACCTTTCTTTCGATGATGTTGAAGCCGCATGGCGACCAATGTTTTACGTGGCATGGGCTGATTTCCAACGTTTCGTGAAAGGTTGGAGCCCTGAGCATTGGAAGATTAATCCGTATACTGAGCAGTTGACCTTACGAGTGCTCACTCAATTAGACGAACAGGAGTCCGTCAATGTTCGATAGAACCGCGAGCTGGAAAACGCCGCAAAACTTTTTATTACTGATTTCGATTGTTGTACCTATCGCGTTTTCGAGCTGGATGGCTCTGCTTAATAATTTCGTGATTGAGAAAGCGAACTTTGACGGTGCCGATATAGGCTTGCTGCAAAGTGTTCGTGAGATACCCGGCTTCTTAGCATTTACTGTGGTGTTTGTTTTAGCCTTCATACGTGAGCAACGCTTCATGTTGATATCGCTAGCGATGCTGACCGTGGGCACGGCGATTACCGGTTTATTCCCTTCACTGACAGGCCTTTTGCTTACCACCATTTTGATGTCAACGGGTTTCCACTATTTTGAAACGTTGAAGCAATCTTTGTCACTGCAATGGCTAAGCAAAGAAGAAGCGCCAGAGATGCTAGGTAAAATGATCTCGGTGGGCGCACTTGCGTCTCTTCTCACCTATGGCTCTATTTGGGTGATGCTAGAACAGCTAAAACTCGATTTCGCTTGGGTATATGGTATTACCGGAGGCATCGGTTTCGTTCTGGTGTTGGTGATGACCTTTGGTTTCCCTGAGTTTCAAACCAAGACCCAACAGAATAAGAAGTTAGTGCTAAGGAAGCGTTACTGGCTCTACTATGCGCTGACGTTTATGAGTGGCGCGAGAAGACAAATATTCACCGTGTTTGCAGGCTTTTTGATGGTAGAGAAGTTCGGTTACTCGGCTGCTGAGATTACGCTATTGTTCTTAATCAACTACCTATTTAATTTCTTGTTCGCAAAACGCATTGGCAAGTTCATTGGTGTGGTTGGCGAGCGCAAGGCGTTAATCTTCGAGTATGTCGGTTTGATCGGTGTGTTTGTTGGATATGGTTTGGTGCAAAGTGCTGAGTGGGCGGCGGCGCTTTACGTGGTCGATCATCTGTTCTTTGCTTTGGCGTTAGCGATTAAAACTTACTTCCAAAAAATTGCAGATCCAGCAGACATGGCCTCAACCGCAGGTGTTTCTTTCACCATCAACCATATCGCCGCGGTTGTTATTCCAGTCGCGTTTGGTGTGATTTGGTTATCGTCCCCTGCAACGGTTTTCTACATCGGTGCTGCGATGGCGGCGGTTTCTTTGGCGTTGTCTTTAAACATTCCTAAGACACCTGAAGAAGGCAATGAAGTGCGAATGTTTAGCTGGCGTTAACGCTAGGTAGAGACAAATAAAAAGCTCCAATATCGCTATTGGAGCTTTTTTGTATGTGTTAGGTCGAGAGATCTAATCAATCAAATAGGTTCCAGTAGGATTAGCTTCTTACGGTTTTTAATCCTGTGCGTAACTTGAAGATGCTCTTTGGTGCTTTAGTTAGCAGGATGCCACAAAGCAGAGGGATCATCATAAGCAGAGACTGTTCCGATAGCACCTCACCATTGATGTAGCAAGAGATCAGCAGTGCAACCACTGGGAAGATAAGGAAACAAATGGATGCTTGGAACGGTGTCGAAACCTGACCGAGTTTGAAGTAAGCCACAATACCGCCGACACTCGCTACAAAACCTAGGTACACGACCGCTGAGATAGAATCCCAAGTGAAAGATTCTACGTTCACGTTCTCACCAACAGCCGATACAGCAAACAAGAAAATCGCAGCAATAAAGCTTGGTACAGCGTTGTAAGTCAGTACTTCGATGCCTTTACTGTGCTTTTGTACCAACACATACATCACCGCGTGAATCGCAACCGCAAGGCCTAAGCAAACCGTACCGATAAGGTAATCGTCGCCACCCATCTGCATTTCGTTACCAAGGATTAAACATAGGCTCACAACAGCAGTAATCAGACCGAATATTTGATGCTTTGCTAAGCGCAGACCAAGGAACAGACCCGACATCAGCATCACAGCTACTGGCATGTTGGCGAAGATGATCGAAGCCAAACCAGAAGAGATGTATTGCTCACCGTAGATCATTAAAGTGAACGGAATAGCAAAATACATCAGTGCCACAATCAGTAGCCATTGACGTTTACCTTTAGGAAAAAGCAGAGGTTGGTTGAACACTTTCGCCAATACCGCAAGCAGCGGTGCGGCCAGTAAAAAGCGCAATGCCGTGGCAAAAACAGGTGGGATAGAATGCAATGCCACTTCCATAGCGAACCAAGTGGTTCCCCAAATTAAGCAAACAGAGACAAAAAGCAAGATAGTTAGCGACTTCGAATTCATGGTGACTACTCATTAATAATTATTTTAAATCATAGGCTTGTAGCGCCTTAATGACGTGGCACAGTATAAGGAGGTAGTCGGAGAAAAAATTTGTCTTTTTGTCTCTAATTGAAATGAAGTGTAGAAATTAAATCTCTAATATAACTATTGAGAAGCAAATATTTTCACCAATTGATATCTTTATAAAGTCATTATTCTTTGCGAGGTTTAATTTTTACGAATGGATGTATGATTCCGCAACGTAAGACAAATGATATATTTACTCGACTTCGGAGTCTTGTGGGCCGTGGTATTTAGATAACGTCTGTAAAAAACGCTACTGACAACAAACTTATAGCATAGAGTGTTGAAGGTTTATTTGGTTCACGTTCATACTGAACTAGAAAGGCAAAGCATGGAAATGAGGTAGGGCATTTGAAAAACACAATCGACTTAAATCTGTATCGATTTTTGGATTTGCTTTATGAGCAACAATCTCAGGCGAAGGTTTGCCATATTCTGGATATCAGCCGAGCAACGTTTAATCGCCACCTTTCGGATTGTCGAGATTTGTTTGCTAATGAGTTATTCATTGCAACCAAAGGTGTTTATGCGCCGACCTTGTTCACCACTCAACTAATACTGGTGGTGAAAGAACCTTTAGAAAAGCTAGAGCAAGCGCAGCAAATATCGCAGTCGTTTATTGGTACCGATTCGAATATTGAGTATGTTTTTCATGCTGCGAATCCATTGAGCACACTGTTTACGGTTCCTCTGTTGCAGGGTCTTACCAATGAGGAGTCGAAGCCCAAAATATCCATGATGGACTGGTCGTTAGATGGAGTCGAATTTCCCAAAGCGGGCACCTTGGCGATTGGTGTGTCGGGCTATCCAAATGAACTGAATGATCGCATTGTAGAACGTAAAGTGGGGTCGTTAGAATTGTTTGCTTATGTGGCCGATACACATCCTCTAGCCAAAAACGAAGCCATCGACCTCAACCAGTTAGAAAGCTTTGATACGGTGCGTGTTTCGATGGGGTCATTGGATGCGAACTCCTATTACGAGCGCCTAAAAAAGCGCACAGGCTTGGTATTGCAGCAGAAGCTGACTGTGGCATCGGTCTCCTCCGCGTTGGAATGTGTGCAGGTGAGCCAGTATGTGTACGTTGGCTTTGATATGGGTTTGGCTTCTATCCCTAGTGGGCTCAGTAAACGGCCTGTTTTATTCAACGGCGAAGCGGTGACTTTTGATGTTGGTATCCAGTACCACCGTGCTTGTTATCAGCACCCGATAGTCAAACGTATTGAGCAGATCTTAAGTGAGAGCCTAGAAAGTTATTGATCATATAGATGATGACAACAACAAAAAACGCGCCGATGAAGGCGCGTTTTAGTTACTGTCTCATTGAAGACTACTAAGCGTTACAACTTAACTTCTTCAATGTCGCTTGGCTTCCATGTTTGGTCATACCAAGCTTCTTGAGGACCGTAGAGTCTTAGAATCGTGAACCAACCTTTACCTGGTACCGTTTCAATCCAGTTCGCTTCTTTGCCTTTTGGAGCGGTAGGGCCAAAGTACAGATCAACCGAACCATCTTTGTTTTCGATAAAATCATCGCGCTGATTATTCTTACTTGGCAGCGGTTGGCTGGTTTGCAGCTCTGAACGTGTTTGCGTGTCGTAAGCCACAATAGACCAGAAGTTCTTAGCAGGAACATTCGCTGGAATATTCAATTTGTAGTGCTTGCCACCATCGAAATATTCACCGTCTTTCGCTTGATCAAGCAGCGCGTATTGAGAGCCCTTTTCGATAAGCTTCAAAGCCATCGCTGGTGTATTCACTGTCGCTACATAGAAGAAGTAAGAGCGTGCATCTAGGTTGCGTCCACCTTCACCTTTGTCGACTAACCATTGGTAATCCTTGCCGATAAACGCCGTTTTCCATAGGCGGTCTTCATAGATGTAAGCCTTCTTGTCTCTTGGCTGGAAGTACAGAGATCTAGCTGTTGCATTACCAATCGCGACACCATCTTTCATCAGCTTTTTCATGCGTTCATCGGGCGCAAAAGGTTTGTTCTTTTGAATGCCAATGCTCGACATGAGTCCACGCAGCTCAGGGTCGATGAATGAAATCGGCTCTTTATCTAGCACCGTTTTAATCTCTGTGTAGAAGTGCCCGTCATTTGCATGAATGGTATTGAACGGTTTGCCACTCCCCGAGATGAACTCCATTTTTGGTTGGTCATCTTTCTTCGCTAGTGGGTAGATTTTAAGTTTCTCTTTATAGGCTTTCACCGCGGCGTCGGTCTTGCCATCTTTAAGGAATCCGCGAGCGATGAACCAGTTGGTGTAGCTGGTCGATTGTGAAACAAAGTAGCCTTCAGGTACTTCGCCTTCGTAGCCCGGAGGAAGAATCAGGTACTTACCACCTTTGCCTTTATCTGGCCCCACGATGCCTAGGTCGGTAACAAAACGGAAAAACGCATCGTTCACCGTAGTTGGTCCCATCCCTTCTGGTACTTCAATTACGGTTGGACCATCTTTCTCAAGGTCTAGGAAAACCGAAGCATAAACGGTGTCGGTGTTGCCTGTTAAAAATAGAGGGTTTGAATCCATCAGATTATCGAACACCACCACTTGGTTTGATGATGTTGAACCTATCTCAGCATGACCAACGCGCAGTGCTTCAACCGAAGCCATTGGAATCGCATTGAGGAACACCTCTGTTGAGCGAATCGTATCTAGGTTGTCATACAGCTTTTGCGCGGTTTCAGCCGTTGGTGCACCATCTTTAAAGTTCAGCTCACCGATGCTGGTTTGCACCGTATCTGGCGTCATAATGCTTGGCGGAATATCGGTATTGTAGTTCTCAGTCGCCAGTACTTGGTGTGAGATAAAAATACTGCTCGCTAATACAATTGCTTTTAGCTTCGACGTAATCATGATGTCACCTTTCAGTTTCGTTTCGATGTGCTTACTTTATGCTAGTCGAAAAAACATATCTGATACGCGGCAGGCTCAAAAATGAGTCTTAAAATACGAGGGATGATCGAATTCTCTAAATTAAGGGTGTTAGTGGGTTTACTTAGGGAGTTTAAGAAGTGTTTAGTTATGAAAAAGCCCCTTTACTGAATCAGACTATAAAGGGGAGAGAGCTACCACACGAAACGGTAAACTAAAAACGAAGGTTGAAACCTAGTTCGACGCTGCCATCTGAGCGCGCAGAATCATGCTGGATGACATGTTTCTGACCAAAGGTATATTTCAAATAAGGTTCCACCCATTTGGATTTGAGGGTAAAAGTAACATCTTGCGTTTATTATGTGGCGTTCCTAGCCGATGGGAGAAGTATATGGATTGCATAAAAAAGCCTCTAATCCCTTCTCGGAATAGAGGCTTTAACGTTGGGTTATTAATAAAGGAGAGTAAAGACGCTGATAACTACTGGTTATTATTGAGTAGGTTATCCAATATCTTTTTAAGCCACAGGGTTGTCGGACTGTTACGATGTTTGTGGTGAAAGTATGCACAAACGATAGGGTTGATATCCTTGTTGTCAAACAAGATGTCGATGGCTCGTAAGGAGGTCTTCTTCTCTATGCCTAAAAATTTCGAGGCAGGGAACATCATATCGGAGTTTTCTACGACGTCGATAACTGCTGATGGCAGTTCCGAACGAAAGCCAATTCTTGCTTCAAGACCTTTTATTTTCAGAATTTTTTCAGCAAGCGTTTGATGGGAATTCCAGTCAATCGCAATGATAGTCGCTAATTCAAATTTGACGCCATCTTTCACTTCAATGGAGTCTTTTTTGTAAGGGTGGCCTTCTCTTAAATAGCCTTTAAAGCTGTCTTGGGCTATCGGTTGCTGTAGTAGTTCTTTGGGAGCGTGGTTAATTTCATAATTGAAACCAATCAGTACCTCATCATTAATGATGTCAGCCATTGTTGTTTTAGACCAGTTTAATAACTGCACTTGAACATGTGGAGCTTGAGAGCGAATGGCTTTGAATAACTTACTTGATAGTGAACTGAGAAGGAAAGGAGATAACGCTAACTTGAGGGGCCCGCGTAGTTCACTAGGGTTGAATTCATTACTATTATTGAGTGCTAAAGAAAGATCATCCAAGATTGGCGAAATACTCTCGGCGAGCATATTGGCATGCTCAGTTGCACGTAATCCGTGGTGCGTTTTTACAAATAGCTCATCGTCGAAATGATCGCGCAATCTTTGTAGAGCTTTACTGATCGCCGGTTGAGATACGAACAAGCGTTCGGATGCTTTTCGCATATTTCGCTCTTGATGCAAAATGATAAAAGTCCGTAATAAATTCAAATCCAAGTTGGAGAAGAGATCCTTTGCCATAGTCAGTACCTAAAGTTATGAGTGATTTAATATTAAGGTGACACTCACGTCAGAACAAATAGAATATTTGTATAGTTAAGAGGCAGATAAAACAAAACCCGCACTTGGCGGGTTTATTAGTAACACTCTAAATCTATTTACTGCGTAACGGGTTTGACCGCTTTGGTTTGTCTTACTGCAAGGATAAGTTGCGGTAGTAGTGACATCACGATCATGCCTGTCATCAGTGAATACTGTACTGGAGTAAAGGATTCACCCATTAACACCATACCTGTCACGATGCCAGCAACAGGGTTAGCGATGCCACCGAAGGTGAAATCAACCACAGACATGCGTTGTAGCAACCACACATACATGCCGTAACCAAGCGCCGTATTCAGCCCAATTACCCACAATAGACCCATAGCGTTGCGAGTATCGAAATGAGTGACGGCATTAACATAAGGTTGTGGGTCAATGAACGCATGAACGCCAGACGCGACAGACAAAATCGTACCGCCTAAAATCAGCTGCCACGTTAATACCTTCCACCAGTGCATGCGATTACCCAGTGATTTGGTAATGCTGCTGCCGATAACGATACACATTATCGCAGCGAACATGGCACCCAAACCGATAGGGTTCAGTGCGATTTGACTTGGGTTGAACAGAATCCACGCTAAGGTGATCAAGCCAATACCAGACAGGGCTTGAATTAGGTGCGGGCGCTGCTTTTTCACTACCCAATGGAAGATCATCGCGAACACCGGTACAGAGATCATACCCACGCCAGAAATCGCTGAAGGCAACGTTAGTGCCATCACGAAGATCAGGCCAAAGAAGGTCGCAATATTGATAAGGCCCAATGTGAAAATGATCTGCCACTCGCCTTTTTTAGGCAGTGTCGGTTTTACTGCTAGCAATAACAAACCAGCAGGTAACGCACGCAAAGCACCCAATAATAATGGTGGCCACTCCTGTAGCGTAAATTGCGTCACTGCATAGGTTGTTCCCCAGAAGAACGCGGGGATCATTGCTAATAATATGTTCATTTAAAATATCTTTACGTTAAGATAACTATTGTGTGAACTGTATACTGAGAACTAGTGGTTGTAAAGTATCTTTATGTTAAACTAGTTTGAAGTAATCAAGACTAATAACGGAGCGAGATTGCAAATGGATGCTATCGACCGCGTAGTAGAGCAATGGGCAAAGGAAAAGCCTGAGCTAGAAACTGAGCCTATGGCTATGATGGGCCGGATTATGCGTATTGCCAAGTATATGGAGACTCAGGTTGCCGAGCTTCATAAAAAATACGACATGAAACTCGGCGAGTTTGATGTGCTAGCCACCTTGCGACGTTCTGGAAAGCCTTACCGACTCACTCCCTCAGAGCTGATAGGTTCGATGATGCTGACATCAGGTGCGATGACCAATCGCCTTGATAAACTGGAAGCCAAAGGGCTGATCAGCCGTGAGCACAGTAAAGAAGACAGACGCAGTGTGAGTGTTCAGCTAACCAAAGATGGTCTGATTCTGATTGACCAAATGATGACTGAGCATGTCGAAATGCAGAAAAAGCTGGTTAAATCTCTGTCTGCGAGCCAGAAGAAGAACACCAACCAACTGCTAAAAACATGGTTGAGCGCTTACGAGTAACCGACTTGTTGAATCAGGTTACTGAACGTAGTGAATTGAACGAGCTTAATTTGATATGAAAACCGAAGTGATGAACTTCGGTTTTTTTGTGTCTTCAATTTGGTGTCGCGCTATTTAGTATCTGTTAATTTGGGAACGGCACTGAGCCAGAAAACCGAACAAGTTCCATCGATGTAATTCAATATTTTAGGACATCCTATTTAAGACTTCCCGTTATCAATAGATGCCACCCATCAGTATATTTCTCGTATTCCCACAATACAGAGATTACTGAAATGAAACTTAAAATAGCCCTTAGCGCAGCACTACTAGTGACGTCATTTGCATCCCACGCAGAGTTGAAAATGTCGATCAACGAACAAACCAATGGCGTCGTCGTCACGGTTTATCAAGATGGAGAACGCGTTCCTAACGCTCAGGTCGTCACCAATATTCGTGGGCAACAAGTGACAGAAACATCAGACAGAGGGCAAGCATTTTTCTACAAGGGAAATATCCCGAGAGTGTACCAATTTGAAGCAACTACAGATCAAGGCGAGAGTGTCCAACAAAGCCGATTCATTGGACGAGATAAATAGATTTTCGGAGTGTCTTAATAGAATCGAACTAGTGAGTTTGAGCCGACGCTCTCCAGCACTTTTCTAACTTTTTCAAAGCGAGTGTTTTGGCTTTTCCCATGTTGCCTATTTGCCACGCGAGCACGATATCAACGGTTCTTGCGTGGCCAATTTCCACTAAACTTCCGGCTTCTAACTCGGCGCTTATAAGCTGTTTAGGCAGGGTACCGATACCAAGGTTACGTTGAATTGCCGTTAACTTACTGCTCATTGAACTGACCGTACTGGTTTTCTGATTCAATAAAATATTTTTAGTGGTCTTAGGCGCTGATTTGGCAGTATCTGCGACTGCGATGATCGTGTGTCCCCGACGAGTTGATTCACTGAGCGGATTCGGCTCGCTTAAAATGGGAGCATTTTTCGCGGCGACCCAGATCATCTCTACGCTGCCGATGGTTTTAATGTTCACGGTATTCGGTAGCTCGATATTGGGCATCGATGAGATGAGAATATCTGCTTTTCCTGAGATTAACGCTTCCCAGCCTCCCGACAAAATATCCTCTTGGACATACAGTTGCGTGCTGCATTCCGTTGCCATATCTGCGATTAATGACAACGCAATGTCTTGTCCGATAATGCCGTCATAGGAAACAAACAGTTCGCTTTCCCAACCGCTGGAGAAACGTTGTACTTGGTTTATGAGTTCATCTGATCCCGCGAGCAACTGGCGACCATTTTCCACCAACATTTGTCCTACTTGAGTAAATACGGCTCTGTGTCCTGAACGATCTAAAATCAAGATACCGAGATCCTCTTCCAACTTTTGAATCTGATAACTCAATGCAGAAACGGATCGATTGAGATGCGCAGAGGCTGCGGAAAACGTTCCTTCACGCTGTAGAACATCCAGTATTTGTAAGGTATCGAGCGGCAGTGTTTTCTTCAGAGTCTTCATAAAATCAATAAAAATTAGGCAAGTGTTCCAGTGAGCTTAAGGTAATGGTAACAGTAATAGGGCTTTTTAATCTTCGGTTTTAGCCAGTAATTTGTATGCGAGTATGTCTACTAAAATTTCAAACAAGTTGTTCTATTTTTCTCGTTATCATCTTAATGCCAAGTCGAATAACCTACGTGTAAATTTTTAAGAAGGCTTAGTATATGAACACCAGATGGAACGACACATTGACTTTTCTCGCTCGTATTTTATTAGCTTACTTGTTTATTCAAGCGGGGTGGGGAAAGTTATTTAGCTATGAAGGAACGGCGGGATACATGGCGTCTCAAGGCGTCAGCGCTCATTTTTTACCTTTAGTTATCCTACTTGAACTTGGTGGCGGGCTTGCGATTCTAGCTGGGTTTATGACTCGCTTTACTGCGCTATCGATTGCATTTTTCTCTTTGGTTTCTGGTGTCATGTTTCACTTCGACCCAAGTTCATCGGGTCAAATGATTAACTTCTACAAAAACTTCTCTGTTGCTGGTGGGTATCTGGCTTTAGCGGCTCTAGGGGCAGGATCGTTTAGTGTTGATTACTGGTTGTCTAACAAGCTGAAGCAAGACACAAAATGGACGCGCTTAATGGTTCTTGTACGTTAGTGCTCTTTGTCTAATCACACGTTATTCGTTAGTGTGGTTGGCGCAACTTATGAATAAAAAAACCGAAGCTATCTGGCTTCGGTTTTTTTGTTCCTGTCTAAGAATTTCAAGTACAGAGAGTTAGCGAGTTAAGCTTGTAGCATCTCGTCACTGAATAGTTCTGCACAACCAATGCCATTAATGGCGCAGCTTTCATCGATGTCTGAGATGTCACCGCTCACGCCGATAGCACCCAGTACGGTTTTATCCTTGTCTCGAATCAGTAGTCCCCCTGGAACAGGTACCATGTTTCCGTGTGCGAGCACGTTTACGGCGGAGATGAATGCTGGTCGGTTGTCAGCATCTTGGGCGAGTTTTCTAGAGGAACAACCCAGTGCGAGTGCCCCCCACGCTTTAGCAATCGCGATGTCTGGTCGCATCATGCTAGAGCCATCTTGACGTTGCAGAGAAATCAGCTTGCCACCGCTGTCTAAGACGGCGACCGTCAAAGGTTCTGTGTGGATCTTGTTTCCTGCTTTTAAGGTTCCATCGATGATGGTTAACGCTTGTTGTAGAGTCAAACTTCCCATGTTATCTCCTAGTTTTTCAAGGGGCATACGTACCAAGCTTAGCCAGCCAATCATTACTCTTGTTTGTGAATATCATTGACTGATTCAGATCGGTACAAGAGTCCTAACTGGACTCTTGTAATAGCCCATAGCTGGGTAAAGTTAGGAAGGCAGCGAACTTTTCGGCTGTAGAAAGTTGATAGAAAAGATCAGCTGTCTCTTCAAATCGACCTGCTGTATAGCGCGAGTCACCGACTTCATGTTTTATTGTGTCTAACTCTTGGTAAAGCCAAGAGTGGAACAGTTGTTTGGTAAAGGTTTGGCCGTCATCAAGCGTGACGCCGTGGTGGATCCATTGCCAGATGTTGGCTCTTGAGATCTCTGCGGTGGCGGCATCTTCCATAAGGCCGTAGATAGGTACACAACCGTAGCCTTGAATCCAAGCCTCGATGTAATAAAGCGCAATACGGATATTCTTGCGCACACCGGCTTCGTCGCGGCTGCCTTCACAAGGTTTTAGCAACGAGTCGGCATTGATTACATGCTCCGGGCTTTGAAAATCCATTTGGTTTACTTTGCCATCTAAGTGCTTATCAAAGATCGACATTGCCAAATCAACCAGTGCAGGGTGCGCGACCCATGTGCCATCGTGTCCGTTCTGAGATTCTCTTTGCTTATCTTCGATTACCTTGGCGGTTACACGTGCCATTTCTTGCGGATCTTTCGCTGGAATAAAAGCCGACATACCACCCATCGCCAGTGCACCGCGAGCATGACAAGTACGCACTAACAACTGGCTGTAGGCATTTAGGAACTCTTGATCCATACCGATCCCGTGGCGGTCAGGCAGGATGCGGTCTTTATGGTTTTTCAGCGTTTTGATGTAGCTGAAGATGTAATCCCAACGGCCACAGTTCATTGCCACGATATGATCACGCATTGCGTACAAGATCTCTTCCATTTGGAATACTGCTGGAAGTGTCTCAATCAAAACCGTCGCACGAATGGTGCCTTTGGGCACGTGGAAATAGTTTTCGGTGAAGCTGAAAATATCGTCCCACCACTGTGCTTCTTCCATACTCTCAAGTTTGGGAATGTAGTAGTAAACCCCTAAACCTTGTTGTGCTCGTGATTGATAGTTGTGGAAAAAGTACAAGGCGAAGTCCATCAAGCAACCGCCGATAGGCTGATTGTTGAATTGGATGGATTGCTCAGGAAGGTGGATCCCTCGTGGGCGTGCGATCAGCAGTGCAGGATCGTCGTTTAATTGGTAACGCTTCTGCTTCTTCTCATCGAAATAACTAATGGTGCCAAGGTTGGCATCTCTTAGGTTGATTTGCCCTTCGACCATGTTGGCCCAAGTAGGAGAAGACGCATCTTCAAAGCAGCACATGAAGACTTTCGCGCCTGAGTTTAGCGCGTTGATCACCATCTTTCTTTCGATAGGCCCGGTGATCTCTACTCGGCGATCCAGCAATTCTGGTGGCGGTGTCGCCACTTTCCACTCTTTATTCTGGCGAATGGAAATGGTGTCTTTTCTAAAATTGGGTAACTCACCCTCGTCATATTGAGCTTGTTTTACGTCGCGGCCACTTAGCAGGGTATGACGGCGATCTCCAAACTTATTGACGAGAGCTTCTAAGAATTTTAATGCATCTTTAGACAAGATCTCTTTGTACTCGGAGTTGTCCATCTTCCCAAGTACCTGCATACATTGTACTTCTTCTCTCTCTTTTACGTCATTCATCATTCTTGTCTCCTTTAAACAATACGATGTCACTTTGTATACAAAGTGCTCTTTTTAAGGGTATTTATATTGTAGAAATTGTAAACAAGCAAACGGTATTTAACATTTATTTATCATTTGATCTTTTTGTAATTTATTTTTACGTAAAGATATTTTATGTAAAGCAATGAATTGTAAGCTTTTCGGGGTAAGTGCGTACTTAATGTGATGGGTTGGTGTAACAAAATTGTTTCATTTTGGGGTTGATAAATAGCGAGGATGGTTCATAGTACACAAAAGTTAGTTTAATTGTATACAATCTGAACTGGAGGTTCGAATGGCAATTATGAAAGCGATTGAAGCAGCGGTAGAAGTGCTTAAACGTGAAGGTGTAGACATCGCATTTGGTGTTCCCGGCGCAGCAATAAACCCTATGTATGCGGCTATGAAAAAGCTCGGAGGAATCGACCACGTCTTAGCTCGCCACGTAGAGGGAGCATCCCATATGGCTGAAGGGTACACGCGTACTAATCAAGGCAATATAGGTGTGTGTATTGGTACTTCTGGCCCTGCCGGAACGGACATGATCACGGGTCTTTATTCTGCGTCTGCTGATTCGATTCCAATTCTATGCATCACAGGCCAAGCGCCCCGTGCTCGTCTTCATAAAGAAGATTTCCAAGCGGTCGACATTGAATCTATCGCTAAACCAGTCACTAAATGGGCAACCACGGTGCTGGAACCTGCACAAGTGCCACGCGCATTCCAAAAAGCCTTTCATTTGATGCGTTCGGGTCGCCCGGGGCCAATCCTGATAGATCTACCGATTGATGTTCAGCTGGCTGAGATTGAGTTTGATATCGATACCTATGAACCGCTAGAACCTTACAAACCGCAAGCAACTCGCGCGCAGGTTGAGAAAGCATTAACTATGATGTCTCAATCTGAAAAACCGCTGATTGTATCGGGCGGTGGCGTGATTAACGCTGGCGCATCTGAATTGCTCCAGCAGTTTGCAGAAATCACCGGTGTGCCAGTAATCCCAACCTTGATGGGCTGGGGCTCTATCCCAGATGACCATGACTTAATGGCGGGTATGGTGGGGCTACAAACTTCTCACCGTTACGGTAACGAAACCATGCTCAACTCTGACTTCGTGTTTGGTGTCGGTAACCGCTGGGCCAACCGTCATACCGGGTCCGTGGATGTTTACACCGAAGGTCGCAAGTTCGTACATGTGGACATTGAACCAACTCAAATCGGCCGTGTGTTCTGTCCGGATTTGGGCATAGTCTCTGATGCGAAAGCAGCATTAGAGCTAATGGTTGAAGTGGCGCAAGAGTGGCGTGATGCTGGCAAGCTGCCAAACCGAAATGCTTGGGCAAGTGAGTGTCAGGAACGCAAGTCGACCATGCTGCGTAAAACCAATTTCGATGAAGCGCCAATGAAACCGATGCGTGTTTATGAAGAGATGAACAAGGCATTTGGTCGTGACACTTGTTATGTGAGTACGATTGGTTTGTCGCAAATTGCTGCCGCTCAGTTCCTGCATGTTTATAAGCCTCGTAACTGGATTAACTGTGGTCAAGCTGGCCCGCTAGGTTGGACAACACCAGCCGCATTAGGCGTACGAGCTGCTGATCCAAATCGCGATATCGTCGCTATCTCTGGTGATTATGATTTCCAATTCATGATCGAAGAACTGGCGGTAGGTGCTCAGTTCAACCTGCCATACATCCATGTACTGGTGAACAACTCTTACCTAGGTTTGATTCGCCAAGCGCAGCGCCAATTTGATATCGATTATTGTGTACAACTGGCGTTTGATAACCAGAACGCACCAGAGCTTGAAGGCTACGGGGTAGACCATGTCGCAGTTGTTGAAGGCCTAGGTTGTAAGGCGATTCGAGTTCGTGAACCAGAGCAAATTGCAGCAGCGTTTGAGCAAGCAAAAGAGCTGATGAACAAGCATAAAGTCCCGGTTGTTGTTGAGCTGATTCTTGAGCGAGTAACCAACATAGCGATGGGCGTTGAGATTAATGCGATCAACGAATTTGAACCGCTTGCGGAAAGCCGCGGTGATGCTCCAACGGCGCTGGCGTACAAGTAATCATTAAGTAATGTGTATCCGTAGAGCTGAGGTTTAGCCCTACGGAAAGCCTCCGATAGAGCGAGGCTTTACTACAAACAACCAGATTTTTACAGATAAAGCATAAGGACAGAGTCATGGCAAAATTTGCAGCAAACTTGTCAATGTTATTCACGGAAGTTGATTTTATGGACCGCTTTGAAGCTGCCGCAGAAGCGGGCTTTCAAGGTGTGGAATATCTTTTCCCTTACGCCTTTGATGCTGAAGCAATCAAAGCAAAGCTCGACGCTAATAACCTAGAGCAAGTGCTATTCAACCTGCCCGCGGGTGATTGGGACGCTGGCGACCGTGGTATCGCGGTCGACCCTGCACGAGTTGAAGAGTTTCAAGCGGGCGTACCTAAAGCCATCGCTTACGCAAAAGCACTCGGCTGTACTCAAGTGAATTGCTTGGCCGGGATTGTTCCGCAAGGTGTGACCCAACAAGACGCGCAATCAGCGTTTGTGATTAACCTGCATTACGCGGCAAACGCGCTAGCAGCAGAAGGCATCAGCTTAGTGATAGAAGCGATCAATACCCGCGATATTCCGGGCTTCTTCTTGAACACCACTGAGCAAGCCAAAGCGATCATTAAGGAGGTTGGGAGCGATAACCTTTCTATCCAATACGATATTTATCACATGCAAATTATGGAAGGCGATCTTACGCCGACCATGCAACAGAACATTGGTCAGATCGCACACGTGCAACTGGCGGATAATCCAGGCCGACACGAACCGGGTACCGGAGAAATCAATTACCCATTCGTGCTCAATTATCTTGATGAGCTTGGCTATCAAGGCTGGGTTGGCTGCGAATACAAGCCAAAAACAACGACGACAGAAGGCCTTGGTTGGCTACACCAGTACCGTTAATTGCGTCTGGTAACCCTCAAACGTTAAGGAGAACAACATGTCTAAAATTGCATTTATCGGAACTGGCATCATGGGTAAACCTATGGCGAGTAACCTTCAGAAAGCAGGTCACGATTTGATTCTGTCGGATCATTTTAATGCAGCACCTGCCGATCTTGTGGCAGCAGGTGCAACGGTCTACCACTCACCAGCAGAAGCGGCAGAGGCGGCGGATGTCATTATCCTAATGGTGCCTAATACGCCTCAAGTGGAAGATGTCCTGTTTGGTGATAGCGGTGTCGAGCAAGGCCTAACGGCGGGTGGAGCGGCTGGAAAATTGGTTATCGATATGAGTTCAATCTCGCCAATCGCGACCAAAGCGATTGCCGCACGAATCAACGAAGGTGGTGCGTCATACCTAGATGCTCCAGTGTCAGGTGGCGAAGTCGGTGCTATCAATGCTGCGCTGACTATCATGGTTGGTGGTGAGCAAGACGCCTTTGATAAAGCACGTCCGCTATTTGAAACCATGGGTAAAAACATCACGCTGGTGGGTGATAACGGTGCTGGCCAAACGTGTAAGGTTGCGAACCAGATCATCGTTGCTCTGAATATCGAAGCGGTATCCGAAGCCTTAGTATTTGCCTCAAAAGCCGGTGCTGATCCAGCACGTGTACGTCAGGCACTATTGGGCGGCTTTGCCAACTCTAAGATCCTGGAAGTGCACGGCGAGCGTATGGTTGAAGGCACATTCGACCCTGGCTTTAGAATCTCACTACACCAGAAAGACCTTAACCTTGCGCTAACGGGCGCACAAGAGCTAGGGGTTGCACTGCCAAATACGGCTAATGCTCAAGAGTTGTTTGGCGAGTGTGCCGAAATGGGCGGTGAAGGCTGGGACCACTCTGCACTTATCCAAGCAATAGAGAAGCGTTCTGACCACTCGATTCGTTAACCTCGTTTTAATGATGAATACGGGCTGGCATCGTATGTAATGTCGAATAGTGAATCTACTTTACGCCTCGACAATACATCGATGAGTAAGCCCACCAGTTTCAAACAGTTTGTTTATAAATCGCGTAGTTTCGTCTCCTTTTATACGCGTTCCTGATACGAGGCAGAGGTTGAAGTTGTTCCTTTCCAACTTGATCTTAGCAGGCACCCTTTGGCCTTGTATCGGGGTTCTTTTTTTCTCCGTCAACTAAGGAGTGGCTGATGGACATTGATGCTAAGCAGTTTCTGCAAACCCTTTTCTCAAGTGCTGTTAATCAGGCGCTACCTAAAAATCACATCGAACCTTTTCTTCCTCAAGACATTTTTTATCGCTCTGCTAACCAAGCTGGGCGAACTGTGGTGATAGGAGCAGGAAAAGCAGCCGCATCAATGGCAGCTGAGCTTGAAGCGGTTTGGCAGGCAAAGAAACAACAAGACCTTGCGTTGCGTGACCTTGAAGGCCTGGTGGTGACTCGTTATGAGCACACCGCCCCTTGCGAACATATTGAGGTGATTGAAGCGGCGCACCCAGTTCCGGATGCGATGGGCTTAGAAGTAAGCCAACGTATGCTGCAATTGGTGAGTGACTTGAGCGCTGACGATACGGTTATTTGCCTATTGTCTGGCGGCGGCTCTGCTTTGTTAAGTCTGCCCGGTGGTGACATCAGCTTGGCAGAGAAGCAACAAATCAATAAAGCACTGCTTAAATCTGGCGCGGCTATTGATGAGATGAACTGTGTGCGTAAGCATTTATCGTCAATCAAAGGTGGGCGACTAGCAAAGGCCGCTTACCCAGCAAGAGTCGTCTCATTGGCGATTTCAGATGTGCCGGGTGATGACATCAGTGTGATTGCATCGGGCCCAACCGTACCAGACACCACCACCCGCTTTGATGCGATGGCAATACTGGAACGTTATCGAATTGAAACACCACCTTCGGCATTTGAATGGTTGAACAACCCAGAATCAGAAACCGTGAAACCAGATGACGCGTGTTGGAAAAACGCCGAGCACCATATTATCGCCACACCAATGTCGGCATTGGAATCCGCTGCTGCAGAAGCTGAAGGCTTGGGCATTCAGGCTTATGTGTTGAGTGATTGCATAGAGGGGGAAGCGCGAGATGTCGCGAAGGTTCACGCTGCGCTGGCTAAGCAAGTGGCCAATCATAAGCATCCATTTGAGGCGCCTTGCGTGATACTTTCTGGTGGCGAAACCACAGTAACCGTTAAAGGCAATGGTCGCGGTGGGCGTAACTGTGAGTTCTTGTTGAGCCTATATAACGAGCTCAAAGGTCAAGACAATATATTTGCATTGGCTGCCGATACCGACGGGATTGATGGTGTGGAAGACAATGCGGGCGCGTGGATTACACCTCAAACATGGCAACAAGGTTCGAGCCTGTCGCTTAAAGCGCAAGACTACCTCGATGCCAACAACAGTTACGATTTCTTCAAGCAAGTCGATGTGCTTCTTACCACGGGCCCGACGTTGACTAACGTGAATGACTTCAGAGCGATATTGATTCTTTAATTTGGACAGTTCAAACGCAGGGTATGGAATGGTCGCTTCTTAACAAATAGAGCGACCATTTTATTGTTATCAATGCTGTGACCTTGAGTTCTGAAATTATCTTCTGGACTAATGAAGCACGTTGATTACTATGATTTCAGTAACGAGCTGTAAAGGATGCAATATGTCTAGGATCAGACAAAAGAATCAAGATTTAATCATCGAAGTCGCGTGTGAACAATTCGCCACTCATGGTTATGCCGCAACAAAAATGGCCGATATCGCAAAAGCGGCCGACATTCCCAAACCTAACGTATTCTATTATTTCAGCTCTAAAGATAAGCTCTACAACGCTGTGCTTGAAACCGTCACTCAACCTTTACTAGAAGCGTCTCGTCCGATTGAAGAACTCAGCGATCCTGTTGAAGCCTTGTCTCAGTATATTCAAACCAAGCTGATCATTTCTCGCGACCATCCACACGCCTCTAAAGTGTTTGCCAATGAAGTGATGTCCGGCGCGAAAGTGTTACCAAAAGAGATCGGTGACGAGCTGTATAAACAATCCCAGATGATCCTCGATAAGTTCTCAACTTGGTCGGCGCAAGGCTTAATGGATGACGTCCCTGCACACCACCTGATGTTTACCATCTGGGCAGCCACCCAAACCTACGCCGATTTTGGCTGGCAGATTTGCAGTGTAATGCAGAAAAAGCAGCTCGATGATAAAGACTATGCCGATGCCGCTGAGTTCATTACTCAACTGGTGATTAAAGGCTGTGGTGTGAAAGGAAAGGCGGAGTAGTTTATTGCTCAGATTCATTAAAAAGGACATCACTCGATGTCCTTTTTTGTTTTTGGCGGCTGTTAATGAGACTTCCTTTCGAAGACGGCGGTACAGCCAGAGTTGTTTGGTGTCGAATCTGAATGCGTGTTATCAATCAGCATTGAAGTCCAGCCATAGCTGTCACCGATACGTTTAACGATGATAAGGCCAAGGCCGTGTTCCGTTTTGGCATCTTCGCTCAGGCCTGTTCCAGTATCAGAAACTGAAATGGTATTTGAGTTGATGGTTACCGTGATTTTACCTTGCGTGGTAAATCGGATCGCGTTTTCAATGTAGTTCTTCAGCACCATGTTCACCAGCGCTAACGGCATGTTGAGCTTGGTGTTTGGTTCAACATTCAGAACTAACTCCACGCCAGCCGCTAGCATGCCGCGGTACTTCGATATATCGATAGATTCTTGGTTAATCGCTGTAAGTGTTTTGTCCGTTGAAGAGTTCTCTTGTTTAACAATGCTCAGCAGCACTTCAACGGTTGCGCTCATGCCATTGGCTGCGCCCAGAATACGCTCACGTTGTTTGGTTTGAAATGCTAGGTCGTTAGGCTTCATTGCTTGAAGTTCCGCTGCGCCTGTGACAATCGAGATCGGTGTTTTTAATTCATGGCTCGCGTATTTGGCAAACATCATCTCTTGCTTGGCAAGCCTGTCTTTCATTTTTGAGTAGCTGTTGAGGTGCGAGGTGAGCATCTGCAGCTCATCAACCGTGCGCTCCGGCACTTTGAAGCTGTCTGACTCATGTTTACTGAGTTGAGTACTGAGATCGGAAATTGGCGCCATTAGCTGATCAAACACTCGTTTAAGGGTTGCTCGTAAAACGACGATCAAACTTAGCATCAATAGTGTTGAGATTATCATTAGTACACCCCAACTATCGTCCCATAAATCCATCTCAAAAGAGCTGATGGTGATGTAAGTCGGAATCGTTTGTCCTTGGTCTTCGAAAGTAAAGTAGTAAACGACGACTCCAGGGATAAGCATGTGCTCTTCAGAAAGTCTAACTTCAAAGTACTGGCGAGCTACCGTATCAATAGCCATTGGTGGCAGCTTTTTCAATTGGTCGGTAAAGTCGCCTTTACCATAATAAACCGTCACGTTGTCCGAGAGCTTTAAGCTGCCTTCAGGGGATAGTTGATGGTAGAACTCCTCAGCTACGCCTTTGAATGATTTGAGGTGGTTTTCGATTTGGGCTTCTTCCTGCCAAACCAAGCGAAGCGAGAACACGAAAAACACTACACATGAAGAAACCAAAGCGATGACCGAAAAGGTACGCATGGTACGGATTCTGACATCCTCGATTGAGTTTCCTAACTTAGTTCGAATCTTCATCTTTATTGAGACTCACTATCAGACAAGATTAATTGAAAACCGTGTTTTGGAATTGTTTTCAGCATTGGAAAGTCGAACGGTTTATCGAGCACGTTTCGTAGCAGGTAGATATGGCTGCGGAGTACGTCTTTATCTGGAATGTCCTCGCCCCACAGCATGTATATCAAGCTTTCACGAGACACGACGCCACCTTGAGCTTTCACCAATTCTCTCAGGATCTGAAACAAGATAGGTGTCAGGGTTAGGGGTTGCTTATCTCTTGAGGCTGTGTGGGTTTTCTCATCAATCGTTACCTTGCCATAGCTCAAGATCTTTTGAGCAACCAAGCCTTTATTGCGTTTGATAAGTGCTGATAGACGAGCCTCTAATTCTGGAAATTTAAACGGCTTAGTGACAAAGTCATCGGCTCCAGAATTAAAGCTACTCAATAGGTCCTCTTGGCCATTCAATGCAGTTAGCATCAAAATCGGTGTCGTTATGCCATTTTGACGTAATTTCGAAGCCACCTGCATTCCGTCAAGCTTGGGTAGCATGACATCTAGGATTATCGCATCGAAGTCGTTTTGCATTGCTAGATTGAGGCCTTGTTCGCCATCGGAAGCATAATCTGCAACGGCCTCTTTAACCTCTAAGAAGTCGGCAATAATGCCTTGAAGTTCGATATTGTCTTCAACAACCAAAATACGACTGCGCTCAAGCATCTGTCTCACCTAAAGATTTGCCCCTATCAACAATGTAGCCTATCTAAAATTATGTCGAATTTATGTCTAATTGATAGTGTTGAGCACAAAAATACAACGTCATCCGATTATTTTTAAATGTCGAATCCACTTCGACTTAAATTCGACAAAGTGAATTTAACAATAGCCCTCGTCAATAGGTGAGGGTTGAATTATGAACACTAAAATTATCGCGCTTGCAGCTCTTCTTGGAGTTTCTACAGCTCAAATATCACTAGCTCAGGCAACCGAGCTAATCGGTCACGTTCAAGGTCTGAACAAACACAGTGTGGTGGCAGAGGTGCCCGGTGTCGTTGAGATGAATAACCTTGAAGTGGGTGACGCCGTAAACCAACAACAAATACTGGCTCAGATAAAAGCCGATGATTTTAAGTTTAGCGTCAATAAGGCTAAAGCCAATCTTGTTCTGGCCGAGGCGGACCTTGCGCTACGAAAAGCAACCTATAACCGCTATCAAGCTCTTATTAAGAAAAACAGCCTGTCAGTGGGGGAATTAGATACGGCAAGAGCGAAGTTTTTGAGTGCCAAAGCCGCGGTTTCGGTTGCTCAAATTGATTACCAACAGTCGCAAGTGGATCTCGAAAACACTCAGATTGAGTCCCTAATTTCGGGTTACATCTCCAACAAACCAACGCAATCAGGGGCTTGGGTGAGCGAGGGAGATTTGCTCTATGAAGTGGTCAACATCGACAAAGTGACTCTGTCGTTTATGGCGAGTGAGTATGACTTAAAGCACTTCACTGTTGGTCAAGAAGTGGTGGTGTGGTCTGAAACCAACCCAGAGATAAAAATGGAATCTAACGTGCAGCGCATTGGTGTCGAGATGCAGAATTTGACCTACCCAGTATTGGTCGAGATCACCAACCAAGGCCATGAGTTTAAGCCCGGCATGTCGGTTTACGCTTCGACAGATCTTTCCATTCAAGGCATCACAACGGCTCAAGTCGCATTGGATCAAGCAACATCAAACGAAGGTAAAGGGCAGTAACGATGAACTTCTTAGCATACTTCGCGAATCGTCAGTTTTTGGCCCGTATCATCACAGTCATGGTGTTGCTAACGGGCGCTATGTCGTTAATGCAGCTCAATTTACAAGAGTACCCAGATGTTGCGATGGACACGGCGGAAATTGAAACCAGTTATCCCGGTGCAACAGCTCAAGACATTGAACTGAACATCACCAATCCTATAGAGAAAGAACTTCGCTCTGTGGATGGCATTGCCTACTTTTCGTCTGAATCTTCAGAAGGGCGTTCTTTTATCGAGGTTGAGTATTTGCCCGGTGAAGATGCTGCGGTGATCTTACGAGATATACAGCAAGCGGTAGACCGAGTCGGGAACCTGCCGAAAGACATTGATTCGCCGCCAGTTGTGACTCAGCAGAAAACCTCTTCTTTGGATGTGTATCACTTTGGTGTGAGCCTATCAGAAAGCAACACCGATCCCGCTTCATTGCAGCACTACGCGTATCAGTTAGAAAAGAGAATCAACAACCTTGGTGGCGTAGGTTCTATCAAGCTTTCTGGTTTTAATGAGCGAGAGTTTTGGGTTGAAGTAGACCCTGAAAAAGCACGCCGTTACCAAGTCGCCTTTGATGATATCAGCACCGCGATCGAGCAGCACAACCTGTCGCAGTCGGGCGGATTTGTTGAATCATGGAGCCAAGAGCAGAAGATCGTCACCATGACTAAAGTGGCGTCGGTCGATGATGTGTCTAACATCGTGATTAAGGCGCTGGATTCTGGTCAAGTCGTTCGCGTGTCTGATGTAGCGAACGTTATCGATACTTTCGCGCGAGCAACAGAAGATCCGGTGATGAGCGGTAAGCCTGCGGTGATTTTCTCTATCACAAACAGTGGTAGTGCCGATGTAACTGCTACTATCGACAGTATCAAGGCTCTGTTAGACCAAGAAAGCGAACGCACTGGCGGAAAATTCATCTTCCAAACAAGTCTAGATCTTGGTAAAGACATGGGCGAGAAGTTCTCTATCGTGGCAACCAACGGTGCGATAGGTTTAGTGCTGGTTCTACTGATCTTGAGCATGATCCTACAACGTCGTGTCGCTTTCTGGGTGTCGGTTTCTATTCCGTTTTGTGTGTTTGGTGTGATGATCGTTTTGCCTATTATGGGGCTTAATTTAGACAGCATCACGTTGGCTGCACTGCTGTTGGTGATAGGCATTATCGTCGACGATTCAGTGATCATTGCCGAAAGTATTTTCCAAGAAAAGGAAGCGGGTAAAAAGGGTGTTGATGCTGCGGTATCTGGAACGCTAAAGGTGATTAAGCCGTTGATGGCGAGCCTAGTGACCACTGCCTTAGTGTTTATCCCAATGATGTTTATTCCTGGCACCATGGGCAAGGCGGTTGCGGTGATTCCGATTACCGTTATTGCAGCACTTGTGTTCTCATTCATTGAATGTACTCTCACGCTGCCTGCACACTTAGCCTCTGCGAAAGAGAGCAGCTCAAAGGCGCAAAAAAAGGATCGATTTGAATGGATAGCGAACCACTACCTTTCGCTGCTCAATCTCGCTCTGAACTATAAGAAGTCAGTGATTGCATTGGCGTTAGTTGGATTCGCCATTTCTGGTTTTTTAGTCTCTTCGTTGAAAGTGGATATCTTCCCGACAGAAGCGGGAAAATACATTGAGGTGTATACCGAAGTTAAGGCTGGCACTCCGCTAAGCAAGGTGCGAGAAGCCCATCAGTCGATAGAGCAAGCGATTGAATCCCTGCCAGAAACGGAACTGGTCAGCTACGAATTGGTTTATTCATCACCAGTATCACAGGGCACTATTAACCTGACGAACTTTGATCAGCGTAGCCGTTCAGCTGAGCAGATCATTGCATCACTGAATGAAGAGCTAGCGCAGTTGTCAGGTGACATGTTCATCAAGTTCTCAATTGATGCTGGTGGTCCGCCTCCCGGTGAGCCTGTTGAGGTTCGAGTGCTTGGTGGAACAGAGAGTGAACGCAACCAAACCGTTGAGCTAGTGATGGCTTGGCTCGAAGATTACCAAGGCGTGACCAGCATCAACCACAGTGAGGCACTGAAAGATCCTCAACTAAATATTGTTCCTCAATATCACTGGTTGGCGAAATACAATTTGACGGTGAGTGATTTATCGAATGCGCTGCGTGTAGGATTTGATGGTAACAGCGTGACATCCACGTGGCTCGGGGATCAAGAAGTTGATATTCGAGTGGTATTGGACGAGCAATTTCGTGACCTTGAAAAGTTGAAGACCACTAAAATCTACACGGCCGATGGACAGCAAGTACCGTTGAGTCGCTTGGCTATGGTTGAGCAGATAGAAATCCCGCGACTCATCAAGCACTACAATGGTGAGCGCGAAGTTACGGTATCCGCTGCATTGTCTGATGAAAGCATTAGTCCAGTCGCATTAGCCGATGAGCTAGTCACAGAGCTTACAGGTCAATACCCATCAAGCGTGACGATTAACGTAGGCGGTGAAGCTGAAAGCACCAACGAGACGATGAGTGGCTTTATGGTGGTGTTCCCTGCAGCGATGGTGGCGATCTACTTTGTATTGGCGGTAATGTTCAACTCATTACTTCAACCACTGCTCATTATGGCGGTTATCCCGTTTGCGATCATGGCTTCGTTGATGGCATTGGTCGTACACATGCAGCCGATGTCTCTGTTTGGACTGATTGGCGTACTTGGAATGACGGGTGTTGTGGTTAATAATTCTTTGGTGCTGATTAACCGAATCAACGAATTAAGAATTGAAGGTCTGAACGCGATAGATGCAGTGACTCAAGCTGCGGTCAGTCGTCTGCGTCCGATTGTGATGACATCGCTGACCACGGTGGCTGGTTTGCTGCCTCTCGCCTACGGGTTAGGGGGAACGGATGTGTTTATGGGGCCAATGTCGCTTACGCTGGGCTATGGTCTGTTGTTCTCATTGCCTGTCGTACTTTTGGTGATTCCTGCTATGTATGCGTTGTTCTTTTCTAAAGGCTCGGATTCGAGAACTGAGGACAGTTTGCACGTTGAGAACACGTTAAACGCCAAGGAGTCATGAAACGCGGTTTTGTGACCCGTTGTGCAATAACTCATTTAACTTGAAATCGGTTCGATTAGGTATGCCATTTCATTTAAATAACAGGTTATAGTGTCGCAAAAATTAGCGACACTTATTGTTCTTAGAAGTGAATAGCTCAGAACACCAAAGTGAAGCTTCTAACAATATTACACGCACAACATATAGGTTTAGCAATGACGCTTAAAAGCTTGGCATGCACCATCAGCGCAGTTCTACTGGCAGGCTGTGGTTCGACGGTCGCGACTCAAACATACAACGCCGATCTGATCATCACCAATGGACAGGTTCTAACAATCAACTCTGAAATGGATGTGATTGAAGACGGTGTGGTAGTCGTTAAAGATGACCAGATTATCGCAGTCGGTAATGAGGATTTGATTACTCAATATCGCGCTGAAAAGGTGATTGATGCTCAAGACGGGATTGTTATGCCGGGCATGGTCAATGCTCACAACCACCTACCTATGATTGCATTTCGTGGTTTAGGCGAAGAGGGTATTTCGAATCGCCTGTTTGCGTACTTCTTCCCGCTAGAAGCCGAAAAGCTTAGCCGTGAACTGATTTACAACGCGACTAAGCTTGGCTCTATCGAGTTGGCGCAAAGTGGTGTAACAACTTACGCTGACATGTATTACCACATGGATGAAATGGCAAAGGCGACCAAAGAAGTCGGCCTGCGCGCCGTGCTCGGTGAAACCGTGATTAAATTCCCTGTGGTTGATGCCAAAGAACCTTATGGCGGCATCGAGTATGCCAAGGGCTTTATCGAGCAGTACAAAAACGATGAGTTAATCACACCCGCTTATGCACCACATGCGGTGTACACCGTGAGCAAAGACAAGCTGCAAGAAATCAATAAACTGTCGGCTCAATACGATGTACCTGTGTTGATTCACGTTGCTGAATTCCCGAATGAAGAAAAGCGCATCAAGGACGAAACCAAAGCGGCATCACCAGTCGAATACATGTACGAAATTGGTGTGTTGGATGAGCGAGTCGTGATTGCGCACGGTATCCACCTTTCAGAGAACGACCAAAAGCTATTGAAACAGGCCGATGCGGGTATCTCATACAATCCAATGGCTAATGCCAAGGGTGCGACGGGAATCGCACCTGCGTGGGAGATGTACCGTGCTGATATGCGAATCGGTTTGGGCACAGACGGTCCTATGAGCTCGAACCAAGTCGATATCATGCGTACGCTAAGTTACGCAGCAAACATGCAACGCTTAAAGCATTCTGACCGTACGATCATGATTCCTGAGCAGGTGATTGAGATGGCAACATTGGGTGGTGCGAAAGCCCTACATATGGAAGACCAAATCGGTTCTCTTGAAGCAGGTAAGAAAGCAGACATCGTGATTGTAGAGACAACATCGGCGAACATGATGCCAAATTACGACCCATACGCGACCTTGGTTTACCAAGCGAATCCGAGCAACATCGACACCACTATTGTTAACGGTCAAATCGTAATGGAAAATCGAGTGATGCAAACCGTTCAACTGGATGAAATACGCCAGAGCGTCGATGAGTTTGAAACAGATATTAAAGCGTTTGCCAAAGAGCTTTCTAAGAAAGCGATTAAGTCGAAGAGCTTGATGGATTAGGCTCATTTAGCGTTCAATGTTACTTGTCAATTGTGCTTAATCAGAACTGACGGGTGGTTAGGTTACCGTCAGTTCTATCATCTGTTTTTCTGGAAGAATTGCTCACGGTTTACGGTTAAAGCTCGTTTGGATACTGGTTTTGAATGTGACCAATCTTCAAGTTGAACCGTGATACATCGAATGTACCACAATACTTTTTACTCATTGAATACCTCAGTTTTATAGTGGCGGCGACGTAAAAACTCGTCCCTCTAATAAAATATAAAGGTTGAAAATGAAAACCCAAGTCCTACTTTGTTCTACTCTTATTGCCCTTTCTTCAATGCCTACTTTTGCCGGAGAAACCAAGTTAGATGTGCGTTTTGGTCATAACACGGCATCTGATATTCGTGATAGCCGTGTCAAATTCATGCATACTTTTGATACAGGTTTCTACTTTAGTGCGGAGGCTGCTCAGATACATAATGATGGTTACTTTGCCGGTAATGATTCAAACGATGAAGATAAAAATGGTCTAAAAGCAGCCGCTCAAGAATTTGAAGCAACTTACAAATTTGAAATTAATGACCAGTGGTATTGGGCTCCAGGTCTGGTGACGGTCACCGCTCCAAACTGGACGGAATATCGCCCTTATCTAAAGTTGGGAACAAGCTTCGAAAATGGCGTGTCTTTAACTGGTCGTTACCGTTACAACTGGTCTAACGATGCAAATGGCAAAGACTATCTAGACGGCAGCGGCACGACTCGTGGCGCGTCTAATCAGTTTGATATCTGGCTATCAAAAAGCTTTGGTGACGTAGGTTTAATGTATAACCCTCGTTATCGTTATCAAGATGGCGTCGATCAAGGGACGGGTCGTGACGATTATTGGGAACACACGATAATGGTTAACTACCAGATTAATGAAACTTGGACACCATACATGGAGCTTGTCTCTGTCGATGAAACTTACGTGGATTCTAATGGTAATCGAGAAAATGACTATGCGGTGCGTCTAGGGTTTGTCATGAACCTTTAATTTAGCCGTTCTAGAACAAGCTATGTCCTTGAACATATATCGATTCTTGGGTATGTGTGGAATCCAAAAGAGCAGCCATTGAGCTGCTCTTTTTTGTTTGAGAGAACTGAAAGGTTGATATTAAAAAGTCAGCAGTTCTTTACCTATTTGATCAATGATTTGCAATGTGTGTATCTGAGACTCCCTGCCATACAAAGAAATACCATCTACCTGCTCCTCCAACGCGACGTTTAAGTGACAAACTTGGTCGAGAGTTGATCCATTGTGGCTTATCCCTAGTACCTTGAGCCCTTTTCGTTTTGCATTCTGTGCCATTTCTATCACAGCATTAGTCTCGCCAGATTTACTGATAAGCAGCAGGGTGCCGAGCTCAGCTCTAGTCAGTTGATGTATGTCTGTGATCACCAGATGAGGCACATTGGCTAACGACAGAAATCGAGAAAGATAGCTGACACTCACGATGGACGCGCCACGTGAGTATAAATACACCACTGGTGACGACTTGAGTGTATTGGCTACACCAATAATCTGTTGCAGGTTCGTTTCATTCGACGGTTCAGTTACTTGCTGTTTTAGCTCGCTTGCTAACTTGTAACGTAGCTCCGTATAGCTTGCGTAACCCATCTTTTTACAGACACGGTTCACCGAAGTTGTGGTCGTTAAAGCTTTATTTGCAATGGTTTTGGCGGAAATATCTTGAAGCTCACTGGCGTGGCTGATCAAGTATTCATAAATCGCACGTTCTATACCTTGAAATGTGTTCATTGCTCTCAGCTATTATTGAATAGGCTATCAATATTACGCGGGAAAACGAGAAAAATACCATGACTTCAATCACAGATGTATCGTGATACGTCACTTGTACCACGAAACTGTGTCGTCATACATTCCAGCTTCATATACTGGCTGCAGTTGATAATTACAAGGTACTAAACCATGGCTAAGAAAAAACTGGTTGCAGTGACCGCCTGCCCTACAGGCATTGCACATACTTTCATGGCAGCTAAAAAAATTCAGAGTTGGGCTGAGAAGCAAGGCTATGAGGTTAAGGTGGAAACTCAAGGTAGCGATGGTGTTAAGAACAAACTAACGGCACATGACATCGCCACTGCCGACGGTGTTGTATTAGCAGTAGACGTGCCAATTATGGATATGGAGCGTTTTGACAATGCGAACCCACTTCAAGTTCGTACTCAAGAGCTCATTAAGCGTGTCGACGATTTACTCCCTACCGTTTTCTTACGTGGTAAAGAGAAATCGGATGCGGACGTTGAGATTCATGATGAGAAACGATCGGCTTACCAAGTTGCGATAGGCCACATTATGACAGGTATCAGCTACATGTTACCTGTGGTGGTATTGGGTGGCTTGCTGATGGCCGTGGCGAAAATTACTGGTGAGTTTGTTGATATCTCGGGTACGCCAATTGAGACTCTGGATAAGCTTGGTTTTATGACGATCAAGTTTATGTACCCAATCTTTGCTGGTTACCTAGCCTATTCGATTGCGGGGAAACCAGCCCTGATTCCTGCCTTCATTGGCGGTTTGATGACAGACGAGCCGTACAAACGATTTTTCGACTTGGAAGGTTGGGCTCCCTCAGGCTTCTTTGGCGCGATAGCGATTGGCTTCATCGTCGGCTATTTGGTTCGCTATCTAAATGATGTTATTCGGGTAAGAACCGATCTTACAACGTTGAAAACTATGCTGTTAGTGCCTGCAGTGACGGGTGTGGTCATGGTGTTAACGATGGAGTACGCGATTAACCCATTCTTTGGTGCACTTAATCTCGCAATGGTCCATTTCTTTACTGAAGCCGGTGACGCAGGCCGAGGTATCTACTCAATGGTGATAGCTGCCGGAACGGCATTTGATTTAGGTGGTCCGATAAATAAAGCTGCTGGTTCGGTTGCACTAGGCCTCAATGGTATGAGTGAAGGCTTTGACCTAATAGCGCGTGAGCTCGGCATCGTGATTCCACCTATCGGAGTTGGTTTAGCGGCGATGTTAGATGGCAAATTCCGCAAACGTGTGTTTACTCCAGAAGAACAAACCGTAGGTAAAACTTCTTTAATGCTTGGCATGATCGGTATTTCAGAAGGTGCAATTCCGTTCATTCTTAAGAACCCTAAGATGATTCCAATCATGATCCTTGGCTCAGTTATAGGCACTCAATTAGCTGTGGTTCTTAATGTTTTCCAAAGCTTGCCTCTACCCGCTGTTTGGGGGTGGTTCCTGTCTTCAGACCCAATTAGCTACACATTATCTGTATTCGTTGGTTCAGGGTTTATAGCGATAGCACTCTTGCTGTGTACGAAACCTCAGCCGAGCAATGCCTAAGTAGGCTGCCTCATTATTCAAAATTAGAGAGGGGGAGTAAGTACTTCTCCTTCATTCAAATTAAGACAAGTCGAGATAAATCAATGGCTAAAATTCATGTAATTCCGCATACACACTGGGATCGTGAGTGGTATTTTACTCAACAAGACAGTGACGTCTTAGCTGCATACAACTTTACTAAAGTGATTGAAACGCTAGAAGAACAGCCAGAATACAGCTGTTATCACCTAGACGGTCAGTCTTCAATTGTTGAGGATTACCTTAAAGTCCTGCCACACATGCGTGAGCGCTTGGCACAGTTGGTCGTGGATAAGCAACTATTCATTGGTCCTTGGTATACCCAAACGGATACTTACAACGTCGCTGGTGAATCGATTATCCGTAATCTGAAATACGGTATGCACATTGCCGAAAGCTTAGGGCACAGTATGAAGGTTGGCTACTTGCCTGATACCTTTGGACACAACGCGCAAATGCCAACGTTATTTAAAGGCACCGGTATTGATAACATCATCTTTTGGCGAGGCATTGACTACGACCAACAAGTAGAACGTTCGAACTTTAACTGGCGCTCGGCTGGTGGTGATGAAATTTATGCTTATAACTTGGTACATGGTTATGGTGCTGCGAAGAATATGGTTGCAACATCGGAGCATTTAGACAAAAAAATCTTCCCAATGGTTGAGAAAATTAAATCACTTTCTGGTTTGAATGAAGTGCTGATCCCATCGGGTGGTGACCAAGTCAATATTGATCCTGAGCTTCCAAAAACGTTACAGGCAGCAACGCAGCGCTCCCCAGACAACGACGTGTACGCAATCTCATCGATGGAAGCATTCGTTGATGTACTCCGAGCTAACAGTGATAGTTTCGAAACTTACGACGGTGAATTCAAAGTCCCGCGCTATGCTCGAATTCACAAGACGATTGGATCCGTTCGATACGACATTAAGAAGCTTAACTTTGATATTGAGCAGTTCCTAATTAAGAAGCTTGAAGTGGTTGTTGCTATAGCTAAAGCGCAAGGCATCACGGTACACACAGAGCTGATTGATATCGCGTGGAAGAAGATTCTTGAATGCCACGCGCACGATAGCATTGGTGGTTGTAACAGTGATGCGACTAACGCCGATATCATGCACCGCCTCAAGCAGGCTCAAGAAATCTGTCATGGCTTATATAACCTAGTGATTAAAGAGATTGCGAGCAGTTGTCACGATGACGAGTTGATGTTGTTCAACGGACAACTTCAACCTTACACGGGGTTCGTTAAAGCGGTTGTATTCAGTTCGCATGAGAACATCGTCATTACTGATGGTCAACAAGAGTGCGCAATCGAAGTGATCAAACGTGAAACTTTAGATGGTGGCAAGGTCATTGAGGTCACTAAAGATGGTGAGAAAGAAGTATCCGTGCCGCCTTACTACCGTTTTGAATTAAACATTTCGGTGAATGATTTACCTGCTATGGGATATCAGGTATTTGAGGTTCAGAGAAGCAATCAAAGCAACCGAAAAGTTGAAGTACGAGATCAAACATCGATAGAGAACGGTTCGCTTATGTTGACGTGTGAGGGGAGTCAACTTCAATTAGTCGACAAAAATACCAACCGTGTTATTCCTCAACTTCTCACGTTTGAGGAGCAGGCGGACGACGGTGACTCTTATGATTTCTCGCCACTAAGAGGTGATACACCACTTTATAACCAAACGATTGAACTCATTGAGACGCAGATTGGTGACACCGAACAAGTGATGAAGGTACGAGCAACATTAGACATCCCTGTTGATCTTGATGCCCGCGTCGCGAATCAAAATGATCACCAAGCGGTGTTTGATGTGATGTTAACGCTTTGCAAAGATAACCAGCAACTCGTTGTAAGCATTGTCACGATTAACCAAGCAAAAGATCATCGAGTGCGTGTCTTGGTCAATTCTGATGTTCAAACTAACACTTCGATCAGTACTCAGCCATTCGCTTTGATGGAGCGACCTGTCGAACCATCGATTTCTGGTTGGGAGAAAAGCTTCCGTGAGTGCCCAATTGATGTAGAAACCACTGATGGTGCCGTAGCACTAGCCAGCGAAAACAAAGCGCTAGTCATTAATGGCAGCGGCCTTAAAGAGTTCCAAGTTATCAAAGGAGAGCACTCAGACAAGATTGCGCTCACTCTATTTAAATCAACGGGTGTACTTGGAAAAGATGATCTAGCGTGGCGACCTGGCCGAGCTTCTGGCATCAATAATACGGTTGTTCATACACCGGATGCTCAATTACAAAAATCCATGCAATTTAGTTTTGCTCTCGCTCTTACTGAAGATGCGCACCACAGCACGGTGCGTAAGCTAGAGCGCCAATATCTCGATGTGCCGTTTAGCTACCAAAAACAAACACTGAACAGTTTTGAGAATCGATTAGAGCGTTTCCAAGTGCGGTTCGACGCACGTGACCGTTTGGCCTCGTTTAGCCTGTTGTCGATGACTCAAGCATTAGAGTTATCGAGTATTGGTCACTCCTTTTATAAAAAAGAAGCAGTGATTATCCGATTATTTAATCCTACGGATTCGGAAGTCGACCTTGATTTAAATGCGTTTGGGCAATTCAAACAAATAGAGTTGGTGGATTACCGAGAACAGCCAAAATTGTACACAGGTTCTGGAATCGATACTGGTGGACAGAGCTGTGTTGTGAAGCCCAACAACAGTATTGATGTACGCGTAACGTTTAACGTTGCTCGATAAGGATTAAGAACATGATTGAACAAATGATTTTCAATAAAGTTGCTGATATTTATGGCAAAGAGCATGCAAATTCAATTACTAAAGAGATCTTAGCCTTAATTGAGAAATGGAAACCAAGCGCTCCGCAATACGCACCGTGGGTGGATGAACATACATCTTACTTGATTACTTACGGTGACAGCTTTGCTCGTAACGATGAAAAAACGTTGAGTAGCATGAAGATTTTTGCTGATAAGTACCTAAAAGGTTCAATCAGCAACATCCATATTTTACCTATGTTTCCGTACACTTCTGATGATGGCTTTAGTGTGGTCGATTATCGAAAAGTCGACGAGAAATTAGGCGGCTGGGAACATCTCAATGCCTTGTCTGAGAACTTTGATTTGATGTACGACTGCGTGATCAATCACATCTCAAAAAGCAGTGATTGGTTTCAAAGTTACTTAGCGGGCGATACGCAATACCAAGATTACTTTGTTGAGTCTGACCCAAGCCTGGACTACTCGAGTGTTACGCGCCCCCGCGCCTTACCGCTCCTGACACCGTTTAGTAAGGCTTCGGGTGAGACATCTCATGTGTGGACTACCTTCTCTGAAGACCAAATTGACATTAACTTCCGTAGCCCGAAAGTGTTGCTAGAAAGTATCGATATTTTATTGATGTATGCAGTAAACGGTGGCCGTTCAATACGCCTAGATGCCATTGGCTTTATTTGGAAAGTGTTAAATACCACGTGTATTCATTTGCCGGAAGCGCATCAGATTATCCAGCTATGGCGAATCATCTTTGATGAGACGGTTCCTGGCGCGTTATTGATCACTGAAACGAATGTGCCACACAAAGAAAACATTTCTTACTTTGGGCAAGGCAATGAAGCGCACATGGTGTACCAATTTCCGCTTCCTCCTTTGACGCTGCATGCTTTCATGAGTCAAAACAGTTCTGTATTGACTGAACGGGCGAAAGGCCTAACCGAAGAAGCGATGGCCTCACTGCAGCAAGGGAATAAGACAACTTACTTTAATTTCCTTGCGAGTCATGACGGTGTCGGTGTTCGCCCAACGGAAGGGATTCTGACCAACGAAGATCGCTTGTTGATGTGTGAACAGGTTGAGCGTAAAGGTGGCCGAGTAAACTATAAAAACAATAGTGATGGCTCTCAGTCTCCTTATGAATTGAATATCAATTATTTAAGTGCGTTAACTGAAGCTTCCGATAGTGAGGATGACAAAGCGAGAAAATTCTTGGCGGCTCAATCTATCTTGCTTTCATTTATTGGTGTGCCTGCCATTTATTATCACAGTTTATTGGGTAGTGAGAATGATATTAACGGAATGGTTGAATCAGGTATTAACCGCAGAATCAATCGTGAGAAGTTCGATTTAGATGAGTTAGAGGCGGAGTTAGCAGAAGCTGGTTCACTGCGCCAACAAGTTTACAGTCAAATGGTTGAGTTGGTGAGGTTGCGTAAAACTCAACCTGCATTTTCCCCACTTGCGAACCAAAAAGTTCTGTCACTAGGTGACAAGGTGTTTGCATTACAGCGCGGCGAAGGAGATGAATCCATTCGTTTCGTTTTGAACTTAAGTGAGGCGCCGCAAGAGATTTGCCTTGATGCTGGTGGTTATGACTTGATTAGTCGTGAACAGTTAACAAGTGTCTTTACATTGAAACCGTATCAATTTGTTTGGCTAAAGAGTCATAAGGAATAGCGCATGAAACTATCTAACCTAACATCTGAAAACTTGATTCTATTAGATGCGGTATTTGACGATCGATTCGCAGCGATTCAAGCACTGACTGATAAAATTGACCAAGCAGGTAAGTTGACCAATAAACAACAGTTTTTAGATGCAGTTATGCTTCGAGAGAGCGAGGGCCCAACGGCGCTCGGTGAGTATTTAGCAGTGCCTCATGGTAAGTCCACCGCGGTTATTGAACCTACTTTTGCTTGTGCTTTTGTGAAAGATGAGTTGATGTGGCAAGGCATTGATGGTGATGAACCAGTGAATATGATCTTCTTGATTGCCATCCCGCCAGCTGAGGCCGGCTCAACGCATATGGAAGTACTGACTACGTTAACCTCTTCTCTTGTTGATGATGATTTCAGAGAGGAGCTATTGGCTGCTAATTCGACCAAACAAATTATGACGTTGTTTGGTGCTGGCGACGACAGTGTTCAACCAGACCATAACGATGAAAGCGAAGTCACTTCAGAGTCGAGTACACAACCAGACGATGAACCTGAAATGGCAAAAGATATCAGCCAGGTTACCTACCCGGTGGTTCTTGGTGTCGGGCTTCTTATTTCCGCGTTTTTGTTTCTACTGCTTTAGGTGACTTCAAACGATGAAAATAGTGATTGCACCAGATTCATTTAAAGAGTCGTTAACGGCTAAACAAGTTTGTGACGCTGTTGAGAAAGGCTTTTCTGAAGTGTTTCCACAGGCTCAATATGTTCATCTTCCTCTTGCTGATGGTGGTGAGGGAACGGTTGACATATTGATGCAAGGTTTAGAGGGCGAGATACGACTTTCGCCTGTGACCGGGCCGCTAAAGTTAGATTCACTCGACTGTGGTGTGACGGCTCAATGGGCGCTACTTGATGACGGCAGTACTGCCTTAATTGAAGTGGCGGCGGCATCAGGCTTAGACCTGCTCGATGTTTCTCAACGTAACCCTGCAGTGACCACTACCTATGGTACTGGCGAGCTAATATGTGAAGCTTTAGATCTAGGGGTGAGCAAAATAATGCTTGGCCTAGGTGGTAGTGCAACCAACGATGGCGGGGCTGGTATCGTACAGGCCTTAGGTGGAAAGCTACTGGATCGCGAAGGTAACGAATTACCGAAAGGCGGTGCTGCGCTTTCTAATCTTGCCCGCATCGATTTGTCTGGTGTTCATCCCCGTTGTAAGCAAGTGGAATTCATAGTGGCATGCGATGTTGCGAACCCACTTGTTGGGGTTAATGGAGCTAGTGAGGTGTTTGGTCCTCAAAAAGGAGCGTCTTCAAGTTTGATTGCTGAATTAGAGCGTTGTTTATCTAATTTTGCCAACGTTGCTTACTCAATAACGGGTGTCGACCGTTGTTCTAGTGCTGGGTTCGGAGCTGCGGGTGGGACCCCTTTGGGTGTCTCCTTGTTATTTGATGTTCAAATTAAGCCTGGAATTGAGATGATTTTAGATGCGTTAGACGCAGATAAGGTTCTAGAACAGGCAGAGCTGGTGATTACGGGCGAGGGTCAAATGGATAACCAAACCCTGCAAGGTAAAACGCCATTTGGCATTGCTAAGCGAGCTAAGGCGAAGTCGATTCCAGTGATTGGAATTGCAGGTTCTTTAGGTTCTGAAATCGATGATTTATACGCCACAATCGACAGTGCTTTTGCCTCCGTTCGCTCACCGCAAAGTCTTGAACAAGTGCTTCAAGAGGCGAGTATGAACGTGACTCGAACGTCTAGAAATATCGCGGCTACCCTCAAGCTGGGCGCGTCAATGATTAATACTAAGTAGTTGACTATGTTTGATTACTTGCAAGTGATACAAAGAAATATCTATGTCTTTATTTAAATTAGATAATGTTATTCAACATTACCCGTGGGGAAGCAAGCAGTCTATTTCTGAACTGTTTGATATTCAAAACCCTAACGCCGAGCCTCAAGCTGAGATTTGGATGGGGGCTCACCCTAGAGGCTGCTCAAGAGTTGCTGATACAGGTCAGTTGCTATCGGAGGTTTTAAGCCAAGACTGCAAGGGAATGTTTGGGGAATACACGGAAGCAAGGTTCGGCGAGCTACCTTATTTGTTTAAAGTTCTTGCGGCAGAAACCCCTCTATCGATACAAGTACACCCAAGTAAGAAAAAGGCCCAGCTTGGTTTTGAACGAGAGAATAAGCTAGGCATTAGTTTGGATGCATCGAATCGAAACTACAAAGATCCTAACCATAAACCTGAGCTGGTTTATGCGCTGACTTTCTACAAAGCTATGAATGGTTTTAGGCCTATTCAGCAAATTATAGAGCTGTTTAAAGAAGCAGAGATTAGCGCACTGGATATTGAAATATCAGCACTAGCAATTAATCCCAACAGCGAAGGTTTGAAAGTGTTTTTTACCTCGGTGATGACACTTGAAGGTGAGCGAAAAAAGTTAGCGTTAGAGCAGTTGTATTCAGCTTATGAACGTAGACCGAAGACTGCTATGGGGCGTGAAGCATTACAGTACAGCAAAGGCTTTGAACAGCATTATGTCGATGATATTGGTTTGTTTTCGCCACTCATGTTGAACACAATCGAGCTTGCACCGGGTGAAGCAATGTTTTTGCATGCCGAAACCCCGCATGCTTATATCGAAGGCACTGGGCTAGAGATTATGGCGAACTCAGATAATGTGTTACGTGCAGGTCTCACTCCTAAGTTTATCGATGTACCTGAATTGATTGATAATACGTGTTTTGAAACGACGGATATCGAAGGCATCAAACTGAAACCTATCGAGAAAGAAGACAAGTTGAGCTTCCCTATACCTGTTGATGATTTCGGCTTCGACATCTTGTCAGTGAGCGAAGAGATCAGCCAACAGTATCTACGGAGCGCAGAGATTTTATTTTGTATCGGTGGTGAGGTAACGATTTCAACTAAAGAGCACAAGTTAATGCTGAGTTCAGGCGAGTCAGCGTTCATCAGTAACGATGCTGGAATGTATGAATATCAGGGACAGGGAATACTTGCTCGAGCGTACAACTAAGTCGAAATCTGGCTAGCTGTTCAGTGCCGAGTTGTTATTACTCGATCTATCTAGTCAAGTTAACAAGGCCGACATCATGTCGGCCTTTTTTGTTGCTGGCTTATCCCCTTAACCTTGGTTCCGCTGATGAAAGCAACGCTTCGGTTAACTAAAGTAGCACTTAGCTAATTAGAGCAGCTATTGCCATTCGGGATACCGCTGCCTAAGAATTCGACGCGAATCTGTTCGACATCTTTTAGATATTGGTTGTTGGCTTGGTCTGTCTCATCGAAATTGTTGAGTGTGACATTCCATGAGGTGAATGGAGTAGGTTGGAAGTACGCGTATTCAAACTTATTCGCTACGGCACCGTCGGTGATGATGCTGACATCGTTGGTGGTTGGATCATCTATTCGGTAGTAGAACGCACGAGACACGGGGTTTGAGCTGAACTGATAATCTTGGTTTTCATATCGATCGGCATAGTTGCCTGAACTGGAGACTCGCAGATTTAGTTGTTTGCCATAAGGTAAGTTTCCACCCTCTAAGAACACTCGTACCGTGGAAAGCCTAACGCGGTCAAATGAACACAATTGGACTTGCTCTAGTGGAATAGAGAAATTTAGCTGTCCGGTTGTTGCAAAGTTCTCTAGTTGTTCTGGGCTAGAAATAGTGTAGTTATCGATGGTGAAATCTTGTGGCGCGGGTTGGAAAGAAGATAGAGCATTCACATACTCACTTTCGATGGACGCCAAATCAAATTGGTAGTCCAAGTAGCTTTTGTTCAGAGATGGCGTGATCTCGCTTGGCTTCAATGCCCAGTATTCGTATGCCTGAACATAGTTAGACAACGCAACGAACATCGGGCGTTTGAAGTGCATCAACACTCTTGATAGTTCACGTTCAATCGAATCGAAGCTGTCGGTGTCTACTTGATAACCCTCAATAGCATCATTTAGTCTTTGTTGTTGATTGATGGTTACGTTGTTAGTTAACAGTAAGTCGACCAGCTTTGCTTGCTCCTGAGCGAAATTAAGCTGGGTGATGTTAATCGCCTTGCCGAGTAGTACCTGTTTTTCTAGCTCAAGTAAGTACTGCCTTGTTCCTTTAATTCCCAAACTATCGGCATATCTTAAGTTACTGCGGATCTCGGTGATCATCAGATCCCACGCTAGATTACTTTCATTGATAGTTGGGATGTTGAAGTTAAAGCCATCCATCGCTTCCGATATCTTCTGGAACTTGATGGTTGATTTAATATCCGCGGTGAGCTGAGAGATACCAGAAATCGTTTTGGTGACGCTATCAATAATGCCCGTGACCGACTTGATATTGGTGACGAGGTTTTTGGCTTTTTCTAATGCTTCTGGGGTTTTAGCCAATTGCTCGGTTAGGTCATTCACCCCAGAAAGGTTACCTGTGAACACGCCACTCACTGCGCTACCAATCTCAGCGATTGCTTTGAAAATCGCCAGTGCAGCGTTGAGTTGCTGCTGGGTTTTCCAATTCTCGACGCCAACTAAATAAGTCGTTCTTGCATCGAGAGTCACTAACTCCTGAGCTTTGTATTGGTTATCTACCTCGGTCAGGCTATCGCCTATTTTGTCTATGTTGGATTGGGTTTGTGTGATGATCGAGCTTTGAGCGCGAAGAACGTCTTCAATGTTAGCGAGCGCTAACTTAGCGGCTTCTATTTTGTCTTCAATGACGGTGTTTCTGTCTTGAATAATGTCCCATTGAGCTTGATACGCGACCATCGCATTCAGGTACGCTTCGTACTTGTCTTGGTAAAGTACTTTGTCGAGATAAGGAACGTAGTGGCTCTCTTTGGTGCTGAAGTTAATGAATTGCTTGAACGCGACCGTTTGCAAGTACAGGTCTGAAAGAATCGGGTCGTCTTCCACCACAGAACCTGAGTAACGTAGGCTCTGCTCAATCCAGTTGATAAGGTCGAGGCTAAGTTCTGGGTTGGTGTCGAACAAGCTGGCAGCCATATCAAAAGAGCGATTAATTATGTCGGTAAAAGGTTCGGTAGCCAGTTTCATTTGCCCGGTAATGTTTGAGTCGATGGTGGTTCTTCGGTAGTGCTCTCCTGCTAAGACAACGGATTCACCATCTCCTGTATTTCCTGTTAGGGCGTCTCGTGTAATGCTGCCATCGCTTTGGAAAGCGAGCACATTAATCGGTGTTTCTATTTCACCAGCAATCACAGAAATCGATGCTGCAGAACCTTGTTGTCCGAGCACAAACGTTGGCGTACCTGGACCAACAATTTTGCGCGCAAAAATCAGGATGTTTTGGTTGTTTACAAGTAAGTTGAAGTTCTCTGGTACTTCGATGGTGTCTGCAAACACGACGATTTTTGAAGGGTTGGTGACGTATAGGTTCTGTTCCGCTATCCAATCACTGAGGTTGATGTGCAGATCGGATGTTGAGCGAGACAATACGCCAACATCTGAATAGGCCGATTGAACCCAAGTTGGGTATTCAGTTGAATTGGGTAAATTGTTCAGTTCAAGCCAGTCGCTAGAAAAAGCCTGTGGAGAAAATGAAAGAGAAATAATAATAGGTAGAAGTCTCATATTTATATCCTGTCGAAATTAGTATTCGCCAAATTTTTGGTAGCAGAAGCCAACACCTTAATTTTCATAAGGTGCGGCTTACTATTCGGAGGGTTATTTGGCTATCTCGTTATATTTTTAGCTGTCTCGTTTGCATATAGCGCTGCTTTTTCGTTATTCGTCGCGCTATTTCTTCGAGATGTATAGGGACTATTCCATTTCTTGAATGTACGCATTGTTTGCGAACGCTTTTGCTTTCTCGCTGATATTACTCCAGTTACTTTCTGCAACCGTTGTATTGGCAAGCGCACCTATCGCACCAAGCATTGCGTCGTCTTTCATGATGTCGGCATTATTCTGGGCTTGTTCTAATGCCACAAGCAGTGAGGTGAAGTCGGCATTCATTTTCTGCCAATTCAGTTTCAGCTTATTAATATGTGGAATCGCATTTTCAATTTGTTGAGAGATCATATCGATACTTTCTGAAGAGCGATGATAAGAGTTATATATTTTCTGCGTGTAAGTTAACTGCTCTTGAAGCTCTTTTACTTCGTTTTGTAATTCGTTACGAAGTTTACGTGCTTTTTCTGCTTTATCGCCATATACGCCCATGATTGGACCTGCAACCAGAGGGAACCATGCATAAGTCACCGCAGTAGAGGCGACAGTAACGTAGTGAGTGTAATCTTTGTTGAGTTGAGTAATACGCGCATTGATGTCATTCACTCGTTGTTGAAGCGCGCTGCCATCGTCGCTTAGGTAACTGTTGTGAGTGCCTTCCAACACATCTAATTGCAATTTTTGAGTGTCTAATGTAGCTGAAAATTCTAATAGGTTGCCGCCAGCGTCAGACACTTCTTGCTGGTATCTCATTGAAAAACTTTGCAGGCTTTTCAGGTAAGCGATCGCCACCTTTCTATTGCGTTCTACCGCTTCGATATCTTCCGGGAGTGGCGAGAATGCTTTGGCCAGCATTTCATTCAAAGCATCGCTTAGTGGGTTAAGCATGAAGTCTTTAATTTGGACGTAATTGGCCAAGCTTAATGACAGGTCAACGATGCTTGGATAAAGCTCTTTTTTCCAATAGAAGGCGGTATCGTGAATACTTGAGTACTGCTGAACCAATGCTTCGAAATTAGAGAAAGGAATGTCGTTAGGAATACTTAAAGTCGACTTCATACTGGCTTCTGTCACGGGCAGTGCCAAAGCGCCTTCAACATAGGCTTGGATCTGATACCACTCTTGCTGTTTGAGAATAAAGTTGTCGGTATCTAAATCAATAAAGACGCCGTTCTCACCGATTATCGTATCGTAGGTGACTTGAGGTATGTTTTGTTCAGCTGACGCTTGGTTAATTTGAACTGGCGCTGCTTGAGAAGTGAAAGCAAAAGAAGAAAGTAGCCCAATTGAAATCGAAGATAGTACGAGTGTTTTAGTGATTTTTTTCATCGTTTAGCCCTGTTAGATTTGTTATTAGCTTTTTACAAAGACAATAATCCCCCTACCATTCGATGGCATTTTTAAATATTTATGAAGGGTTATTGAATAGTTTTATATTGTTATTTTTATAATTATTTTTTTGTTTTTAAAATTGACTCCTTTAATGTGTTTTTTGTTTTTATAAGATTTGCTCAATCTATAGTAGATTTATAATGAAAAGTTCTATTTAGATCACACATTTGAATTCATATTGATTGATTGTTGATCTATTGAATTTAATGATATTTAAGTCACTACTCTTGTGTCTTTTGTCAGGCTAGGTGTGGAAAGGTCTCGAGAGGTTTTTATTCTATTCATAAATGCGATAAGTGATAAAATTATAATTATCCTCATAATTTCAATTATTACTAAATCTGTTGATTAATTTGATGAATATATAAATAGAACGAGCGTTTTAAATTTGATCTGTGCCAGATAATGTTCAGGTTTTATATTAAGGAAAGTTTCTGTTAGTGGCTTTTTATTAGCGAGTGTTTTATTAGTGGAGCTTGTATTAGGTATAATTAAATTAGATTATCTTTAATTAGTGGCATTGTTTTGGGTTTATTAAGGCTGGCTTTATTTAACGAAATAGATGGATACATAGGTGAGAGGACATCATGTTCATGGGGTTTTAGAATGTTTGCGATATTTTCGAATCATTGTGGATGTTCTGGATGTTTACCCATCAAAACCACTCACTTCTGCTCGCAGTGTTTGATGGGCAAGTGTCTTAGTTAGTTGTTATTCATCGCCAACTTACCTAGCTTCATTGCAGCAGCGTGATGACGGTGCATTAGTTGCTCCATGTCTACGCCAATCACGGCGCCATCGTTGACTCGCCATTTTCCGGCAACCATCACTTTATCCGCTTGTTGAGCGCCGCAGAGTAGTAATGCAGCCAGTGGATCGTGGCTACCAGAGAAGCGAATGTCATCGAGTTTGAACATCGCGATGTCGGCTTGTTTGCCAACCTCTAGCGTGCCGATATCCGTTCTGCCCATTGCAGCAGCAGATCCGGATGTCGCCCAACGAAGTGCGTCTAAGTGAGATACGTTTGCTGAGCCATATTGTAGGCGTTGTAGATACATCGCCATGCGTACTTCGGCAATCATGTTAGAACCGTCATTCGAGGCTGAACCATCGACACCCAGTCCGACTTTTACGCCAGCGGCTTCAAGGTCGTTGTTCTTACAAATACCGGAAGCCAACATCATGTTGGAAGTTGGGCAGTGACTGATACCAATGCCTGCTTTACCCAAGCGCTTGATCTCTTCTGGATTGAAGTGAATACCATGAGCAAGCCAAGTGCGTTCATTCAGCCAGCCCACATCTTCTAAGTAATCAACTGGGCGCAAGCCAAACTTCTCAATACAGAAGTCTTCCTCATCTAAGGTTTCGCATAGGTGCGTGTGCATCATCACGCTTTCACGTTCACTGATCTTGGCTGTCTCTTTCATTAGATCAGTGGTTACTGAGAACGGCGAACAAGGCGCGAGTGCTATTTGAATCATTGCCCCTTCATCACGCTGGTGGTAATCACGAATCAAGCGCTGGCTGTCATCAATGATGGTTTGTTCGGTTTGAATGGTGTGTCGTGGAGGTAGCCCACCTTCATCTTCCCCAAGACTCATTGAACCACGTGTGAATATGGCTCTAACGCCCAGCTTCTCTGCGGCCTCGACTTGTAAATCAATAGCGTGCTCAAGTCCATTAGGTAGCAAGTAGTGGTGATCGGATGCAGTAGTACAGCCCGACATCATTAATTCAACCAGCGCCAATTCTGTAGCAAGGCTCATCATCTCAGAATCGAGGTTGGCCCAAACTGGGTAGAGGCTTTGTAGCCAATGGAAGAGTTCTTTATTGAGTGCGCCCGGGTAGGCTCGCGTTAGGGTTTGATAGAAGTGGTGGTGCGCATTGATAAGCCCAGGAGTCACAACATGACGAGAGGCGTCGACGCTGTAATCTACGGGTGAGGTCGGCTCTTTGTGTTTGCCAACCAGCTCAATGATTTTATTACCTTTAATGACAATGCCGCCTTCTGCATCAGCAAGTGAGCCAGTGTAGATTGCGAGAGGATTCTTAATCCAGATGGTTTCCATTCATAGTAGTCCTTAGCCATCTCAGCCTTTTCAGGGAAGAGGGTCTTTATTTGGTATTTGTTGTTGAAAGATAAATTCGAATCAAGGGCGATGAAATATTCAAGTGTTTTCGTTACGCCCGTGATTCTACGGAAATCAGTTTTTCGCTAATTAGCGATTTAGCTAGTTCGTTTTTGGCTCAGGGTTATCTGATCCCGTTTGAACGTCAGGTTCTGTTGTTGCTTGTTGAATCTCTGATTGCTCGTTTGAGTGTAGCTCTTCTTCAGCTTGTTCTTTCATTTCTAGTTCAACTTGCGCCTGGCTTTCGGCTAACGCTTCTTGCTCTTCTGCTCGTGAAGACTTCGGCAATACAAGGTTAAGAACAACCGTCATGATGGTGCCAGTCGTAATGCCAGAGTGCAGGAAGTTCGCTAAATCGTGTGGCAAGTGTTGCAGCAATCTTGGCTCGAAAGTTACGGCCAAGCCAGACGCCAAACCTACACAGATTACCAAGGCATTTCGCTTGGTGTCTGCGGCCTTGATCAACATGCGGATACCCGCGTAAGCAATCATTCCGAACATTACAAAGCCCACGCCGCCTAAAACGGGTTTAGGGATTGTGACGGCAATAGCGGCTAATTTCGGGAATAAACCACCTAAAATTAACAAACCACCTGTTGCAGCTACTACATAGCGACTTGCAACACCAGTGATACCAACAATACCAACGTTTTGGCTAAATGATGCTAGTGGCATCGCTGTTAAAATCGAAGATAAGGTGCTGCCAAGGCCATCGCCTAGTAATCCACGTTTTAGATCTTTACCGCTGACTTGGGTTTGGCAGTTGTTGCCAAGTGCCATGAAGTCGCCAGTTGCTTCCGCGATAACCACGATGTACACCAAGCTCATGCTGATGATGGCACTCGCAGAAAAGGTAAAGCCGTATTTGAAAGGTTCAGGGCCACCGACCCAAGCGGCAGAGCTGATTTGTTCAAGGTCGACCATGCCAAGCGATAGCGCCACAATGTAACCGCCTGCTAGGCCAATCACGATAGCGGAGGCCGCAACCGCGCCTTTACAGTAAACCGATACACCAACCACGATGCCTAGCGATACAAGGGCGAGAAACAGTTTAGGTAGAGTGGCGAATTGTTCCGTGTTGGCAGGAGAGTCGCCAACCCAGTTCATGGCAACCGGTAAAATGGTTAAGCCGATTAAGGTAACCACAACACCACTTACCACGGTCGGGAATAGCTTGCGAACCTTGTCCATATAGAAGCTGGCACCAATGACCACAAACGAGCCGATAAGCGCCGAGCCCATGATAGCGGCGACACCACCTTCGTTACCGATCGAAATAGCCACACCTAAAAAGGCAAAGCTTGAACCCATCACCACGGGCAGTCGAATCCCCACTGGACCAAAACCAAGACATTGCGCGACAGTCACAATACCTGACGCCAATAGCGCTGCATTGATCAGTGAGACGATCTCGGTGTTGGGCAGGCCGATGGAGGCGCCGACAATAAGAGGGACAGCAACGATGCCACCAATCGAGGCGAGCATATGCTGTAAAGCGAGTAGAAGGGTTAGCCCATGGGGCGGTCTTTCATTAAGGGTGTACAGAAGTTTCATTTGATATTCCTCTGCCTGCGTTTCCGTTTACAGGCGATTGGCGGTCAAATAATGACTTCTACAAACTGCGTAGGGTCATAAAAAAGGTGCACTGAATCGGTAGGGATTCTGCTCTCTTGCCATCAATACAATTAGCTTTCTTAAAAATCATATTGTTGCTTGGCTCGCGAACCAGCCAAGCAACGTTGTGAGCAATCAAGAAATGACTGCTCAGGAGCTATAGGGTTAACCGATGAACACCAGCTTGGCGATGAAGATAGCCGCTAAGAAGTACATCGAAATTGATACGTCTTTTGTTTTACCTGTTGCAAGTTTCAGCACTGTATAGGTAATGAAACCCAGTGCGATACCGTTAGCGATAGAGAAGGTCAGAGGCATCATTAACGCTGTAATCGCAGCTGGAGCACCGTTGGTAAAGTCTTTCCAATCGACGTGCTGCATGCTGCTCATCATCACGAATGCCACGTAAATAAGAGCACCAGACGTTGCGTAAGCAGGGATCATACCTGCTAATGGCGATAGGAAAATCGCTGCTAAGAACAACACACCAACCACAATTGCTGAAAGACCAGTTCGTGCGCCTGCTGCAACGCCCGCTGCACTCTCTACATAACTGGTTACTGGCGGACAACCCACACACGCACCTGCCACACTTGAGATACTGTCAGCTTTCAGTGCTTTGCTAAGACCTTCAATTTTGCCCGTTTCAGGGTTAGTTAGGTTTGCGCGCTCTGCCACGCCCATCAAAGTACCTGCGGTATCGAACATGTTTACAAAAAGGAAAGCCAAGATAACGCTGATCATCGAAACATCAAGCGCACCCATAATGTCCATTTTTAGGAATGTAGGCGCTAAACTTGGTGGTGCTGCGAAGAAGCCGTTGTAATGCACTAAGCCAAGCATCATGCCGACAAGCGTAACACTCAAAATACCGATTAGCACCGCACCAAAGACTTTACGCTCACTGAGTACCGCGATGATAAGAAATGCGATAGCAGCCAATAGCGCTTCTGGTTTAGTGAAGTCACCTAGTGATACCAAAGTAGCTGGGTTTTCGACGACGATACCTGCTGTTTTTAAGCCAATCAGGCCTAAGAACAAACCAACACCCGCTGTCATGGAGTAACGCAGACTCACCGGGATACTTTCAATTATCCATTGGCGGACTTTGTAAAAGCTCATTCCGACGAACAAGATACCTGAGATAAACACAGCACCCAGTGCCACTTCCCAGCTGTAGCCCATTTCGCTTACTACCGTGAACGAGAAGAAGGCGTTTAAGCCCATGCCCGGTGCAAGGCCGACAGGCCAGTTGGCAAATAAGCCCATTAACAAACAACCGATCGCGGCACCAATACAAGTAGCGACGAATACCGCCCCTGCATCCATACCCGATGCGGCCATGATTTGTGGGTTAACGAAGATGATGTAAGCCATGGTTGCGAAGGTGGTGACACCGCCGACTAACTCATTTTTTACGCTACTTCCGTGGGCCTTAATTTTAAAAAACTTCTCTAAAATTCCGTTGTTCGCATCTTGGTTGAGTATTTCTGTTTTACTCTCACTCATGTCAGCAAGTCCTTTTATGTTGTGATCCATTTATTGAATACAGCGAGATTTCAATATTAAGTTTTAAGGTTTTTTCCTAGCCGCTATTTCTTTAGTTATCTGTTGTTTAGTCATCAACTTCTAACTATTAACGTTGTTAGTATTTTTATATGAGCGTGTTGAGGGTCTGTTGACCTTTCGCGGTTAAATTTTGTTCGAGATAGAATCGTTTTAGGCGCGGCAAGGAGTATGTAGCCTAGCCACTCTAAGTAAATACTTCTTAACAAAGCATAAAACGATTCTAGCCGAACCCTTCGGGCAGCCTTTGTGGTTCATTTCTACTGCGTTATCGGCTTCTCATGTAGGCTAGCTACACATCAAAGCCTCTGCCTTGTAGAAATTTTCCACAAAGCGCTGCAAAAATCAGCTCGAAAGGCCAATAGACCCTACTGAGCGCGCATCATTTTAGATGCACGCACTAATCTGTTTAATATTTGTCGGTTGAGCCTAGTTCGAAGTTCTAGGACACGGGACTAACTGCCCCGATAGGTTGAGAAACTGTAAGGCGAGACAAGAAGAGGAACGTGATAATGCGCTTCTGGATCATCTAAGCCGAAACGAATAACCACATCGTCTAGGAAAGGCACACCATCCAATTCCACACCTTTGCTTTTGTAGTAATCCGCAACGTAGAACACCAATTGATATTTCCCCGGTCGGAAATCATTCCCTGCCAGAATCGGCGCATCGGTTCGGCCATCGGAGTTCGTGATTACCGTCGCCAGCTTTTCTGTTGAGTCTTCATTGACCTTATAAAGCTCTACCTTGATCTCTGCACCCGGTAAGCCGTGAGTCGTGTCTAATACGTGTGTTGTTAGTCTTCCCATAGTCCTTTAATAGCGCTTTTGGCGCTCCTCTGTTCCGTGGTTTATCTGTCTGCTTCGACCTTGCAAAGAATGCAACTGGTCACTTTGTTATCACTAACTATGTACGAACTGTACACAATTAGTAAAGCTAATTGTTGGAAAAATGTTAACCATTGTGTCGTTTTTTCTGAATTTATAGATCTTGATTATCGTTTTTTGGTGAGCTTGTGTTTTGTTAACTTATTGTTTTTAAATGAATGAGGTGCGTAAATTTAACTTGAATAACAAAATCTTTACATTGAGATAAATAATTGTATACAATAAATGTACAGGGGTAAGGTTGCTTTGTTTATCGAGAATCCATTTGGTGACTCAGTTAAAGAGCGGCTAAGCCAACCACTTATGTTAGGAGTACTTGGATGAATAAGGATTATTCAAGAAATTTGATCGGTTACGGAGCCAACCCTCCAAACCCTCAATGGCCAGGTAATGCGCGCGTCGCGGTTTCTTTTGTATTGAACTATGAAGAGGGCGGTGAGCGTTGTTTGTTACATGGAGACGACGAGTCTGAAGCCTTTCTCTCAGAGATCCCGTCAGCACAGCCGATCAAAGGCGAACGTCACATCAGCATGGAATCCATCTATGAGTATGGTAGCCGAGCGGGTGTGTGGCGTGTTCTTCGCTTGTTCGATGAATATGAAATCCCACTGACTGTATTTGCGGTCGCTATGGCAATTGAGCGTCACCCAGACGTAGCAAAAGCCATGATAGAAGCGGGTCACGAAATCTGTAGCCACGGTTATCGCTGGATTGACTATCAATACATTGATGAGTCAGAAGAGCGCGACCACATGACCAAAGCTATTGAGATCATCCAACAAGTGACGGGTCAACGACCACAAGGTTGGTATACCGGTCGAACGGGTCCAAATACGCGTCGGTTGGTAGCAGAAGAGGGCGGTTTTCTTTACGACTCAGATGCCTATGACGATGACCTGCCTTATTGGCACACCGAAACCGGTCATCCACAACTGGTGATCCCATACACACTCGATGTAAACGATATGCGCTTCTCAACCGCGCAAGGTTTCAACTCGGGTGAGCAGTTCTTCCAATATCTAAAAGACACGTTTGACACCCTTTATATGGAAGGCGAAACCGCACCGAAAATGATGTCGGTTGGGCTGCATTGTCGTCTTATTGGACGTCCCGGTCGTATTGCTGCATTAAGACGTTTCTTAGATTACGTAAAACAGCACGACAGTGTGTGGCTATGTCGTCGAATCGATATCGCGAACCACTGGCACCAACATCACCCATACAACGAACAACAAAATTAGAACGAACAGCAAGGAGGCTTAACGTGACTGAATTTCGATCTTGCCAACCAACAACCATGAACCGCGATACCTTTGTCGCGCACTTTGCTGATGTGTACGAACACAGCCCATGGGTTGCTGAAGCGGTGTATGACCAAGGTTTGAATGCCGAAGATGACCATATCGAGAATCTTCATCTAAAAATGGCATCAACCTTGTTAAATGCCGATCAAGGCAAACAGTTGGCTTTGATCAATGCTCACCCGGATTTAGCCGGTCGAGCAGCAGTAAACGGCGAACTCACCGAGTCGTCGACCAAAGAACAAGCGGGGGCGGGCATCGACCAGTGCAGCGCCGAAGAATTTGAAAAATTCACTTCTTACAACAACAGCTACAAAAGTCGCTTCAATTTCCCTTTTATCATGGCGGTGAAGGGAGCCAATCGTTACCAAATTCTTGAGTCGTTCGAGATGCGATTAGGAAATGATAGTGAAACTGAGTTTGCTACGGCGATTCAAGAGATCAACAAGATCGCGATGTTTCGTCTCTGGGATATGTAAGTTAACGGAGTTAACAGCTATCTCAGCCCAGTCTTAGTGCGCCAAAGGTTTGATTTGTAAAAACATAAGCCACTAAGTTCTCATTTTATTATTACTTGATTAATTTCATAGGATTACACGGACATGACCCATAAATTTGAACAGTACATAAACCTTGCAGACGAAAAACTCGGCGCAGAAGCTATTTTCGCAACCGACGATTTTTTCGCAGATAAAAGCCGTCTACTCAGTCACGTAGCACCAGAGTGGAAAGACGACTTATACGACGATAACGGCAAGTGGATGGACGGCTGGGAAAGCAGACGCAAACGCGGCGAAGGTTACGATTACTGTGTCGTTCGTCTTGGCCTAGCTGGCACCATTGCTGGCGTTGATATTGATACCTCATTCTTCACAGGTAACTTCCCACCTTCGGCATCAATTGACGCGTGTTATTCACCACAAGGTGAGCCAACTGACTCAACAGAGTGGCAAGAAATTCTGCCTTCAATGGCACTACAGGGTGATCATCATCATCTTGAAGACATCGAAAGTGACCAAGTATTTACGCACCTACGTTTGAACATCTACCCAGACGGCGGTGTCGCACGCCTACGTGTTTATGGCCGACCAAGCGTGGATTGGGACGCAATAGATTCTCAGCAACAAGTCGATCTAGCAGCGGTTGAGCACGGTGGTCGAGCACTCGCATGTAGCGATGAGCACTACGGCAACAAAGCCAACATCTTAGGCCCAGGCCGCGGTGAAAACATGGGTGATGGCTGGGAAACAGCACGTCGTCGTACACCGGGTAATGACTGGGTAATCGTGGCACTAGGCCACCCAGGTAACATCGAACGTATCGTTGTGGATACGGCACACTTCAAAGGTAACTACCCAGACAGCTGCTCAATCCAAGCGGCTTACGTGAAAGGTGGTACCGACGATCAAGTGGAAACACAAAGCCTATTCTGGCGTGAACTCTTGCCAGCACAAAAGCTGCAAGCGCATGAGATTCACGAATTCATTTCTGAGGTAAACGACCTTGGTGCGATTACCCACGTACGTGCAAACATATTCCCAGATGGTGGTATTAGCCGTTTGCGTCTATTTGGTACGAAAGCGAAATAGGTAAGGAAACGAGTATGAGTAGTGGAATACGTCGTTTATCTATCGAACCGTTAACCAAGCAGGCTTTTGCAGAGTTTGGCGATGTTATCGAGTCCGATAATAGTGATTTCTTCATGATCAACAGTGGATCAACACGTCGCTACCACAAGCTAGCGACAACGGATGTGCAAGACCAAGACGGAGAAGCGATCATCAGCATCTTCCAGGCCACACCGTTGAGCTACCCACTGACCATCAAAATGTTAGAGCGTCATCCACTTGGCTCTCAGGCATTCGTTCCATTACTTGGTCAACCCTATTTAATTGTTGTTGCACCAAAAGGCGATAACCCAACGTTAGCCAATAGCCGAGCTTTCTTGAGCAACGGCCGTCAAGGAGTGAACTATCACAAAGGGGTGTGGCATCACCCAGTTCTCGCGCTCACCGATCAAGACCAGTTCTTGATTGTCGATAGAGGCGGAGAAGGACATAACTGTGATGAAGTTTATTTCGAGAACGATCGAGTGGCATTGCATTTGGAAGATCTGCCAACGGAAGACAACAAGGAAGAACAACGCTTAGCTAAAGCGTTGTGATACAGGAGTTTATTATGGATCCGCATATTACAGAGTGGTTGAATTTAGCGATTCGCTGGATTCACATGATTGTTGGTGTTGCGTGGATAGGCGCATCATTTTACTTTGTTTGGTTAGAGAACAACCTTAACCGAGTTAACCCTAAAACGGGCCTTTCAGGCGACTTATGGGCGATTCACGGCGGTGGTATTTATCACCTAGAGAAGTACAAACTTGCACCACCAGAAATGCCAGAGCACCTGCACTGGTTCAAATGGGAAGCCTACTTCACGTGGATCACCGGTGTGTGTCTACTGGGTGTGGTTTATTACCTTAACGCTGAAATTTACCTGATTGCACCGGGCTCTGGCCTTGATTCAACAACAGCAATCGCGATTGGTATTGGTTCATTCGTTGCTGGTTGGTTTATATACGACTTACTGTGTGACTCACCATTAGGTAAAACCCCTGTGTTGCTTGGCGTTGTGCTGTTTGTGCTGCTCGTCGCTGCAACCTATGGCCTAACTCAAGTGTTCAGTGGGCGTGGTGCTTACATCCACGTGGGTGCCATCATTGGTACCATCATGGTGGGTAACGTATTCCGCGTTATCATGCCTGCGCAGCGCAACTTGGTGAAAGCGATTGAAGAGAAACGCGAACCGGATCCGGCATTGCCAGCGAAAGGTTTACTGCGCTCTCGTCACAACAACTACATGACACTGCCAGTGCTGTTCATCATGATCAGTAACCACTTCCCAAGCACTTATGGCTCGGAATACAACTGGTTGATCCTTGCAGGCTTAGCGATCTTCAGTATCTTGGTGCGTCACTACTTCAACACACGTCATGGTAGTCAGAAGTTCGCATGGACCGTGCCAGTCGCGGCATTGGGTATGATTACGCTCGCGTTTGTTACCTCACCTTACGCGAAAAAACAGATGACTCCGGTTGTGCAAGCGCCAGTGGTTCAAGAAGCGCAAGTGAGCGAGGCAGAATCTGCTCCAGAAGAACTTGTTGCGAACAGTACCGCTTCGGCAACGACTGATGTTCAACAGGCTCCAGCACACGCAACGCAATCTGCTAGCGCAGGCGTCAGCTTTGAAACCATCAACAAAGTCATTCAAGAGCGCTGTTCTGTGTGTCACTCATCAACCCCTAGCCATGCTGCTTTTGCTGCTGCACCTGGTGGTGTGATGTTTGATACGCCAGAAGAGATTAAAGCCAACGTACCAAGAATTGTTGCTCAAACCGTAACAACCAAGGTGATGCCGCTCGGCAACATGACTCAAATGACTGATGAAGAACGCGCACTCATCGGCACTTGGGTAGAGCAAGGCGCGACGCTTCAATAACCGTACTTTGCAACAACCGTACTTTGCAATAAAAGTACTCAGCATCCTTTACCTAAGAGCATGAGTCTTAGGTGAGGCTTGGGGAGAGTTTGGTTTACGGGCACGCGCCAAACTCATCCCACCCTGTTTCCCCGGTTCCTATAGCCGGGGCTTTTTGTTTTTGGACAATCGAGTATTAGGAAAGGCGAATTAAGCGGATTTTCGAGATTGGATATTACAAACGGCATAGCCAATACAGTGATAAATACAGTCGAGCACTTCTTGCTTTTCACCTTGGATTTTGGCTTGCAGCCCTTTGATGCCTTTCTCAGTTGGCATAATAGGGCCGAATGCGACAATAGCCGCTACAAAACTAGGTTCGTTATCAATGGCTTTCTGCCACGTCTTAGAGAAGGCCGCGGTTGACTCGTAGTTTAAGTGCTCATTGATGATCTTAGCAAAAAGAGGCTCAAGCTCTTTGGCAATATCGGCTTTTCTGTCGAAGTGAGCATTAATCCCTGACTTAGACACACCGGCTTTTTTAGCAATATAAGCAAAGGTTGCCTTATCGAAGCCTTCATTTAATGCGATATCAAATGCAGCATCGATGATCTTTTGTCGTGTAATAATCGCTTGTGCAGCGCTTGCTCTTCCCACTCTTGCCTCCGAACGTTGGATGATGGTTGTATTTTATGTGCCATCGATAATAAGCAGTAACAGGCCGTAGAATAAAGGCACAAAGCTTGCGATACAATCGATCGTTGAGTAACTGAACATTAATGGCTCAAAAAGGCCTCATCGAGTTCATGCTATTGAAATTATACATTTAGCATATAAAATAGAGGTTGTTAACCTTTATTTTTTGAAAGGCTCGAAATGATGACTAACCTGATACATTCCCCATTGAGCAGTCACAAACTGAATAGCGCCACTGATTACATCAACACCACGTTTTCAGCGAACAAGGCCGACCTGTCAGCCAAGCTAGATAGCCACAAGCAAATAGTTATCTCATCGTCGAATGGAACGGTATTAAAAAGGATTCAAGGGGAAGATGTGGTTAAGAAAATGAATAAAATAGATCTGTACGTATAGCGGTTTCAACTTGCGTTCAGGTTGTAGAAAGTCCTTTTTCTAAACCGGTTTCATTGATATTCAGTCGCGTTAAATGCGCTCAAGCACATTAGAAAGTGTAACTTACTCCAACATTCCCAATAACCGATGTTGTACTTTCAAGTATCGGGCTTTTCTCGATTTCAGAGTCGAGGTTTTCATATCTAACCCCTCCCGTTAAACGTAACTGCTTTGATAAGTGCATGTAACCCGTCAGACCGACAAAGTAGCGTCCACTCCAGTTTGGGTTAAATTCTTCAAAGCGAGTATTGGCTGCTTCAGACGCCGAAACACCATACAAATGCTCATTCAATTTATCGCTATTGAGTGAATATCCTATCGCTGGGATCAAACCAAATGGCCCCATATTGATGTGGTAGCTGTAACGAGTTTCTGCATAAAGGCCATTGTGAACTGAACCAATATCGGTACCCACACCTGCTCTGAGCTCTCCAACATTCGTCGTCAATACATAAGCGACCCCACCCATGAATGAAGGATCGCGATCATTCAGCTTCTTGATATAGGGATCATCGGATTCCTTCGCGTCTAAGGTGCGAGGATCGTAGGCCGCAAAGATAACGAGATTGTTCACGCTGCCTTTTGGAGCCAAGCGATAGCCAGCTTGGACACCTTCAATGAAAAAATGGCCATTATCGTAACTAATGAGAGGGAACGGCGTAACTTCGGTATCGCCTCCCTTGTAAACATTTGGCGAGTAACTGGCGGTTAGGCCTACGCCAATTTCAGCATTAATTGGTGCCGATAAAGACATGGCTAAAATGAGGGTAGTGAGTGCTGCTTTTTTCATGTTTTGCTCTTGTAAGGGGTGACCCTATATTCAAATTTAGGAATCCAACTCCAATAGAGTTGAGCGGTTATTCTAACTTTTGGTTACGAAGTAGCTTGACGACAAGTGTGACTAAACGTAGACTTCAAAAAAATAAAGGATGACGCCCCTTATTTTGGGCGAGTATAACAACAGTTCGTTGGCTTTGGCTAATTAATAATTAGCGGTAAACAAAAATCACGACCAAATAAAGGGTGTTAACCTTTAAAATATCTATGAATATTAGTGTGTTAGTTACATGTTTAGAGCCGGTAAGGCTTGTTTCTGGAGAGAGTGATGGGAGAGGAAGTGGAACCAATTTACATTTTTTTTTGTATTAGCAGCATCGTGATGAGTGCTCTATGCATTGTCGCTGCATTGCTGGTTTATCGCATGATTAAGCGGAACATAGAGGACAGATGATGACCCTTTTAGATTGGATTGTTAGCAAAGTAACACACGGTATTCCAACAACCATTTGCCAATCCCTCAACTAGGACATCAGCTTTAGATGAGGTTTCGGGGGAGTTTGATCGCAGGCATACGTCAGACTCATTTTCCCCATCTTCCCCGGCTCCTATCGCCGGGGATTTTTTGTTTTTGGATGAGAGAAAGTAGGGTTCTATTTAGGGTTAATGGCTTTCAGTAGAAGTAGAATTTAATAGGTATTGTGGTTTCAGCTACTATGAGTCAGTTAGCCTTGATATGTCCTATTTCTATAGCTGAATAGACAGCGTGTGGGGCTTCAGCCACTCTAGCCCAATATTTGTCTCCATAAGACCAATGCCACCACTCAAATGGGTAATTGATAAATCCCGCTTTTTCCATGCACTCAAATAGCACTCTTCTATTTTCAATGACATCAGATTCAAGCGATCCACAAAATGAATAACACTTCCCTTGTGAGATCGTTGCATCTTCATCATATTGACAGCCAAGGTCAATTTCATTACCTAGGCGGTCAACTAAAGACACGTCGACAGCTCCTCCAGTAGGATGGCCTGCTACATTCGGTGGAGCTATATATTCCGCAGTGATCTCATGAACTTCTTGAGATGTAAGGTTTATATGTTTTTCTGAGCAAAATAACTGAATTAACCTTCGATTATAAATAAAGCTTTGAAAAGACTTCGGTCTGTATGTTTCTTTTACAGATAAGTAGATACCCTCAGGTAAGCACAGTGACGCGTCACTTAATCGTTTGACCACACTTTCTCTAGCTATAAATTGATTTGCGTAACCGAGTTCAACCTCATAATCGAGGACTATTTTTGTTCCTTTTGGATTAATGGGAACGATGGGCTCTCGGTTCTCGATTACGGGCATGTTTTGTACTCGAGGGTCTAATAAACTTATGTTTTTCAATGAAAACTGCCTATGGAAAATGTAGTCTTAGATAGACGATTATTATGTAAATATCTAAATGTTTGTCTTGTTAAGGTTAGTCTTTTGTTCAAAAACCTAAATGTTGAATCTAACACTAGATCTAACGGTTTTTACGTGCGTAGTCCTGTATAAGAAACTTGATATGAATCTCTACCCATGGCATTTTCTGTTCCAAATTGACTTTAATTAGGACAGAAAATGGAAGAGGTGATAGTCGCGTATTTTAGGGCATTAAGCGCATTCTTCAGATATATGTTTCAGTCGCTAGTGATCGAACTTATTGGTTACGGTTCTGGTTGGATAGTCTGCAAGGTATTCACATTAGGGCGCTTCCCCCCATTGATTCCAACTGAAAAAGAGCGAACCAGAATCTCTTATATCGGGGCGATTAGCATTGCGCTATTTCTGTTAGCTATTGGTGTGTTCAATAGTTTTTAATGCTTAGAGCCAGTCATAGAAGTGAGGAAGTATGAAATTCTACCCTGCTGAACAATACCAAACGGCTTGTCATGAAATGTTTGCTCGATATGAGCGTGACATCAAAACGCTAATCCTTAATGCGAGAGTTGAGCACGTGGGCGCATCTTCGATTCCATCAGCCGTGTCTAAGGGCGATTTGGATATTTTCGTAGGTGTTGAGCTTGGCGAACTTGAGTATGTTATAGGGAGACTCACAACACTAGGCTTTACAGAGAAACTCGATACCTTAAGAACGCCGGAACTGTGTATGTTGGAGTCTACATCTGGGGATGATGTGGCGTTGCAAGTTGTCGGTGTTTATTGGCTATGGTGGAACTTAAATGTTGATAGTCTATTGAAGTTAGACTACCAACATTTATTGATTATGATTTTGCGGATTCTGCTTTATCAAGAACCGAATCGTTATAAGCTTTGGTGCCCTTGTAACCTAGGAAAAGTGAAACTATCCATAAAATAAATGATACTGGGGAAGCAATAACGGTGATCGCACAAACTACGATGAGAATTAAGTTAACAACTCCCCACATTACGCTCCCAGCATACATCTGAGCACCTCCAGGTATTACAAAACCTAACAGTAGCGCTATCATAGGATTTTTCATTTTGTTTTGTATGCGAGCTTGTTGAATTGCGTCATTCATAATTATGCTTCCTTATGCATTTAGTTGTTATTCGCGCACTCTATAGTTATCTTATTTTTAGTCAAGAATTTAGTTAACTATTTGATTTGATTGGTTGGTTTTTGATCTGGTATTTTTCATAGTAATGAATTTTATAATTTCATTACTATGGTTTATGGCTTGATCTGGGACATAGGGAGGACTATCGCTCTATTGTTTATTACATTACTTTTTGTGCTGTTTTTACTTTCCTCTTACACTCTTTTCTAATATCGAACCTAGTATCAAATTACTCTTTGTCATATAGGCAAGTAACTCATTATGAAGCACTTCTTCGATAGCGAACTCATGCTCTCTAGCTCCTTGAATTTCGTTTTGCTATCCCTTGGGCTAACGCTCCTCTTACACATTCCAATTTGGTGTGGCTTCAACTTGAGCCGACGTAAATGGAAATTGATGGACTATTTGTGGCCGCTGCTCGCGGGTATCGGCATGCTAGGTGCGGTGTCTGAAATTCGGGCATCGGTAGCCGGTGATTGGGTCGAGACAGAACAAACTAGAGCCGTCACTATTTTAGAGTCGATTCAGCAGTTCTCTTTGGACAAACTAAGAAGCGACATCTGCACAGGTCAGCCATCTTTAGATTCTCACGGACAGCACCATGAGGCGTGTTTATGGTATTTGAACACGGCTATTACATTCAAAGATGTCGATTTCACTCTGTTGCCCAACGCCGCTGATTTTACGGTTCCTGCGCCTAGCGTATCGCTGGTGGAAAGCGACGCCGTATGGGTGAGTGGCATGTTGAGTCAGTATGAAAAGCAAAAGAACCAATACATTAAAACCAGAGAAGCGCAGGTGAAGCAGCCATTAGAAAGCATTTTCTGGTATGTGAGTCCTTACTTAGTCTGTTTCGCAATTGCGTTGCGTTTGACGAAAGTCACCGCAGAGCTCAAATTAGATAAATGCGTAAAAAACTAACTCGATAAAGACAGCGCGAACGATAACAAAATGGGCAAGGTGACAACACTCAGAAAGTTGCCGAACAACACCATAGACGCGACCTTAGGTGGCTCGACATTGAACCTTTCTGCGAACAGATAGTTCATAACGGCGGGTGGTAGCATGGTGAACAGCACCATCATTTGTAGGTGCAGTGTTGGCAGCGGGATAAAGAAGTAGATGATGGTGAAGGCAATGGCGCCAGTAAACAGCGATTGAGCGGTACACAACAAGCCAACTTTTAATCCGCTCAACCTCAAGTTGACCATTTGCGAACCCAGCGATAGCAGCATGATAGGCACGGCAGCTTGCCCAAGCAGCGATGTGGCTTGGTAGATTGGATTCCACACTGCAATGCCAGATAGGTTCAACGTCATCGCTAATGCGGCGGCTAAGAATATCGGCATCTTGAGGATCTGTTTGATCGGATTGCCTTCGCTTAGTAGCGCCAAACCAACACTGATGTGCACACACGCCGACACCACAAACAGTAATACCGCAGGGGCTAATGCACTCTCGCCAAAAGTATAAGTGAACAAGGGAATGGCGAGGTTACCACTGTTACGAAACATGTGTGGTGGAGCCCAGGCTTTGAAATTGAGCTTAAAGATCTTACAGATTGGAATCATCAACAATGCTGGCACTAACACCGCAACCAAAGAGGCTGAAATCAGTGGTAGTTGCTCGGTGTCGAGAGGCATGGTGGTCAGCGATGCAAACACCAAAGCAGGAATACAAACATCCATGTTGATGCGATTGATCGGTTTGAAATCGGGTTTGAGCCAACGGCCGACCGCAAAGCCAGCACTGGCTAAAGCAAAAACGGGAAACAGAATGCTGACGACCTGTTCGAACATAGAATTCCTTTCTAGATTGAGTGCTTCCATTTAGCTGAGAAACGAATGTTTTAGAGAGACGCTAAAGTGAAGTATGAAGTCGAGATGTATAAACATTAACCTATCAATATAATGACTTGGCGTCACCGAAGATCGTTGTTTGTGAACGGTTAATTTATATTTCTTTGAATGAAGCACAAAAAAGACCAGTGGCATCAGCAACTGGTCTTTAAAGGCTAGATAAATCTGGACGGATTTTTAATTAACGACGGCTGCCGCTGTCTAGCGATTGTTACTCGGTTTTGAGTCTAGCTAACGAGCTTCTTGTAGTCTTTGAAATTCACATCGTAGGCTTTCTCACCGTAGATGTAAGTCTCGCTGACGGTTCTGTCGTCACCTAAGCTCATCAATACAAATAGCTTCTCTTCAAGCTTGGTCGCTTGTTCCATTCTGAAGCGCATCAATTGTGTGGCGTGTAAGTCGAGCACCACGAAATCCGCTTCTTTTCCTACTTCCAAGTTACCGATCTTGTCTTCTAAATGCAGAGAACGCGCGCCACCTAATGTTGCTAAGAACAGCGATTTGGCTGGGTGCAGCTTCTTATGTTGTAGCTGCATTATCTTGTAGGCTTCACTCATGGTCTGCAGGATCGAGAAGCTAGTGCCTGCGCCCACATCGGTACCCATACCAACGCGAATGCCGTGCTCTTCCATTTCGGGTAGTCTGAACAGACCTGAGCCTAAGAATAGATTTGAGGTTGGACAGAAAGCGATAGCTGATTCAGTATCGGCTAGGCGCTTACATTCGCAGTCAGACAAGTGAATGCCATGGGCGAATACCGAACGTTTGTGCAGTAGGCCATAGTGGTCATACACATCTAAATAGCTATCACGTTCAGGGAACAGTGCTTTTACCCATTCAATCTCTTTCTCGTTTTCAGAAAGGTGCGTGTGCATGTACACATCTGGGTACTCTTCTAGCAGTTTACCAACGGTAGCCAATTGCTCTGGTGTGCTGGTTGGCGCAAAACGAGGCGTTACGGCATAAAGTAAACGGCTGCGGTTATGCCATTTCTCAATCAGTTCTTTGGAGTCAGCGTAGCCAGATTCTGGGGTGTCGGTGAGGTAGTCTGGCGCGTTGCGATCCATTAAAACCTTACCTGCAATCATACGTAGGTTGCGCTTCTCAGCTTCTTCAAAGAATACGTTAACCGACTCTTTGTGCACCGTGCCGAACACGAGTGCAGTGGTGGTGCCGTTACTTGCTAATTCGTCTAGGAATAGCTTCGCCACTTTGTGTGCATAGACTGGGTTTTTGAAGCGTTTCTCTTCTGGGAAGGTGTAGTTCTCTAACCAATCGAGTAGCTGCTCACCGTAAGACGCGATCATCCCTGTTTGAGGATAGTGGATGTGCGTATCAATAAAGCCTGAGGTGATCAGCTTATCTTTGTACTCTTTTACTTCGAGTGTTTTAGGCTGGCGAGTTAATACGTCATCGGCATGGCCTAAATCAACGATGTGGCCGTTCTCTACTACTAAAACACCGTCTTCAAAATAGTCGTAAGACTCATCGATACCGACGTCTTTTGGGTCGGCTACGCTGTGTAAAATACTGGCGCGATAAGCTTTGCGTTGCGTTGTCATGTTTACTTCCTTTTAATGACTTCAGCGACGTGATGGCCACTGAAGCTTTGCGACTTGTATTAGGCGATCTTCTCTTCCAATGGTGGTTCGCCTACATCGCTTGGTTGACTGTGTTGATCGGTCAAATCCTGATTTCGATATTGTTTGGTTGGGCGCTTTTGTTCAAGCGCTTGGCCTTGATAGTGTGCGATCAGTTCACCCGCAACCGATACCGCAATTTCGGCAGGATGTTTGCCATTCATAGCGCTAATACCAATCGGGCAAATCATGGTTTCGATTTGTTCTTGGCTGTAGCCACGTTGCTCTAAGCGGAAGTCGAACTTCTTACGCTTAGTGAGCGAGCCGATCATGCCGAAGTAACGGCTGTCTTCACGGTCGATAATGGCTTTAGTTAAGTCGAAATCAAGCTGGTGGTTATGCGTCATCACAAGGTAATAGCTGTTCGGCGGCATGTGTTTCACTTCTCCGACTGGATCGTCTGAGACAAGCTTTTTCACACCGTGCGGTAGCGTTTCAGGGAACACTTCTTCACGTTCATCAATCCAGGTCACACGGAAGGGCAGGGTCGCGACAATGTGCAGCAGCGCTTTGGCAACGTGACCTGCGCCAAACAGTACAAGGTGGTTTTGCTGAGTGCCAATCGGTTCAAAGCTTAACGTTGCCATTCCGCCACAACATTGGCCCAAACGAGCACCTAGGTTAAAGCGCTCCACTTTGAGTGATTTTTCGCTGGCAATCAGCATTTCGCGCGCCATTTTAGTGGCCACATGTTCAAGGTGACCACCACCAATCGTAGCGATGATTCGGTCACGAGTGACAAGCATCTTGGTACCCGCATCGCGTGGAACGGAACCTCTGTCTTCAAGAACCGTCACCATTACACATGGCTCGTAGTTCTCTTCCAGTTTTGCCAGTTCGTGAATCCAATTATCCTTAAACATATGTCCTCCTAAATCCCTTCTGTGCTTCCCTAGCCGTTTATTGGTGTCTTAGATACCTATCAGCCCTAAGCCGTTTCTGATTGAGCGTCGACCGAGGTCGGAGCCGTTTCAGTGACTTCCTGTATCGCCATCAGAATGCGCTCTGGCGTTGCAGGTGTGTTGAGCTTAGGAATCGCGCCATCGACAGCGACATAGCTAATCGCATCTTTCAGTGCGCTCCATACCGACATACCCAACATGAAAGGGGGCTCACCCACGGCTTTCGAGTTGAAAACAGTGTCTTCTGGGTTGCTGCGGTTTTCCAAAAGGTGCGTTCTGAAATCAATCGGCATATCAGCAATTGCAGGGATCTTGTAACTTGCAGGGCCATTGGTCATTAAGCGGCCTTGTTGGTTCCAAACCAATTCTTCCGTTGTTAACCAACCGACACCTTGCACAAAACCACCTTCGACTTGGCCGATATCAATTGCTGGGTTCAATGAAGCGCCCACGTCATGCAGAATATCAACACGCAGAATCTTGTTCTCGCCGGTTAGGGTATCGATGATGACTTCTGAACAAGATGCGCCATACGCGTAGTAGTAGAACGGGCGGCCGCGCGCTTTCTCGTGATCGTAATAGATCTTTGGAGTGCGGTAGAAGCCCGTGCTCGATAGCGAAATTTGGTTAAACCAAGCCAGTTCAACAAACGAGTTGAAGGTCATGATCTCATCGCGGATCTGCACCATACCGTTCTTAAACACCACTTCTTCAGGCCACACTTTGAAGTGCGAAGAAGCGAAGTCGATCAGGCGCTGCTTAATGGTTATTGCGGCGTTTTGCGCGGCCTTACCATTGAGGTCGGCGCCCGATGAGGCTGCGGTTGGTGATGTGTTCGGAACTTTGTCTGTGTTTGTAGCGGTGATCTGGATACGTTCGACATCGACTTGGAACTCCTGTGCAACGATTTGTGCCACTTTGATGTTCAAGCCTTGCCCCATTTCCGTACCACCGTGATTCAAATGAATACTGCCATCGGTGTAGATATGGATGAGCGCACCTGCTTGGTTCAAGAAAGTCGCAGTAAAGGAGATGCCGAATTTCACTGGTGTGATCGCTAGGCCTTTCTTCAAGATAGGGCTTTGCTTGTTGAACTCGGCAATGTCTTTACGACGTGCGTGATAGTCACTGCTGCGTTCAAGCTGTTCGGTTATCTCAGGTAAAAAGTTGTCTTCAACGGTTTGGTAGTAATGGGTCACGTCACGGCCTACTTCGCCGTAGTAGTTCGCCTTACGTACTTCCAAAGGATCTTTTTTCAGGTAACGCGCAATCTCGTCCATGATGTGTTCAATGGTCATCATGCCTTGCGGGCCACCAAAGCCACGATAAGCGGTGTTCGATGCTGTGTTGGTTTTGCATCGGTGACCGACCACTGTCGCATCGCCTAGGTAATAAGCGTTGTCTGAGTGGAACATCGCACGGTCGACGATAGAGCTTGATAAGTCTGGTGAGTAGCCACAGTTACCTGCAACGGTAATGTCGGCACCTTGAATCACACCATTGTCGTCAAAACCGACGGTATATTGGTTGTAGAACGGGTGGCGTTTACCGGTTTGCTGCATGTCTTCATTACGCAGCAGACGCATTTTGGTAGGTCGGCCTGTAAGGTGGGCAATCACCGCAGCCATACATGCTGGAGAGGCTGCTTGGGTCTCTTTACCACCGAAACCGCCACCCATACGACGCATATCAATCACGACTTTGTGCATCGGTACGCCAATCACTTCAGCAACCAGCTTTTGAACTTCGGTCGGGTTTTGTGTCGAGGTGTACACGATCATGCCGCCATCTTCGGTTGGCATTACGCTACTGATTTGGGTTTCTAGGTAGAAGTGCTCTTGGCCGCCGATCTCCAGGTCGCCAGAGATCACGTGTTTTGCTTTTGCCAGTGCGGCTTTAGAATCACCACGCTGTTGAGTGTGGCTTTCTGTCACGAAGTGCTCTTTTGCCAGCGCTTCTTTGACATCAAGAATGGCAGGTAGCTCTTCGTATTCAATAATCGCCGCGTGTGCGGCTTTGCGTGCGGTTTCTAAATCGTTGGCTGCTACCGCAATCACGGGCTGTCCATAGTATTCAACTTTGCCGTCTGCAAGCAGTGGGTCACCCGGTAGGATGGCACCGATATCTAGTTCACCCGGAACGTCTTTGGCTTGAATGGCAATCGCTACGCCTTCGAATTCGTAACACGGTGATAAATCTATCTTGGTGATGTTGGCGTGTGCTTGAGTGCTCAGGCGAGCGTAAACGTGCAGCTGATTTGGGAACTCAAGGCGGTCGTCAATGTATACCGCTTCGCCCGTGACTTGCTTGGCTGCACTGTCGTGTTTAACGCTTTTACCTACGCCAGTTTTTAGGTCTTGTTTTGCAATGGTAACCATCTCTTCGTGGGTCATCGCATGCTTGTTTGAATTAGACATAAGACGTTACCCTTGTTTCGATTTGGTTGTTTTTGTTCTGCTGTTCAATGAAGTAGCGACGCAACATATTTGCTGCCGACAATGAACGGTATTCTTGGCTTGCACGGAAATCGGATAGCGGTTCAAAGTCGTTATACAGTTCCTGCATCGCTAACTTAATATTAGCGTCTGTCCACGGTTTGCCTAATAACGTGTTTTCACAACGCGCCGCGCGCTTAGGCGTTGCAGCCATACCACCAAAGGCGATACGAGCGTAAGAAACCTTGCCGTCTTCAATTTGAATATCGAACGCACCACACACCGCAGATATGTCATCGTCTAAACGTTTAGACAGTTTGTAAGCTCGGAAGCTGTCGTTAGTTGGCTTGGGAATGATGATCTGTTCAATGAACTCACTCTCTTTCTGCGCCGTCACTTTGTAGCTGATGAAGTAATCTTCGATCGGCATTGTGCGTGACTCGTCGCCGCAACGAAGTTTGATCTTCGCGTTAAGGGCAATCAGCAGAGGAGGGGTATCACCAATAGGTGAAGCGTTGGCAACATTGCCACCGATGGTGCCTTGGTTACGTACTTGCAGGGAAGCAAAGCGGTGCAGTAGCTCACCAAAATCTGGGTAGTGTTTTTTCAGTAGTGTGTAAGAGTCACTGATTGGAAGGTTGGCACCAATGATTAAGTCGGTGTCGGTCTCTTCGCATACCTTCATGTCTTCAACAAGGTTTACGCTGATCAGTGTTTCAATCTCGCGATGGAATTGTGTCACTTCCAGTGCTAAATCCGTGCCGCCAGCAACCAGCTTAGCGTTCGGGTGTGCTTGAAAAAGCTTGGCCAACTCATCCGTGCTTTTCGGGGAAAAAGCGGTGAGGTGACCAAGGCGTAAGTTGGCTTCGGTGTCTTGAATATCTTCTAGCTTCTTGATGGTGTTGCGTTCAAGCTCAGCGAATTGGTCGATCAAAGGTTGGTCTGTTGAAAGCGACATCGCAGCATCAACAATTGGTCGGTAGCCAGTACAGCGACATAGGTTACCCGCCAGTGATTCCATGACGTCTTCTTTGCTCGCATCGGGTTTGTTCTTGCCTAGCGCAAACATCGACATGATGAAGCCCGGCGTGCAGTAACCACATTGTGAACCGTGAAAATCAACCACCGCTTTCTGTACAGGGTGCAGTGACTTATCTCGGTTTTGTAGATCTTCCACTGTGATCAGCTGTTTTCCGTGCAGCGCTGAAACGAACGTAAGGCAAGAGTTCACCGAGCGGTATTGCAGCTGTCCATCCACCACTTCACCTAAAACGACGGTACATGCGCCACAGTCACCAGACCCACAACCTTCTTTGGTACCTGTTTTATTAACCTTGGTACGAAGGTAGTTGAGCACTGTCATATTCGGCGACAGATTGTCTTCACGTCTTATTTCCTGATTGAGCAAAAAAGTAATCAAGAGACCTCCTTGTAAATCGACATTTTTCCATGTGTATTCTTTTTGACTTCTAGGTCAATAATTATCCATCCTGACCCTGTGGTCAACTATTTATTTACAAAAATGCAACAACATTGCGACTTGTCGGATTGTATACAATTTATATTTGGCTGTAGTTGCTTGTTTTATTGGGATTTAAATTGGAATTGCTGAGTTTTTTGGTGTGAATGAAATAATGACTATGTATACAAAATAAAGACAAGAATTTTGGCATTTGGGAGCAAATGCTATAGAGGATAAGAGCACTATTCTGCTCAGAATTAAGAGTGTTTTGAGGTGAAATGCGCCGATCTTCGCGTCTATCATTATGGGGAGAGCATAAAAAAGAGAAGTAAACGCAAAGGCTTACTTCTCTCCCGTCTTGTTAACAAAAAGTTGTTAGAGCTGAATTGGAATGGTCAATTCGCTATGACTTGTTCTTAAGCAGATCTGAGAACACAACATGCAGGTCGCTCGATGCGGTGCTGCTGTCTAGGTTGAGCTTGGAACGAATGTGGCTTAGGTGTTCTTTCATCAACTCGACGGCTTGCTCTTCATCGCCAGACTCAATCGCATCAAGTAACCCTTCGTGTTCATCCAAAGAACAGTTCGAGTGATTACCTGTTTCGTATTGAGCGATCAGCAGTGAGGTTTGCGACACTAGGCTGCGCTGGAAGGCAAGCAGTGGTGCGTTTTCTGCCATTTCTGCCAGTTTGATGTGGAACTCACCAGACAAACGTAATCCAGAGCCGTAGTCACCTTGGTCAAAGGCGCAGTTCTCTTTTGCGACCAATTTTCTGCACTCTTCTATCTGAGCTTTGGTCGCATTTTTTACTGCAAGTTCAGTGATAGCAAGCTCCATCACTTCTCGCGCTTTAAATATCTGTTTGGCTTCGTCTACCGTTGGCGCAGCAATCATGGCACCTCGGTTTGGACGGATCACCACAACTTGTTCTAAAGAGAGACGCAATAAGGCACGGCGAATGATAGTGCGGCTAACGCCAAAGATCTCTGCTAGTGCTTCTTCGCTTAATTTGGTGGCTGGTGGCAGCCTTTGTTCTAGTATCGCGTCGAAGATATGGCAGTAAACAACATCGTCTTGAGTCTGGCCTGTTACTTTTGTTTTTACACCTTTGGAGACAGAATTTTTGAGAGCTGTCATAGAGATAAGGGCCCTTGTTTAGTCGAGTTGGGTTGGTCGAGAATAATTCATGAGTGTTACTCTATATTGTATACATTTATCTATACAATGCCACCGGATGAAAGTGCGATGCACGCTTATTTGTTAATGACTTATAACATTTAGTTTGCAGTGAACTGTGTGCAATCTAAAGCTTTAAGCCACTCTTCTTAAAACTAGACGCGATTATCGCCACAGCTGTACGCGACGATCTGGCTGATTTCGCTCAGGCTGCGACCTGATTGCTGCTGCCACTCGTTGAAAGCCTTACTTGCCGCAACTTGTGCTCGCTTAGTGTTACGACCGCTATCAACCACATCTGTGCTGCGCAGGTGCGCTTCAACGTCCGATGATAAGATGAATGTGTCTTTACCCATCTGGCGCAAGGTGTAAGCACCGGTGTTACCACCTAATCGCTTACCGTGTTTCTTCAGGTAGTCCCAAAGTTCTGTAATGCGTTCTGATGGCCAGTCGGCAACCATTTGTGAGAATGAATCGGCTTCACGCTTGGCATTATGAATCATGGTGGCATTGGCAGGGATAGTCATCACCTTAGTAAGGTGACGAATAATACGCGGGTCTTGCGCTTTCTGTTCCCACATCTCATTCGGCAGCATTAGCATCTTTTCGATGTCGAATTCAAAGAACACTTCTTCAAATTGCGGCCATTTCTTCCTCACCACATTCCACGAAATCCCACACTGGAATACCTTCTCGGTAAAGGCGGCTAGCCAACGGTCGTCGGTGATTTGTGATAACTCGGCTTGTGAAAGAGGTGCACGAACAATCTTTTCGAGCTCAGCTGCCCCGCCTTTACGGTGAGCGGCACGTTGGTAAATGGTGTCGAATTTTTCTTGGGTCATTGGAGGTTCCAAACTAAAGCGATTCTTTATGATATGGGGATTAATTTCTATATGAAAAGGAGCTTAAGCCATTGTCTTCAAATCAAATGAAAGCCAATTAAGAGATCTTTAATTCCATTTGATACAGGGGCCACGTTTTGCCATTGAACTCTTTGACGCTCGGCTCTTTGTCTACCACTTGAAAGCCGGCTTTGTCGTAGCATCGTTTCGCACCATAGTTTTGCTTGAATACGGCTAAGGTGATGGTGGTGACATCTGGTATTTCTTTCGCCGCTTCTAATGCACTTTCAAGCATGGATTGCCCAAGCCCTTTGCCTCGTTGGTTTGGGTGAATCGCAACTCTGCAGAAACGAAGCTCACTGTCTGACATACGTTGAAACTCCATAAAACCGAGCAAGTCATTAGCATTCGAGTTAGTGCTAGATGTGGAGAATGTGTAAAGCTCGACATGGGGCTCTTGAGAACGTTCGATTATGGAGGCGGCTTCTAACGGCCAACCAAAGGTTCGTCCGCCCCATAGTACGTAGTCTTCGAGTGATGTGAACCAAGTGACGATCTCGTCGGCGTCGGATGCTTTAAAGCGGTTTATTTCCATATCCTTGTCTCTTCCTTATCGCGTGTCTCTTTTTCTAAACCGCTAAACTTCCGCACCCAACTGCTCAAGGAAGCCACGCATGTAATTGGTGCGCTTGTTGGCTTCTAACTTGGCGGACTCTGTATTCATGGTTTCAGCGAGCTTAAACAGCTTCACGTAGAAGTGGTCGACGCTGTAATGCTTGTCATCCAAGTTACGATGTTCCGCGAACGGGTCTTCGTGATTATAGAGTTCAGCGTTAAAGCTCTGGCCAACGTATAAACAGCGAGCGATGCCAATCGCACCGAGAGAATCTAGGCGATCAGCATCTTGAACAATCTGTGCTTCCAAGGTTTCTGGTGTGATGTTAGCGCTGTAGCTGTGAGTGACAATCGCGTGATGGATCTCGTCGAGATAAGACGCGGGATAGTCGATAGATTTGAGGAAAGAGATCGCCTTGTCTGCTGCCATTTGTGAGCTTTTGGCTCTGTCTGGATGGTTCTTAGGAAAGGTGAAGCAATCGTGAAGGTAAGCGGCAGGTAAAACGACTTCAAGCTTAGCCAGTTCTTGAGCACACAAAGCTTTGGCGGTTTTAACGACGCGCTTAATGTGGCTAATGTCGTGCGCTGCATCTTGTGTCATTTCTCGTTGTGCAAAATCAAACAGTTGGTCTTCAAATTTTTCCTTCACGCGTCTCTTTCTCCATATGTAGACGTTAGCAATCTTGTTGATCACCTAGCATTTATTTCACATCGACTTTAACAGTTTCAAGCGCGATTTTTTATCTTTTATAAAAACTATACCAACAAAAAAACCGACTCTGTGAGTCGGCTTAATAGAGAGGCTTGTCTACGTTGATAAAAGCATTATCAACGGTAGTGAGAGCCTAAGCTGCAGCTTGTTGAAGCTGTGCCAATACATGATGTAGAGAAGGGCTGATGGTGTGACCAAGCGCTTTTACTTCGTCACATGGCTCTACTAAATCAGGGATCTGGAAGCTGATCATGTTGGCTGCCATAGAAGCGCGAATGCCGTTGTTTGAATCTTCAAACGCCAAGCAAGTTTCAGGCGCAACACCTAGGCGTTCTGCCGCCAGCAAGTAAATTTCTGGGTGAGGCTTACCGTGAGTCACTTCGCAGCCGGTGCTTAGTGAAGTGAAGTAAGAATCTAGGCCTGCTAACTCAAGCTTCTTCTTGGCGATATCTAGTTGAGTTGAGGTTGCTACCGCGATTGGAATGTCATTCGACTTTAGCCACTCCAGCAACTCAATTACGCCATCTTTTACCGGGATTGCTTGGTTTTTAACAATCGCACTGTAGCGGGTTCGCCATTCGTTATTCAGCGCTGGGTAGTCTAGGTTTTCACCGTAACCATTTCGAAAAATCTGTTCGATGGTTTTTGCATTACAACCAATGATGCCTAGGTAAACATCTTGCAAAAACGGAACACCTTGCGCGTGACATGCTTCTTCAAATACCCGCATACAAAGTCGCTCGGTGTCGAGCAGCAGTCCATCCATATCAAAAATAGCAGCTTGAAAATTCATATACGTGGTTCTTTATGTGTTGTCGTCGTGAGGGCGAGTATTTTGACATAGTGTCTAAGGATAGGCGAGTCAGCGTTGAGTTAGAATCGGAAGTATGGGTGTGCAATATGCTTCTGAATGACTTGAAATCTCATTAATTCAAGTTGGAATAATATCGTTCAGTTATGAGTTTAGTATTTTATAGGCGATACAGATCTAACAGAAACAATTATGATTATTCCACATAACAAATCTAGGTTTTTGGTCTGGCTTCTTATTACATTTCATAAACTTACAAGCCGGTTAGCGTGACCATAATCTTATAAAAAACAATTAACGGAAGCCGGCAATCATAGTGTGACCAAGCAATAAGTAAAAGGCTGAACTTAGGGAGAAAATAACATTAGTCCACATTTTTAGCAGGGTTGCTTATGTTGTATTTTGAGTTTCTATTTTTATTAGTCGTCCTTTATATCGGGTCTCGGTATGGCGGTATTGGCTTAGGTGTTGTCTCTGGTATTGGTTTGGTTATCGAGGTGTTTGTCTTCAAGATGCCACCAACGTCTCCACCTGTCACCGTCATGTTGATCATCCTCGCTGTTGTGACTTGTGCTTCGATTTTAGAAGCGGCTGGTGGCTTAAAATACATGCTGCAAGTGGCGGAAAGGGTGCTGAGAAAGAACCCGAAACGCGTCACCTTGATAGCCCCGTTTGTGACTTATTCGATGACTTTCCTATTGGGTACTGGCCACGCGGTGTATTCCATCATGCCTATCATCGGTGATGTGGCATTGAAGAACGGGATTCGTCCTGAGCGCCCAATGGCGGCGGCGTCTGTAGCGTCTCAACTGGCTATTACTGCCTCGCCAATTTCAGCTGCTGTGGTGTATTACCTCGCGCAGCTTTCTGATATTCAACATTCTATTACTCTGCTTTCTATTTTGATGGTGACGGTGCCTGCAACGCTGTTTGGTACGTTCTTACTTTCTTTGTATAGCTTGAAACGCGGTAAAGAGCTGAACGATGATCCTGAATACCAAGCGCGTCTAAAAGATCCTGAGTGGAAAAAGCGTATCGAAAGCACCACAGCGACGTCTTTGGATGAAGTGCTGCCAACTTCGGCTCGTAATGCGGTTTTGATTTTCCTACTGTCAATTGTCGTGATTGTTATCGTGGCGATGGTACCTGAGATCAGAACCATCGTAGACGGCGACAAGCCAATCAAGATGTCGGTGATCATTCAAATGATGATGCTCTGCTTCGGCGGTATAATCTTGCTGGCAACCAAAACTGACCCGCGAGATGTGCCAAACGGCGTGGTATTCAAATCGGGTATGGTGGCAGCGATTGCTATCTTTGGTATCGCATGGATGTCGGATACTTACTTCCAATACGCAATGCCTCAGTTTAAATCTGGCATCGTGGAAATGGTAACTAACTACCCATGGACGTTCGCACTGGCGCTATTCATCGTATCGGTTGTGGTGAACTCGCAAGCCGCGACGGCTCGTATGATGCTACCTGTTGGCCTTGGTTTAGGGTTGGATCCAGCGCTGCTTATCGGTTTGATGCCAGCAGTGTACGGCTACTTCTTCATCCCGAACTATCCATCAGATATTGCAACCGTGAACTTCGATGTGTCTGGTACCACTAAGATTGGTAAGTGGTACTTCAACCACTCATTCATGTCGGTCGGTTTAATCGGTGTAGTCGGCGCATGTTGTTTAGGCTACGCACTGGCTCAGATTTTTATCGCTTAATGAATTAGCTAAATAGCAAACAAAAACAGCGCCTGAATTGGCGCTGTTTTTGTATATGACGCTTGAAAAGGTATGTGAATTAAGTAAAAAGCAACTCAGGTCAAAATATTAGCTAATATTATTAGTTTTGTGTAGGTTAGTGGTGATATAACGCTATTTTTGTGAGACGAAGAGGCACTAATGATTACTAACTTTGAGCAATTAGAGCAAGACATGGCATCCACTCCATCGTTTGATGGTCAGTTAGCTAAACTGGTCCACCTCAAGAACAGCAATGGAATGAGCGTATCACTCATGGATATTGGAGCTACTTGGTTGAGTTGTTCTATACCAGTGAATGAAGAAGATCGAGAGGTGTTACTTCGCTCACCCAATATGGCTGAACATATGGAGCAGAGCTCTTATTTTGGGGCGATTGTTGGGCGTTTTGCAAACCGTATCGCTAAAGGCCAATTCGAACTTGAAGGGAAGCGCTACCAACTCGGAGTTAATAATGGTGAAAACTCATTACATGGTGGAGTAGAGGGCTTTGATAAAAAGCGTTGGAGCATTGTTGAACAAAGTGCACAAAAGGTAGTGTTTACTCTTCATACCAAAGATGGTGAACAAGGGTATCCGGGTAATCTTGCTGTCAAAGTTACCTACTCTCTAACGGATGACAACCAAGTATCTATTTCTTATGAAGCCACTACCGATAAGACTTGCCCCGTTAACTTAACCAATCATGCATACTTTAATTTGGCTGGTGAGGCTTCTGGTTCGAAAAGCTTGGATCATGTATTGCAGTTGAGTTCAGGCCATTACTTACCAACGGATCAAGGCTTAATCCCAACGGGAGAAATTAAGGCGGTTAAGGATACGAGTTTTGATTTTTCACAAGCAAAGCTCATTGGGCGAGATTTTCTGACTGAGTCGGACCAGAAAATGGCTGGTGGTTATGATCATGCCTTTGTTTTTCAGCAGGAAGTGACTGATGGGAAATCGACAGCAGCGATACTCATATCGCCTAATAAAGACCTTACAATGAGGGTGAAAACAACAAAACCAGCAGTACAATTTTATTCAGGAAACTTTTTGGCAGGGACACCCGGTAAGAGCAAACACTACGAACTGTATGACGGGCTTGCTCTGGAAACACAATACCTTCCAGATGGTCCTAATAAGCCCGAATGGGGTAGTAAGAGAGGTGTATTAAACCCGGAGGAAACCTACCAACATCAAACGGTTTATCAGTTTGAGTTTTAGGTGTTAATGGTGGGCTATGCGCCCACTTTGTCCTACTTGGTCGAGGAGGTACGGATAATCAATTCGCCTTCCACTTTTCGCTTGCTCGATAGCAAGGGTTGCTCCTCAATCAGCGCCATTAAGGATTCAACCGCTAGTTTACCCATATCTGAATAAGGCAACTCAACCGATGTTAATGCAGGGAAGCTTTCCGACGCGATCTGTTGATTGTCGTAGCCAACTACCGCGACATCTTGAGGGATCTTAAGCCCTAGTTCAGCCAGTGCTTGATAGCACCCCATCGCCATGTAATCACTACCACAAAAGATAGCTTCTGGTGGTTGAGCTGACTTAAACAAAGCTAATGTCTGCTGATGTGCTTCTTTTAAAGACCAACTAGCTTCAGCTAAGTAATCACTATTTGGGATAATGTCCGCATCAATTAGCGCCTGACGGTAGCCTTCGCTTCGCTGTTGACTTGCCAGCATCCAATTCTCGCCTGTGAGCATAGCAATGCGACGATAGCCTTGCTGCGTGAGGTGAGAAACGGCTTTGTAAGCACCAATCATATCGGCAGGCAAAATACTTGGTGTATCACTAAGGCTTTCATTGGTGCAATTTAAGAGCACTGTTGGTAGCGTCGTATTAACTCTTTGTTGTTCAAGGTCTCGAGTCATACTCGATGCATAAACCAAACCTGCGTAATCACCGCTGTTGATTTCCGCCTCAATTTTACTCGCTAGTACTTCATCGTGGCTGTAATTAAACGTCACTAAAATATAGTCATTCGCCCAAGCCTCTTCACGCGCAGCGTTAATAGCGTCAATGAAAGGGTCATAACTCGATAGTCCGTTGATAACCAAAGCGACTTTTTTAGGGCGACCTAGCGCATGAGCCACTTTTTTATTTCTGTAGCCCAATGATTCTGCGGTTTCAATCACCTTGTGTTTGGTGGCATCAGCAATCTTGACTGATGTTGAGCCGTTTAACACCAAGGATACGGTTGATTGTGACACGCCTGCTGCCGCCGCTATGTCACTCATGGTTACTTTCTTAGCCATTGTTCATCTTGTCGGTAATTCTCTTAACTAAAGATATTAGCTAAAGATTTCATTCGGGTCATCCTCTAAAGACTTTGATCACAAGTTTCTAACTGAGAAACCTGAAAGCTGTGATGGCTGCCACGTTTACTCCTAGAACATATAGCGGTTAGATTATTAATTAATATATTAGCTAATATTATTAGTTGATATGTTATTTTTAAGGTGAGTAAGATGCAAAAGTGGTCCGAAGATAAAGCGTGGCAATGGCAGAAAGAACATGGCTGGTTGCGTGGCTTTAACTATTTACCGAGAACAGCCGTGAATTGGAATGAAATGTGGCAGGCCGACTCATTTTCACCGGAAATAATCGAACAGGAGTTGGCGTGGGCGAGAGAGGTTGGCTACAACACGCTGCGTACCAATTTGCCTTTCATTGTGTGGCAGGTTGACCGTCAAGGACTGCATGAGCGAATTGAGCACTTCTTAGATATTTGTGAACGAAACCAGATCAAGGTGATGATGACCCCAATGGATGATTGTGGTTTTTCTGGTGACCACCCATATCTTGGTGAACAAAAGTCACCAGTGCCAGATCTCCACAATAGCCAAGCTGCGGCAAGCCCTGGTCGTAATGTTGTGATGGACAAGTCGCAATGGAGTGACGTTGAGACTTACATTCGCGACATCATCTCAACATACAAAAATGACCCGAGAATTGTCATTTGGGATCTCTACAACGAACCGACCAACCGCATGATCTTTACCAAGAATGGTGAACTTGCTTACGACGAGGCGATGGAAAGATTCAGCCATGAATTGATGGTAAAAGCCTTCGAGTGGGCGCGCGACGAAAGCCCATCACAACCTCTAACGGTAGGGGCATGGCACGCTCCGAGCATTTTGGAACGCAGTTTACCTATTTATGAACATCCAACAGACCGTAAAGCAATGGAGCTATCTGACATCATTACGTTCCATGCTTATTTGCCGATAGATCTATTCCGCGAAGCCGTTGAAATTATTGAAAAATACAACCGCCCAATGATGTGTACTGAGTGGCTAGCGCGTCACGCTGAATCACATCTTCATGAACAACTTCCTATTTTCCACAATAAATCAATTGGTTGCTATCAATGGGGCTTAGTCAAAGGTAAGACTCAAACGCATCTGCCTTGGCCTGAGATCAAACGCAATGACAGCAACTATGCAACTCGATGGTTCCACGATCTGCTTGATGAGCAAGGACAGCCATATGACCCAAGCGAAGTGCAATTAATCAAAAGACTCGCAGAAGTGGATTAATTGCCTGTGAGCCAGACGTAAGTACTGGCTCGTTAGCCAATCTATAATTAACTAAATTGAGACGTGAACTATGACTACTCTACAAAACAAATTAAACAATAAGGAGCTGATGTCCTACTTCGGCTACGGTGTAGGCCAGTGCTTTAGCTTTGGCCTCGTCGGCTCCTTTATTCTCTACTTTTATACCGATATCTTAGGTATATCGCCGATTGCTGCGAGTACGATATTTTTGATTGCTCGTGTGTGGGATGCTGTCAATGACCCTCTGATAGCGGGCTACATGGATACATTAGAATCTCGTTTTGGTAAGTTCCGTCCTTACATGTTGTTCACACCATTCCTTATCGTGTTGGTGACGATCGCTGCTTTCTACAATATTGATGCCGACACTTCAACGAAGGTTATGTATGCGGGTATCACTTATATTCTTTGGGGTACGCTATATACCATCTCAGATGTACCGTTTTGGTCGATGTCCTCTGTAATGACGGATGAGCCTCAAGAGCGCGCGAAAGCGGCAACATGTGCCATGCTAGGTGTTAATGCAGGCATTGGTGCAACGTTAGTAATTTTTCCTAAATTGAGCGCTTACTTCGCTGATGGCCGTGCGGACCAAGGATACTTGCCAGCTGTTATCGTATTGATGATCGCTGGTTTGTTATTCATGTTGAACGGCTTTTACAACACCAAAGAGCGAATCTCTACCGCCAGTTGTGAAAAGGTGACCTTAAAGCAGACTTTCCAAGCTGTACGCAAGAATAAACCTCTGTTCTTTATTCTTGCTGCCTTCTTCATGAATGTTTTCTTCAACCTAGTGAATGGCTTATACATATTCTTCTTTACGTACAATATGGGTGATGCGGGGCTTGTCTCGTTAATTGGTACCATTACTTTGGTCAGCGCGATTGCTTGTTTAGCCACGCCGGTGTTGACCAAGCGTTTTAAAAAGCGTGACATTTTTATCGCTCTTTGTGTACTCGAAATTATTGCTCGAATCGGTTTCTATATGACGGGTTATGATAGCCAAATAGCTGTGATGACGTGGCTTGCTGTGATCACTGGCATCTTCATGATGACTAACCCTCTTATTTCGGCAATGATCGCAGACACCGTGGAATACTCTTATTATCACAGTGGTAAACGTACAGCGGCGATCACCTTCTCAGGTCAGACATTTACAGGTAAATTATCCGTTGCGGTAGCAGGCGGTTTAACAGGTCTCATTCTGACAACTATTGGTTATGTTCCAAATGCGGAGCAAACAGAAACAGCATTGAATGGTATGTTCTTTTGTATTGCTTTACTGCCGGCTCTGGGGGCTTTGGTACGTATATTTATTATGTCTCGCTATACCTTTACTGAAGACCAACATGCAATTTTGCGCGAAAAACTTGAGCGTGGTGAGTTTGCAGAAGGTGTCGCAGAGCAACTAGTAACGACGCAAAAGGCGACGACTTAATCGGTTTAGCTAGAGTTATTGATTGAACTTGAAAAGAAGAGGTCAAGCCATGCGGCTTGACCTTTTTACATTTGTACTTAGAGCTAAAACCGTTTCATAAACTCAATGGGACGAACCGTTGAACGAATTAAGCCAAAGACTGAATCGCTTCTTCAATCGTTAGGAAGTGGATCTTCATCAAGCACACTTCGGCTTTCTGGAATTCATGATTTCGAATCAGTTTAGTCAAGCTTTCTACTGAATACTGCTCAGGTCGTTTTGCTAGAGACAATTGATTTGAGCTCGATTGAAGTGCGTAGCTATCACCTTCAGAATCGATGAGGTAATCATCTTCCCCCAAGATCATGTCTGAGCATTCTGCCTGAAAATCGTTCTCGGATGCGACGTAAATAAGCTCATCATCGCCGTCGAGTTTTACTAAAGATGGCCAACTGATCATTACTGCTCTTTCTATGTGCTGCTTACTGCTTTTAATAGTGGTGACGACAAGCAATTATGTAAAAGTTATCGTCATCTGCTTTGTACACTAATCGATTCTTGTCATCGATTCGTCTTGACCAAAAGCCAGACAGGTTGCCGACTAGTGGCTCCGGCTTTCCAATCCCTTCAAAGGGCGTTCTTTTGGCAGCTTCAATCAACTTGTTTAGTTTCTTGAGCGTTTTCTTGTCTTGGGTTTGCCAGTATAGGTAATCTTCCCAAGCATTATCTGTAAATACAATCTTTCGATCATTCGTCATTATTCAATTCTCGAACGGTTGTATTTCCGGTTTCGAGTTGAGCAATGGATTCAGCCAATCTTTCAGCGTTTTTAGGCGAGCTCATTAGGTACAAGGTTTCTTGCATTGAATTAAAATGATCAAGAGACATTACCACGGCATCTTCTGAATCTCGTCTGGTTATTACCGTAACATCAGAATCGTCTACTACTCTATCGAGCACAGACTTAAGGCTATTTCTGGCCTCAGTAAAAGAAACAATATTCATCACTTATTTACCCTGTTGTTTTTGGATATGTTTAATCTTTCAATATATACAGAATAGTTAATCATTCATGAGTTAACTATTGTACATGTTCCGCTTGTTGTACATGTTATATCAGAGATTAAACATGATCAACTTATGGTACATGTCACTCACTGTAAATCTGTAGAGTGCTACTGACTCAAAATGCTATTTACTTAAAGATCGGCCCAACGGCGCGAAGTAACCTTGAAGCGCTTGATAAATCTCTTTGCGATGCGCCATATCAGGATACACGGGGTACATATCAGGCTTGGTTGTGCCATCGACTAGATAAGCGTTCTTGATCTCTGAACAGGATTCAATCACCGACTCAAAAGCTCGAGCCATCATCTCCGTTGGCAATGAGAAGTAACGGGCAGAGGTCGCTTTGTCGGCTATGACACTTCGCGCCACGTAATCGTGTTTATCTAAGTTGTTGTCGCTGAGCAATGTGGCGTCAAACAGAGACATCAAACTTTCGTTTAATGGATGAGGTCTTACTTTTCTATCGTGTAACCAACAATCACTGGCGAACAAAATGTGTTTTCGAGGGCCTGAGGTATCACCAATTTCAAACGCCTTTTCAGCAATGTAGTGGTCAAACGCATGCCAGAACTCATGCGCTAACGCACCTGCCCCTGCGTTTTTAGCGAGGGCTAGTTCTCTTTGGTTTGGCGCGTAGTGTGCTTGTACACCCTTTCTGCCACCACTGCCGAACGCCAAACCTAATGTGCCACGCAAGCCAATTGCTTCTGGTGGCAAAGCCAAGATGTAAGCCAAATCTGCTAGCGAATCGAATATCAGATTCGCAGCGAGCTCTTTCTCTTCTTTTGTTACCCAAGCGCCCACACGAATACTGCCCATACCGAAGGTCTGTTTGATGTCCATGAAAGACACCTGATCGCCATGCCGATAATCTGGGCCTTTGCGAGTCTTGTATTTAAAGTGAGTTAACTTCAAAGGGGTCCTTGGAGAAAGAGGTTAGGTGGAAATTAAGTGGAGCGTTCTTATCGGATGCTGGGCATTAAACCATATTCTTAAAACACGCCGTTATGAACCGTATTTAAGAACGAAAGTTAGCACCTTTGTGAGTAAATTACCGAACAAAATGAGTTAGGTTGTGTTCGAAAGCTTCCCACGAGGTTGGGGTGCCTTCGTGAGTCAGCGGAAATAGAGACTTGTCTGGCTTGGCATAACTTAAGCGGTGAAGCCTTTGCGTGACATGGTAGCTGTCTAGCCCTGAAATCGTGACTAAATCTAGCGCTTCTAAATCAAGGTAGCCATCCGGCATCACGGCACGTTTGGGTGCTTGAATCGTAATGACCTCTCCAATCAACATTTGCGTTTGATTGCTTTCAATCGATATCTGTTCTTTCAAAACTAACCCTATTTTGAGACTGCTTTCTAAAACAAATGGAGCAGGTAATACATCATCGTAATAGGGCGTGAGACCAACTGCGTTAAATTCTGAGATTGATTTAGGATAACGAGCGGAAGTTTGATGGGCTTTTTGAACAAAGTCAGCACCGATACTATTGATGGTGAAGTGCTGAGTTTCTAAGATGTTCTCTAATGTATGGCGGCGACTTTCTGCAGGTCGGACGATGAAGCCAAGCAAAGGTGGATTCGACCCTAGGTGAACAACAGAGCTCACCACAGCAAGATTTTCTAGCCCTTGTTTATCGCAGGTACCAATAAGATTTGCGCTTTTGAATCCTGATAAGGAGTTGATTAAGCGAGCGCGTTCTCGCTGATCCATTGTTTGGATATCTTGTCTTGAAAGGGTCATGTCCTTCATATATTTCTCTTCTTCTCACTTTTGTTTTAGACGACTTGTTCACTAATCAAATGACATTTACGCAGAAGCATCTTCTATCGATCAGCAGAGTGCTTGGTTTGGTCGTGGGCAACCTGTCTCTTTTATCTCCGCTACAGCAAAATGAGCGTGTGTCTTTGCATAGATTTACGCATGTTGACGTCGCTTTACATCACGCAAGCTAAAGTAATGATGTCGTCTTTATGAGTGTTAAAAAATGAAAACAGTCCGCAATATCATCTGGGCAATGATTGCCACAATGTCAGCCTTTTGGTTTGCGATGGAACCGCAATTATTCGCTTCAAGCAACGTATTTGAATGGCGCTCGGCCATGATTCAGTACTCAGGTATTTTGTCTCTGATGTTAATGTCCATCACCATGATCTTGGCGACGCGTCTGCCTATGGTCGAGAATTGGCTTAAAGGTATGGATAAAGCGTATCGAGTACATAAATGGCTTGGCATCGGTGGTGTGGCGATGGGTGTCACACACTGGTTGTGGTACCAAATTCCTAAGTCACTCGTGATGTCTGGCGTATTGGATAAGCCAGTTCGACACAATGGTTCAGGGCCACAAGCGGTCTTGACTGGCTGGGAGTTGTGGGTCAATGAACTGCGCGATATTGCTCAAAGTATCGGTGAATGGGGCTTCTACTTATTACTCGTTCTACTTGTGGTGTCACTATGGGCGGCAGTGAAGTATAAACCGTTTAAATTGTCTCATCGCCTGATGTCGGTCGCGTACCTGTTTATCGCTTTTCACTCGGTGATACTGCTTAAACGAGCGTATTGGGGAGAGCCTATTTATTATCTAACCGTAGCATTTGCTTTGGTTGGATCTATCGCAGCGATTTACAGTTTGTTGGGTTTGGTAGGGCGTCGTAATCGTCATTCAGCGACCATTGCTTCGACTCGCTATTTTCCACAGGCTGAAGTGATGGAACTGGTGTTAAAACCGGAGGCATCTTGGCAAGGTCACAAAGCAGGGCAGTTTGCGTATCTGCGTTTCGGTAATGAAGATCCGCATCCGTTTACCATTGTTTCTGGCAGTGAAGATTCAGAACTGCGTTTCTTGATCAAAGAGTTGGGTGATTTTACTAATGGCCTTTATGATCGAGTGCAAGCGGGCGATGCGGTTACGGTTGAAGGGCCTTATGGTCGACTTGATTTTGACCTAAGTAAGCCTCAAATTTGGATTGCAGGTGGTGTCGGGATTGCTTCTTTCTTTGCTACGCTTGAAGCGCTCAAAACAGAGCAAGATCATCCGCGTATCGAACTGTTTTACTGTACTCGCGGTGTTGATAAGCAATTAATCGATGAGTTGTGGCACCTGGCACATGAGGTTGGAGTGAAGTTAACTGTGATAGACACTTTACATTCACCGCGACTGAACGCCGGAAGAATTGTCAACCAATGTGGTGACCTCAACGAATACGAGATGTATTTCTGCGGGCCAGAGTTGTTCTCTACATCGCTGAAAAAAGAATTAGACAGCTATCAATTTGATATTGAAAAGCACTATCACGAAGAGCTGTTTGTGATGCGCTAATCGTTGTCAGTTGATGAATTGAATGGGGAAGCATCTCTGGGTTGAGCTGTGGCTGAGAACTAACGGTTTAGAATTAATGTTTGATAACTGATATTTGATAGCCATAGCCATAGCCACAAGCTTCCGACCAAAAAGGTGCGAACTCATTCAATTTACTATTGCAGCGGTTTGCTATTGAGCGATACCATATACGGCTATTTCTTTGGTAAAGATGTAATTATGTCAGATGAAAAACTCGCACTCGAATGGATGCGCCAACAAGCTCATAAAGTTGACCCATACGTTATCGATCCATCGTTTGATGAATGCGTTGAGTTGCTTGATCCTGCTTTTAAGAAGGGCAAGAGTGTCGCGCAACTAAAGTATCTGTTATCAGAAGCGGACCGTAGAGCTGGCGCGGCAGAGCGTAAACATGCAGCCTTAAAGTATGCCAAAGAGAAAAGCCCAAATGCTGGTCAGATCCTGCGTCTGCAAAGCAAGCTTCAACAAGTTCAGCTTGCACTTAAATTAGCGACTGGCGACAACAACATGACCATATCTCAGTTCTGTGCAGAATACGATGTCTCCAAGCGCGACGGCAATACGGCATGGAATGAGAAACTGGTTGAGCAGGGTAAGAGGAAGTAGTCTTTTAAACGCTTTACTCTCCAATAAACTGTCACGTTAGTTAATGTCATACACTTTTCAAAAAACGACCTATTGTTACCAACAAACGCCTTTTCAAAGCCTGAAAAATCGCTGCTCAGGCTTTAATTTTTATAGCCACCCCGTTGCATTTTGTAGCGCCTTTCCTAATTATCGTGCTGGATTGTCTCTCTATTTTTCTGAGATCGCTAATGTGCGCAATACACTATTTTTCGCCCATTAATCAATTTCACTTGTGACAAAGTTATCAGAATCATGCATTTTCGGTAACGTTCCCGAAAATATCGATCTATCATCCACTCAGATACAAAAGTGAAGTAATCAACACGACTGATTTCTATTTCTTCTTCGATATAGAGCTTGTACATCAAAAGTATAAGCCGAAATGCGCTTACGAATTATTTTGGGAACGTTTGCAAGTAGTCCAAAACAATTAACGTGAGAACATAAGAATGAAACTACACACTTTAGCGGTTGCTGTAACAATGGGGCTAATGACTACATCGGTATTAGCAAGTGAAGACGTTGCAGCATTAGAGCAACGTATTAATGAATTAGAACAAAGAGTTGCACAAACGGAGCAGGTTTCTACCGAAGCCAATGAAAAGGCTTCTTCGTTTGAGTTTCACGGCTATGCACGCTCTGGATTATTGATCAACGACGACCTAAACGGCGCGACAGGTACTGGTCCTTACATGACAGCGGCGGGTGCGATTGGTGCACCAGTTGGACGACTTGGTGTGGAAGATGATCATTACGTTGAAGCTAACTTGATTCATAAGCGCTTTGCGGATGATGGCTCTAGTGCCTTGTTTCGTATCATGTTAGCCGACAGTACTGAAACAAATAACGAGTGGACAGCCAGTGAAAGCCAGTTGAATGTACGACAAGTGTATTCAGAACTGAACCGTCTAAGCATGTTCTCTGAATCCGAAGCGTTTTCTGAAGCAACGTTTTGGGCGGGTAAACGATTCGATCGCGACAACTTTGATATTCACTTTTTCGATTCGGATATTGTCTTCTTATCAGGTACTGGTGCTGGCGTTTACGATGTTCAGATGAGCGACAACTGGAAAGCGAATTTCTCAATTTATGGTCGAGATTTTGGTGAGATTGATAGCTCATCAACAGATGTAGAAAACTACATTGCAACCATGAATAACCGTATTGGTCAATGGCAAGTGATGTTGAGTGGCATGACCTCAGCAGACAACGATAGCCGCTTAAATGGCGCAGCTGAAAGCGGTGTACACGCAATGTTTGCGTACCATGGAGACAACTTCTTTGGTCTGAGCGAGGGTTTCTCTAAAACGGGTATGTTAATGGGTAGCGGCCTAGGCGCAGAGCTAAAAGGCATCGGTTCTAATGGTGATCTACTGGATGACGCAAAAGCCGTTCGCCTGTTTAGCTACGGTGTCACTCGCATTGGCGACAACTGGCGCTTAGCACCTGCATTAATGGCAGAGCATAGCCAAGACCGTTTGAAGAAGAATGACGAGTTCACATGGGCTTCTTTAAACGTTCGATTAGCTCAAGAGTTCACAGAGAACTTTGAGATGGTTTACGAAGGTTCATTGCAGTACATGGATTTAGACAACTCGACAGAGCAAGCGAGCGGCGGTTTCTACAAAGCAACAGTGGCACCAACACTGAAGCTTTCAACTAGCACTGGTTTCTTTGACCGACCAGAACTGCGTTTCGCTGTGAGCTATGTGGATTGGAGTGAAGACCTGAATGGTTACTCGATCAGCACTGAAGCAGATGCTGCAACGATGGGAGAGGGCGGCGAGGTTCTGTTTGCACTACAGATGGAAACTTGGTTCTAATTGCCTGATATATCGTTTAGATAGAGAGTGTTACTCATGATGTGATCGTCGCATCATCAAATGCCAACCTTATCGTTTCAACTCGAAGGTTGGCATTTTTTTATCTTGGGATAACTTGATCTGTGAATAAATTACTAGCAAGACTCTCGGTCAATAGTGGTGAAGGTCAACACCATCTTACTCATTTCAAAGCCTTTTTTCTCAATACGGTCGAGCAGCAGCTTGGCTCCATTTTCTCCCGCTTTATCAAACGCATAGTTAAACGTAGACAGCGTTGGTGTGCATACTGAAGCAAGTTCATCGTCACCCACGCCCAGTACCAATACATCTTTCCCTGGAACGAGCCCCGCTTCTTGAATGGCTCTGATCGCACCGATTGCGATACGGTCAGTTGCGCAGAACAGGCCATCGAGCTTGGTGTGCTCTTTTAGAGACTGCTTAGCCAGCTGGTAACCTGACTCTATGGTGAAGTCGCCTCGCGCGTGAAATTGCAGTGTGAGGTCGTTAAATTGAAGCGATTGAGCGAAGCCTTCCGATCTCATCTTATCAACCGCAATATCATCGCCTTGCACGCCGATGAATCCCATATGCTTACAAGCTTTCGCTATGAGGCGATTACCCGCTTCAAACCCTACGCGAGTGTCGTCGTGCACAATGCTTGGGATGTTAAACATTGAACCGTCTTGACCCACCAATACCACTGGCACAGCAGAACTTTGAATCGCTTTGACTAATTTGTTATCGAGGTGGGTCGCGTACAGGATGATACCTTCAACGCGTTTTTGGTTAAATATCTGAATATATTCAAGTTCTTTATGGTGTGTTTGGTGTGTGCTCGCTAATAAAACATGCTTGCCCGCTTGCTCTAAGACGGCGGTTAAACCATCGACACCCTGAGAGGTGGCGTGGGAAGAAACCCTAGGAACAATCACGCCAACCAGGTTGGTTTTTTGAGACTTTAAGTCTTTAGCGACTTGGTTTGGGAGATAGCCACACTCTTCAACCGCTTTACGCACCTTCACCTTGGTCGCGTCTTTTACGCCATACTCATCGTTGATTACTCTTGAGACCGTCGACTTGGAAACTCCAGCGAGACGAGCGACATCATGAAGACTAGCCATTATTCATTATCCAATTGTAATTTTAGTTTTGGGATTGTTTGCAAACAAAGCATCAAATTTACCTGTTGTTAGGAGATTTTAACCCTGTCTTCTTATCCTAGGGAGATAATTTGAAGATCATTCTCACAGTATTGAGCAGTTATCTTTGATCATTTGTTATTTCTAGGCAAAAATTTGTTTTGCAAACGTTCCCGAAAATTCAAAAGCTCAAATGATAATCCAATGGGGTATGTAATGAATTATCCAAAAATAGCAAAAGAGCTGCTTTCTCTATTAGGTGGTAAAAGTAATATCACCGCACTTGCACACTGTGCGACTCGTCTGCGTCTTGCGGTTGCAGACCAAGATAAAATTGATGAACAGGCGATTGATAACCTAGAAGGGGTTAAGGGCCAGTTTAAAGTGGCAGGTCAATATCAGATCATCTTTGGCTCAGGTATCGTAAACCAAGTTTATTCTGAGTTGGCTAAGTTGACTGAAATGACGGAAATGTCGACCAACGATGTGGCGTCTGCAGGTGCTGACAACCAAAATATCCTGCAACGCGCGGTGAAAGGTCTGTCTGATATTTTTGTACCAATCATTCCGGCAATTGTTGCTGGTGGTCTGTTGATGGGTATCTACAACCTATTGACGGCTCAAGGCTTGTTCATTGATGGCAAATCTTTAATTGACGCTAATCCGGGTTTGACCGACTTAGCAAACATGATCAATACATTTGCTAATGCTCCTTTTGTGTACTTACCTATTTTATTAGCATTTTCAGCGAGTAAGAAGTTTGGTGGTAACCCATATCTTGGCGCGGCTTTAGGCATGTTGATGGTTCACCCAGACTTGCTAAACGGCTGGGGTTTCGGTGGCGCATCAGTGTCGGGCAGCATTCCAGTTTGGAACATTCTAGGTTTCGAAATCGAGAAAGTGGGTTATCAAGGTTCAGTACTGCCCGTTCTTGTTTCTGCGTTTATTCTAGCGAAAGTTGAGCTTGGCCTACGTAAAGTTATTCCTTCGGTTCTTGATAACTTGCTAACGCCGCTACTGGCTATTTTCGTGACTGGCCTACTGACATTCACGGTTGTGGGTCCATTTACACGTGATATCGGTTTCCTACTGGGTGACGGTCTCAACTGGCTATACAACAGTGCTGGCTTCATCGGTGGTGCGGTGTTTGGTTTGATTTATGCACCATTCGTTATTACTGGTATGCACCATAGTTTTATTGCTATTGAAACTCAGCTGCTTGCGGATATCGCAACGACTGGCGGTACGTTCATCTTCCCTATCGCGGCGATGTCTAACGTGTCTCAAGGTGCAGCGGCACTGGCGGTTGGTTTCATGAGTAAAGATAAGAAAATGAAAGGTATCGCGATTCCTTCTGGTGTGACCGGTTTGCTTGGTATTACTGAACCTGCAATGTTCGGTGTGAACTTGAAGCTTCGCTACCCATTCATTGCTGCGGTTTGTGCTGCTGCGGTTTCAAGCGCATTTATCACCATGTTCAATGTGAAAGCACAAGCACTGGGTGCCGCGGGTATTCCTGGCATCATCTCAATATCGCCAGAAAAAATTGGCTACTACGTGGTAGGTATGATTATCGCGTTCGTAACTGCATTTGCGCTGACCGTTGTTTTAGGTTTGCGTGAGAGCAGCAAGCAAAACATTAAAGCAACAGCTTAACTTTTCTCCCTAGAAGTGAAGCCCCCCCTTTTCACTTCATTTCCTAAGCTTTGGGGGGCTAGCTAGGTGATTTGGCTTAGCTAGCCTTTTTATATTTTTACATGACAGCGTGAAGTGTCACCTTGCTTTCGGTTGTTATGATTTTCAGTTTTAAGGTAAGAAAGATGAATCAAGTTTGGGTAACTGGAGACGCCGTCGTCGACCTCATTCCGGAGACTGACGCGACATTATTGAAATGTCCGGGCGGTGCGCCTGCCAATGTCGCGGTAGCGATTTCTCGCCTTTTAGGCAAAAGCGCATTTTTCGGCCGAGTGGGTAACGATCCGTTTGGCACTTTTATGGAAGTGACTCTGCAAAAGGAAGGTGTGAATACCGAGCGTTTGGTGAAGGACCCTGAACAACGCACATCAACCGTGGTGGTTGATCTTGATGACCAAGGCGAGCGCAGCTTTACGTTTATGGTTAAGCCAAGTGCCGATCAGTTTATGTCTGTTGAAGACATTCCCGAATTTAAGAAAAATGAGTGGCTACACGTCTGCTCAATCTCTTTGGCTAATGAACCAAGCCGAAGCAGTACCTTTGAAGCGATCCGACGCATGAAAGCCGCGGGCGGTTACATCAGCTTCGATCCAAACCTTCGTGATGAAGTGTGGCAAAACCCATCTGAAATTAAGTCTGTGGTCATGAAAGCGGTTGAATTGGCTGATGTGGTTAAATTCTCAGAAGAAGAACTGGATTTCTTAACCGATTCAACTTCGATGGAACAAGGTTTGGCTAACATTGCAGATCTTAACAACACGCTTGTTTTGGTTACGCAGGGCGCGAAAGGCGTTTGGCGAGTATTTGAAAACCAAGGTGTGTTGATTTCAGGTCGCTCAGTGACGCCAGTGGATACGACAGGTGCAGGCGATGCTTTTGTTGGCGGTTTACTTGCAAAGCTTTCTCAACATGAAGAGTGGAATAATCAACAAGTCGTCGATTCTGCAATCCTGTGGGCGAATGGTTGCGGTGCATTGGCTACAACGCAAAAAGGCGCGATGACCGCACTTCCAACGCAAGAGGCTCTCACTCAGTTTATTCAAAAAGACGCTTCAAATACGAATTCCGTCGAGGAGAGTGTATGAGTTTGAACTCGAACTGGACGGTAGAGCAAAGATATCGTCGTATAGAAGAGATTGCACAAGACAGCATTGATGCGATGGTCAATCTTCGCAAACAAGATGCTGGCTATCCTAGCTACCATATTGCGCCTAAGTTTGGTCTGCTTAATGACCCGAATGGTCTGTGTTTCTTTAATGGTGAACACCATCTATTTTACCAATGGACGCCAGTTGGCCCAGTCCATGGTATGAAGTACTGGTACCACCTTTCTACCAAAGACTTCGTTCATTTCGAAGACCACGGCATTGGCTTGCACCCAGACCAAGATTACGATTCTCACGGTGTTTACTCTGGTGGTGCATTGGTTGAGAACGACAATGCACTGTTGTTCTTTACGGGTAACAAGCGCGATGAAAATTGGCTGCGAGTGCCAACTCAATGTTATGCCAAGATGTCTGCGGACGGCAAAATAGAAAAGCACGGCGTGGTTATCGAAAACGATCACTACACCGAACATTTCCGCGATCCAAAAGTGTGGAAGCAGGGCGACGATTACCTGATGGTTGTGGGTGCTCAAACGCCTCAAGAGACTGGCTCAATGGCGCTATATCGCAGCCGAGACCTGATGAATTGGCAGCACAAAGGTCCAATTCAAACTCGTTACAACAACCTTGGCTATATGTGGGAATGTCCAGATTTCTTTGAAATAGAGAATCAGTCGGTGATGCTGTTTTCTCCACAAGGTGTGTCTAACGAAAACCCATACGATTTCAAAAACATCTACTCGGTGGCTTATATTGTCGGTGACCGCCTAAATCTAGATTCGGTAGAACTGGAAAACCATCAAGATATTGCGCAGCCAGATTATGGCTTCGATTTCTATGCACCACAGACTTACTTAGATGATAAAGGTCGCCGCATTCTGGTTGCTTGGATTGGTCTGCCTGAGATTGATACACCATCTAATGAACATCAGTGGGCGGGCATGTTGTCGCTACCACGCGAGCTTCACATCCAAGATGGCTATCTGGTGCAATCGGCTTTACCTGAATTGAAAGCGCTGCAAGGCGAAGCTGTCGTGGTTGAGAGGGTTCTTGAACTGGATACAACCAGCTTCATGGTTCACCTTAAAACGGAAACGGACGAGTTTGAGTTAACGCTCGCTAATGCTGCGGGTGATAATATCGTGTTCAGTGCCTCGGAAACGGAGTTCATACTTGATCGCAGTAAGATGTCTCAACTCTACGCGGAAGAGTTTGGCTCGGTGAGAAAAGCTCCGAGGTTGAGCATTAAGCAAACCATCGAGGTTTATGTCGATAATTCAGTGATCGAAATCTTTATCAATGGCGGTAAGCACACAATGACCAGCCGTTTCTTCATTGATGACTTGAGTTCATTGTCGATGACTGGTGACGTGAACACCGTTTATCACTCGATGAGCCCAATTCAAGGGTTGGACGACTAACCTCCGCTTATCTCCATCAAGAAAGCCGCTGATCAATAGCGGCTTTTGTTTGGTCTGCGACATCACTATTGTGTTAGCTCTTTGACCTTGTCCATTCCCCTGAATCTCAAGTTCATTCAGAGCAAGCAACTAACGCTAAGGCCGAATGTTATTGAAACTGACCTTCTGCGTTCCATCGCCTTGATTCTCCAGCTTAACTACATCTCCTTGATAGTAATACGGTTCCATTGGCATTTCGCTGTTAGCTCCTCTAGCGTAGTAAAGGGTTGCTGGCTTAGCAGCAACTTGCTGAGCGTATAAATAGCCAATCAAAGCGTGCTCAAATTGATGGTAGCCATTGCCCCAATGAAAAGCCTTGGTGCGCTTAGGTTCAAGCCCTACGCCTCCGTATTGATGATCAACCCACACATCATGAAAGGTAGGTAAGGTGTATTGCAGGACTTCTGTCATTGAACCATCGATAAGCGATACCGTCATCGCAGCTTGGTCGAGCTCTGCCCATTCCCATGATGAAGCCCAGTTTGTGTTCGGTCTGCTTTGCCAGCCAGTAATCTCTTGTCCTTTCCATGCGCTCTGAAGCTGCTCACCAAAGTAGTTGGATACATTGGCAAAGTCTTTTTGATATTGCGCCTGAGCGAGAGTGTGTTTCATGCCACCCAAACCAAACTGCGACCATTCTGCATTTTCTAATGCATGACCGGTTAGGTAGGTCATCCAATACGCTTTGATAGTGTGCCCAAAATCGTTGTGATTGGCATTCGGCATCATCGCTGCTTTGTCGTGAATTGCACCGTAGAATCGATGTTCATCTTCAGAGTGATAGTGATCAATCATGGCTTGCGTGAGCCAGTGTAAGTCATCAAGCCATTTTGATTTAACAGGCTCTTGCAGTAGAGGGGCGACTAACAACATGTAACCGTTAATTTGATCAAGTTGTGCGACAAGCTCGCGTCGTTCTGCACTGCCATCCTCACCGTCAGAAAGTACCCATGCAAGACCGCTGTTGTCGCTAAGCCGATATTTATCAAAGATAAAAGATTGTTGGGCGATGAGTGCCTGTTCTACCTTTTTGTCTTGGGTCAGGTAGTAGTACATGGCAAGGCCGACCAACGCATACGCTTGATCTTGAGAGGTACGTTGCTGCCAATCCTGGCCTGCTTTTCCCTCTTTTGTGTAGCCAATGAAGCCGCCATTTTGCTTGTCTTCTAGCTGTTCAATAAGGTAGTAAGCCCCTTGCTTGGCTAGCTCTAATGCCTGCTTATCGCCTGTAAGATGATAAAGCGCGCCATAGGCATAGGTTTGACGCGATTTCATACGCGTGAACTCTTTGCCAAAGTGCGGCGTGATCCATCCTTTGTCTAACTCAGGACAAACGTTAGAAACATCGAGGAGTGTTCCATCATCACAGCGGAAAGTTGGGAAGTTGCCTATCGGTTCTCCCTGCGCGCTAGGCATTAACCAATAAGGTGCAAGCCCTTCTGAAGCATGATTGATCCAGTCTTCTCCAGACGGAAGGGGGACATTGGCAGATACAGCGAAACTGGTCACGCTGAGTAATGCGATGGTTGCTCGTAACATGATGTTTATCTTAATGATTTGAATTTATTTGAATATAAACAATCAGGTCTGCACATTGTGATTCGGCGATCACAATCGATCAAATTAAAGCACTTTAGAGGGGATGGTTCGCAAGCCATTGAGTTAATCGAATCTCATCTAGCATTATCCAGAATTCGAATAATTAGTAATGACTATAAGTCATTGGATGAATTTTGGTCGCGTTCGTATACTCGGTTCAAACAAAGGATGTTTTTTAAACAATTGAATGTTTCACCTTTACGAAGAGATATGCTCAACATGAAAAAACTTCTATTAGCTTCGCTACTCACTATCAGCACAATGCCTGTCCATTCTCAATCGTTTGATGATACCGACGACATCCTTGTTCGCGCATCACAGATTGAAAATCTTGAGTACAAAATGATGGTGCAGCGTGCCACTCAAACGGCTATTCACTATATGCCTGCCGTTACTCAGATTGATTTTTTGAAAGCAACCCGTCGTGATTTGAATGGCGACTACAATGACGTGGTTTACGTGAACGAACCTTTCGGCTCAGAAAAGGGGTTCCTCACTGCCAATGACACCACAGCTTATGCTTGGGCAACCACAACCTCTAAAAATGGCCCAGTCGTTATTGAAGTGCCTGCAGCAACAGACAAAGTGAATTACTTTGGCTCGGTTGTGAACCAGTGGGAGGTGCCGATCACGGACGTTGGCTTCAAAGGTGCTGATGAAGGTGAAGGGGGCAAATATCTCTTTTTACCGCCAGGTTACAACAACGAGTTTGGTTCGAAGCAAGCGCTAGAAAGCCAAGGTTATCTAGTATTTGAAACCGACACTTATCTGTATGGTTTTTCATTCAGACCATCGTTAACTAATGGTGCGACAGATTTAGATGCGGGTAACTACGCGAAGAAAATCAAAATCTATAATCTTGTTGATGCTGAAAACCCACCAAAGACGGACTACTTAGATGCAACGGAAGTCGCGTATGACAGTCTCCCGTATTACAACGAGACGTTCTTTCAAGACATCAATGACGTTATCCAAGAGAACCCGGTCAGAGCTCAAGACAAGGCGATGGCGTCATTGCTAAAGGATCTTGGTATCGAAAAAGGCAAAAAATTCGACCCAACAGATGAGCAGAAAAAAGCGATACGTGAAGGTGTATTGATGGCTTATGCACACATGCAATCGAAATTTGTAGAGCCAGAACAGACGGTGAGTGCGTTATGGAAAGATGAAAATGGTAAGCCTCTATCGCAATGGTCTTTCTGGAATTTTGGTCCTCAAGCTCAGCTTGGCTTTCCCTTTGTGGATGAAGATGAGGTGTTAGTCGATAAGCGAGCAGCGTCGTATTTCTACGTGACTTACTTGCCGAAGCAACTCGGCGGTTCAACCTTTTATCTAACGGGTTTGCGTGATTCAAAAGGTGAGATGTTAGATGGCAAAGCGACATACAAGCTTAATGTGCCAGCGGATACTCCAGTCGAGGATTTCTGGTCTGCCATTGTTTACAACATGGAAACCAAGAACTTCGTGAAAGGTGTCGACCGAGTTGGTCTCTCTTCTCGAAACGCGGACTCGATGAAAAAGAATCTAGATGGTTCTTACGATTTGTACTTCGGTCCAGAAGCACCAAAAGGACAAGAGGAAAACTGGGTTCCTACCGGTGGTGAAGATTACTTCTTACTGTTCCGACTTTACCGTCCAACATCGAAGACGTTCTTTAAAAACTGGATGCTAGAAGACATGGAAAAAATCAGTGGCTAACCAGCAATAAACGCTAACCCGTTTCTGGAAATAAATAGCCTAGAGCGTGACACCTAAGCGAAGAATATCAATTGGTGCGGCCTAGGCTATGTGAATCACTTTAGACAAGAGAAACTATTATGAAAAAATCGATTATTGCTACGTTGCTGATTACTTTAGGTTGTTCGTCTTTCGCATTTGCTGAGCCTAAATTTAGTGCACAAGTGCCAGAGAGCATCATCACGCCAAATAAGGTTGAGTCTACCTATCTAGGTGAACTGAATTATACCGATGGCGCGCCGACAGCCGAAACACACACCAAGGTTCAAGATTTCGTTCAAGTATCCAACGCCGTTCGTGTCTTTCTATCTGGTATCCCAGTTGCTTCAATACAAGGATTATTGTTGGGGCACGAAAGCATCGGCATGAAGCCGAATCAAACCATCGCAATTTCTGAAGATAATCTAGACGCGAATAGCCTTTGGTTAACAGCGAATACGACCACACCGTATATCACATCAGAAATTGATGTAAGAAATGGTCCGGTCATTTTGGATATTCCCACTCCAGTACTTGGTTTGCTCGACAATGCTGCATTTAAATATGTAGACAGAATTGGTGTTACTCACCCAGACAATGTCGCTAAATCAGGTAAGTACTTTATCCGTCATTCATCATGGAAAGGTGAAGTACCAGAGGGGTACATTGAGATTGTCAGTGAAGGCTACCAACACTGGTTATTACTTCGCCTTGTGAGCTCTCCAGAAGAGATGAAAGAAAGCATTGAAGCATTAAAAGCGACCACCAAGCTTTACCCGTATGGAGAAGAAGATAAGACAGAGTTCATGAACATTTCAGGTGTCGACTACAACACCATTCATGCAATGGACGCGACGTTTTATGATGAAATCAACGCATTGATTCAATATGAGCCTACGGCTATTTTTGATGCTGAATGGCTGTCGCTAGCCAAAGATATCGGGATAGAAAAAGGTCAGGAGTTTGCTCCTAATAAACGCATGCAGCAAATACTGTCGGAAGCGGCAAAAATAGCAACGGCTGAAGCGCGCTCAACCTACTTTCATCCTAAAGAGGAAATGTTCCGCTACGATGATAGACAATGGTTTACTCCGTTAGTCTCTGGCCATGAATTTAAAGACGCGAATGGCGTGATTGACTCTGACATGCGAGCCACCTTCCACTTCATGGCGACGGGTATTACCCCTGATATGGTGACAAAAACCGTAGGCAAAGGGTCGGATTACTTATTGGCGACACGTGATGCAAACAAGGAAGTACTGGATGGTAGTCAACATTACACGGTGACACTGCCGCCAAATGCGCCAGTAGAGAAGTTTTGGTCATTTATGATCTACGATAACCAGACGCGTTCTATGTTAGAAACGGATCAAAAGTCTGCGGGTATTGATGGTTTGAGTGACAGTATTCAGAAAAATGTCGATGGTTCTATAACCATACACTTTGCTCCCAATGCACCGAAAGGAATGGAAAATAATTGGGTTCAAACGACGGAAGGTAAGGGTTTTAATATCATCTTCCGCATGTATTCACCGACAGAAAAATGGTTTGATAATTCATGGAAGCCAAGTGACTTTATTAAAGTAAACAAGTGATTCTATCAAAGTAGAATAGAAATCTAATCTAGATTGGGTACCCCTTTAACTGGGGGTATCTTTTCATGTTATGGTTATTTCGTTCTAAACAATGTCATTGTTCAATCTAGCTAGAGGGCTTATGCAAAAAGATATTTCATATCAGTTGAATCGAGTCGACTTAAATCTACTGGTGGCCTTTGATACGTTGCTTAAAGAACGTAATGTCACCAATGCTGCTAAGGCGTTGTTTGTTTCGCAATCAGCCATGAGCCGAAGCTTGAAACGGTTGAGAGAAACGTTCGATGATCCTCTCTTTATTCGAACATCGACAGGCCTGACACCGACAGCAAAATCATTAGAGTTAGGCAAAGAATTGCAACACATTCTGCCACAGCTAAGTGCGTTGTTTCAGCGTAATCAATTTGATCCGCGAGAATGTAATGATACGTTTTCGATCTCCTTGCCTACTTTTCTGGGCAGTACCATTCTTCCTAATTTGGCTTTGGGACTATTTGACGAAGCTCCGGATGTGAACTTGATAGAAATGGCAGCGAAAAGTAACCCTTATGATTTACTTGATAAGGGGAAATTAGATTTTGCGATTCATTATTCGAGTTCGCTAGATCAAAAATACCAAGCGACAAAGTTAGGAACCATTTATCCCAAGCTGTTTGTTCGGAGGGACCATCCTCTAGTGGGGAGAAACGCTACGTTAGATGAAATCATGCGATACCCGGTGCTCGCGATGAATGTGGAAGAAGACCACAAACAAGCATTTAACACGCCTCTTCAGCAAATATTGTTAGAGCTTGAAAGCGATAAACGACCAAAACTTAGAAGTACTCAAACTCATGTGTTAATGGAGATTGCATCACGCTCAGATGCGGTGATTTTTGGTATGAACGCGCTGAGTTCACTACCGGATTTCGATAGTCGGTTTGTGGACATTTACGATTTCGTAGACAGTAAACAATATCACGTAGATCTCTATTTATTGCAGCATCAACGTACATTTACATCCGCTTCGCATCAGTGGATAGCGTCTAGATTTAGTGAGCTGTTGAACAACATACTGTGAGAAAACGCGCTCTAGTGAACCCCTTCTGGTTAATTAACTAATTCACTAGTTAGCCACTTAACAACGAATGAGTCTCGATGCACTATCGAGACTCATATTGATTTATCTAAACAGGCTTGCCCGCCTCATCCTCTTCTACTACATCGGTTTCTAGACTTGCTTCTGCTTGCCATTTTTGTATTGATGCGCTGTTAAGCACGCGTTGTTGGTACAGTGCTGCTTTTTCAGAAAGCTCAATGCCGTAAGTTTGTACTCGGATGGCGACAGGGGCAAACATCGCATCTGCAATCGACCATTCACCAAACAACCAACCCTCTGGGTATTTTTCCATTTGCGTGGACCATATTTGGTCGATACGAGCGATATCTTTAAGCGCGCCTTCACTAAGTGAGAGTGTTCTTCTTGCTCGGCAGTTCATCGGCATTTCATTTCTTACATCAGAAAAACCCGAATGCATTTCTGCAGCAATTGCTCTGGCTAGAGCGCGTTCTTCGCGTGATTCAGGCCATGCAGCACCGTCTAAATAGGTTTCGTTAATGTATTCGAGAATCGCCAATGAATCCCACACCGCGATATAACCATCGACCAGAGTTGGAACCTTAGCCGTTGGTGTCACTTTCGCTAACGTGTCGTAGAAATCAGAGGTGAAAAGCTTGAGTTTGATGACTTCGGCATTCAGGTTGTAATTATCGAAGATTAGCCAAGCGCGCAGTGACCAAGTAGAGTAGTTTTGGTTTCCAATATAAAGCTGCATAGATGCTTCCCTGTGTTGGGTGAATATGCTTTTGAGCTTAAGGGATTGTATTGCGGCGAACTAACGGATAATTTTGATGTATTACATTAATAAAAACGATGGGTGGTTAATTCAGCATGGATATTGATGCTCTGCGAGGCTTTCTCGCGTTCGTGGAAACCAGCAGCTTCACGCGTGCTGCGAAACAGATCAATCGCACCCAATCAGCGTTTAGTGCGCAGATGCGTAAACTGGAAGAGGAACTTAACGTGACTCTTTTCCAGAAAGAAGGGCGTAACTTAATACTCACTGAAGCGGGCTTGGCGCTGCGCTCTCATGCGGAGCAGCTGGTCGCACTCCACAATACCGCGCTAAAGCAAGTAAAGCGTTACGAAGACAAACAACCTCTACGACTCGGCTGCCCTGAAGATTACAACGACACCATTCTGCCGAAAGTGATTCGCCTGTTACAACAAGCAGAACCTACCTGTTCCATTCAAATATTTAGCCTACCGAGCATTACGCTGAGAGAGTGGTTGGATGATGGCAGACTCGATGCCGCAATTGTCACCCGAGCGCCCGACAGCGAAGAGGGTTATTGGCTTACACATGATGTGGGTGTTTGGATAAGCAGCCCTGACTATGCGTTTGATAATTCCAAGCCTGTGCCATTAGCTCTGTTCCAAACGGATTGTAAGTACCACGCAGCCGCGGTAAATGGCTTAGCTAAACAGGGCACGCCTTATCAACTGTTGGCTTGCAGCAATACCGCTTCGGCGCAGCGCGCGATAGTAAAAGCAGGCCTAGCGATTGGTGCAATGGGTAAGCTCAGCGTGACTCCGGATTTAAAAGTTCTTCAAGATATGCCGCCGTTACCTTCGGTGGATATTGTGTTGATCTTAGCGAGCAAGCATCATCCCGTGTTAGATAAAGAAGTGCTCAATCAACTTGTCGAGTTGGACTCTGATTAGCTTAGGCTCATCTTCCTACTAAAGGATTCCCAAGCTCTTCAGTTTTCGATAAATGGTATTACGGCTGATACCCAGTATTCGCGAAGTCTTACTGATGTTGCCTTGGTTGGCTTGATAAGTTTGCAACAAGGTTTCTTCAACGGTGCTTCTTAAATCAGCATTTGGCTTACCTTCGAGTATACGAGAAGCAGTAACCTGATGATGGCTATCTTGAGCTAAAGAGATAAGGTGTTGAGCAAGATGGTTCGGTACGTGCTCGAGTGTAAGTTGTGGTTCATCACTTGCTAGTAAAGCGGCGACTTTAAGTAGGTTGTCTAACTCGCGGATATTGCCCGGCCAGGAATAGGCGCACAATAAACTCATCAGGTACGGGCAAATTGACTGCTCAGCTTCGGCGTATTTACGATGAATATACTCGATTAAAGCATGCTTATCTTGTCGTTGTTGCAAGCTTGGCAAGGTAAAGGCCAAGCCATTGAGTCTATAATACAGGTCTTGCCTAAACTCACCTGTTGCGACTAACTGCTCGAGGTTTTTGTGAGTGGCAGCGATGATCTGGCAATCGACTTGGTAGCTTTGATTGGAACCAACTGGCACCACGGATTTGTCTTGCAGAACATGCAGCAGTCGGCACTGAGCTTCTAAAGGCATGTCGGCGATCTCATCTAGAAATAGAATGCCTTTATCCGCTTGACGGATCTTACCTTGGAATCCTTTGTGACTCGCGCCAGTAAAAGCCCCCGGTGCGTAGCCAAACAGTTCTGATTCGATCAGATCTTTCGGTAGTGCTCCACAATTCACCGCCACTAAGGGCGACGATTTACGTTGGCTTTGCTTGTGTAACGCCTTAACAAACTCACCCTTGCCGACACCTGTTTCTCCTAGGATTAATAGGCTAATGCCTTTGTCGATAACCTTATTGGCCTGCTGCCAAGCGTGTTCTATCTGTTGTTCACCATGGTGTAAATCACACGATGCGGAAATAGAGCGTATGCGCTTGGCTGTTGGGCGCTTTAGATGCTGTTTTTCAAACACAAAGGGTGCATCTATTGAAGTTCGGTTGAAGAGAGTATCGATACGCTCACCGACGATCGAGGTTTGATCCAACAGTTGAGAGGCGACCTGATTGTGCGCGACCACCTCTCCAGCTTCGTTGGCTATCACAATCCCTTGCCAACCGCTGTGCAGTAGCGATTTATCGCACGCGAGATCAATACGAGTCGTGCCTTGTGGGATATGGCTCAATAGCTGGTTCTCAATAAGCTGAACCATATTTTGAACGAGCAGCTGTACCGAACTGTCGTGTTGTTGCTGCTCACTGGTAATGTCCAAGACGCCAACCATGTTTCCTTGGTGATCAAATACTGGGCTCGCTGAACAGCTGATAAATCGATGCTGGTGGATGAAGTGCTGTTCACCAATGATAGTCACGGGTTTAGCTTCTACAATCGCCGTGCCGATGGCGTTGGTGCCTTTGAGTTGTTCCTGCCAACACGCACCAGAGCTGAGTGCAATCGAAGTCAGTTTTTCCCTAAACCGCTCTTGTCCCCAACTAGCCAGAATCACCCCTTCAATATCAGTCAAGATCAAACGACTGTCGGTACGTGCAAACATCTGGTTGAACAGAGGTAGAGCATTACGTTTGACTATTTGAATTAAGCTCGAAGATTGATGACGTCGCTGTTTAAGAATCGATTGTGGCAGGCGAATGTCTTCGGGAAGTCGTCTCTGTTTTAGACCCGCTTCTGTGCTGCGGTGCCAAGAAGACGAAAGCCAATCTGAGGTGTTTGCTTGTTGAAGGTGCATGACTGTTCCATGTCGTAACAGTGAGGGTGTACCAATTTGGAACAGTTGAACACTGGAGTGCTTTCCAGACGTCCGTTCAATGCCAACTCACTTTGGGTTGTAAACGTTTGGTAATCATAGTTTTACAATTTATTAACAACAAGTTTTGAAGTTCTGGCGTGTGATTTGCGTTGTTACTGTTGTGAAGAAAGCACGAAGTATCAGTGTTTTAAACAGAAAGCATAAACATGGTGGCACTCTTTTTTAGAGCTCTTTTCATGAGATCTGTTCTCAAGGGAAGCCGCCATGCTAGCTCGACAACATAAGCTCAATAACGAATGAACAACGACTAAAAATCTAAGAAGGATCTAACTATGATTTACGCACAGCCGGGTAGTGATAACGCAGTGGTGAACTTTAAAGCGCAATACGATAACTTTATCGGTGGCGAGTGGGTGAAGCCTGTCAGCGGCGAGTATTTTGATAACACTTCCCCAGTGAATGGTCAGGTGTATTGCCAAGTGGCACGTTCAACCGAGGCGGATATTAGCTTGGCACTTGATGCGGCGCATGCTGCTCGTGCTAGCTGGGCTTCGACCAGTGTGACTGAGCGCTCCAACATCCTACTTAAAATTGCTGACCGTATTGAAGCGAACCTAGAAGAAATCGCGGTCGCTGAAGCGTGGGAAAACGGCAAGCCTGTGCGTGAAACGTTAGCGGCGGACATTCCGTTGGTTGTCGATCACTTCCGTTACTTTGCTGGCTGTATTCGAGCGCAAGAAGGCAGCGCAGCAGAGCTAGATTCAAACACCGCAAGTTATCACTTCCCAGAACCTATTGGTGTGGTGGGGCAGATCATTCCTTGGAACTTCCCGATTTTAATGGCGGCTTGGAAATTGGCTCCCGCACTGGCTGCGGGCTGTTGTGTGGTGATGAAACCCGCCGAGCAAACACCGACATCGATTTTGGTGATGATGGAGAAGATCGCTGATCTTCTACCAGCAGGCGTAGTCAATATTGTGAATGGTTTTGGTAGCGAAGCAGGTCAAGCATTAGCAACCAGTGATCGTTTGGCGAAGTTGGCGTTTACTGGCTCAACAGAAGTCGGCCACCACATCTTGAAATGTGCCGCAGAAAGCCTAATTCCATCAACGGTTGAGCTTGGCGGTAAGTCTCCAAATATCTACTTCCCAGACATCTTTAACCATGAAGACGAATACCTTGATAAGTGTGTCGAAGGCATGCTGCTTGCGTTCTTCAACCAAGGTGAAGTGTGTACTTGTCCATCACGTGTGTTGATCCATGAATCGGTATACGACAAGTTCATCGCCAAGGTGGTCGAGCGTGCTCAAACGATTAAACAAGGTAACCCGCTAGATACCGATACTCAAGTTGGCGCACAAGCTTCTAAAGAGCAGTTTGATAAGATCTTGAGCTACCTAGAAATCGGTCGTCAAGAGGGTGCGAAAGTGCTCACTGGTGGTGAGATTGCGCAGCAACCAGATGACCTGGGTAATGGTTACTACATTCAGCCAACTATGCTCGAAGGCAACAATAAGATGCGCGTCTTCCAAGAAGAGATCTTTGGCCCAGTTATCGCGGTCACTACCTTTAAAGATGAAGCAGAAGCGCTAGAGATTGCTAACGATACAGAATATGGCTTGGGTGCAGGTGTATGGACGCGTGATGCAAACCTTGCTTACCGAATGGGCCGTAATATCGAAGCGGGCCGTATTTGGGTTAACTGTTACCATGCTTATCCAGCACACGCGGCGTTTGGTGGTTACAAGAAGTCTGGCATTGGGCGTGAGACACATAAGATGATGCTCGACCATTATCAAAACACCAAGAACCTGCTGATCAGCTACGATACTAATCCGTTAGGCTTTTTCTAAACTAGGCTTTTCTAAAATAGACATGTTCTAAAGATAGCGTTCTGAATTAGATAAAATTAACAACGCAGTCGGCTTGAATAAAAACAGAAACTAAAAGCAAAACGCCCAATTCATGTGAGTTGGGCGTTTTTATGTTTGAAGTATTCTAGCTTTTCGAAAAGAAGATCTCGGGCTTGTGGGTTGGGCCGTAGTTGCCTTCTAACTGGGTAAGCTCTAATCCTTGTTTGCCAATCAAAGAACCAACCATTTGGCGGTTGAACGGGTAGTTTTCAGCGTTGTTGATGAACTCTTCCACATCGACCCATTTAGCTTCTGCAATTTCATCAGTGTCTTGAATCGCGATATCTTGAGTTTGAGCGATAAGGTGACAAACAAAGTAGAGGTTCGATTTGCCAAACTGGTATGGGTGGCGCGTTGCCATGCCAACCACCGATACAAACTCCGCTTTGATACCCGTCTCTTCCAAGGTTTCTCGAACCACAGACTCTTCAATACCCTCGCCAAGTTCAATGTGGCCGCCAGGTAGTTTATAGCCTGTCATGCCATGCTCTTTTATCATCAGCACTTGATTGTGTCCGTTGGTGATCAGAGCTCCAGCTCCCAAAGTATGGGTCGGGATGAAAGGCACAAACTCGACGATTTGGGATTTGTGGATCAGCGTAATCTCGTCTTCTAGACAGTTGTGGAACACAAAGCCAAGTTCGGTCGCTACCGGAATGAGGTGCGAGAGCGAAATAGGTAAGCTAATCCAAATAATGCTTTTGTTATTTTGTTTTGAAAATTCGGTGATTTCACTAAGTTCGGCATGAAATGTATCAGCATCTTGAGGGGCGGTTGCCGGGGCAATGATGATGCCGTTAAATTTGTCGAGCGTAAATTCCACGGGTGATCCTTTATTATTTTTGATTTATTGGGCGTTGAGCATTGGCTGAGCTTATCGTATCTCCAGCGGAAAGGGCAGTAGTCGGTGGAAAGTGAGAGAAGGTTTTAAGCTAGAGGCGAGAAACAAAAACAGCGCTTGGAAGTCAAGCGCTGTCTAATAATAGATTCTATTGTATACCGACTTTAACGAATGTAGTTGGCATTAATACTTACGTACCAGTGCTGCAGTTTGCCATCGGCTTTCTTGATCCACAAATCGTTGGTGTAGCTCTCAATCTTGCCGTTAACTGTAAGGTTGAATGTGTTCTCGTCGAATTCGCCAAGCTTCACAAACTGGTCTGTCGTAATTAGAAACGGGTCCATGTCGTCCACACCAACCACATCTGAAATCACATAGTAGTGGTAGGTTAGCGGCTTGCTCGCATCATTCGGGTTGCTGCGATACGCCACAAGCTTGAATGGTTCCGTCAATGGAACGTCGAGCGTTTGCTTGTCCATTGTTGCTGGAATCGGGATAAACAGCCAAGCGGTAAACAGACCGCTCAATAAAACCATCAGGAAGAAAAGAGTCTTAATTGCTTTCATAGCAACCTTCAAAATAGGTGATGTTGAAGACGCTATGGTAACAGGTTTGATTTGCTGATTGTAAGAGTATGAATAAGTGAAGGCATCACCTGTCTGTTAGGAAGTTTGAACGAATTGACACACTGTTAATAACTCACTATCTACACTAGTGTGAGTGACCTTGCGACAGGTTGATCATCACAACACCGGCTGCCACTAGTAACATGCCAATCCAAACCATGGTATCGAGGTGCTGGCGGTAAACGAATGTAGAAATCAGACTCACGGTCACGATAGCTAAACCTGCCCATAAAGAGTGCACCACACCAACTGGCATTCCCTTCATCGCTTGGCTCAAAAATAGAAACGCTGCCAAGTGCCCTGAGATAACCAGTAAAGCTGGTACTGGTTTAGACAAACTAAACCCGTCAGTGGCTTTAAGTGCAACGTGAGAAAGTGCTTCAGCCATTACGCCCATCATCAAGAAAAACCAGCTCATATTCGTACCTTTGTCGTTGTATTGTTTGTGTTGGTATAGCAAGAGTGTTTGAAAGTGTTAATCGATGCCAATCGCGGATTAACTCATATTGCAGGCACAAAAAAGCCCACACCTCACGCTTTTGCAAGGTGTGGGCCAAATAGGTGTCGCTACTTGTTTAGGTAAGCCGCGTGGAACTCAATGTGCTCATCAATAAAGCTAGAGATGAAGAAGTAGCTGTGGTCGTAACCTGGCTGCATACGTAGCTCTAAATCGGCATTGGTTACCTTAGCCGCTTCGACTAGTTGCTCAGGTTTAAGCTGCTCAATCAGGAAGTTATCCGCTTCGCCTTGGTCTACCAACATTGGCAGCTTAGTGCCTTTGGTTTTTAGAAGCTCAGAGGCATCGTAGTGCTTCCACTCTTCAATATCTAAGCCCAAGTATTGGTTGAATGCTTTCTGTCCCCAAGGGCATTGCATTGGGTTCGTGATTGGGCTGAATGCCGAGATAGAGCGGTAGCTATCTTCGTTTTTAATGCCAATCGTTAGTGCACCATGTCCGCCCATGCTGTGACCAGAAATTGATTTCACTGATGTCACTGGGAAGAAAGACTCAATCAGCGCTGGTAGCTCTGTTACCACGTAATCGTACATGTGGTAATGGCTGTCCCATGGCGCTTGAGTAGCATTCACGTAGAAGCCTGCGCCTTGGCCTAAGTCGTAGTTTTCATCGTCGGCAACACCTTCGCCACGCGGGCTTGTGTCTGGGGCAACAATGGCAATGCCTTGCTCAGCCGCGGCTTTGAATGCGCCGGCTTTTTGCATGAAGTTTTCATCGGTACAGGTTAGGCCTGATAACCAATATAAAACAGGTACTGGGTTTTCTTTGCTTGCATTCGGTGGCAAGAAAATCGCGAAACGCATGTTGCAGTCAAGCGTTGCAGAAAAGTGGGTGTATTGTTTGTGCCAACCACCAGCAACCTTTGCTTGGCTAATGTTTTCGATTGTCATTTATTGTGCTCCGTTAGGTTGATGGTTTCGGAAATTATGTATTTGTTTTCTATAGCTTAAGCTAGAGGTTTTACCACCCACCGGGCAGGAGGTGGTGAAGACAGTTTCGCTCTGATGTTTAAGCCAGAACTGTGGTCTTGACACCTAGGTGCCGAGACCAAGGAGAATTATCTGTCCATGTGTAAAACAGTACGGATAGATTCACCTTTGTGCATTAGGTCGAATGCGTCGTTTACTTCGTCAAGGCTCATTGTGTGAGTAATGAACTCTTGAAGACCAAACTCACCTGCCATGTAACGGTTTACGATTTCTGGAAGCTCAGAGCGGCCTTTAACACCACCGAAAGCAGAACCACGCCATACACGACCAGTCACTAGTTGGAATGGACGAGTTGAGATCTCTTGACCTGCGCCTGCAACACCGATGATTACAGATTCGCCCCAACCTTTGTGACAACATTCAAGCGCTTGACGCATCACGTTTACGTTACCAATACATTCGAAAGAGTACTCAACACCACCGTCGGTCATCTCAACGATAACGTCTTGGATTGGCTTGTCGAAGTTCATTGGGTTGATGCAGTCTGTCGCGCCAAGCTGTTTTGCTAGCTCGAATTTGCTCTCATTGATATCAACACCGATGATGCGGTCAGCACCAGCCATGCGAGCACCAATGATTGCAGAAAGACCGATACCACCAAGGCCGAATACTGCAACGTTGTCGCCTTTTTCAACTTTAGCTGTGTTCAGTACCGCGCCCATACCTGTTGTAACGCCACAACCTAGAAGACAAACTTCTTCAAGTGGTGCTTCTTTGCTTACTTTTGCTAGTGAGATTTCTGGAAGTACTGTGTACTCAGAGAAAGTAGAACAACCCATGTAGTGGAAGATTGTCTCACCATTGATAGAGAAGCGGCTTGTACCGTCTGGCATTAGGCCTTTACCTTGCGTTTCACGAACCGCTTGGCATAGGTTAGTTTTACCAGACTTACAGAATTTACATTCGCCACATTCTGCTGTGTAAAGTGGGATAACGTGGTCGCCAACTTCGACACTTGTAACGCCTTCGCCGATCATCTCAACGATACCGCCACCTTCGTGACCAAGAATAGAAGGGAAGATACCTTCTGGATCGTCACCTGATAATGTGAATGCGTCAGTGTGACAAACACCAGTCGCAACGATACGAACAAGTACTTCGCCAGCTTTTGGCAGTTCAACGTCAACCGTTTCACGCTTTAGTGGCTCGCCCGCTTTCCAAGCAACCATAGCTTTTGATTGGATATGAGTTTGACCAGGTTTGATTTCGATAGTCATTGGATGCTTCCTTTATATGTCAGTACAGCGGATAACTGTGCAATTAAGTTCAACTCGTTAAGAGTAGTCGAGCTTAAATGTTTCCGCTCTCTCGTTTTGTTGGAGCTAGTATAGGTGTGACTCTAGTATTTGATAATCCCTCTAAATGGAAAATGATTATTACATATATGTAATAGTTGGTATGTTAAGAAGGGGGGATAGGGGACGTTCGTTACTCAGAGAACCTAAGGACACTGTAAACAGGAACTATGTAGGTAAGGTATTTATTAGAAATAAATACGACGTGAGATTTTCGCTTATTTTCTCGTGGTAAGTTCAAACATGTTCGTTTGCTGGTCATTTCCACTGTGTCATTGGCTTCTCATGTGGACGAGTTACACATCAAAGCCTCTTCGTTTTGAAAATATTCAGTAATTCACAGTAACTACTCAAGGCTTGATGGCAAAGTCCATGGAGGACCTATTCAAAGTATGGACTTTTACATATGAGTCGTAACGTTCAAGTGGGGTGCTCGGGTCACCTCACTCACGTTAATTGCATATTCGCTTTCTAACAACGATCAACGCTCATCGGGTTGATCACTGTTACCTAAGTCGGCTTTCTATTATGCTTTGTGCTTACTTGTCTAAACAAACACGTTGGAAGTCATTCCACTCACCCACACCTGGAGCGACTTCTATACAGCCTTCTTTTGTATCCATAACTGCTGTTAGCGTGGAGATAAAGTCAGAGCCATAAGCGGCATGCTGCGCAATCGGCTTCGTATTAAGTACATACTTAGCAGCCTCTACATTGCCTTCTGGTGTGTTATCAATGAACTGCTGAGCAAACTCTGCGCGCCACTCAGTGTAAGCGGTTGCAACCGTACGCTGTTTACTCTTCTCGCCAAGCCCCACAGACTCAGCGAATGCTTGCAATACGCCTGGACGCTCAGAGTGATTCGCATGACCGACACCTGCAGGACGTTTTATGACGTAGTTCTTACCGTCGAGCATCTCCACGCCCACCGTGTAACCAGTACTGTCCGCAAAGTTAAAGTGGGATGCCACGACAGTACGGTATTGGTCTAAAATCTTCTCTGCATCATCAACACTCTTGGCGTTTCGCACTAGGTAGTTTTGAAGTGTACCAAGCTCAATAGCGTTGTCTGCTTCATTGCCTATACCCTTAGAGTCGGTACCTTGGAAGTTAATTACAACCCCAATATCTTTACCTAGTGTTTGACCTGAACCATAGAATCCTGATGCCATCACCTGTACATAATCATCAGCTTGTAAAACCCAGTAATTACCACCAGATAACGAAGGCGTGTCGTTTACTTGACCTACAACACCAGTACCTGAAAAACTCACTGTTGTGCATCCGCTTAGCGCAGACTGGGCAGTCGAAGCTAATGCCGCATCAAGCTGTGATAGTGTGAACATGGTTTCTAACGAAATCCCGCCCACTTTGGCAAGCGCGTTAAGAACTTCGAAGTAGTCGGGATTAAGCTTTTGAGAGTTCCTTAAAACCTTCATTGAATCTCTCTCAAACTTGACCACATCGATGCCTGCTAGTTTGTAGACGTATTTCGCTTCCTTAATACCACGTCGTACTTCTTCACCGACCTGCTTTTCAAATAACTCAGCATAATCAGCCGATTTTACGCCACGAATATCAACAATAGGTAAACTTTCTTGCTGAACAAATGCTTGCGGCGCATAGTAAGGCTGATGGACATCCAAACCTGGTACTGGCTCAAGAGAAATCGCGTGAGCTGAACCTGAGAGTGCAAGTGCGGTAGAAAGGATTGCGCGTTTAGTCATTTTCATATTGTTTTCCTTTATGTATTTGATTCATCATTTGAGACAACTCATACCTCTATGTCTGGCTATTAAATTATCATTTCAAATTTCCGAAATTCAGATAGCATTACTCGAGTAATTCCAGAAAACGGACAATCGTAATGGCAGAAATAGAAACAGAAGGGTTTGAATTCTTCGGCGTTGAAGAGACGGTCTTTCGAAGAATGGTGATAGAGCGAATCGAGGCGCTCATGGTTCAAGAAGGGTTATCTAAGAATTCGCTGGCTAAAAAAGCAGATATTGGCCGCTCGGCGCTTTATGAGAAGATGGATAGAGAAGCGAAAAGTCACTTCACCATTTTGGACTTTTTCCGAATCGCCAAAGCGCTTGATGTCAGCTTGCTGCAGTTGTTCCCAATGACCCAATTAGAGCGACTACATGGAGGGCAATTGCCTCTTTCTGCCAGTACACTTAAATTTCTCGACCTCATGCTTGCAGCCCCCAAAGAGGACATTGAGTTTTTAGCCAATTTTTACGCATCACTGAAAAAGCGCGATCAGCTCAACGGGGAGCAATAGCTGAACACATATTCATAATCCATAAACTATCAGTCCGTCTTTTCCTAATTATGGAAAACCTTGGGCTATCTATGAATTGCTAATTTAGGGGAAGCTGTAGCTCCATTTTGTCTAAAAATGAGTTAGCAGGCTCTTTTATTTTGCATGCAGATGAATTATCAAAGACCAATTCATTGAGTTTCTTGGTTAAGATCTTTTAGGGTACGTCATAATAATTGCTTACTGAAAATCGCATGAATTGGAAATAAAACTACAATACTCTGAGCGTCGTATTTTACAGTTGTGGACTCAAACATGCTTTTATCTCTCCCACCACCAGTGATGCTATCACTCGCCATCGTGCTTGAAGTTGTCGCCACTTCTTTATTACCTAAAACGCAGCAATTTACTTCTTTACCGGCCACTGCCGCGGTATTGATTAGCTACGGTTGTGCCTTTTATCTGTTATCTCTCACAGTGCAAACCATGTCTTTGGGTGTGGCGTATGCGATTTGGTGTGGGGCTGGGATTGTATTGGTCGCGGCGTTGTCTTGGCTGGTCTATGGGCAAAAGCTAGACATCTACGCGATCATTGGCATCGCTTTGATTCTGTCTGGTGTGGTGATCATCAACCTGTTTTCTACGTCGGTGAGTCATTAGTTAGGCGTTTAATCTGCCTTTGGAATGGGGGGCGTTCTTGCAATTTCTGCTTACGATACCATTTTCGAGTTGGTAAAAAGTCGTTTCTTTAGAACCATGAGTTTACTAAATTAGCTCTTGCTCTTAACAGGAATGAACAATAAATTGGCGGGCCAATGTTCATATCGTATTGCGACCTTTATATCAAGAAATGTGCTTTAATGTATTGTAACTATTCGTTAAAATGAGATGAATATTATTGTGAGCTAATGTTGGGGTAAATGAAGTTCTCTAACGATGTACTCTAAATACGAGCTTAGCTTTAAAGAATATCGATAACATCGAAATTACAGGTCTGTCTCCCCATTCTCTGTAGTATTTATCTCAACCAATGAGTCATTGAGAGGGCATTTTGGGGTATAGCATAATCTTAGCTCCAGTTATATTGGTATTAACGGGGTTGTTATTTGGATTCAATATAAAAGTCTCAAATTCAGCCGTTGCCTTAATCAACTCGTTAGGAACAATTATAGGTGGTATTGGTGCCGCTATAGCAGCCTACATTTCATTTCGTTCAATGGGGCAGTGGAAAGAAGAGTTTAGACATTCAAAAGCATTCGAAAGTCTCAGTGAGCTTTCTGAAGCTCTAGATGAATTATTTGAGCAATTTCGAAAAGAAGCATTATCAGACCAGTCGGAAAACAAAGGTGTTTTTGAACAGCTTTCTTTAGTTGCCTCTATGGTACAACCGTTAAAAAAGAACTATCGACATCACTACAACAATGCTCAAGCTGCCTTAAGCGCATCCAATATACAAAAACTCGATAGACTCGAGATCAATTTAATAGCTGGCGAGCTTAATGAGATTTATTACAGTTATATTGAAAGTTACCAAGCAGGTAGGAAACTTGCTGAACAGAATGATCATTTAACTCTTTCGGAAATCCCCGGAATACGCCCTCATATGCAAAATATGTTTGCTCAACAATTGAAATTTTCGACTTTGCAAAGCGAGTGTATAACTTCATTACAGGATATGAAGTCGGCTCTGTAACTAATTGATGAATTAAGTAGCTGCTTATCTGTTACTAAGTCATTCACACCCCAACACCGCCACAAACGCTTCCAAATACTGTTCTATAGTCAGATCCGCAGAAACAGGCGGTAGCTCTACGGTAATACACGGTAGGTTTCTTTCTTGGCACCATGTACCGAATGAGCCTGGGGTTTCGTAGTCGACGTCTTCGACGATCGGTAGGTTGAATTGCTTGCCTAGCCAAATGGCGAGCTCTGATTGAGTTGGGTCGTCGATCATGGCGAGTGGCTCGTGGAAAGATATGACGAACTTAGGCTGGCGCTGCTCGATGAGGTCGATCAGTGATTGTACTTCAGGTTCTAGCTGGTCGGTTTGCCCCGTTTTTACTTTTACATCTCTGACTGGTGTATGTGAACTCCAGCGATAGACGGTGCCGTTTTCTGTCCAGTTTTGAGTCGGAAAAGCGCGGTTCAGATCGACTTGATTGGCGTTGGCGCGAGTGCCTAGCTGGTTGCCGTCTGGGTTCATCGACAAGATCACATCATGTCGTAAGTTGGCGGCAGGTAGGCTTCTTAGTGCGCAAGACAAACCCGCGATAGAAGCGGTTTCATCGCCGTGTGTGCCCGCTAAAATCAGCCCGCGAGATTCGCTTTCTACTTGCGCGGGGAAATAGAGCAAGGGTGCGCCCAATACCGACTTTCCATATAGTAGCGGCTTTATTGAAAATGCAGCTCTTTCCGTTCTTGGAATTAAACTCACCTTTATCTCCTGATTGATCAAGTACTATCAAGTATTAACGATTACACAAACCTACTTAAATAAACTAAAGCGTTAAAACTCGTCAACCGTCGCATTGTTAATTTTATTACTTGCTTCAAAGATAGGCTAGGAGAGCAAACAAACATGGATTTTAAAAAACATTCAACGGCTTTACTCATTTCATCTTTATTGACCCCTTTTATATCAGTGACTGCCGTTGCTGAAACCTTACCTGCTGGTGTTTCACTGGCGAAAGACCAACACTTAGTTCGTGCTAACGATGCAGAAGCTGCGACGCTTGACCCTGCAAAAGCAGAAGGCTTGCCGGAAATGCACATACTACGCGATCTGTTTGAAGGCTTAGTGATCCAAGATCGCGATGGCAATATCACCCCAGGAGTTGCGGAATCTTGGGAAACCGAAGACAACAAGACGTTTGTATTCCACCTACGTAAAGACGCGCAATGGTCGAATGGCGATCCGGTGACGGCCGATGATTTCGTGTATGCGATACGACGCGCGGTAGACCCTAAAACGGCATCGCCAAATGTGTGGTACCTAAAGCTCACCCAAATCAACAATATTGCTGATGTGGCAGAAGGTAAGAAGCCAATTGAAGAACTAGGTGTTTCGGCTGTTGATAAATACACGGTGAAGTTCGAACTCGATAGTAAAGTGCCTTATTTTGTGGCGATGACGGGCCACACATCCATGATGCCAGTGCACAAAGCAGCCCTAGAAAGTAGCGACAAGCCGTGGAGCGATCCTAAGCAATTTGTTGGTAATGGTGCATTCGTACTAGACGAGTGGGTGGTGAACGAGCGTATTGAATTGAAGAAAAATCCTAACTATTGGGACAGTTCAGATACGCACTTAACCGAAGTGACTTACATTCCATTTGAGAATCAGAATGCCTCGATCAACCGTTATGCGGTGGGCGAGGTCGATATTACTTCGGACGTGCCGACACATATGGCGCAGCAACTTAAAAGCAAATACCAAGATGCGTTTACCGCGGTGCCTTTGCTGTGTACTTACTATTACGCGTTTAATACCACACGAGCTCCGTTTGATGATGCTCGAGTACGTAAAGCGGTGTCTTATTCTATGATGCGTGACGTTATCACCAATGGCGTCACTCAGGTGGGTAACCTGCCTGCTTATACCTTTGCTCATGAATATACAGCAGGTTTTGATGCGACTCAGCCTGAATACAGCACATGGACACAAAAAGAGCGCGACCAAAAGGCGAAAGAGCTGTTGAAAGAAGCGGGATACGATGCGGCTAATCCACTAGATTTCAAGCTGCTCTACAACACCAGTGAGTCGAACAAGTCGATAGCTGTGGCGATCGCTTCCATGCTCAAGGGCAACCTAGGTGCGCAAGTTGAGCTAGAAAACCAAGAGTGGAAGTCTTACCTAGTATCGCGTCGCCAAGGTGATTTTGATGTGATGCGAGCGTCTTGGTGTGGTGACTACAATGAAGCATCGACCTTCTTGAGCCTACTGCGCTCTGAGTCTTCGGGTAACTTTGCTCGTTACAACAACGACAAGTACGACTCAGCAATGGACAGCGCATTGGCGGCAACCAGCGAACAAGAACGCCAAGGTTTCTATGATCAAGCCGAGCAGTTACTGGCTGAAGATATGCCTATCGCGCCAATCTACTACTACATGCAGGCTCGCCTAGTGCGACCAAGTGTTGGTGGATTTGCCAAAAACAACGTAGAAGGACGAATCTATTCTAAGGATCTTTATATCAAAGAATAGATAGATTAACTGCGAGATCTAATGTAGCGGTTCGGAGACATGATGGATCTAAGAAGTAGCGCATAAAGATCAAAAACAGAAGAAGAGGGACGTTGAACATAAACATATGATTAACGTCCCTTTATTATATCTATATTCTAGATAAGGTAATTTATAGGCAATTTTAACTGACTATAAATAAACGGTTAAGCTAGAAGTCGATACTAACCGTTATTATTTGTGATTTAGTCACGGAGAACCATCCTAAAGCTATTGATGTTTATAATATTTTAGGTTTTTGAAAAAGATAATTATCTATTTGTTGAGTTCTAAAGATCTATTTTTCTATTGAGTCTATTTGTATTTAAGTTGATATCGATCAATTGAAAAAGCCTAATTTATTTCTACGCTTAGTTATACAAACAGAGCAATGGAAGCTAGGAGAATAGTAATGAAACACTCGATAATTACACTATCCACCATGGCTGCACTTATGATCATTCCAGCCAGTGAAGCTCAAGCAAAAGATAAGATATTAGAGAGCAGTAAACTGCCATCAAATATAGTTATCGATGGCAACGTTGATGCGGTCTGGGATCAAGCCAAATCACTTACTCAAAAGGTAAATAAATTGCCTTATAAGCCAAATAATGGTTATGAAGGCATCAAGAAAACCAGTGTGGAAATGAAGTCGATGTATGACGATGAATACATTTACTTTTTGTTTAGTTATGCTGATCCGACCAAAAGTATTGACCGATTTCCTTGGATTAAGCAAGAGGATGGTTCATGGAAACAGTTAAAAAATAAAGATGACACCGGGCACGACAATACTTACTACGAAGATAAATTTGCAGTCTATTGGGACATCAATGCTGAAGGCTTTTCTGAGAAGGGGTGTAACGCTGCGTGTCACAGAGCTAAAAAGGGTCAAAATGCAGGGCGTGATGACAAGAATCCAGCGCGTAAATACACCAATCGCGAAGGCGAGTTTATTGATATGTGGCACTGGAAAGGTGTGAGAACCGCGGTTCATAATCAGCTTGATGACCAGTATGTTGATAGTAATACCGATCCAAAACAAAACAAAGGTTGGGGCCGTAAAGGAGACAGTAAAACTGGTGGTGGTTATGTTAATAACGTAAAAGACGATCAACCCGCATATGTGGCAGATAACTTGACCAATGAAACATTACTTATTTTAGATTCGGAGAAGAAACCATTTACTGCTGACTACAATCAGCTGGAACGAATCCCAGGGTTAACGGGTAAGCCATTTACAGGTTCCCGTGGTGATATCGAAGTCGGTGCTATTTGGAAAGATGGTATTTGGACTCTTGAAATGAAGCGGAAGCTTGTAACCACTGGTGAAAATTCAGAAACTCAAGATGTGCAATTTAACGATTTAAGTAAAAAGTATCCATTTGGTGTCGCGGTCTTTGATAATTCTCAGATTAATCATATATATCATCGAGGTGTGTTGAATCTCGAATTTAAATAAAAGTAACGCTGACAATTAGCTGAAATGATTTGAGTCAAAATAATCGGCTCAAATCATTTATTCATATAAAGAGTACTATTATGGTCAAAACGGTTACTCAATATTGCCCTTATTTTTTCTTGCTGACCATCTTTAACATATTCTTCATGTCGGTATCGACCGCTTCTGAACCAATGGTTCAGGTTCCAGTTGTTCACAATGCAAAATCGTTTTCTAGCCAAATTACCAATGAAGCGGAAATGCAGACCTTAATAAAGGAAAATAAGCGTTGTATACGATGCCATCAAAAAAAGCGTCTGCTTAAAAATATTGATGCCATCGCTTCTGTAGGCGCACATGCCAGTACCGAGTTTTACAACAACTGCACGGCTTGTCATGGCAGAAAAGGTTCTCACCCCAAAGATTCTGATCTAGTGAGTGTGATTCCATTCGATGATCATATCGACTTACCAATTTTCGAACAAAACCAAAAGTGTATCGCCTGTCATTCTCCTGAAAGCTTGAGGGTCAGTGAGTGGACTCACGATGTACATGCCACCAAATTGACATGTTCCAATTGTCATAATTTACATCGCGATTCAGACCCGATTATCGGTATCAGTAAGAAGTTCCGTATTGGGTTATGTGCAACCTGCCATGAAGCTATTCTGCGTGAGAAAGAGCTTAAGTCGCATCGGTAAGAAGGAGCCAGTTTTATGAGTACGACTAGATATTTAATTAGTGTGTTACTTGCTGGAGTATGCGCACTGGTGGTCGCTGAAGGTTTACCTAATCCAGATGAGCATAACCTTGCGAATATTCACCTAAAGGATGAAACATGTGCGGGTCAGTGCCATCTAGACGAAGAGCCTTCTGACGATCTTGAGTTTGAATATAACAGCTGCGTGGAGTGTCATGATGATTTTGGTCACCTCGAAGGGCGCCAGCATAATTTAAAGCACAAAGAGAGCGAAGAGATGGAGTGCGTCGAGTGCCACCTTCCTCATGAAGAGTTTGACCCTAAGGATAGCTGTATAGATTGCCACGATGAAGAAGACGAGGAATTATCGGACTTTTATTCAGTTAGGCTAGAGCGCTATTTAAATACGTTTAGCCTTAATTTCTAGAAACTCATCATATTAAAGGAGTAGAGCGAGCACTCTTACTTTAGATGTGATGGGTTTACTCTCTTCAACGTCTTTAAGCGGTGCGTGCTTCGTTAATATCTGCATATGCTAGAGCTGCTTTATTCCAAAGCTCGTTACATCAAAAAATAGATAAGTCTGATGCGAGCTCGGCTCTAAGACACAACGAAGCTAAGTCATAACGAAGTTAAGACATCACGCATAACAATAATAAATAGAAGAAAAGGGACGTTGATCATAAATATCTGATCAATGTCCTTTCGTCATTAATCTGTAACTGGAACCGCAAAAAACTGAAACCTGATTGAAGTATTTTTCACTTTTATTTCAATCAGGTGAAGCCATGTTACCCCCTCTACGCGCCCTTGTTGCGTTCGAAGCTGTTGCTCGTCTTGGTTCCATTGGCGCCGCTGCCCGAGAGCTTTGTGTCACTCAAGCTGCGGTGAGTCAGCAGCTCAAAAGTTTAGAAGCCTTTCTCGATACCACCCTGTTTGAACGCAGCTCTAAAGGCGTGAAGCTGACCTCTTCAGCTCAACATTATCAACCGATTGTGGCGGGCTCACTCGCTCACCTGAAATTGCAAACTCAAATCTTGTTCGGAGAAAAAGAAACCGACGTGTTGAGCCTGCGCGTTAATCACACCTTTTGTCATAACTGGCTGCTACCTCGCCTGCCTTCCTTTTATCAAAAATACCCGTTTATCAGGCTTGATATTCAGCTGGTGGACTGGCCATCAACCACACCTTGTCAGAATGTTGATATCGAACTGACCAATGGCAAGGTCGAAAGCGAAGACACCCATTGTGAGCGACTGTTTCAAGAACATTGGCAACTGGTGTGCAGCCCTCAATTCAAAGCCGACCATCAAGAATTACTTAGTAAGCCTGACTTCGCCGCTCTGCCGACGGTTCAGGTAAAAGGATACCGAGAGAACTGGTTGCAATGGCTCAGTCATAACCAATTTGAGATGACCTTACCGAAGGTGTTGCTCGAAGTGAGTAACTCTCTGCATGCCTTAGAAGCGGTCAAACATGGCATTGGGATGTTGTTAGTGCGTTCGCTTGCAGTTTCTGAATTACTCAAGAAAAACGACCTTGTACTGGCGAGTGATTCGTCGATGCCTGCCGAATCTGCCCACTATCTGATTACCAAACACAGTCGCAGCGCCAAGGTGAATTTTTTTTGTGATTGGCTTTATCACCAGATGGAAGACGGTGACCTGGAAGAAAGATTTTCTAATGGGTAGCCATAAAAAAAATGAAGGGCGCTCTTACTAACCTGTCACACAAACCCCTTAATTTAACCGCATACAAATAAGGACGAGGTCACCATGAGTGCTTTCTCACAACCAATGAAAAACCGCTTAAAGGTACTGCTATTTACTGCACCGTTGTTGGTGCCACTGTTTACTTTTTGGCTCGTACCATTTGGTTATTCGATTTACATCAGCTTCACCGATTGGGATTACATCTCGCCAGATTATTCGTTCATCGGTTTAGAAAATTACGAGTACATGGTCGAGGACTACGAGTTCATCCAAGCGATGCTCAACACGTTTTGGTTCTCAGTCGGTGTGGTGATTCCCACTATCATTCTTGGTCTTGTGTTTGCCATGCTGCTGCACAAAAACTTTAAGGGCAGCCAGTTTTATCGTGCGGTGATCTTCTCCCCTTGGATTACACCCACAGTTGCGGTGTCGATTGTGTGGTCTTGGGTATTTGAGACTAAATCGGGCTTGGCAAACCACTTGTTGGAGTCGGCAGGGTTTAGCGCGATTCCATGGTTAGAGAACGGAAATACAGCCTTGGTTGCGGTGATTATCGTGACAGTTTGGCAGGCGATTGGTTGGACGATGCTGTTTTACATCAGTGCGCTTAACAAGATTCCAGAATCACTGTATGAGGCATCTTTGATTGATGGTTGCAGCAGCTTAACGCGCTTTTTGAAGATAACGCTGCCGCTGATTTCACCAACCACATTCTTCTTGGTAGTGGTCAACATTATCACGGCAATGCAGGCGTTCGATCAGTTCCAGATTCTGACGCAAGGCGGACCGGGTGGTGAGACACGTACTTTGTTGTACTTGTTCTACCAACAAGCGTTTGAGCGCTACGAAATGGGACCTGCGGCCGCGACATCGTTAGTGATATTCCTGATTACTGGGTTGTTGGCACTTATTAATACCTACATCGGCAAGCGCTGGGTGTACTACTAGTCGATTTTTGAAAGGACAGAATTATGACCACGCAAGTATTGGATGCCAATCAAGTATTAAATCAGAGCGCAGCGAAAACCAAAGTTAGAGCTCAAGTCAAAGCGACGAAGTCAGAAGTTGCGTCAAAGAAAGCCTCAGCGGATCGCCGTTCGCTCCTTGCACTGGCTAAGCACCTGTTTTTGGCAACCTGTGGAACCATCATGGTGTTTCCGTTCTTATGGATGCTGTCTGGTTCGCTGAAAAGTAACGATGAGATCTTTGCTAACCCATTGGACTTGATTCCAGAGCAGTTTCGTTGGGAAACCTTTGTTGAAACCTTCCACAGCGCGCCGTTTGGCTTGTACATCTTCAACAGTTTTAGCGTGGCTTTGTTCACTACCTTGTTGGTGATTGTGAATTCCGCGATGTTTGCATACGCGTTGACTCAGCTGAGGTTTCGTTCAAAGACCGTGCTCTATTTCATCGTGATGGGCTGTTACATGCTGCCGGGTGCAGTCACTTACATTCCGTCTTACATCACCTTGGCAAAACTGGGCTTGTTGGATTCACACATGGGCTTGGTGGCGTCGAACGCGGCGTCGGTGTTCGGTGTGTTCTATCTACGCCAAGTGTTTATCAAGGTGCATCCGTCGCTGATTGAAGCGGCACGAATTGATGGTGCAGGTGAGCTCAAAATCTTATGGGCAATCATCTTACCGCAATGCCGAGCAGCAGTCGCAACACTGTTCCTCATCACTTTTATTACCAATTACAACAGCTACATGTGGCCAAGTCTGGTGATTACGACTCAGGATTTAAACCTGATCGCTACTGGTATTCGTCACTACTTTATTGCCGAAGGTAACTATGGGTTGAACTGGTCGCAAATTATGGCGGCGAGCACCATTGCAGTATTGCCTTTGTTAATTCTATTCGTCATTTGTCAAAAGACGATTCTTTCAGGTATCGCCGATAACGGCGTAAAAGAGTAAACGGAAATGAAATTAAAAACTCTCGCACTAGTGTGTGCTGGCGCAGCAAGCGCGTCTATGTTCTCTAGCAGTGTTCTTGCCGCAACCGAAGTTAACTTTTGGTATTCCGGTGGTACTAAACCACAGCAAATGATGACTAAGCTCATCGAAGAGTTCAACGCGAGCCAAGATGAGTATGTGGTGAAGCCTGCATTGCAAGGTAACTACACGGAAACCTACCAGAAGCTGCAAGCTGGTTTAGCGTCGAAAACGGCACCTGAACTTGTGCTGTTAGATTCAGGCCGTGCGGAAGCGATGCACGGGCGTGGTCTGAGCCGAGACCTAACGCCGTTCATGGATGAAGAGTTCAATTTTTCTGACTTCATCGGTGCGTTCAAAGATCAAGTGACGGCAGACGATGGCACCATCATCGGTCTACCTGCTTACGGTACAACTCAGGTGTTTTACTACAACAAGCAGGTGTTGGCAGATAACGGCTTTACTGAGCAAGATCTAAACACATGGCAAGGTGTGGCTAAGGTCGCGGAGAAAGTTACCCAACGTGATGAGAAAGGCAACGTGACGTTCTACGGCTGGGAGCCGATGTGGGGGCAAGACAACATGATTGACGCGGCGTTCTCTAATGGCGCGCAGATCATCAGTGACGATGGCAAAACTGTACTTATTGATTCTCCAGAGTGGGTTGAGGTATGGGACAGCTTCCGTAAGTGGATCCACGATGATCAAATCATGCGAATTCACTACGGTGGTCAAGGCTGGGAATACTGGTACAAAACCATTGATGACGTGATGAAAGACAACGCACTAGGCTACACCGGTTCATCGGGTGACCAAGGTGATTTGGACTTCACTAAGCTTTCGGCAACCACACAACCAGGTTGGGGCTTAAATCCTTCTGCGCCACAAGCGGGTGCGCTGGTTTACGTGATGCCAAAAGGCACAGACGAAGCAGCTGCAAAAGGCGCATTCGAGTTCGTTGAGTTTTACACCAATGCGAAAAACACGGCGGCATGGTCAATGTTCACGGGTTACATCCCAGTGCGTAACAGCGTTTCTGAAGTTCCAGAGTATCAAGCGTTCACTAAAGATAACCCGCAAGCTCTGATCCCGCTGAAGCAAGCGAACACGGCAACCAAAGATTTCCTTGACCCTACCAACGGTAAGATCATGGATGCGCTGAAGGTAGCTGCGGATCAGATTCAAATTCAAAACGTGCCTGCGGACAAAGCGCTAAAACAAGCAGCGAAGAAAGCACAACGTGCACTAGACCGAGCGAATCGTTCTTAATCTGTAAAGTGGATTAACACTATCTTTGCATACATAAAGGCCCATCTATTCGGGTGGGCCTCTTTTTGACCCAGTCCTTCAATTAGGACGAACTTGGTGAAGACAATGACCCAATTTCAAGGTGAGCTGCCGTTTGGCAGAGTACGTATCCCCTTTGATGTGCCAGCAGGTTTTCATTGCGTAACCATTACTGGTACGACGGTGAAAAAAGGTTTCTTGTACGCAGCGGCGTATGATGCCAACCAAGCATTTCGTGGCAAGGTACTGTTTGAGAAGGCTCATAAGTCGCTCATTATCCAGCCGCAGAACTCAGGGCTAGGCGCGATTGATGGCGCGATTCCATCGGGCGACTGGTTCTTAGAGCTTTACAACCTTGAAGGTGAGTTTCGCACCGAGCGCGCGATGCAGTATCAAGTCGATGTGCTTTGCTCTGATGAGCCAAAGAATGACGGAATTGAGAGTGAGCTAGAACTCAACTCAACGATCACAGTTGATCACGATATCGAGTTTGATTACAGCCACATGCTGAGTTCTGATTCTCGCTGGTATCGTGGCGATTTACACGCTCACACTCAGCTTTCTGATGGTCACAATACCTTAGCCGCGGCTAAAGACATTGTGGAATCACAAGGGCTCGATTTCTTCTTCTTCACGGAGCACAACATCTGCCAGCCTAAGCTGCCTGTTTCTAACCAGTGTTTATTTCTACCCGCATTGGAAGTCACGACCGATCTCGGGCACTTCAATGTGCATGGCCCAGTTAAGTCTTTGGACCTTAGAGACGTTGAGCACAGCAGCCAAGCGACTATGGAAGCGGGATTGGGTTTAGCCAGAAGTGGACACAGTTCCCTTGGCATTAATCATCCTATGATGAGGCCGTGGCACTGGCATTACGATCAAGTGGATCTCAGCCAAGTGTCTACGTTTGAAGTGTGTTGTGATCCAACTTGGTCGACCTCACCGAAAGCGACCGAAGAGGCGTTATTGGTTCTCAATGAAATGTGGAATTGTGGCCAGCGCATTACCGCGATTGGCGGCAGTGATTCACACCTTGAGCCCCATGAACGCAACCCAAACTCGGATGAGTCTTCTATCTATGGTGACCCATCAACTTTCGTATACAGCCATGGCTTAAGCGGCGAAGGCATCTTGTCTGGTCTGCGTAATGGGCAAGTGTATTTAGAGCGACGTTGCGGCTTGAAGTTTGATATCAACTTAGGTGATTTGCTACCGGGCAACGACTCTCAAGGCCAAGCGCTTACATACCGAATTGCTGTCTCTGACTCAGAAAACCCTTACTACGCCGAGTGCGTGGTGGATGGCAAAATTGTTGAGCGAATCGCTCTGAATGATGAGCTGCAAAGTATCCATATTGATGAAGGCTACCGTTGGTGTCGTGTCGATATTCGTCGTGGAGAGCTTTCTTCAGCAATAATCAACAGTACTCAACTTTCATCTAACGAGCATGAATTTGAAGGCTGCATCAATGCCGTATTCGACGGCAAACAACCAGAATTTAACCAACCCCTAGTGCGTACTTGGGGAGAACTAATGGAGCGAATGAGCCGTGATGAAGTTTAAGGCGATGTTATTTGATAAAGACGGCACATTGTTAGAGTTCCACAAGATGTGGCTTAACGTTTCTCGTGGTGCTTGTGAGCGTGTGAAATCTTACAGTGACCAGCATCAGGGTAATCAAACTGTCACACCTGCTGAGTTACTCTTGGCCATCGGCGTGGAAGGTGATGTGGTTGATAACTATGGATTATTAGCCTCAAACCCAGTGGAAGATACCGCAACAGCGTGGTTCAACATGCTGCAACCTAATGTCTCGCTCGCTGAGTTCACTAAGGTGACCAAAGCCGCTTTCAATGACGAAGTGGAAGAGAACCCAAGCTGGATTGAAGCCCTTCCGGGTGTGACTGAAAAGCTTGGCCTGTTTAAGCAGCAAGGCATGATTTTAGGCATCGCGACTGCGGATACCAAAGACTCAACGATCTACACACTGGAGCAATCGGGTTTGAGCGAGATGTTCGATTATGTCGGTTACTCCGATGGTGATATCGAACCTAAACCTGCGCCAGCACTGCTCAATGCATTCTGTGAACAATGCGGTATTGAGCCTCATGAGGTGATCATGTTTGGTGACACGGTTTCGGATATGGAATTTGGCCGCAATGCAGGCGCAAGCAATGTCGGTGTTCTGACGGGGACTGCACAACACAGCGAGTTAGAGCCAGTGGCGGATCTGGTTATCGCATCAGTCGCCCACTTTGAGCTCAACCAACTGCAAGAACGTGGCTAAAACGTCCACGACAGATTGCAAAGATAGTATTTAACGAATTGATTTAAGGACAGGTTATGGCTGAAGTCACACTGAGAGGGGTAGAAAAAACCTACCCAAATGGTTTTAAGGCTGTGCACGGTGTCGATCTGAATATTCGCGAAGGTGAGTTCATGGTGTTTGTTGGGCCGTCTGGCTGCGCAAAATCTACGACACTTCGCATGATCGCAGGCCTTGAAGATATCTCAGAAGGCGATGTCTACATTGGCGATAAGCGTGTAAACGAATTGCCACCTAAAGATCGTGGTATCTCGATGGTGTTTCAGAACTACGCGCTTTATCCGCACATGTCGGTGTATGAAAATATGGCTTTTGGCCCTAAGCAGCAGAAGCTGCCAAAGCATGAAATCAATGAGCGAATTGAAGATGCAGCCAAGACTCTCGATATCGAACATCTACTGAACAACAAGCCAGGTGAAATGTCCGGCGGTCAAAGGCAGCGTGTGGCTCTAGGTCGTGCGATGGTGCGTAAGCCGGATGTATTTTTGTTTGATGAGCCGTTGTCTAATTTAGACGCAAAGCTACGTGTGTCGACTCGTGTCAGTATTGCGCAGCTGCACAACAACCTGAAGCAAGAAGGGCAGAACGCCACCATGATCTACGTGACACACGATCAGGTGGAAGCCATGACTCTTGGTGACCGTATTTGTGTGTTGAATCAAGGTGAGATCATGCAGGTCGATACGCCAATGAATCTTTATCAATACCCTGCAAACAAGTTTGTCGCAGGCTTTATTGGTTCGCCAGCGATGAATCTTCTTAAGGTAAGGTTGGATGAGATTGATGGTGTGATGAACGTGGTTTCTGAAAGTGGTACTCGTTGGACACTTCCACAAGACAAGCAGACTATCGCTCGTGAAAAGATGGGTGAGTGGGTGTGGTTCGGTGTTCGCCCTGAGCACATTCAACTGGCTAATCACGATGCGCCGCTGGCGGAAGTGAATACTCAAACGCACTGGTTAGATGTTGTCGAGTCGATGGGTAATGAGTTGTATCTCTATTTCAAACTCGGTGCTGATAAGCTGGTGGCTCGTGTACCTTTCGATGCAGATCGAATTGCAAACAGCGGTGAAGAGACCGTACTTCACTTTAATACGCTACAGTGTCACTTGTTTGATTTGGAAACCGAAGAGACGCTCGATCCTAAGAGCTGATTCTGTTGCTCCTACGAGTTATTCTGTAAAAAGAAATCCCCATTCATTGACTAGACGAATGGGGATTTTAGTTACTAGGGGGTAGTAATTTTATCTTCTAACTTGTTTCAGGATTTAGATAGCCACCATAGTCGCGGCTTTCTTCATTGCTTCCTTGGTTGAACACTCAATTACGTTCGCGTTAGCAAAGCGGTGAGCGTCTTTCACTTGAATATCGTGAGCCAAGATAACCAGTCTTGCATTCGCTACATCTAGGTCAGTGATGCGGTTCTGAATACCGTTTTGACCTTGAGTTTCTACCTTGATCTTAAGGCCTGCTGCTAAGCCTGCTTTTTCCAGTGCTTTCGCTGCCATGAAGGTGTGTGCAACACCTGAAGGGCAACATGTTACTGCTACGATGTCGTACTCGCCTTCGCCTGCTACAGGTGCTGTTTGAGCTTGAACTGGCGCTGCTTCAACCATGTCATCTTCTGTTTCTACTGCGACTGGTTTCCAGAAGCCAACGATAACCGCTGTGGTTAGCGAGCCAAGTGCAATACCTACTACGTACATTGGAATGTTACTAGATACTGGCGCAGTGATTAGGCCGCCCCAAGGTGCGTGAAGTAGAACGTCTGTCATGAAGCCAAACACACAACCAACGATACCACCGGCAACGATTGAAGGAAGTACGCGCATTGGATCATTCGCTGCGAACGGGATAGCGCCTTCAGAGATACCGATAGAACCCATGATTGCTGCCGCTTTACCTGCTTCTTGCTCTTGTTTAGAGAACTTGTTTTTGAATAGGAAAGTCGCCAGAGCCATACCTAGAGGTGGTGTACAAATCGCGATGCCTACGCCGCCCATTAGCCAAGGTTGCGTGTCTACTTGAGTTTGAGCAAATAGGGTCGCGACTTTGTTGATAGGGCCGCCCATATCAAACGCTGTCATACCGCCAAGGATTGTGCCCAAAACCATCTTAGATGCACCAGCCATTGAAGCTAGGAACTCGTTCATTGAAGACATGAACAGTTTGATTGGCTCGCCGATGCCCCACAGTACGATGCCGGCAGAGATTAACGTACCTAGAAGCGGGTAGATGAAGTAAGCACCCAGCGCCGTCATGTTTGCAGAAAGCGGGATCTTCTTAAGTTGGAACACCACGCCACCGGCGATAAAGCCTGCCACGATACAACCAAGGAAGCCGCCGCCCATGTCAGCCATGATGCCAGAAGAGATCATCGCAGGAGCTAGTGCGGGTTTGTCTGCAATTGAGTAACCAATAAAGCCGCCAAGAATGATTGGGAAAAGAACAAGGCCCTTGATACCGATATTAGAGATGTCTGCCAGCAAACCTTCTGCTGGTACTGCACCTTTTCCTGATGCCATTACTGCTAAGGCCAATAGAACACCGCCAGCTACGATGAAAGGCAGCATGTGTGAGGTTCCGAAAAGCAGGTGGCCTTTCATGGTACTAAGGATTTTTTTAAAGTCGCTACTACTGTTTTTATTATTGGTATTCGTAGCTTGAGTTGTTAGGGTGCTCATAATTTTCTACGCCTTATGAATTAATTAAAATATTAAGGATCTGTTGTTCGTCTTTTGCGTTATGGATATCTTGAATAAATTCATCGCTGAATTTTCCAAATAGTTCTTGTAGTACATAAATATGATGGTCAGCACCGTTATCCGGAGAGGCAATCATAAAAAATACGGTTGGATTGATGCCGTCTTCATCGCCATACTCGATACCTTGACGCTTAACACCGACAGCAATGGCAGGCTCAGTTACAGCCTTGCTTTTTGAGTGTGGGTAAGCGATGCCGTCCATTGAGGTGATGCTTTGAGATTCACGAATTTCAATGTCTGCCAAGAAGGCTTCTTTACTGCTGATTCGGTTGTTCTCAAATAACATGCTTGCCAATTCTACAAACAGTTCTTTTTTATTATTCGCTTTAAGGTTGTTATTAATTAAGTTGACGTTAGTTAGCTGTGTGATCATTTATTAACTCATTCACTCTTGAAGTTCTTGAATTAAAATTAATGGATTAACCCGATTCGCGAAATAGCAAATAAAAGCCCTTCACTGTACATTTGTATCCAGCAAAATTAAGTGTGATTTGCATCATTCATCCAGTGTGAGATGGGTCATATTTGATGGCGTTTTGGATTAGGTTTTTGACACGCTAATAGCCTTCGTCACAAACAAAAATGCCCCGCAAAAGCAGGGCATGAACAGTGTGTACTGAGTTCTGAGGGAGTTAGCTGTAAGCGCGCGCTACGCGTCCAGCGCAATCCAGTTTGTAACTCTCAGCATAAGCCGGAACGAATACCGACTGGCCTTTCTCTATCACGCAGGTTTCACCACATTGATGAGTGAGCACCATAGACTCGTCGAGCGGCAATAGGATCTCGGCACCTTCGGTCGTGATCTGGCGTTGATGCGAATTTTGCACGATAGAGAACTTAAAATCCTCGACAGGGATTTGGTATTCCATCACATCACCTTGCTCAATCGGGCTGAGCAATAATCTATCCGCGGGCTTTTCGTTAAATCGTGTACAAGAAACCAGTTCATTCACGTCCATGTACTTAGGCGTTAACCCAGCACGCAGCACATTGTCTGAGTTCGCCATGATCTCTAAGCCTGTGCCCTTGATGTAAGCGTGAGGGGTTTCAGCATCCAGATACATGGCTTGCCCCGGTTTTAGGGTAATCACGTTCAATAGCAGCGGAGCGAACAAGCCGACATCACCTGGGTATTGAGCTTCAAGCTCTGAAATCAATTGGAATACACGTTTATCTGAAAGCTTAGCCTTCATCAGCAGCATGGTTAACGCCATGCCTTTTTGCTCGCCTTCCAGAGACAGCAAGCTTGCAAAGAAGCTGGCTAATCCATTGGGAGTTTGGTCGCCCGCGAGATCGTTCACCATCGAATGCAACTCTGGAATATCAAGGTAATGGAAGTGCTCAAGGATCTCGCTGATTGATCTAAAACCATTCATCGCCGTGTAGTCGGTTAAGGCATACACCAGTTCTGGCTTGTGATTGGCATCCTTGTAGTTACGGTTGCCCGCTGTCATCGGAATACCTTGCTGTTCTTCTAGTGCATATCCAGATTCCGCTTGTTGTTTGTTTGGGTGCACTTGAACAGACAGTGCTTTCTCCGCCGCTAAGACTTTGAAAAGGTAAGGCAGTTCGCCAAAGCGATTTGCCACTTTCTCGCTTAAAAACAGGTTCAGGTTCTTAGAAATAAGGTTCGCCAACGTGGTCTGTTGCCCGTTGTCGTTCACCATTGAGCAACCATTCGGGTGAGCGCCCATCCAGATCTCTGCTTGTGGCTCACCTGACTGGTTATCAATACCAAACAGTTGGCTAAACGAAGAAGGACTCCCCCATGCGTAGTTTTGAATGACGTTGGTCATAGGGTAGAAAAAGCGTTGTACGAACGAGTCGTTCGCTAAAGAAAAATCAGACATCGAAATCACCATGAAGGGAAACATGGCTTGAGCTCTATTCGTTCCTAAAAAACTATTAGCTACTAAAAACAGTAGGGTAGAGGGGCTCAAGCCATTGTAGTTGAAATGGCTTAAGCCGCTGCTGCTGTTAGCTTAGCTTTGCGTAGATTTTTAAGCGCGATACAAGTAACCGCAGTTACGCCCGCACCTGATGCCATGCACAGAAGCGCGAGCATTGGGTAGTTCATTGCGCCTAGTAGAGCGACAACTGGGCCACCGTGAGCAACGCTGTTGGTGATACCAAATGAGAACGCCATAACCGCGGCCGTCATTGAACCAAGTACGTTGGCAGGGATAACCGACATCGGGTCCTGAGCCGCGAAAGGAATCGCACCTTCAGAGATACCCACCAAGCCCATCGCGCCTGCTGCTTTACCTGCTTCAATTTCAGAAGATTCGAACAGGTCGAACTTACGGCCAAGTCTGGTTGCGATAGCCATACCGAGTGGAGCCACAGGGATTGCACACGCCATTGCACCCATGAACTGAGTTTGACCGCTGGCAATCATGCCGACCGAGAATAGGAACGCCACCTTGTTGAATGGACCGCCCATATCAAAGCCAGCCATGCCACCAAGGACAATACCAAGCAGAACCACGTTGCCTGCGCTCATGCTAGTAAGTAGGGCAGTAAGAGCATCCATTAGTCCCGCGATAGGCGCGCCAATTACGAAGATGAACAGACCCGCGATGAATAGAGAGCCAGTGATCGGAGCGATCATGATAGGCACAAGTGGTTGAAGGAACTTGTGGTAGTTAAACGAAGTAATCCATTTAACGAAGTAGCCCACTAATAGACCGGCGATGATTGCGCCAATGAAGCCTGTACCTGCGTCAGCGCCGTAGAAAGAGCCGTTGTTGGCAATCCAGCCGCCAATCAAGCCAGGGGTTAGAGCAGGGCGGTCAGCAATCGCGTAAGCAATGTAGCCAGCCAAGATTGGGATCATTAGAGTGAAGGCAACCACGCCCACCTCTAGGATTTGGTTCCACATGCTGCCAGCAGGAATTGCCATGCCAGATTCACTCGGCTCACCACCAATGGCTAGTGCTAGGGCAATCAAAAGACCGCCAGTCACCACGAATGGGATCATGTGAGATACGCCATTCATCAAGTAACGGTAAAGGTCTGAACGTGCTTGCGAGGCTTTCTCAGCAACAGATTGATTGGTAGGTGCTTGTTCAGCTTGGTAACTCGGTGCATTGAGAGCTTGCTTAATCAAGCCTTGCGCGTCTTTGATTGGTGCTTTTACGTTGGTGCTGATAACGCGTTTTCCGGAAAAGCGAGCCATGTCTACTTGCTTGTCACAAGCCACGACAATCGCGTCTGCACGTTCGATTTCTTCTTGAGTCGGGCTGTTTTTAACGCCGATAGAGCCGTTAGTTTCGACCTTCACATCGTAGCCAAGAGCCGCCGCGCCTTTCTCTAGCGCTTCAGCTGCCAAATAAGTGTGTGCAACGCCTGCTGGGCAGCCTGTCACACCAATGATGAAGCCTTGTTTCTCAACGTTGGTTTCCGCTTCCGAAGGCTCAGGTTTGCTAAGCAGTAGTTCTAATGCTTCTTGTTCAGATTGAGCATTCATGAAGCTTTCGATAAAGCCTTCTTCAATCAGTTTTGAAGAAAGCTCTGCCAGTACTTCGATGTGATGATTATCGCCACCATCGGGAGAGGCAATCATAAAGAACAGTTTTGATGGCTGACCGTCATCCGCGCCGTACTCGATACCCTGTTGATGGACACCGATAACAACCGCAGGTTTGATGACCGCAGCACTTTTCGCGTGTGGCAGAGCAATACCTTCTTCAAATCCGGTATTACCTTGTTCTTCACGAGCCTTAATGTCGGCAAGAAACTGTGCTTTGTCTGAAATTCTGCCTTGTGCATAAAGCACGTCTATCAGCTCTTTGAATACTTCTTCTTTTGAATCAGCGCTAAGCGAAAGCTTAATCAAATCTTGATTGATCAATGTTGTGATCATAATGAACCCCTACTTGTTTTTATTTTGTTAGAGGTATTCTGGAATCTACGGCTTGCCTTCTGTAGTGAAGAAAAAACGCATTTACTGGATGATTGTTGCGTTATAAGTGGAGTGTGATTTTGATCGTTTAGTGGCGCGTTTTTCGGCCTCTATTGACATAGGTTGAGCTTGCTTGAGGCTTTTATTTGCAAGGGGTTCGGCGTGTAGAGTTATCGAAGGAACAATGTGCTATATCAGGTTTTTGACTGGAGATTTATTTCCACTACTGGATTTTTGTAACCTAGATCTCAAATTGTGATTTTGCTCAATAGCGCTATGTTTCACTAAGGAGTATATCTATTCCCGTAGCGTTATTGCTGCTTTTAAGAGTTCGAATAAATGATATTTCATGACCTAATCTCGTCGGTATTAAATGAGCGAGAACCATTTCATAACATCTGGTTTGCGGGGGATTTTCACACGCCTTCAGCATGCAGTTATCAGGTGAACTTTCCACGCTTAGAGCTGGTGCTCGACGGAGAGTATGTCAATGAGATGGAGAGTCATGATCGTAAGATCACCAACGTTGTCGCGAAAGCGGGCGATGCGATTTTTATCCCACCGAACTGCTGGAACAAACCCAACTGGGATACTGACTGCTCGGTGTTGAGCATGCTATTTGGTCGTCGTCAGCTTGGTTTAAGTTTGGTGAGTAAGCGCAAAGGCGAGGAGAGTTTTTACGATATCCAAAAGCACAGTATTCAGACTCGTTCTGGGTTTGCGATTGATAATATCTTGGAGGCGCTTAGCTCGCTAGCGAGGGAGAGTAACAAGCAGCCGATGGATGAGTTATTGCTGCAAGCTCTACTGCAATACAGTAAAACCATGCTGGAAGCGCCCGTAGAAAAATCTCATAGCCGAGTACAGGATGTGTATCAGGGGATTTGTATCTACATTCAAGAGAACTTCCACCGCCAAATCACGCGAGACAGCATTGCCTCGCGCTTTAGTATTTCATCCAATCACTTGTCGCGAATGTTCCGTCAACAAGGCCACATGACGCTGGCAGAATACATCACCCGTGTTCGGGTCGATCGCGCTAAGTTTATGCTTAAGAAGTACAACTTCAAGCTCAATGAAGTGGCACTACGTTGTGGCTTTAAGGATGTGAATTACTTCTGTCGCGTGTTTAAGAATCGCACAGGAAGAACGCCGACCGAATATCGTGGCTCTAACTAGTTAAGCCATCTTTTTTAGTTGAGACCGTATTTTTGAGTGAGTAGCCTTAAAGCAGGCGAGATGATATGTACATGAGCAGAGCTTGTAGATCGACACTGCTTCGAGTCTTTTGCAGACGCTCATTAACCTGATCGTGAAGTAGGTTTCTGGTTAGATTAGTGGCCGCGACAATGTGTTCGCGTTGTGGCTTAGTTGGAAGCACTAAAGCGATAGCAACGTGCACCTCTCCAATGCGTGAAGCCCAATCAATCGGGTCGTCACTGACGATGACCGCAATCGAAAGATCTTGAGTCGATTCAAACATCACATGCGGCAAGGCGATACCCGGTGACACACACGTAGACGAGCGTTCTTCTCGTTTAATGAATGCCAGAATTAGTTCATCTGGGTCTTCTGGATAAACAAGGTGAGCTAGGCCTTTCAAGCATTCAAATTTGGTCAGTTGAGTTTGTGCTTTGGCATGGTGCCACTTGATGTCACAGGGCGGGCATATTTGCGGCATACGCTGGATTAGATCTTTCGAGAATTCATGGTTCACTTGTGAGCCAACCATGTCGTAATGCTCAGCAATTACATCTTTGAGAACGAAACAGGCCAGCTCCGCATCAATCCCAACCGCGGTTATCTGACACAAGTCACCACGAAGTAAACCTACTTGCAGCATCGCGACGGATTTGGATAGATCAGCGGTTCGATTTTGAGTGATGTTGATAATGCGGATGTTGCTTTTGAACTTCTTCGCTAATCGAGTAAGGGGCTGCGCGACATGTGAGTTTGCGGCAGGATCGTTAACGAAGAAGGTGATCTGATATTCGTTCATGAAAAGTTTAAGTTCGACAATGCTTAATAAAGACTTTATCGACACTCAACAACACCTCTTCCATGGGAATGAATAAGGTTTTAGCTGGGTCGAACCGGCTTGGTTGTTCAATATCGATATCAGATACGATTAATACTTTGTCTGCGAGAGTAATATCTTGGGCGGTCAGTAAGTTTTCAATACCCATAGCGCCTTGCGTCTCAACCTTGATTGAAACGTTGAACTTAGGGGCTGTTTTATTTAGAGCATCAGCTGCCATATAGGTGTGCGCAATGCCTGTAGGGCACGCAGTTACCGCTACAATTCTCATTATTATTCTCGGCTTATTCTCGTCCCTGTTACGTTACATAAGCTACCTTTCAGAAGCTATTTTGTAAAAGCCATCTTGCGTGGGAAATCCAGTATGGAAAGCTCGCATAGAGGAGGGGCGATATGTTTATGGGTTCTGTGGATTTTATGGATTGCCGTTTTTTATTCCAAGGTGAAAGTCACACTCTGAGTTCTTGGTTACAATAATCCAGTTAATGCACCTTTCGTCCTATATATTGAGTGCCTTCACACCGTTAATCTTTTCATCTTATTAACATCGAAATTTTTATTTAGGTCGGAAGAACCTAATTACTTCAGTCTGAAATCAGGCGAGGCAGAATAGACCATGGATATCACTAATATTATCGAGCCCGAGATTATCTGTTTGGAGCTACAAGCAGACTCAAAACAGGCAGTATTTGAAGAGCTTGTTGAGTTACTCGATCGCGCTGGTAAGCTCTCGAATAAAAGTGAATTCCTTGATGATATCTGGAAGCGTGAGGCGATTGGTAATACGGGGTTTGATGATGGTATTGCGATTCCACATGCGAAAAGCACTGCCGTTGCTAAACCTGCCGTTGCTGTAGGTATCAGCCGAACGGGGATTGACTATGGTGCCGATGGCGGTGAACTGTCTGATGTGTTTTTTATGCTCGCTTCGCCAGACAATAATGACGACCACCATATCGAGGTGCTGGCACAGATTTCAACCAAACTGATTGAAGATGACTTTGTTACAAAATTAAAGGCAGTCGAGTCAGTCGAAGAGGCTCAAGAGTTGTTTCTCGAAGCCAATTCCGACTCCTTTGATAGCTATGCCTCTAGCCATCAGGAAGTTTACGTTGAGCCACTCAGCCCTTGGGCGCAGTCTCTGAATCGCTTGAAAGAGCACTTATTGTATGGCACTTCGCACATGATTCCGTTCGTGGTTGCGGGCGGTGTGTTGTTGTCTTTGTCGGTGATGATATCCGGTCACGGCGCAGTTCCTGAGAGTGGCGTGTTAGCTGATATCGCACAGATGGGCATTGCGGGATTAACGTTGTTTACTGCGGTGCTGGGCGGTTACATTGCGTACTCGATGGCCGACAAACCGGGTTTAGCACCGGGCATGATTGGTTCTTGGGTTGCCGTTAACCAATATAACACCGGTTTTCTTGGGGCGATAGTGGTCGGCTTCTTTGCGGGCTTTGTGGTGAATCTACTTAAGAAGATCAAACTGCCAGACAGCATGATCTCGCTGAGCTCGATCTTCATCTATCCACTCGTCGGTACCTTCGTCACTTGTGGTGCGGTAATGTGGGTGATTGGATCTCCGATAGCTCAAGTGATGCTTGAGATGAACCAAATGCTCACGGGTATGGCTGGCTCCGGAAAAATGGTGCTCGGCAGTATTTTAGGCGCGATGACCGCCTTTGATATGGGAGGACCAATCAATAAGGTCGCTACACTGTTTGCTCAAACTCAGGTAAATACCCAACCTTGGTTGATGGGTGGCGTTGGCATTGCGATTTGTACGCCACCACTCGGTATGGCTCTGGCGACTTTTATATCGCCGAAGAAGTTTAAACGCGACGAACGCGAAGCGGGCAAAGCCGCAGGGATCATGGGAATGATCGGCATCAGTGAAGGTGCGATCCCATTTGCTGCTGCCGACCCTGCACGCGTTCTGCCTGCGGTTGTTGCTGGTGGCATTGTCGGTAACGTTGTTGGCTTTATGTTCCATGTAGTGAACCATGCACCATGGGGCGGCTGGATTGTGTTGCCAGTGGTGGATGGCAAGATTGGCTACATCATTGGCACACTAGCGGGTGCGCTAACCACGGCTTTAATTGTGATACTGCTGAAAAAAAATGTGGTCGAAGGCGAGGCGAGTTCCAACCAGTTTGCAGGTGGCTCGGTGACAGAAGAAGGGCAAGCGGATGTACTCGCAATCACTTCTTGTCCGTCAGGTGTTGCCCACACTTTCTTAGCTGCGAAGTCTCTGGAAAAAGCGGCACATCATCTCGGGGTTCGGATTAAGGTTGAGACACAAGGTGCTAACGGAATAGGCAATCGCATCACACAGAAAGACATTGAAAGGGCGAGGTTGGTGATCTTCGCTCACGATGTGGCGATCAAAGAAGTCGAGCGCTTTGCAAATGTGAAAACGTTAGATGTCAGCACCAAAGAGGCGATGCTCAATGCGCAGGCGTTGATCATGAGAAAGGTGTAACCCTTAAACACTAAAGTTAATCATCTATAAAGTTAACTAGCTCAAAACTAAAAAGACTCCGCTCTAGTGCTTTAGGCTAGCAGTGGAGTCTTTTTGTATGGCTTTCCAATTGATAAGTTCAGCTCTTAAAAAGGGTGGTACTTGAAGATGTCTTCAACCATTGAGTTGAGTAGCTCTGTGTCATCGCTGGTTTTTGCATAAGTGCGTAGCCCTGCAATTTGAACCTGAACATGTCGAGCAAGCTGAGTCGGTTCACGCTCTTTGCTGATCTCACCCAATTCTTGTGATTCTGCAATCAGCTTGGCGAACTCACCTTCCATGATCTTAAGAGATCTCTTCGCCTCTTCTAATAACTCTGCGTGTTCATCAGTCAGTTCTGCGACCGTTTTTGCCAGCATACACATGCCATTTGGCGAGCTTTGTTTTGATTCGACCACAGCACGTTTGACGAAACTTTCGAGCGCTTTGATTGGAGAGTCTGCTTCGCTGCGGAAACGGTTCAGATTGAGGATGCCAAGTTCGGTATAGCGAGCAAGCGTCTCTTTAAACAGACCTTCTTTGCTGCCAAATGTCGCGTAGATGCTACCCGGACGCATATCAATCACATCTTGCAGGTTACGCATAGAAGTTGCGTGAAAGCCCTTTTCCCAATACAGGTTCGTTGCTTTATCTACTACATCTTGTCTATCGAACTTCGCGGTCTTGGCCATAACATTTACTTCATTAATCTGAACATATGTTCAATATTTTATGCTGAACGCTCGTTCCAGTAAAGGTGTGTTTTGCTCAACTTAATTGTCTTCCTTGCATCTTGTTGGTGCATAAGGTGCTCGATTGAATGCAATTAATAGACAAGGTTTGGCAGTTTTTATTCTGGTCTCATTATCTAATGTCTAAGTAAGACTAGTCGTCGACGACTTCGACGGTTTTATGCTGCGCGCCGTAATAGGTGCCTTCATCGATAGTGTACATCAGCGTTTCTTCGCACTCTGGGCAATCGAACTCTTCATTGGGTTCGATTGCTGCTTCTTCTACCCATTCCCATCCAATGTGTTCTTCGCAAGTGGGACAGTCCATAAAAACCTCTAATTATGCTTCTACTTTAGTTGAATTCGTAACTTTTTGAGCCCGGCATTATACATAGTTGGCGCTGAATATATAGCGACAACTGAGCAGAAAAAGCGTGCGAATGTACCTCTTTAGGGTTATGAAAAACTGTCATTTTTCAGTCACTTGCGTCGGGAAAATGTTGTTGCACGCTTTTTGTGTTTTCTAACGCTGCATAGCTAACAAATTTATAAATAAACCAATGAATTTTGTAAGGTTAAATGCTAGCGTTATCGATTGTCGTCCGTTATGGCACGGTAATTGATTAAACTAAATATTATTATGATCTCGGTAAAGGTACACCGTTTTAGAAGTGTGTCTAATTACACGATAGATAAAGATTCGTCAGCTGCTAGGAAATAAAAATGAAGTTAACCGATATGTCTTTTAAGCAAAAAATCATCGCTTTGCTTATTTTACCGATCTTAGGGTTTCTCTGGCTCAGTGTTTCTGCGATATCCAAAGGCGTAGAAACAAAGAGTGAAATGGCATCATTAAATCAACTGACACGCCTTTCGGTTGTGTACAGTGAGTTAGTGCATGAGTTACAAAAAGAGCGAGGCATGACAGCTGGCTTTATTGGCTCTCAAGGAACCAAGTTTGTCAATGAATTAGCCGCGCAGAGAACCAATGCCGATAACCGACGTAATGAAAGAAACGATTACTGGCAGTCTGCTAATATCAATCTGCCACAGATTAGCCGTCTGAACACAGAGATAAGCCAAAGCCTTAATCAGATAACGACCATTCGAAATCGAGTGGATTCTCAATCGATTCCTCTGTCTGAGGCTTTGGGTTACTACACCCAACTGAATGCAAAGCTACTGAGTGTATCGGCGTTAATTGCTGAGCTGAGTTCTGATGCCACCATCACTACAGAAACCATCGCTTACTACAACTTCTTGCAAGGTAAAGAGCGAGCGGGTATCGAGCGTGCTGTCCTGAATAACACCTTTTCTAAAAATGAATTTGGCCCGGGTATGCTGGTGAAATTCATCTCTTTAGTGACAGAGCAAAATACCTACTTCTCGAACTATGAAGTGTTGAGCAACCCAGCGAACGTTCGCTTCTTTGAGCAACAGTTAAATGACCGCTCTGTGGCAGAAGTAGAAAAGCTTCGTAGCTTGGCTGAATCTAAGATGAGCGGCTTTGATGTTGACCCTGTGTACTGGTTCTCTCAATCTACTGCTCGTATTGTTCAGCTAAAGAAAACAGAAAACCACCTAGCTGAATCACTGATTGCGCTGACCGAGAAAAAGATGTCAGAGGCGCAGTCTGCGATGATGATGAGTATTGGTCTATTTGCTTTGATTACTTTGTTCGCAACCTTCGTGAGCGTTAAGGCGATCAGCGACCTGACGATGAGAGTGAAAGATCTGACAGTGATGTTGTCTAAAGTTCGTAATGACAACGATCTGACGGTTCGTGCTAAGTACGTTGGTAACAGCGAACTTGGCCAGATATCTTCGGCACTCAACGAAACGCTAGAGAAGTTTTCAAACGTTATCGACAATCTGTCTCAGTCGAGTCTGACCTTAGCTTCAGCCGCTGAAGAAACCTCGCAAACCTGTCACTACAACTCGAACACGCTGGTTCAACAACAAGATCAAATCGGTTTAGTTGCGACGGCGACAGAAGAGTTATCAGCAACGGTAAATGAAGTGGCCGCTAAAACTCAGCAGACAGCAAGCTCCGCTAAACTGGTCGATGAGCAGTCGCAAGAAGGTTTGAGTACGGTTCAAAACTCTTACCACTCTATCGAAAAACTGGCTTCTGAAATTAATGACCTAGCGGAAAAAATCACGCATCTACACGAGAGCAGCAATAACATTAACAGTGTGATTGATGTGATTAAGTCGGTAGCAGAACAAACCAACCTACTGGCATTGAACGCGGCAATTGAAGCGGCACGAGCGGGTGAGCAAGGCCGTGGATTCGCGGTAGTGGCTGATGAAGTTCGCACGCTAGCACAACGTACTCAGCAATCGACAGCTGAAATTGAAGGCTTTATCAGCTCGCTACAGTCTGATGTTCAAACGGCGTTTAATGTGATTGATAACAGCCAGAAGATGTCGTCTAAAGCAGTTGAGGATTCAAAAGAGGTCGAGCACACCTTACAAGGAATCTCCGCATCGGTAAGCGAAATATTCAGCATGACCGAACAGATCGCCACAGCAACGGAAGAGCAAGCGGTTGTGACCCAAGATATCGCGCAAAACGTGATGGCAGTAGAGCAGAAATCGACGGAGTCGACCACTGGCGCAACTCAAATTGCAGCAACAGCCAAAGAACAAGCTGAACTGGCGGCTTCATTGAAAGAGATTGCAAACACGTTTAAGAGCTAATCTTTCAGAGTTAGAAGTTTTCCATCTTATATAAAAATGTCCCGCCTAATGCGGGACATTTTTTTAGTGGGACATTTTTGGGTAAAGCGACTAAAGCGTTTGTCCGTTAACCGACAATTTCACATCAATGTTGCCACGAACCGCATTTGAATATGGGCAAACTTGGTGAGCGGTTTTTACCAGCGTAACAGCCTGTTCTTGAGCCAAGTCGAGCTCAATCGCTAATGAAACGGTTAAAGCAAAACCACCATTTTCATTTGGACCGATACCAACAGTTGCAGTTGTTGGCGCCGATGCAATCTTGATTTTCATTTCTTTCGCTACGTGAAGTAGAGCATTTGAGAAACACGCAGAGTAGCCCGCAGCAAACAGTTGCTCAGGGTTCGTTGCTTCACCTGAACCGCCCATTTCTTTCGGGTAGCTTAATGCAACAGAAAGCAAATTATCGTCAGTAGAAACTTGGCCGTTACGACCAGCAATTGCAGTAGCAGAAGTAGTGTAGAGTGTTGTCATTGTCTTAATCCTTAAAATGGTTGTGTAAAATTAAATTGTGCGCAACTTTATTTTGAGGTTAGCTTAATTGATAAAACTTACGTGTGCAAGTATATTGTGTGCAATTTAATTTATTGACGAGGTGATCGTGAGCGACCAAAATGAATATCTAAAGTTAGATAATCAGGTGTGCTTTGCACTTTACAGTGCTTCAAATGCAATGAGTCGAGCTTATCAACCTCTGCTGAAAGCGCTTGATCTTACTTATTTACAGTACATTGTGATGATGGTGCTTTGGGAGCAACAAGAGATAAATGTCAAAGCGTTAGGCGCTAAAACACATTTAGATTCAGGAACCTTGACTCCATTACTTAAGCGTTTAGAAGCAAAAGGTTATGTGCTTCGTAAACGTAGTGCTGAAGATGAACGAGTGCGAGTAATTACGCTAACTCCTGTAGGGACTGAACTCAAAGAGCGCGCGCAAACTGTCCCAGAAGAGATATTTTGTTTGTCTAAGATGAATGAAAACGAACTTAAATCGCTCAAAGCGCAATGTGAGCAGTTACTTGACAACTTAACTCAATAAGAACGTCTCTTTAATTCTCAGTAATCACGTTCAAATACTGAAAAAGCCAGTGAGTATCTACTGTTAATAGCAGATACTCACTGGCTTTTTGTGTTTTGATGTGAGTGTGAGGTACTTGTTTAGTCTTCACTCACAAACACATACATATCACCACGACAGCGGTTGATACTGTGCCTCTATCTAACCCATAAACCAAGACACGAAAATTAGCGCGCCAAAACCAAATGTTGCCATCAGTGCGGTATCGCCACCGGCTGCTGTGTAGCTGCCTTCGGTTTGTAGGTGAGGGAAGTCAGGTCTGCGAACCTTAACTACCATTGCGAGTGGTCCCCAAATAGCTAGGAACACCAGCACCATACCTGCATAGTCGAGCATGCTGACAAACTGGCTAGCGAACAGCTCTGCTAATACCAAAGGTAAGATGAAGGTCAACGCATAAGCCAACGCTTTGTTGTTGGTCACCGCGTCTTTGTTTTGGTCGTACAACGCCATAGAAACACCAAGGAAAGAAGTCACCAAGGCTAAAGCAGAGAACAAAGCAATCACCACTTTCAACCAAGCAGATTGTCCGCTAAACGCAGAGATCAGCTCTGAAATGTTGTGGAATTGGCTGATCGCGTCTGTGCCAAGGTTACCGATAATCGCGAATAACCAAGTGAGGTAGCACACTAGCGGAATCACTGAACCTAACAGAATCATATTGCGGATCTGCTTTTGAGTCGCTTCACGGTTGTAGATAACCAGTGACGGGATCACCACCATAGAGGCAAAGCTAGTAAAGATAACCGCGCTGTACTGCACCACGTCATTGGCCGTGTATTGGCTAGTTTGAGTTAGGTAATCTAGACGAATATTGCTGAACAGAGAGGCAATAACAATAAACAGCATCACCACCATCATGATGAATAGGCCACGGTTCAACTTGTCGATATAAGACTTACCCGCTACCACAATCACACCCATAAATAGGCTGAAAACCGTATAAGCAGCAGATGCAGAGATGTTTACGCCAACATCGAGCAGCAGCTTATGGATGATGTCACCGACACCCAAGATATAGGCGATGAGCATGCATACCAGCAGCAGATAAAAGAGTGCATTGATAAAGTGTTTACCTTTGCTGCCCAGAGTGAGGTAAGCAACACTGCTCATTCCACTGTTGTCTTTAGTTTTAGTACACGCTTCTGCCAGTAGGAGTGCAGAGTAAGTCGTGCCGATAAAGATAAGTAGCATCAGCACTGAACTGATCATGAAGCCAAATTGGGCCAACACCATTGGGATAGCCAACATGCCAGCCCCCAATGCAGTCCCTGAAAGGATTAGGGAACTGCCGAATAATTTCATATTCAAGAAAAACAACCTCTAGCGATCCAATTAATTTTTAGTCGGATTGTAAATAATTGTTTCCAAGACTAACAAATTACTCAGTAAAGTTAGGGATTAAATTCTAATTATTTTTGAATTTTTCTAAAAAAGTTAAGAAGGCATTTTTAGATGATATCTGTGCTCTTTTGATCTATTTGTTGGGTGATTGTATTTATCGTTTAGTTAACGTTCGTCCATTGTTGAATAATTTAGAAGTTAGCAAAATTCGGTTAGAAAGAAGTATGTTTATGAGCCAATTGTTTTCAATTCATCAAGTTTAATCCTCTCCTTTTCCTGAATCCCGTGCAGGCAATGTCGATGACTAACCGTTCTATGGTTAAAACCACACTCAGATCGTTTTATCAGTTTGAAGGTAAATAGGTAAAGAACGAGAAAAGTGTCTAAAATTCTGTTGACCTGACTACAACTTCATAGTTTATCTTTGCTACCGAAATGAGAGGGGAAGTGCATGTATCGTATATCTGAACTGGCCGAATTAGTTGGGCTGAGTCGTTCCACATTGTTGTATTACGGCAAGCTAGGTTTGATTGAGGCTCAACGCCAGAGCAATGGTTATCGTCTTTATTCTGAAAAGGATCTACAACGTGTTCGCTTGTTACAGCAATTGCAAGCGGGTGGGCTGACGCTCAAAGAGTGCCAAGCTTGTTTAGATGCAAAGATAGATCGCGGTTTACTGGAAAATCGCCTCAAGCAGTTGGACGAAGAGCTCGTTCAAAAGCAACGATCACGCGACCTACTAGCAGCAATGCTAGGTGAAGGTGGTCTAGACGAGTGGCATGAGTCGATGGATAAGCTTGCGCCAGATGCACACCTCGATTGGTTAATTAAGCAGGGCTTTGATGAGAAACAAGCGCTGCGATTGAAGTGGTTATCGAAAGACATGAATGAACATGATCAATACATGGCGGATTTTGGCGCTATCTTTGAGGACTTAGAGCGTTTAGGGCCAGGAACGGTTGAAGATACCTTAGCAGCATTGGCACAAGTTCCGGTTACACCTAAGCGCGTACTTGAGATTGGTTGTGGCAAAGGCATCGCGACCAAGGTGTTAGCGAAAGCCTTAGTTGAACATCAAACGGACGTGCAAATAACAGCGTTAGACAATGATCAACCGAGTTTGGATATTCTGAGTCAACAAGCACTAGAACTTGGTCTCGAAAGCAATATCAAAACGGTATGTGCAAGCATGATGGATCTACCGTTTGAAGCTAAGTCATTCGACCTGATCTGGTCAGAAGGTAGCGCTTACATCATGGGTGTTCAGAAAGCACTTAAGCAGTGGCGGAAGCTACTCATCGATGATGGCATCTTGGTCGTGAATGATTTGGTGTGGAACACCGAGAATCCAAACGAATCAATCAAAGTATTCTGGCAGAAAGAGTACCCAGATATGACCACGGTAGCTGAACGTATCAAGCATGCAAAGGCGGCGGGTTACCAAGTCTTGGATGACTTTGCGATGAGCGACGCCGGCTGGCTTGCCTATTATCAGCCTTTGCAAAAGCAAGTCGAGTCTTTGAAAGCAACGATGCTAAATTCAAAAGCGCTCGCAGATTGCGACAATGAAATTAAACAATTCTTCAGTAACAGCGAACTTGTGGAAGGTTCTCAAGGCTCAGCTAAGCGTGATTTTGATTATCACTTCTTTGTGTTGAAGAAAGTACAGTAAGTGAAGAACACCATGAAATTTAGACAATATGATTCAAGCGAGATCGAAACGATCACGCAACTTTTTACTCAAACCTTTACTGATTCAGAAGGCGAGAACGAGGGTAAAACAGTAGGTAAGCTTGCCAAGGATCTTTTAACGACCACAGATCCAACAGAGCTACTTTGTTTTGTCGCGGAAGATGATACTCGTGAATTAGGAAGCACAATTGTAGGCGCGATTATTTTTACTCCGCTTTCATTTGATGACGAAACTAAGGCTTACTTGCTCTCTCCAGTAGCGGTGAGCACTCAAGTTCAAAAGCGTGGGATCGGCCAAAAGCTGATCAACTTCGGCTTACAGACTCTAAAGGAACAGGGTGTCGAGCTTGCTGTGACATACGGTGATCCTAGTTACTATTCAAAAGTAGGTTTTGAGCAAATCACTACTGAGCAGATCCCAGCACCATTCGAGTTGAGCTACCCTCACGGTTGGATCGCTCAATCGCTGACTGGCGGTGAAATCAAAGTGGCGAGCGAACAGTCTAGCTGTGTTGAAGCTTTGGCTCATGCTGAATACTGGTAGTTGCTTAAAATAAAATCTTAGATGAATGAAAGCCCATCAGGTTTCACTTGATGGGCTTTCTTGTTATGAGCAAAAGATATTCGTCATGCTTCAATGTAAAACTTGAACATATGTTCAAAATAACACTTGAACGATCGTTCTAATTTGTTCTATATTGTTTTCACACTAACGGAGAACAGTAATTAATTGCTCCGTAATTGAATAACTTTAAAATCATAAATTGATAAGGATAAAACAATGAGCAACTTCAAAATTCACTCAATAGAATCAGCACCCGCGCAGAGCAAACCTATTCTTGAAGGCGCTAAAAAACAGATGGGGCGAGTTCCAGGCTTGTTTGGTGTGTTGGCTGAATCCCCAAACACGCTTAAAGCTTACACTCAGCTTCATCAGGCGTTTAGTGACTCATCTTTCGATGCTGAAGAGCTAACGGTGGTTTGGCAAACCATCAACGTTGAACACGAATGTCACTACTGCGTCCCAGCTCATACTGGCATTGCACACTCAATGAAGGTTGATCCGGCAATTACTGAAGCACTGTGTAATCGCACCGCAATGCCAACTGAGAAGTTGCAAGCACTGCATAACTTTACGCTGAGTATGGTACGCAACCGCGGTAATGTGCCAGCAAACGAAATGGAAGCATTCTTCGCAGCGGGTTACGGCCAACAGCAAGTTTTAGAAGTGATTCTTGGCCTGTCACAGAAAGTGATCAGTAACTACGTAAACCACGTTGCTAAAACGCCAGTAGACAAAGTATTTGAGCAGTTCGCTTGGCAAGGTTAATCGCTTTTAATTAAGCCAGGAATGATAATGATGAAAGCCCCACTCAGTTGAGTGGGGCTTTGTTGTATGGGTTGGATTATATTTTTTATTGCTTAGTTATCTGCACTTAATGCCGCTTTAAGTCGCACCAAAGCGTCCGCTAATACTTCTGCAGGACACCCTAGATTCAAACGAATAAACCCTGAACCTTCCTCGCCAAAGGCACATCCCATACTCGGTACAATGCCAGCATCAATGATCTTTTGTTCAAGCTCAGTATCACTTAATTTCATTGCACGGCAGTCTAACCATGCTAGGTACGTCGCTTCGGGCTTTGTGAAACGAATATGAGGCAACTCTGTCTTTAGGAATCCGCTCAGCGTTTCTATGTTGTCTTGTAGGTACTGTTTTAAGTCCGCTAACCAAGCTTGACACTCTTGATATGCAGTGGTCGCTGCGGACATTGATAGATTGTTGAAGCAATCCATGCCATGAGCATCTAAACGTCGAACAAACTGCTCCTTCAATTCTGCATTTGGAATGATGAAGTTCGAAATTCTTAATGATGATAAGCCAAAAGTTTTACTGGCCGCAGTTGCCACAATAAGTTTGTCGGTTAGCGAACTTGGTAGTTTCAATGTTGAATGGAATATGTTGGATGTTAGCGCTAGGTCGCTCCAAATCTCATCACTGATCAGCCATACATCGTGTTTTTGGCAAAGCTCGGCGACTTGCAGGATCTCTTGTTCGCTCCATACTCTGCCTGTTGGGTTGTGTGGGTTGCAGAAAATCAATGCTTTGGCGCCACTCGCAAAGCAGTCTTCCAAGTGAGCAAAATCAAGCTGGTAGTGACCATCAGATTCAATCAACGGGTTGTTCAATACTCTGCGGTCATTCAGTTCGATGATCTTACGAAATGAACCGTAACCTGGGCTTTGGATAACGATCTGGTCATTCACTTGCGTGAGCATTTGCAGCGCCATTGCGATACCCGGCAATACACCATGTATCGTGGTTATCCACTCTTTTTCGATGTCAGCGTTATGTTGGTTTTTAAACCAATCAATCACAGCTTGGTAATAGTCATCCTGACGTTCTGAGTACCCAAAAATACCATGAGCGATATCTTGAGCTAAACGGTCGAGAACTTGCTGAGGAGCTTGGAAATCGTAGTCAGACACCCACATTGGCAATAAGTCAGACCCTTCCAGTCCTAGCTTCTGCTCCATAAAGTCCCACTTTACCGACCCTGTATTTCGGCGGTTAATCGTATTGTCGAAAGAATTCATAGGATGTGAGCCTTACTTAGTGCTGTGAGCTAGAGAAGTTTCTACGGAGTCTTCTGACTGTTCAGGCTTTGCACGTGCAATACCAAACCCAGTGAAGCCATAAATCAGAGCGAAAACGACACCGGTGTAACATTGGATTGCCCAAGGTAGGTAATCTAGCGTCGCTACACCGAGCGTGCTTGCCATGTAAATACCTGCCGCAGTCCAAGGAACCAGTGGTTCGATGATTGTGCCTGCGTCTTCAATGGATCTAGATAGGTTTTTAGTGTCTAGCCCCATTTTACGGTAAGCGTTCTGGAACAGTTCACCAGGGATAAGAAGTGCTAATTTACCGTCAGAGGTCGTGAATACTACTGTGATGGTTGCAATCACTGTTGATGCGATAAGTTGTCCTGTTGAGTGAATCATATGCAAGAAACGACCTAGTACCACATTCAAAGCGCCGGTTAGGCTTAAAACACCTGCAAAAGAGAACGCACAGAAAACCAGTAGGATGGTGCTCATCATTGAGAACAGCCCACCACGGTTTAGCAGCTTAGACACATCAGGAATTAGTCCATCAATCGCTGTACCTTTCGCTTCAAACAGAGCGACATTGAAGCCGTCGACATAAGCTTGGAAACCTTGTTGTAGAGAGAAACCTTGTAGAACCATACCTAATACAATCGCAAGAGCAGACGCACCTAACATCAGTGGTAGAACAGGCTTTTTGGTGAGTGCGCCCCACAGAATCATCACTGGTGGGATGATCAAAAGGATATTGAAGTTGTATAGGCTATCCAGTCCCGCAAGAATTTGAGTGACCTTTTCTGGTTCACCTACGTTCGCGATATCTGCACTTTGGCCTGCAAAGAAGAAGACAACTGATGCAATCACAAACCCAGGCAGCGTTGTGTAAAGCATGTGCTGAATGTGTTCGTACAATGTGGTGCCTGAAACGACAGGCGCAAAGTTAGTTGAGTCTGAAAGAGGGGAGATCTTGTCGCCAAAATATGCGCCAGAAACAACAGCACCCGCGGCAGCTGCCAATGATACATCTAGACCGGCCGCAACGCCCATAAGTGCAACACCAACCGTGCCCGCAGATCCCCAAGAAGTACCAGTACATACAGAGACAACAACAGTAACGAAAAAGGCAGCAATAAGTATGTATTCAGCGCTGATGACTTTAAGCCCCCAGTAAACCATATAAGGGATTGTGCCACTGATCATCCAGCTTGCGATAAGACCGCCCACCGAAACCAATATCAAGATAACAGGCATCGCTTTTGCAAGTTTCTCAACAATCGCGTTGATGATGTCATCCCAGTTGTAGCCCATCTTCCAAGCAATGCATGCGGTGAAAGTCGCAGAAATGAGTAGCAGAACTTCAATGCGAAGTCCTAAAACACCGTATCCAATAGCAAGTAGCGCAAACATAACGGCGATGGGCGCTAATGCTAATCCGAACGATGGTAGAGGCTTTGAGTTATTCATATTTGTTGTCCTCAGGTGAATGTAGGGTTTGTTCGGAATGGATAATAAGCGTGCTCTGAAATCGAAAGTGCGACTTCAATGCTGTTTTCATGTAAGCGGTTACATGAGGTGTATACATGAGATTTTGGTCACGTTTCGTCTCATTTTAGTGCTTGATTGACTTAACCGTCTGCCTTTCAACCAGTGTCGCTTCGAATTTATGTTGCTTAGGAGGGGCGTATCCTGCGGCTTTAAGTTTTATGGCAAGGTTAGCCGCATAAGTCGACATCTCGTCGATAGGGTTGTGCATGGTGGTTAACCGAGGGTAAAGATAGCGAGCGAGCAAAACATCATCAAAGCCGATCACAGAAATATCGTTGGGAACCGAGATGCCTTGATCTTGCAAGCTCGTCATTAAGCCTGCAGCCATTACATCATTGAAGGTGACGGCGGCTGTGACCTCGGGGCATTGGTTTACTAAGATGTCACCCGCCGCTTCACCACCTGATTCACTAAAGTTTTGGTTGATGATCCAATTAGGCTGTATTTCGATATTGGCCGCTTTCATCGCTTCTTGGTAGCCCTGTAAACGGTCTGTTCGGTCTTGGATTGGAAGGTCGCTCGAGACATAGGCGATTTTTCGATGACCCAGCTCGATGAGGTGCTGTACTGATATTTGAGATCCGAGTTTATTATCTACCCATACAGAGCGATTTGATATTTGAGCAATCGTGCGGTTGAGTAAAACCATTGCAGGTAATTGAGCGGAGTAACGCAGTAACGTGGTGTCATCGAGCATCTTTGAATGAATGACCATTGCTTCACAACCTTGGCTGATAAGAAAGTCGAGGCCTTCTTTTTCTCGCTGAGCATTGTGTCCGCCACTTACCACGACCAATTGGTAACCATTGGTTCTAGCCACTTCTTCGACACTCTTCGCGACCAGAGCAAAAAATGGATCGGCAAGGTTGCCAGTCAGTAATCCAAGCGTATTGCTGCTTCTACTTGCCAAGGCTGTTGCGCGAGCATCTTTGTGGTAATTGAGCTCTTTTACTGCACGTTCTACGCGCTCTAGCGTGATAGGTTCAACGTAGCAGGTTCGGTTTAATACACGAGAAACCGTTGCTGTTGAAACCCCTGCAAGTGCTGCTACATCTTTTATTGTTGCCACGTTTAATTCTGCCAAGCATAGAAAGGCTGCGAGTGTAGCGAATCTCTAATGTTTAATATGTTAATAAGGTCAAAGCTATTAACTCTTGATTGAGAATATTAGTCGAATACTCAAAATATCTAACGTACGTGCTTAGCTATTATCTTCGCCAGCGTCACAATCCCTTCTTTCCACTCTTTGCTCTCCTCAATGTTAGCGACAGTGAAGCGCAAGCAGTGTTTGTATTGGTCATTGGTCCCAAACACTGTACCGGGTAAAATCCCCAACTTATGCTTTAAACAGTCTTGATAGACGGCATAGCTGTCGACCGACTCAGGCAGTGTTATCCAGTTGAGAAATGAGCCTTCCGGCTTTGATAGGTGGTAGTGTCCGACAAGGTGCGGGTAACTATCCAGAGCTTGAATTAACAAACTTTGGAACTGTTTTTGATTGGTTTGGTAGAGGCGTTTCATTTTGGATAAATGACTGCGATATTTACCGGTAGTGAGGAATTGACCCACCGCGGATTGCATGAGGTTTGAGCTGCCCATGTTGTCACATAAAAGGTACTTTTCGACCAAGGGCTGATAGCGCCCAGAAAGTAACCAACCGATTCGCAAGCGTGAGTCTAAAGTCTTGGATAGTGAGTTCACGTAGATGACACGGTCTTGGTCATCCAGCTCTTTCAAGCTCGCAATCGGTGTATCGAATGCCAAACTACCGAACACATCGTCTTCGATAATCGGCAAAGATCCGGTGATCTCCAGTAATGCTTTTCGATTCGCCAATGGCATCCGTGAACCGGTTGGATTGGTAAAGTTTGGCGTTAGCAGTAAGGTTTTCACTTCCCATTTGCCCAGCGCACTTTGTAGTGATGGGATATCAATACCGTGGCTAACGCTGCTGGGAATTTCAAGGGCTTGTAAGCCAAGCGACTCAAGTAAAAGTAGATTGCCGAAGTAACATGGCGACTCGACCGCCACTATGTCCCCCGGCTTGGTGAGCGCACGTAAAGCTAAACTGATCGCCTGTTGAGCTCCATGAGTAATCGCAATCTCTTTCGATCCCGCAGGCACACCAAGATCATGGGTGATCTTTAACAATTGCTTTACTAATTGCTCGTCTCCAGGAGGCAGTTGGTAATAACCGGGAAGCTGAGTTTGCAAACGACTGTGGCGACCGATCTCGGCGTACAAGCTACGAATCGCAGGGTTGTTGATATTGGGGTGTGCTGAGCCTGCCAATAGTTTTAGACGACCTTTTGGACGAGAGAGTACCGATTTGGTGACAGATAATAGATCAACTTTTTGAGGTTGGCTTGATGCATCCCAGCTAGTGGTGTTGGGTGCTTTCACGCGATAACCCGACTTGGGAACCGAATAAACCCAGCCCGTCGCTTCCAACTCTTGATAGGCGCGAATCACGGTGTTTTTGCTCACACCCAATTGTTCGCTTAATTGGCGTATCGAGGGAAGGCGATCGTCTGGGTGAAATAACCCTTTATCAATCTGAGCCTTAATATGTTGTTCGGTAGCGAGATATTTATTGCCGCTGACTTCTGCTTCCACGTTGTTCTCCCTCATAGCTCACACTCAATCTGTAACCATTTAAAGTGTTATATCTGTATCTTTATTAGTTATCTGTACCCAACTAAGGTAACAGCATTGATGAAGAGTTGACCAGAGGTTTGTAATGCTGATTAAAATGATTCCGTTTGTGTTTGTAATATTGTGGTCGTCAGGCTTTGTTGGCGCTCGTCTTGGCGTGGAATACGCAGAACCCGCAACATTACTTTCACTAAGGATGGTAGCCAACGTGGCGCTGTTCTTAGTTTTAATTGCAATCCTTAAGCGTCGTATCCCTCGTGGTCGAGCATTCTTCCACGCTGCTGTGGTCGGCATCTTGATTCATGGTTTCTACCTTGGTGGCACTTATCTGGCAATTGATATGGGTATGCCTGCCGGGTTGAGTTCTCTACTTGTTGGCTTACAACCGATTCTCACCGCATTAATTATGATCAGCTGTACTTCGCAGCGTTTTAATTTTGCACAGTGGTTGGGATTAGCGCTTGGTTTTGCGGGTATTAGTTTGGTGTTGATGGGCAATATTGAATGGCAGTCAGACGACCAAAAAGGCTTGGCAACGTTATTGTGTTTGGTTTCTTTGGTTGGTATTACCTGCGGGACTCTGTATCAGAAGCGCTTCTGTCAGGGCACTGATATGGTCGGCGGTGCGATGGTGCAATATTTGGCTTCTGCAGCGTTGTTTCTGCCGTTCGCAATGCGTTATGAAACTATGCAAGTGAACTGGACGGTAGAATTCACGTTGACTCTAATCTGGCTGGTGGTCGTTCTGTCTTGTGTTGCCATCCTATTGTTGCTTTACATGGTAGAGCACGGTGCATCTTCAAGTGTGGCTTCGGTCTTTTACTTGGTGCCACCGACGACAGCAATCCAAGCGTGGCTTATTTTCGGTGAGTCGTTCGACATCTATGGCGCGATGGGCTTTGCCTTGTCTGCTGCGGCGGTTTATTTGGTGGTGAGGAAGCCAGAATGGATTAAGGCTCGCAGGAGAACAGTGTTAGAGCGGTAGTGTGTATATCATAATTAACTCCACTTAACGTCAGTAACTAGAAACAAAAAAGAGCCTGAACATTCAGGCTCTTTCTGTATCAAATATTGGCTAGCGACTTTTGATTAGCGCTTCATCAAGCAAGCATATGCCGTAGTAAACGGTGCTTCTTGGTATTGCTTAAGGCCAGTTTCTTTGAATTTCATCATTAGAGGGTTGCGCTTGAGGCTCTCTTTGATGTCAGCAGGTGATACAACGGTTACATCTAGGCCGTCGATCAGTTGAATTGCTGCTTCTAGTTTGAAACCAAAGCCACCGCCAGCAAATTTGCCTTTAGTTTGGCGTTGACGAATTACAACTTTATCTACTTGGTAATCTTCCATTAACTTTGCAAAAGAGAATTGAAAGTCTTTCATATTCTGTGTGTCGTTTGCGTCGCTAATTGAAACTTTAGAAACTCGGCAATCAGGAATGTTAAATACACCATCTGATAGAGAAAGAAGACAGATGACTGCATCGTTACCTTTGATTTCAACACCACAAATTTTCATGTTCTTACCTACTTATTTTAGAGCCCTACATTATGGTGTTATTTCTCACACTTCTCCAGTATTTGCGCGTATCAGCGGAAAATAAGTCTAAATCAGAGAGTATTTTAGTCGCCGAAAGTTAACCTTTGAGTGAAAAAACATCACACGAATTCACGGTATCGTTTGCTATGAGATGAAGCTCACAAAAGCTTAGCGGGATTTCATATGTGTACTGTATATTGCGCGCGCATCCCTATTTGAAGTGTGGTTATTAATCCCAATGAATATCAATAATCTTTCGATTAAGAGTAAAATCGCGATCCCGCTGTTGGTGATTGTGATTGTTTTTTCTACCGTTACCGTGCTCAACGTTATCAGATCAAATGCTCAAGCTGCGATTAATAACGAGCTCAACAATGTGGTTCAGCCTGTGTTAGATAACCTAGAAGATGGTTACCGCGATATCTACCAAATCATCGCTTCGGCACAAGGTTTGTTACTTGCTAAAGACCAAACGGCGATTGAGTACCAAAAGTTTGAATTTAAAGACAACGCTTACAAAGCGGTTCCTCGTTTTCAAAGTGTCGAAACCTTGTATCAAGCGGGCGTGTTGGATCCATCTTCACGTGGTGAGCTATCGAAGCTGGTGAATGCGATGAGTAAGTGGGTGGCGCTGCATGAACCAATGTTTGCAGACCCTACGAACGCGCACCAATACAATATTGATTACTCACATGCATTAGATGCCGAGTTTGCGACTATTCGTAAGCAACTGCGTGATATCAGAACCTTGATTGAACTGAAGCAGAAAGAGCTTCGCCAGCAAGCCGATGACTCTATTGAATCAAGTAAGTTGATCATCGAAGTCGGTATGGCCGTTGCTGTATTCGCTGCAATCTTCGCGATGTGGTTGTCGAACCGTTTCATTATTCAACCCATTCAGGACGTTGAGAAAGCGATGAATGAAATCGCTTCGGGGGACGGTAATCTGTCTCAACGAATGAAGGTCGAAGGTAATGATGAGATTGCTCGTTTAAGCTCTGCTTTCAATCAGTTTGTTGGCAAGATCCACGTCACGGTCGAACAAGTTATTTTCACATCGAATGCGGTACGCGCTGAGATGGAAAACATCAAATCGTTAACCCAGAGTGTTGCTGAGTTCTCTTCAAATCAGCAGCGAGAAAGTGAAGTAGTCGCGGCGGCGGTTCATGAGATGCAAGCAACCAGTGAAGTGGTCAGTGGCAATGCATTAGATGCAGCAACCGCAAGTAACGTGGCGAACCATGAAGTGGAATCGGCAGATACCACGCTTGGCTTGACCGTGACTTCGATTGAACGCCTTGCGCAAGATATTGAGAACGCGGGTGGTGTAGTTCAAGAACTGGACACAGATGTGAAGAACATCGCCTCAATCCTTGGTGTGATCAAAGGTATTGCAGAACAAACTAACCTATTGGCATTAAATGCTGCGATTGAAGCAGCACGTGCCGGTGAACAAGGTCGTGGCTTTGCGGTTGTAGCTGATGAAGTTCGTGCGCTTGCAAGTAAAACTCAAGACAGCACTGGCGAAATTCAATCAATGATTGAACGCTTAGAAGTTGGTGCGAAACACGCGGTTGGTGTAATGACTGAAAGCAAAGTGAGTGGCGAGAAAACCATTGTTCAAGCAGGAACAGCGGCATCTTCATTGAGTGAGATTCGCAACTCAATCGGCAAGATGAACGACATGAACACACAAATCGCAACGGCGGCTTCGCAACAGTCTCAAGTGTCCGAAGAAGTGAATAAGAATGTTCAACGCATCGCTGAAAGCACCATGCAAATGGTTGAAATGGCGAGCAGCGCAGAAAATGCATGTATGGCATTGGCAGAACAGTGTGAGGCGCTAGATAGCCTAGTGTCTCAGTTTGAAGTTTAATTTTCAAAGTAGACAGACGAATATGAGCTGATACTGGTTGTTCGTTTGAATTCCATTAATCAGCGCTGAAGGTCAAAAAAGCCCGTGCTCAATGAGTACGGGCTTTCTTTTAGATACTAGGTCGGTTTTGAGATCTAATTAATCGTTCGGTATTAGCTGCTGCGACCGTCTTTGTATGTGTAACGGTAGTCAACTTTTACGTTCGCTTGGTAATGAACATCGCCGCTCATGTTAGTGATTTTTTTCACTTCCATGTTCGCGTCATCAATCTTGAACGAATCGTATTTAGTTGTTTGTTGGAACTGTGGCAGTTCTCTTGAAAGCTCAAAAGGTGTTTTTGCGCTTAACTCATCCATAAGGTTAGTTCCTGCATCGTATGCTTCCGCTTCAGTAACAAATGTATCAGATTTTAGCGTTGTTTCTTGAATCGTAGTTTTGGTTGCTGCGAACGCTGTTGTGCTGAGTACAAGAGTTGATGCAAGTATGATTAATTTTTTCATAGGAGTACCTTACTGTGTTGAAGTACCTGTGTTCCGGTACAGAACCAACATATCAATGAAGTGGTAGGAGGAGTGTCAGGGGGAAATACGATTTTGTTAGTGTTCGGTAAGGAGTTTTGAGAAATGTCAGGTATCGGTTGGCGTTATTTTAATCAGTTGTGGCTGGCGAAGATTTATGCGCAAAGCATATCAAGCAAGGTGACACTGATATCTATCTTCAATACACTGTATGGGTAACCAAAATTCAGCATAAGGTAAATGCATGGCCAATTGGGAAGGGGTAATTGAGTTTGTTGCAGTGGCAGAGCGTGAAAGCTTTACTGGTGCGGCGCAGAAACTCGCTACGTCGGTGGCTCAAATCAGTCGTAGGGTCGCAAACCTCGAAGAACGACTCGCAGTGAAACTGCTCAATCGAACGACCCGAAAGGTGTCTCTAACAGAGGCTGGGCAACTCTATTATCAGCAGTGTAAGTTGCTGGTCGAGGGCTTAGAAATTGCTGAGCTTGCGGTCACGCAGATGCAATCCACACCAAAAGGCTTACTGAAAGTCACCGCGCCCGTGACCTATGGCGAACGCCAACTCGCACCGATACTTCACCAATTCTTAAAGCTTCATCCGCAAGTCGAGCTAGAGCTAATGCTGACCAACCAAAAGCTCGACCTTATCGATTCTGGCGTTGATGTGGCGATTCGCCTTGGCCGCTTAGAAGATTCAAGCCTTGTGGCAAAGAAGCTCTCCCAACGACAACTCTACGTGTGTGCAAGCCCTGAATATATTGAGAGTTATGGCGAGCCGCATACGCTTTCTGAGTTAAGCCATCACCAATGCTTGGTCGGTGGCTTTGAGCACTGGCGCTTTAAAGAAAATGGTTGCCCTCGGTCGGTTCGTGTTAATGGGCGCATTAAGTGTAATAGTGGTTTAGCTTTATTGGATGCGGCAAAGCAGAGCATCGGCTTAGTGCAGCTACCGGAATACTACGTAAGCGAAGATCTTGATTCTGGTGAGTTGGTCGAAGTGTTATCCGATTACCGAGACGATAAAGAGGGGATCTGGGCGCTTTACCCGCAGAATCGTAACCTATCTTCAAAGGTTCGCCTGCTGGTGGATTTCCTGTCTGAGCAATTGGATTAGTTTATGATCTAAAGCCACCAACGAAAAAAAACGGGCTTTCGAATAGATATTCTGAAGCCCGTTTACTTTTAATGATGATAGCTTTGAACGTTGAGTAGCGTTCACTTACTCGACATTAGACAGTGAAGCGATCCACTAAATGATACAGCTCATTTGCACGACTGTTGAGGTTTTGGCTACCGATGCGGTTTTGATTTGCTAGTGCCGCCGATTGTGAGCTTTGGTCTGAAATCACTACAATGCGTTGAGATATCTCTTGGCCAACAATGTTCTGTTGCTCTGTTGCTGTCGCAATTAGTGAATTCATGTCCATGATGGTATCAATCGACTCTTGGATTTTCGCCAGTGCAGTGGCGGCCGCGTTTGCTTCTTCCACGGTTTGAGTACTACGATTTTGGCTTGAATCCATCGCTTTTACGGCGGCGTCTGAAGCAGCTTTTAGTTGCTCAATCATCTTGTGAATATCGCCTGTGCTCTCTTGAGTTCGGCTTGCTAGTTTACGTACCTCATCAGCTACCACTGCAAAACCACGACCTTGTTCACCTGCACGAGCAGCTTCAATCGCGGCATTCAATGCAAGTAGGTTAGTTTGTTCTGCAATGTCTTGGATAACCGCCAGGGAAGAGGAGATGTTCTGCACATCGCCTTCTAATCGTGATACTACGGTGTTGGCTTCTGAAACTTCGCTCGCTAGGCCTGCAACCGAATCTGCAGCTGCGTTTACGATCTGTTGTGCTTCTTTGGCATTGCCCTCTGCAAGTTTAGCGGAATCAGCGGCTTGGCTTGCGTTGCTAGAGATTTCTTGCGCCGTTGTGGTCATCTCAGTCATCGCCGTTGCAACTTGTTCTGTCTCTTCACGTTGTCCTGTAGCAATTTTGTCGACCTGAGCGGCGCGAGAAGACATGCTAGATGTCTCGGCTACGACTTGTTGACCGACATCACTGACGCTGCGAATGATGGTTTGCAGGCTGGCTACAAAGGCATTGAAGTTCTCGCTGAGCTTAGTGAACTCGGGTGCTTTGAAGGTTTCCATTCGAGCGGTTAAGTCAGCTTCACCACTTGCGAATGCGCTGATTGAACGGTCAAACTGTTCTAGCGGCTTCATGATGGTACGGTTAACTGCTACTGCGAACACGGCAACCACTAGGGCGATCAAGCCACAGAAAAGGGCGATAGCAGTCAGTGAACTTTGAAGTGCTGCATTCGAACTCTCTTTCATTTCTGCGATGACAGCATCAATGTCGTCAGTATAAAAACCGGTACCAAGCATCAAATCCCATTGTGGGATGAATATTGAATAGCTGAGTTTTGGTAGGGCTTCAGATTGACCAAGTTTAGGAAAGTAATAGGTGGTGAATTCGCCAAGCTTTGAGTTCTTGATGAGGTCACGAATGAGGTAATTGCCTTTTTTGTCTTGCAGGTCGTAGTAGTTTTTACCAATGCCATCCGTATTTTGTCCGACTACCACTCTCACACCTTTAGAGTCGTAACCAAAGATATAACCAGATTCTCCATACTCGAGTGTTCTTAAGGTTGGCAAGGCCTCTTCTAATGTTGCACCTCTTTCCAAGAACGGGCTGATAGAAGATTGAGCCATTTGCAGATACGCTTTGAGTTCCTTTTCTTTCATCGCCATCATATTGCTACGCGTCGATTCTACTTGTTGTGCGGTTAGCTCAGTGCTCTTCATATACGTCACACTCATCATCCCGATTGCCATCAACAGCAGTGGAATGAAAGAGAGAATATAAAGGCGGTTTTTGATGGTTAGGGTCATGTCACGTTTCCTGTGTGATTGTCTCATGCAATTTTCAACACATTATTAATGTGGTTTTAAAATGTAAATGGACTTGTTGTTGAATTGTTATCCAGAAATGATTTTGTTTTATAAACATGATGGCGGTTAGATTTTTTGGGTGAGAAGCCTTGCAACTAGAGGCTTAAGAGCGAAAAAGTGAGTTTGTATCGATGCTTTTGAATTCGACGCTGCTTTGTTAGAATGCGACGCTTTGTAGCACCCTGCTATGTCTATTCGTTAAGTGAGAAAGATTCATGAACAAAAGCCATGTGACTATTGGTTTAACTAACCCAAAGAGCCCGACAAACGTTGGCGCTGTTATGCGTGCGGCTGGTTGTTACCAAGTCGACGAAGTTAAATACACAGGGCAACGCTACGAAAAAGCCGCAAAATTTCACACCGATACCAAGAGTGCAGCGCGTACCATCCCGTTGACTGGTGTTGAGTCGTTTTTAGACAATCTTGATCCAGAAACTAAGATCGTGTGTGTAGAACTAGCAGAAGGTGCCACGCCACTGCCGCGTTTTAAACACCCAGAAAACGCTATCTATATCTTTGGCCCTGAAGATGGTTCGATTTCTCAAGATGTTGCCGATAGAGCGGATCATGTGGTGTACGTTCCAACGGTAGGTTGCATGAACTTGGCGGCAACAGTGAATGTGCTGCTTTACGATCGCCTTGCTAAATCTGATGAAATGGATGAGAGCAACGAGCTGATTAAGAAAAGCCGTGATAACCGTAATCATTTGCTAATCAAAGAAAAGTAAATCTCTGCTTCTAGTGTTATCTATCCCGTACGCAATCGGATATTATCTTGAGTTCATCACCAGATAATTGAAGGGTTAGATAACACCATGGAAGACAAGCAATTACTTGCCGCGCTACAACAACACCCTGTCCTCGATCTCTATCAGTTATTCCAAGAAGTTGGTCAAAATCGCTCTCTGTACATATTGTTAGAGAGGCTATCTTCCCTTAAAGAACATCATCAATTGAGCACACGTCTCAGTCCTTTTAAGCCTCACATCGAAGGGTTACTGGCTCAGTTCGATAGCACCACTCCGGACAGTGAAATCCTCAAGGCGGTTGCTCTTCAGTCTGAGATTCAGCAGCGAGGCCACAGCATGAGCCGTTACATCATGACATCAGATAATCATCGCCATTTTTCTCCGAATGCAGACTTAGTCATGTTTGGTGATTCGATCACTGAATGGGCTCCGTGGGCGGATATTTTCCGTGATGTTTCTATGGTCAATCGCGGCTTAGCGGGGGATACCACAACCGGCATGTTACGCCGCATTGATACCACGTTAAACGTGAAGCCAAAGCTGGTGTGTTTTATGGCAGGGATAAACGATTTAGCCCAAGGTTACGATGTCGAGCATATCTACCAGAACTACGTTGATATGCTTAAGGTGTGGCAAGAAAACGATATTCGCATCTTGGTGCAATCAACGCTTTATGTAGGGTCTAAACTGCAAAGCTTGAATCCCTCGGTGGAACAGTTCAATCGCAAAATAAGCGAGTACTGCACTCAACAAGGTATTGCGTTCTTAGATGTGAATTCAGTATTGTCACCTAACAAGCTTCTGTCGAATGAGCACTCATGTGATGACTTGCATTTGAATGCTAAAGCTTACCAAGCTTGGGCTGAGGTTCTTAAACCTACGATAGCTGAGCTACTAAAATAAACCCATGTAGATAGCTAAGTTGATAGATAGACAGTTTAGTTAATACAACAGAATCCAAGCCCTAAACCTGTTCGGTGAACCAAAGGACATCAATTTGAACCTGAGACAACTGGAAGTCTTTTACGCCATTATGCAGACCGGAACCGTATCTGGAGCTGCACGCAGCTTGCATGTGTCCCAGCCTAATGTGACGCGTATTTTGGCGCACACTGAGCAGCAGTTGGGGTTTGGCTTGTTCGAGCGTGTCAAAGGGCGATTGGTGCCAACGGTTGAAGCGAAAACCTTGTTACCGGAAGCGGAGAAGGTCTACCAACAACTGGGTCAATTTCGTTCTTTGACTAACAAAGTGAAGCAAGGCCATCAGCATTTGCGTATTGGCGCACCGCCGATTTTAGCGACCAAATTGCTGACTCCTGTGATCGCCCTGATGTCTCGCGAGCAAGAGCTCTCTTTTGAATTGCTGACTGCAAATCGTGACGAACTGTGTTCAGGGTTGCTAAAACATGAGCTCGATATCGCTATCGCATTTGGAGACGAAGCGCCGCCTGCGATACTGGCTGAGACGTTATTGACTGAATCACTCAAGGTTCTGGCTCCATCCAACACCGTTGAGCGGTTACCTACAGAATTAACCCTTGATGACCTGATCAATTATCCGTTGCCAATCATCGGGCTTGATAGTCGTGACCCACTGGGTTTGCTGCTGCATCAAAGCTTGATTGTGCGAGATGAGCATTATCATCATCCGATATCGGTACGCGGATACAGCGCTGCGGCGGAGCTGGTCAAGCATCAAGCAGGTTTTGCGATTGTTGATCCGTGGACGGCAGAGCAATATCAAAATGACGATGCGGTCTGTGTGTTGCCGCTTCAACCAGACATCCAATTTTCGGTATCGATACTTTGTGCAGAACATACCCCTCAGTCGATTTCCGTTAAGCAATTTATCGCTTCATTGAAGAGTCATACTCACCCTATAACTTAAGGTTATAGGCACTCGATAAATAGGTATTCGGCAGCCTTTAACTTCTTAATTAAAGTAATTCCATACAAGGACTTATTAATTAGGAATGCTCATGTCTATCGCTCAACCTTACCTTCTTTTTCTTGGGGATGTTACTGACCCATTGGCCGCAAAAACCGCTCGTGGTATTCACCAATGGCGACCAGAAATCTGCCTCGGCCAATTACGTTTAACAGAAGAGACCGTTTCTCTTGGTTTGATGGGTCTGACCTTGCAACAGGCACAAGCTCAAGGTGCGAAAACGTTAGTGATTGGCACTGCAAACCCGGGCGGCGTTATTCCTGACTCATGGCAACCTACGATATTAGCCGCTGCAGAAATGGGATTTGAGATTGCGTCGGGTATGCACCAGCGCTTGAGCGAATTTTCACCGCTTGCTGACATGCAGCAACGAGGATTGACTAACCTTCATGATGTACGCCATTTTGATGGTGATCTAAACGTTGGTAATGGCAAGCCTCGCCAAGGTAAGCGCTTGCTTACGGTCGGAACCGATTGCTCGGTAGGCAAAATGTTTTCTGCACTGGCGATAGAGAAATCGCTTAAAGAAGCGGGAACATCTGCTCAGTTTAAAGCGACAGGGCAGACAGGTATTTTGATTGAAGGCAGCGGTATTTCGATTGATGCTGTGGTGGCAGATTTTATCTCTGGCGCGGTGGAAGCGATCAGCCCCGATTTTACCGGTCACGAATGGGACATTATTGAAGGGCAGGGTTCCTTGTTCAACCCTTCTTTTGCAGGCGTGAGCTTGGGTTTATTGCATGGCGCACAAGCTGATGCTTTGGTGCTATGTCATGAAGTAGGACGACCACATATTCGCAACCTTCCGCATGCTAAACTACCAACGATTGAACAGACGATTGATGTTAACTTGCAGGCGGCACGACTGACAAATCCAGATGTGAAGTTGGTGGGTATTTGCCTGAACACATCGGCTATTAGCATTGAAGAGGCTGAGACATTGTGCCAAGAATGGACCACACTCTATCAAGTGCCCGTGACGGATCCGGTGCGATTTGGTGTACAACATATTACTGATCATTTGCGACATTCACTTTAACGACTTCATCATTTCTACGTTTCCATTTGTTAAAGCGAACATCAACCGAGTGAAATTATGAAGATTACAGCAGAACCAGTTACTATCGCGATGCAAACGCCTTTTCGCATATCTCGAGGCAGCCGAACAGAGTGTCATGTTGTTCGCGTTTACATTGAACATAATGGTAAACAAGCTCAAGGCGAGTGTACTCCTTACCCGCGTTATGGTGAGTCATCCGAGTCTGTGTTGGCGCAAATCCAACAAGCTTCGAGCTCTCTTGAAATGGCCTTTGAGCGTGGTATGACCGATCCTGAAGAGTTACGAGATCATCTTCAGTCTTCATTGACCGGAGGAGCTGCGCGTAATGCTATCGATTGTGCGCTTTGGGATTATCAAGCGCAGCAGAACGACCAGATCTTTCCGAATAGCTTGTTCGAGTTACCTAAGCAGATTGTTACCGCTATGACAGTCTCGATTGGCACACCAGAGGCGATGGCAATACAAGCTCGAGATTATGTGGCGAACGGTGCGAAACTTCTAAAAGTGAAGCTTGATGGTGAGCAAGTAGTAGAGCGTGTACGCGCTGTCCGAGAAGCGGATCCTGGGGTTAAAATTGTACTGGATGCCAATGAAGCATGGACTGGGCTGAACCTTGAAGAACTGTTCAATCAGCTGACTGAGTTTGATATCGCGATGATCGAGCAACCTTTACCACAACAGCATGATGCCTCACTGGCACACATCAAGCATCCAATTCCACTGTGTGCTGATGAAAGCTGCCATACCAGTTCCCAACTGTCTTCGTTGTTGGGCAAGTATGAAATGGTCAACATCAAGCTTGATAAAACCGGTGGTTTGACAGAAGCATTAGCACTTGCCGAAGAAGCGCAAAGGCTCGGTTTTACTTTGATGTCGGGCTGTATGCTTGGCACTTCACTGGCCATGCGTGCAGCGCTGCCTATCGCTGTGCAATCGGAAATCGTCGACCTAGATGGACCTGTATTACTTGGTCAAGACGTGTCGCCAGCACTGACTTATCAAGATGGGATGATCATTCTCTAAGTCGTTAAGTCTCGGCCAGTAGATTGACATGACATCAATGAAATCGCATAGGTGAAAGCCTATGCGATTTTTTGTATTGATAAACTAATCACGTTTCTGTCGGTACGGTCACTTTCTATTATCGCAAAACAGACCACGCAAGCTTTATAAAATAATTGTTATGATATCTTATGTGAAATGTTAATGATTACTCTTCATTTAATAGTTTTACTAAAGCTATTCGATGTAAGCCTAAGTAAGGCTCATGCCATAACTAATTGAATCATTAGCAGTTCCTGTTGACGATTTGATGAGAAGAAGGTGGGGCGAGTGAGCAGTCATGTCTCCAAGGTTGTAGAAGAAAAGGACAGTTTCGAGCGCCCGTTTTCGATCAAAATCCCACGTCGTAAGTGGTTTGGTTGGAAAGGTATTGAGCTGCGCTTGGTATTGGCATTGGCTATGTTATCAATGACCACTATCTTCCTTTCGGTTGTCTCCAGCTTTACCTTTGACGACTTAAATCAACGTCTTGTTGAGCTAAAGGAGAGTGAAATCCCCGCTTTAGATAACGCTGCACGCCTCAATGACATGGTGCGTGTGATTATCACAACCTCATCTCAGCTCAGTGATGCGGAATCGAATTTAGAACGCAAACAAGCGATGCTTAAAATTGAAGACGCCATTTCCGTCATGAATAGCGTAATGGTTCAATTCCCCGATTATCATTCCTATTTTAAAGATCTTATCGCCCAAGTTAACAATAGCCTCAGTCTGTTGTACCAAAGTGAGATTGAATCTGAACAGCTCAACCAAGAACTTCGTAATCTACTCGAAGGCTTTTACCCGCTATTGCAGCAAGCCAGTGATTCACTTGATAACCTACCTGAGTCAGCTAAAGAGCAGGTTCAATACACGCAATTAAAGTCCCTGTTGTACTACCAATTAGGCTTGGTAGAAAAACTGTATAACGACTCCAGTTTTAATGAACTGGATTACACCAGTTTACGATTAGAGCAGATTGGAGAAGAGTGGTGGCAGCTTTGGGTCAGTGGCGATTTAAGAAGTGCCTTTCCAGAACTGGATCATCAGCTCACCGTAATTTACAACCTAGCCTCAAGTGATAGCAGTTTGTACGGGCTTAAAAACAAAGCGCTCGACCATCTCTATCAAGAGCAGTATTTCTTACAAAACAGCCGTGAGCATTTGAATCAGTTAACGGTACAAATTGAACGTAACACCAGCCAAGTGAACCGCAATATTGATCAGTCGATTCAGCAGGCGCAACACTCTTTGCAATCGAACCAACGTTTATCACTTTTCCTTTCACTGTTCAGTGTGTTAGCTGCCGCGGCTATCTCTTGGTTCTATGTGCGCAAGAGTATTTTAGAAAGGCTATTACAGCTTAAAGACAACATGTTTGCGATTTCGACTGGCCACTTAGATACTGAAGTGGCGATTCGTGGCAAAGATGAAGTGACGCAAATGGCTAAGTACCTAAAGGTATTTCAGACCACGGCCAAAGTCGTCAAGCAAACCAACCGTAAATTGGAGGCCGAGGTGGAAGAACGTACCTTAGCCGAGGCCAAACTGCGTGTTACTCAAGACGAGCTTATTCAAGCTGGAAAACTGGCCGCGTTGGGGCAGTTAAGTGTGGGCATTACTCACGAGATCAACCAACCATTAACGGCCGTGAACAGTCATGTTCGAAGCGCGCAACTGTGGTTAGGTAAACAAAGGGCAGATAGGGCAGAAGAGAATCTGAAAAAGATCGAGATCTTACTAGATAAAGTGGCTGCGATTACACGTCACTTGAAGGCATTCTCGCGCAAGAGCGATGGCAAAATAGATAACGTTGAATTAGATAAGGTGATTGGTGATGCGATCGATCTCTTTGAAACGCGGCAGAGTAGAGTGCTGATTCAGTATTCCCCACAAAGCGACCAATTGGTGCGAGTCAACAGCATTCGCTTAGAGCAGGTGCTGGTGAATTTGATCAGCAATGCGTTGGATGCCGTTGAACATAGAGATCTGCCTCAGCTCGGCATCTCCACTCAAGAGTACCGGAACACCATTCAGATATCAGTTAAAGACAATGGATTAGGGATACCCGAAGAAGATATTCCTTACCTGTTTGATCCGTTTTATACCCGCAAGACCACAGGCAAAGGGCTCGGGCTCGGTTTGTCTATCGCATTCAACATAATTAAAGACTTTGGCGGCTCGATTCACGTGGAATCGGTTGAACACCAAGGCACCACCTTTATCGTCACTCTACCAAAAGGCACAGACTCATGACTTCAGAAAAACACATAGTTCTTATCGACGATGAAACAGACGTCGTTGAAGCCGTGAGCGAAATGTTGGAGCTCGAGGGTTTTCGTGTCACTAGCTTTACCGACCCAAACCTTGGTCTAAAGTCCCTGAACGCAAACAGTCAGTCGGTGGTGTTGTGTGATGTTCGGATGCCACAAGTGGATGGGCTTACGTTGTTGAGTTCAATCCAACATCGCGCAGCCAATGTTCAGGTGTTACTGATGAGCGGGCATGGTGATATTCCGATGGCGATAGAGGCGATGAAGTTGGGTGCGTTCGACTTTCTGGAGAAACCCCTCAATGCCAGTGAGTTGGTAGAAAAGCTCGACTTGGCGTTGGCACAGTGTCAGCACAACAGCCCTGCAACGTTAGACGACGATCAGGACTCAGATCTTCCGATTGAGTCTGTGGTTATTGGCCAATCGAAAGCGATGGATACCATACGTAAGCAAGTGCTTGCCTTAGCACATACTGGCGTCGACACCATTATCAACGGAGAAACGGGAACGGGCAAAGAGGTAATAGCTCGAGCTCTGCATCAATTCAGCCGTCGTAAAGCCAAACCGTTTGTCGCGATAAACTGTGGCGGCATGACAGAAAGCATTATCGAAAGTGAGTTGTTTGGTCATGAAGCGGGCTCGTTTACCAGTGCCAATAAGAAACGTATCGGCAAAATAGAACAAGCCAATGGCGGCACTCTGTTTCTTGATGAAATAGAAAGTATGCCAATTGCGGTGCAAATTAAACTGCTGCGCGTGATTCAAGAACGAATGATTGAGCGTGTAGGCGGTAATGAGTTGATACCCGTCGACATCGTTGTGGTCGCGGCCAGTAAAGCCGATCTCGCGAGCCTGAGTGAATCAGGTGAGTTCAGAGCTGATCTCTTCTATCGCCTCAATATTGCTAGCTTAAACCTTCCCGCATTGCGTCAACGCAAAGAAGACATTCAGGTGTTGTTCCGTCATTTTGTGATTCAAGCGAGCCACAAATACAAGACACGCCCATCAACGATTTACCCTGAGCAGATTCAGCAACTATGTCGACACGAATGGCCCGGTAACGTGCGTGAGCTGCGTAATGTCGCTGATCGTTTTGTGTTGGGTATCGTTGGTGATGGTTTCGATCTTCAGTCGCCAATTTGTGAAGTGTCTGGGGAAGATTTCGCCTTCGAAAAGCAGATGGAGCAGTACGAGAGAAATGTATTAACCGAAGCCTTGATAGAGAGCGCGGGCAATATCAATGAGGTCTCGAATAAGCTGAACTTACCGCGAAAAACGCTTTATCGAAAAATGAAGAAACATCAGTTGGATAAAGAGAGTTTTAAAGCCTAACTCATTAACTTGGTTCTTGAGGAGCAAACCTAAACCAAAAGACAAAGCAGAAGAAAAAGCACAAGACAACAATGACCCATTTATCATTTAGTCGAATGATTAACTGTTTCAAGTAATTGTAATAAAAGAGTTTTAACATTTGGCACAAAGCGTGCAATCCCTACATTGTGGCACCTGCCCACATGAGGTCATCTCACAGAAGGTAGAAATGACCGGATTAAGGAAATTAGAAAAATAATTGCTTGTTGCAAGGAGATACAAACATGAAGCAAATACTGAAAGGTTCGATTGCTCTGATACTCGGCGTTAGCTCAATGACAGCATGGGCGGCAACAGAGTCAGCAAACCTAGGACCTCGTCCCCTCTTTTTAGTCAACAATATGGATGAGAGCCCTTTGAAAACCAAGCTGCTCAGTTGTAGCGAAGGGCCTTTTCATCGTAGTGATTTTTCTATTGGGCACCGCGGAGCTGCAATGCAGTTTCCCGAGCACACCAAAGAATCTTACTTAGCGGCAATTCAGATGGGCGCGGGCGTTGTCGAGTGTGATGTAACCTTTACCAAAGATAAGGCGTTGGTATGCCGTCACTCGCAAAGTGATCTGCACACCACAACAGATGTCTTGGCACACCCTGATCTCGCTAAGAAATGTTCAGTTCCATTTAAACCTGCGAACCCTGCGACAGGTGAAGATGCTCAGGTTGAGTGTCGTACTTCCGATTTCACGTTAGCGGAGTTTAAGACGTTAAAAGGTAAAATGGATGGGGCGAACCCGAAAGCCACCACAGTCGAAGAGTACATGAATGGTACTCCAGGTTGGAGAACCGATCTATACAGCCAGAGTGGGACGCTGATGACACACGCAGAAAGTGCGGCACTGTTTAAAGAACACGGTGTAAAGGTGACACCTGAATTGAAATCGGCAGCGGTTGAAATGCCTTTCAATGGCTTTAGCCAAGAGATGTACGCGCAAAAGCTAGTGGATGAACTAAAAGAAGCGGGCTTTGCACCTTCAGAGACTTACTTGCAATCGTTCAACCTGGATGACGTGAAGTATTGGATCAAAGCAGCACCAAAATTCGGCAAACAGGCCGTGTATCTTGATGACCGTGTTTACGAGCAAGCGGACTTTGTTGCATCTGTTGAGAACATGAAAGAGCTGCACGATGCGGGTGTAAACATTATTGCGCCGCCTCTGTTTGCTCTGGTTGATCTAGATGAGAACAACGAACTGGTTGCGTCTAATTACGCCAAGCTTGCTAAAGGTGCAGACCTCGACATTATTGCATGGACTCTGGAGCGTTCAGGCCCACTCGCTCAAGGTGGTGGTTGGTACTACAAGAGCGTAAAAGATGGCATCAACAATGATGGCGACATGATGAAAATGCTCGATGTGTTGGCGCAAGGTGTTGGTGTGATGGGCGTATTCAGTGACTGGCCAGCAACAGTAACTTACTACGCAAACTGCATGGACAGCGACGCCTAAATTATCTGGATTATTGAAGAATAATAAGAGAAAAAGCAGTGAACCAAAGAGCCTTCGGGCTCTTTTTTTACCACTAAAATTGATGGGACAGAAATGACCCAAATGCAAGCTTATGGGTTGGACATGAATGACTCAAAATAGATTTCTGAATGTGGTTTTTTATTTAAGTTATTGAATTTAAGGGGATAAAAACATGGCACAAAGGCTGCAATAGTGAAGGTGACTTTCAACAATAAGTAAAAGTAAGGTTTGAATATGAAAATCAGTGTTAAAGGACTGTTAATCGCTAGCTCATTACTACTTCCTTCAATGGCTATGGCAAGCGACTGCTCTAGTCGTGGTGTGTTAGACGATCGATACTGTGATGAAAACCAAGATTTGGTCGCCGATTCACCGAAGAACCCAGATGAGTGGAATGACCCAAGCACGCTTGTGTTTACTTACACGCCAGTAGAAGACCCTGCTTTGTACAAAGATGCGTTTGCCGACTTCCAAGCTCACTTAAGCAAAATCACGGGTAAGCGAGTGATTTACTACACGGTGCACTCGAACTCTGCACAAGTAGAAGCGATGCGTTCTGGCCGTTTGCACGTAGCTGGTTTCTCTACTGGCCCAACTGGCTACGCGGTTAACCTAGCGGGCTACGTTCCAATTGCAGTGAAAGGCGATGAGTCTGGTTTCCAAGGCTACAACCTGATTACCATTGTACGCAAAGACAGTGGTATCAACACCATGGATGATCTAAAAGGCAAAAAGGTTGCACACACTTCTGCATCATCAAACTCTGGCAACCTAGCTCCTCGTGCGTTATTCCCAGCTAAAGGGTTAGTGCCAGATGAAGACTACAAAGTGCTTTACTCAGGTAAGCATGACCAATCGATTCTCGGTGTATTCAACGGAGACTATGATGCAGCACCTGTGGCATCTGACGTGTACGATCGTATGGTGGCAGCAGGTCGTGTTGATGATTCTGAGCTTAAGATCATCTACCGTAGCCCGCGCTTCCCAACGTCTGCGTTTGGTTACGCGTACAACCTAAAACCGGAGCTGGTTGAGAAGATCAACGAAGCTTTCTTTAGCTACCGCTTCACACCAGAGATGAGCGCATCATTCAAAGGTGCAGACCGCTTCTCACCAATCAGCTACAAAGAAGAGTGGGACGTGATTCGTGATATCGCCCACGCGACAGGTACGGCTTACACTAAAGCTGGCCTTAAGAAACTCGCGGAAAAAGATGCGGCTAAACGCGCGAAGAAAAAAGCAGCTGAGTTAGCGAAACAAGCAAACAACGGCTAATTCTTTTTCTATTAGAAGACTAAGTTCTCGAAAGACTTAGTTCTTTAAAAACACCTACTTCAACTAAATATCTATGCCCTCGCGGGTAGGGCATAGATCATTCTAAAATTCGCACAAGGAAATGCAGTATGGCCGTAGCAAGCTATGAAGGAATAAAGATAAACAACCTTTTCCACGAATATGTGGCAGGCAAGCCAATCCTTAAAGGCATTAATATTGATATCGATGAGCCAGGCATCATCGCGATCATTGGTCCATCTGGTACCGGTAAAAGTACGCTTCTGCGCTGTATCAACCGCCTCAATGATCCAAGCCAAGGCGAAATCATTTTTGATGGCGCAGACCTGACTCAATTAAAAGGCCAAGCGCTACGTAAACAACGTCGACACATCGGCATGGTGTTCCAAGAATATAACCTCGTGGAACGTTTAACGGTTATCGAGAACGTGTTAAGCGGCCGTTTGGGTTACATGACGGCTTGGAATGCGTGGCGTCGTAACTATTCTCCACAAGACTTAGCAAAAGCGTTCGAGTTACTTGAATTTGTAGGCCTACAAGACTTTGCAAACCAACGTGCCGACAGTTTGTCAGGCGGCCAAAGACAGCGTGTCGGTATCGCTCGCGCAGTCATGCAAGACCCATATATCTTATTAGCGGATGAACCAACGTCATCACTCGACCCGAAAACCGCGGTTGAGATCATGGAGCTGATGGAAACTTTCGCCGAGCAGAAGAACATCCCTGTGTTGGTTAACATCCACGATGTCAACTTAGCCAAGCGTTACGCCAAACGCATCATCGGCATGTGTAATGGCAAAGTACATTACGACGGCAGCCCTGAAGGCATTTCAGAGGAAGATCTAAAAATCATCTATGGGGGTGAATCATGGCTGGATTAACCCCAAGCTCATCGCCAAGTGCATCGTCAAACCAGTCGCCAGCGAAGCATGAAAACCCGTTCAAAACCTCATGGACTAACCGAGCAATCATCGCTGCGATAGTTGCGTATCTGTTTTACAGTTTCTCGACGTTAGGGCTGACTTTTGATCGTTTGGTCATCGGTTTTGGTGAGAGTGAGCGGTTACTATCAAGAATGTTTCCGCCAGATTTCTCGCGTACTAATCTACTGCTAAGCGGCTTAGCAGAGAGCTTACAGATAGCGATCATTTCGAGTTTCTTCGGCATCATCATTTCGCTGTTTCTTGGCTTACTTGCTGCAAGAAACATGATGCCTTCGATTGTATCGACACCTATTCGGGGCTTTATCGCACTGTGTCGCTCTTTTCATCCAGTGATCATCGCAATCTTGTTTGTGAAAGCGGTGGGTTTTGGTGCCCTGGCTGGGATTCTGACCTTGGTGTTCGCATCGATTGGTTTTATTGCCAAGCTGTTCGCAGAAGCGATTGAAGAGATCTCTTTCAAGCCTGTTGAAGCGATTAAAGCGACCGGCGCTAGCTTCATCAGTGTGATTCTGTATGCGGTAATGCCGCAGGTGTTTACTCGTTTTATTGGCTTCGCTAGCTACCAGTTGGACTCGAATTTACGTAACTCAACTATGGTGGGTATCGTTGGCGCGGGCGGCCTTGGTGGGACGTTATTCTCGGCATTCCAACGTTTCGACTACGACTTTGTCGCTGCTATTTTGATAACGATCATCGCGCTGATTCTTGTCGGTGAATTTCTTTCCAACATTGTTAGGAGAATCTTCTAATGACAACTGCATCTATTGATAGAGAGTGGCAGCGCTTTACACCCAACGAACGTGTGGCTCGATTTGCCGTTTACCTTAGCCTTGTATGCGCCATCGTGTGGTCTTGGCAGACGGTGGAAGTGATTCCTGAGTTCCTATATGACGCACCAGCTCAGTTTGCGGACATGTTTGAACGCATGGTGCCAATGGACTACGGCTTCTATCCCGAGTCGATCCACGCGGCGATGATTGAGACGCTGCACATCGCTACATTAGGTACCTTATTTACCTTGGTGTTTGCGATCCCTTTGGCGTTGTTAAACGCACCGAACATTACACCTAATAAAGCGTTGAACTGGGTTGCTCAATTCTTCCTTGTGTCTTCACGTTCAGTGAACTCACTAGTGTGGGCATTACTGTTTATCGCACTATTTGGCCCCGGTGTTCTCGCAGGTATCATGGCAATTGCAATTCGCAGTATCGGCTTTGTAGGGAAGCTGTTAGCGGAAGCCATTGCCGAAGTGAACATGGGGCCTATTGAAGCTTTACGCGCAACGGGCGCTTCGTGGATGAGTATTCTGCTGAAAGGGTATTGGCCGCAAGTGATGCCCGCATTCTACTCAATTGTACTGTTCCGTTGGGACATCAACGTGCGTGAATCTGCGGTATTGGGCTTAGTGGGCGCTGGTGGTATTGGCGTAGTGCTCAACGATGCGCAGAACCTTTTCGAGTGGCAAAAAGTGTCGATGGTATTGGTGAGTATTTTTGCTGTGGTTATCATTGCAGAAGCTGTAGTGATCCACATTCGCAACAAACTCATATAGACAATATGTTGTGTGAAAGTTAAGAGCTTATCTAGCATTTTGAAGCTCAAACGACCCTAGGTACTTCGGTCTACCTAGCGGTCGTTTTTTTATGTTGTTTGAATGGACAGAAAGCTTGTTTAGAAGGGGATGGTTAGCTTTTCGCTGTCTCACTTTTAAGCGTCAGCAGTAAATCCACAAATTCTGCAAACCCATAACCACCCGGTTGTGACATCACCTTGCTTGGATGATGATCTAGCTTATCCCAATAATGCTCAATGTTAGCCACGCCAACGGTGAGCGGTAGTGATTCGAACATCTGTTGATCATTCATTGAATCGCCGACATAACACGCTTGCTTGTGGGTTTGTTCAAGCGATAGGCCTTTACTAGAAAGGAAACGGAGCACGGCGTTTTTCTTCGAGTGCTCACCATACCAAGCATTGATATGAATCGAACTTGCTGTCGCGTGTGCGCCTAAAGCATGTATTCTTTCGAGTACCGCTTGCACTATTTCAGGGTCAACAGGCTGACGGTTTTGGCCGATATCAATCGCGACCTCACACAAGCGGTAAGATTGATCCAAAGTTAGGGATAGGTCTGGGTAACTCTGCAAGATCGATTCAACTTCTTGTTTGAGCTTGGCTTGATTATGGTGCACTTGTTCTAGCGGTGTTTCAGATGAGAGTTGTAATGCACCATCTTGTTTCTCTAATAAGAAGGCGCCGTTCTCTCCAAGCACGGCGTCTACAGGCCATAGTTGTGCAATATGATCACACCAACCAGCACAGGCTCCCGTTACTGCGACCACTTTAATTCCGTTATCTCTTAGCTTTTGTAACGCAATCAATGTTTCTGGAGGGAGTGAACCCTGCCAAGTGAGCGTATCATCAACATCGGTTAATACCCATTCGATGTGCTTCCAGTTATTGCCTAGTTGGTGTTCCATCCTCAAACTCACTTATTCGGATCTATTGTATTGCGTGGAGTGTTCAGTTCGTCGTTAAATGTCTTCCACTCAGTGCTACTAAGTGTTGTTAATTAACGCTTAACAGTGTTTAGAAAACACAGTGCTTAGCAAAATCACCGGCTTCATTGGCAGTCCAGTCGCCTTTCGGCTTTTCTTTCATATCTGTACACCAAGCTTCACTGCCCACTTCTGTACAAGCCATCAGTTGAGTCGCTAGAAATAGAATTAGCGCGATTTTTTTCATAATAAACATTCCTTTATTGTCTAAATTTCTACTTATCACTGTATCAAATACCGCTAGCGATTGTTATAGCAGCCAGCGACATAAGTTTGTTAAAACGATAGAGAGTTGGGCTTATTTCTAATATAGGAAGCGAAGGTCGGTGGTCGGAAAAATCAAGGAAATTGATGTATAGATCGAAAAAGCCAGCAACATTGAAGTGACCCCGTAAAGTTGGACATTTCTGTTAAGCGGCTTTCAAGGCCTGAGTTCGATATTCTATCGGAGTCAGGCCTTTTAGTTTCACTTTTATACGTTTGGTATTGTAGTACTCGATGTATTCTTTAATTTGCTCTATCAGAGCATCTGCATCTTCAAAGCTTTGGTTGTGATACATCTCTGTTTTGAGTAAAGCAAAAAAGTTTTCAGCAACCGCATTATCCAAGCAGTTACCTTTTCTCGACATGCTTTGCGTTAACCCACTCTCCGCTACCTTTTTCTGATACTGTCGATGGCGATATTGCCAACCTTGATCGCTGTGTATAATTGGCTTTGAGTTGGGTTTCAGCTTTGATATAGCCTCCGTCAGCATATCCGTGACAAGCGGCAAGCAGGCATTTTGGGCCACTCTATAAGCAACCACTTCCTGAGTAAACAAGTCGACAATGGGAGACAAGTATACTTTCTGCTCTTTGACTTTGAACTCCGTGACATCAGTTACCCACTTTTCGTCGGGTTGAGTCGCACTAAAATCTCTTTCAAGCACGTTGGGAGCTGCTGTTCCAGACTCTCCTCGGTATGAACGATACTTTTTAATCCTGACTGTCGATTTAAGGTTCAGCTGAGCCATAAGTCTTTGAACCGTTTTGTGATTAAGCACGACCCCCTGATTTTTTAGTTCCAAGTGAATACGGCGGTAGCCGTATCGACCCTTATGTTCATGATAAATTGACTTTATCAACCGCAGCTCACGTTCGTAGCTATTTGGGCGCTTGCTCGTTTGAGCCTGATAATAAAAGACACTTTTTGCCAGCTGTAGAGTGTGCAGTAAGTGCTTTAGTGGGTACTTGCCTTTAAGAGTTAGAGCTATGACCGCTTTTTCTTTGTTCGACGGTTTTTTTCCTGCTCCAACTCTTCCAACTTTTTTAGAACGGCATTCTCGGTTCGTAAGTAGACCAACTCCTCTTTTAGCTCCTCAAGCGTCATTTCATTATCAGGCTTAGTGGTACGTTGAGGTTGCTGTTTCATTGAGGGTCTTCCTTTCTGGCGCATTTTGAGCCCTTTGATACCCAGCTCATTAAATCGTTTGAGCCAGACAGAGAGTATCCCAGGGGATGAGAGGTTTAATACAGCGCTAGTGTGCGTGAGAGACCATTCATTCGTCCACATTAAATTCAATGCTTTTCGCTTTGTCTGAGCAGAGGCAGCATGCTTAGTTGGTAAAAATGAATCAGTACCATGGATGGCAAAGACTTGAGCCCAATACCGTATCTGTCTTGAAGAGATTGAATATTGTTTTGCTAAGCAGAGAGATGACGTGCCATCTAAATATTGCTTAGCAATGATACATTTTAGCTCTCGGCTATATTTGGACATAAAAAGACCCCCAATAATTGGTGTCCAACTATTGGGGGTCAGTTCACATGTGCTGGCTTTGAAATTCTTTTGCGCTGCTATTGTTTATTAGCGAACTTCTACTGTGGAGTTATACCAACTTCATCTCTTGGATGATGTCTGAAGCAATCTCTGGCTTCGTACTTGTTGGCTTCTCGTGTAGGTCGGCTTTCAATTGTCCCTTACGGTTACTTAGGCCTGCTTCAAGTTTCTTGAGTGCTGAAGCGATAGCTGGATACATAACGTCATCTGTAGCTTTTGCGTTTACACGTACACCTTCGTAGTTGGTGAACACTTCAACCTGATGTTGGCTGTGTTCTTTTGTAATGATGATGTCGCAGCTAATCAGTGATGGAAAATGGTTTGATATCTTTTCGAACTTACCTTCGATGTCTTTACGTGAGTCGTCGTTAATTGATACGTGATGTGTTTGAACGTTTATTTTCATAAATCATACCTTTCCAATGACTGTGTCATTTAAACGTAGCAAACATCGGATAGATTCACCAATAGAGAAAGTACACATGTGTGATTAACTTCAGTGTTATCAAATAATCTCCCCTTACTCCCTTGAAAGTCCGATTAACTGATCGCATATTATGTTTCGTGAATTTCAAACGTGTTTAAAAATCCCTCATCTTTGAAGTATTGCTCTAAGCCTTCTATAGGACTTAGGCTTTATCGCCTCAATCAAACATTCTTACGAATTCTTATTCTAGCCTGGTTTTATAAATCTCTTTCAACGCGGGATGAATTTAGGTTTTGGTTAAGGTTATTTCGAATGATAATAAGACAGCGAACTCGCTGCCTTTTCTCGTTTAAATAAAAGCTATTCCAACGTCAAAGATTACTCTTCAAATTGATAAGAAGAGGGCACCACAATCACGCCTTGTTTTGATATATGGAAGCGTTTGGCGTCGGCAAGGCTATCAACACCGATCTGGGTTCCGTCAGGCACTTTGACGTTCTTATCGATGATGCAGTTTTGTATGTGGCAGTTTTTTCCAATCTCAACATCTTCAAACAGAATACTATCAATCACAATCGCGGCATTGCTGACTTTCACTTTTGGGAAGAAGATAGAGTTTTGCGCCGAACCACCTTCAATCACAACACCATTGGCGATCATCGAGTTGATGAATATCCCTTGGTTACCTTCGACCGAAGCAATGGTTCGTGCGGGCGGCAGTTGTGGCTCATAAGTGCGAATAGCCCAATCCGGTTGGTATAAATCGATAGGCGAGGCCGGTTTCAACAGATCCATATTCGATTGGTAATAAGAGTCGATAGTACCAACATCTCTCCAGTAAGCATCTTGCGTCACACGTCCTTCCTCATCACCAAACTTATACGCGTAAACGCTGTTATTGCCGACTAACTTAGGAATGATGTCTTTGCCAAAATCATGGTTTGAGTCTGGATCTTCTGCGTCTGCCAATAATGCCTGTGTTAGTACTTCTTTATCAAAGATGTAAATCCCCATTGAAGCCATGCTTCGAGTTGGTCTACCGGGTACGCACGCGGGGTAACGTGGTTTCTCGGTAAAGTTATTGATTTGTAGAGACTCGTCTATTTCCATCACACCAAACTCTTTGGCTTCGTCAATCGAAACCTCCATGCACGCCACGGTCAGGTCAGCCTCGTTCTTTTTGTGCTGCTTGAGCATTGGCGCGTAATCCATGCGATAGATATGGTCGCCGGATAACACCACCACATGTTTGGCTTCACTACGAGAAAGCAGATACAAGTTTTGATAGATGGCATCGGCAGTGCCGCTGTACCAGCTATCACCGGTTCGCATTTGTGGGGGAACATTGGTGATGTATTCGCCGAGCTCGGGGTTAAGCACCGACCAACCATCTCTCAAATGTTTTTGCAATGAGTGTGATTTGTACTGAGTCAGCACCAAAATTTGGCGTAGCCCAGAGTGTAAGCAGTTCGCGAGAGTGAAATCGATGATTCGATATTTGCCACCAAAGGGAACCGCAGGTTTTGCGCGGTTATCGGTGAGGGGAGAAAGCCGAGAGCCAACACCGCCGGCCAGAACGATTGTTAGAGTGTCTTGCATGGTCAGAACCTCAATGTATTTATGATTATGAACATAGACTTGCAAGCACTAAGCCAAATGTAACTCATTGAATATTAAACAAGGAGGGGATATTTCTTGTTGGATTGCACTAAATTGATGCGTACGGGATGTTGGCTTGCTCTATTTTGATCCAAAGATATCTGAGCAAAGTGACTGGGTTGGATTAACAAAATGATGCACGGAAAAGTCGCATTACAAAACTGTCAATAAAATGAAGTAATAAAGTGATCGGGTCGATATAAATTTACATAAATAATCATAACTTTTCACAAATTGATTTCCATCAATAAAGTAGGGTTATTCTATGTTACCTTGCACGCAAAATAAGAAATGATTACTCATTCACCAATAATATGAAGCCCTCAAAAGGAAATTATAATGAAAAAAACAGTATGTGGTATTGCGGTTATTACAGCTCTTATGTCAACCAATGTTCTTGCTCATAAAGAAGGTGATTTCATCATCCGTGCAGGTGCAGCAACAGTATCTCCAAACGACAGCAGCGGTGACGTTCTTGATACAGCTGGAGTTAAATTCGGTGTCGATTCTAATACTCAACTTGGTTTGACCTTCGGTTACATGTTTACTGACAACATCAGTTTTGAAGTATTGGCAGCTAGCCCTTTCTCTCATAACATTTCAGCTACTGGCCTCGGAGACATAGCAGAGACTAAACACCTACCACCAACGTTTATGGTTCAGTACTACTTTGGTCAAGCGAACAGTGATTTCCGTCCTTACGTAGGTGCGGGTATCAACTACACTGTATTTTTCGATGAGTCACTAAACCAAGGAGCGAAAGATCTAGGCTTAAGTGACTTATCTCTTGATGATTCTTGGGGCTTAGCGGCAAACATTGGTATGGACTACATGATTAATGAAGACTGGTTCCTGAACGCATCAGTTTGGTATGCAGATATTGGTACTACAGCAAAATATAAGTTTAATGGTCAACAGTTCAAAACAGACGTTGATATCGACCCATGGGTATTCATGGTTGGTGGTGGTTACAACTTCTAATCCACATATTCAGTTTACAAAAGGCTCTCAAGCACCAGCCAGCTTGGGCGCTTTTTTCTTTTCATCGACAACCTCACGATGAACGTAAGCAAATCACGTATGAGTAAAAATTGATGTGGCGATTGCAATTATAGTTACCACTAAAACAAAAGCGCCACGACTTGTTAAGTCGTGGCGCTT